>JBDKID010000059.1:0-5474 GCA_039797295.1 Pseudomonadota bacterium | reverse complement strand
GAGTCGGTACGCTCGGTATCCAGTGCCGGGTTGTCGTTTGTGTACGCGGTGTTTGACTGGGATACGGACATTTACCGCGCCCGCCAGATGGTCAGCGAACGGCTGGGCGCGATGGAAAGCGGTTTGCCTGCTGGGATTGTGCCGCAAATGGGGCCGGTGTCGTCAATCATGGGGGAAATCATGATGGTGGCAGTGCCGATTGACCCCGCCAAAATTGATCCAATGGCAGTCCGTGAGTATGCCGACTGGGTGTTGCGCCCGCGCTTACTGTCGATTGCTGGCGTGGCGCAAGTCATCCCGATTGGCGGGGAAGTGCGCCAGTTTCAGGTACAGCCGGATATGCGCCGCATGACCGATCTGGGAATTAGCCTTACGCAGTTGGCGGATGCGCTGGAAGGGTTTGCCAATAATACCTCTGGCGGGTTCATGGAACTGAGCGGCAAGGAATACCTGATCCGCCATATTGGGCGCACTTCCAGCCTTGAGGATTTGCAGAACCTTGCGATTACTGCCACGGCGGGGCAACCGATTTTGCTCAAACAGGTGGCAAGCGTCACCTTTGCCCCCAAGGTCAAACGCGGGGATGCGGGGTTTAACGGTCAGCCTGCGGTGATATTGGGTATTCAGAAACAACCCGATGCGGATACCATCCAGCTTACCCAAGCGATAGAAACCGCGTTGGAGTCGATGAAAACCAGCCTGCCGCAAGGCATGGCAGAGCCGCGTGTGACCTTCCGCCAAGCCAGTTTCATTGAGGCTTCCATCGGCAATCTGGAACACAAGCTGGTATTGGCATCACTGCTGGTGATGGTGATTTTGTTCCTGTTTTTGGGGAATTTCCGTACCACCTTGATTTCACTGATGGCAATCCCGTTGTCGATTTTGTGTACGGTCGCCGCTTGCGTAATAACCGTTTGCACAAAACCCAACTTGCGCCCTTGAAGATCGTGTTGCACGCCACGCTGGAAGTGCGGTCGGCGATTGTGTACGCCACCATTATTGTGGTGCTGGTGTTTTTGCCGCTGTTCGCCTTGCCGGGGATGGAAGGCAAACTGTTTGTGCCGTTGGGCATTGCCTACATTACCTCGATTCTGGTGTCGATGCTGGTGTCTGTGACCCTCACGCCGGTGATGGCGTATTACCTGCTACCGAATATGAAACAGCTTGACCACCCTGAACCGTGGTTGGTGCGCTGGCTCAAGCGTGGTTATGCCACGATGCTGGAAACGGTGCTGGATTACCCGCGAACCTTGCTCGGCATGGGTGCAGTGGCGGTCTTGCTGGCCACGTTGTTGGTGAGTGTGCGTTTGACCCCCGGTGTGACCTTGGCGGAATCGGTACGCATTGCCGCCAAAGCCGAAACCTTGCTGCAAGACGTGCCGGAGGTGTCCCACGTCGGGCGGCGTTCCGGGCGGGCAGAACTGGATGAACATGCGGAAGGGGTACACAACAGCGAGCTGGACATTGCCTTAAAGCCGTCAGAACGCCCAATGGACGTGGTGTATGGCGACATCCGCGCCCGCCTTGCACCGTTGCCCGTCAACGTGAGTATCGGGCAACCGATTTCCCACCGTATCGACCATATGTTGTCAGGGGTCAGGGCGCAAATTGCCATCAAGTTGTTTGGTGATGACCTCGATACGCTCCGCGCTCAGGGCGAACGCTTGCAACAAGCACTGGCTACCGTTGACGGTGTGGCAGACTTGAACATGGAAAAACAAGTGCTTGCCCCACAAATCAAGGTGTATGTGGATTATGCGGTAGCGGGGCAATACGGGCTTTCAGGGGCGGCATTGCTGCGAGAACTGCAAATGCTGGTGGATGGCGCAACCATCAATGAAATCGTCGATGGCAACCGCCGTTTCAAGCTGGTGTTGCGCTTGCCGGAAGCGGCACGTTCCACCGCACAATTGCAGGATTTGCTCATCAGCACCCCGTTGGGGCAAGTGCCGTTAAGTAAACTCGCCAAGATTGAGGAAAGCGACGGCCCCAACCAAGTGGCACGGGATAACGGGCAGCGGCGCATTGTGCTATCCGCCAACGTGCAGGGGCGGGCATTGTCAGAAGTGGTAGCGGATATGCGGGCAAAAGTTGCCGAGTTCCAGCTACCCGAAGGCTATTTCGTTACCATCGGTGGGCAGTTTGAGGCACAGGAACAAGCGGCGCAACGCATTACGCTATTAGCGGCAGTGGCAGCATTGCTGGTGTTTTTGACCCTCTATAGCCGTTATCAATCCACCACGTTGGCATTGCTGATTATGGCGAATATTCCGCTGGCATTGGTCGGTAGCGTGATTGGGCTGTGGCTGTCGGGGCAACCGTTGTCGGTGGCGGCACTGATCGGCTTCATTACGCTGGCGGGGATTTCCACCCGTAACGGCATCCTCAAAACCAGCCATTACCTCAACCTGATGCGGCTGGAAGGAGAGAGCTTTACCCGTGCGATGATTATTCGGGGGTCACTGGAACGATTGTCCCCAGTGCTGATGACGGCATTGGTAGCAGCATTCGCGCTTATGCCGCTGTTGTTTGAAGCCGAACAGCCGGGAACGGAAATCCTGCATCCGGTGGCGGTGGTGATTTTTTCTGGGCTGATCAGTTCCACCTTTCTGGATACCTTTTTGACCCCTGCCATGTTCTGGTTGTTTGGGCGCAAACCAGCGGAAAAACTGCTGGATATGGCAAGCGATGAAGCCCTTTAACTTTTTAACTGTTGAATAACTAGGAGATAAACCACGGTTTATTTCACTCGCCGGACTTGCACCATCACTTCCGCTACCGCCGTTTCTAAACGCGCCCGCACCCATTGGTGTGCGGGGTCTTGCTGATGCCGCTTATGCCATAACATGAAAATAAAAATGGATGGCAAGGTAAACGGCAATTTCACCGACGCAAAACCCGCTAATGTCCCTAAACGCAACATTCCCGGAGCAATGGCTAATAACGGGCTATTGCGCACAAAACTCGGCATGTCGGAATACTGCGGTACACGCACCGCGACTTGCTGATTCAATTCGCGCATTAATGGCACGAGCGGGGTTAACGGACGTTGACCGTCTTGCGGATGCAAACCCACGTAACGCCCAAAGCGAAAATCCGCCAAGGTGCGCGGTGCTTCACGCGCATTGCTGTCGTAAAAACAGCGCGGTTGATCAATGCACAAACGTTTACACAGAATATCCACCCCATCCGGCGCGATTGGCGATAGCAATAAATCGGCTTTACCCGTGCGCAGTAAATCAACCGACGGGTATTCATCAATAATGGTTTGCAGCGAAAAGTTGCGTAATTCGCTGGTCACTTGCCGATATAATTCCGGCAGAATCAAATCCCGCTGGAAATCATTTGCACCAATGGTGTAATGCAAACTCGCGCGGTGCGGATTAAAGTCGGGTTCAACGGTTAATTCGTGTAGCTGCGACAAAACCGCGCGGGCGGAATCTGCCAAACTTTCGGCGCGGGCGGTGGGCACAATTTCCTGACCTCCTGTCCGCACAAATAGCGGGTCGCGAAACACCGAACGGAGTTTCGTTAAGTTATTGCCAATCACGGAGCTGGTAATGCCGAGCTTAGTAGCGGCACTGGTTATCGATCCCTGTTCCATCACCGTGAGGAATATGTGTAAAGAGTGCCCATCCAAGGCTAGGTAATCACAATCGCGCATACAGAAGATAGTAGCAGTCTGTTTTTACAAGTAAAATTCATAAATTCGCGACTGCCTTAAGATTTTTTTTATATTAGCGATTTCAGTCTACATACAACACTTTTTGTACTTGCGTCCGCTACCACATGGGCAAGGATCATTACGCCCCGGTTTGCTGGGTTTCGCGGGTGTCGGATGCGTTTCTGGCGGGGATGATGGGGATACTGGTGTGGGCGGTGTCGCTAGCATGGGTGGGCTGTGATCCACACCATAATCCGGCAAATTACGGCTGCATTCCCAAATCGCTCGCACATTGCGCCCAATCGTGGTTTGAATGTCGGCGTATTCTGTTTCCGCCATTGCCAGTGCCAATAATAAACCATCGCCTTGCGCAAAACGTTCGATGGGTTCGAGTAAGGTTTGAATATCGGGAATAGCCAGCAGCGGGCGATTGCCCAAACGTGCGCCGCGCATAAAACCTTCGCACCAATAATCAATCACGTCGAAACTTGCCGTGCCGACTTGGTGCGAAATAAATAACGGTTTAAACACCGCGACGGAACGTAAATGCTGCACCACGTTGTATTGAAAATGCAGAATTAATTCCGCGAAAATCATACCCGCGTATTCACTTGGCCATTGCGGTAAATGGGCTTTGCCGCCCCAAATTTCACACACCCATGCGGCAGGCGGCACGGGTAAGGGTGCGCAATCCAATGCCGCAAAAAAGCCATCCAGCATCGACACATCGCGCAACGCTGCCGGATTGCCGTAATAACGCAAGTATTCCTGCACCCGTATTAGCAAGTCGTGTTGTTCAATGTGCGCGGCAACGGGCGCAAGCGACGGCGGTTTGGGGGCGGGTATGGGGGTGGCTAACCATTGTTCGAGTTCTTCCAGCGCGGTGGGCGCATTTAAGACGGCACTGAATACGGCGTTCAATGCCGCAGCAGCAATGGGACTTGATTCAAGGCTGGGTACAAGGTTATTCATGCAACGTGTTGGGCTTTAACTATTTAATCATTTGTGTGCTGGACGTGTTCGCCGTAAGGTTATCATTTACGATTGATTACAGGTATCTTTACCGCTATGAAGCACAGCAATGCCACTTACATCGCGCAAACCCGTTACTGGTTAGAAAACGTGGTGATTAAACACAACCTTTGCCCATTTGCACAAAAACCGTTTAAAGGCGGGCAAATCCGTTACGTTGTCACCGATTCGGCACGTCCTGAATTTTTGCTGGAAGATTTGCAGCACGAACTCGAACACTTACGCGCCACACCCGCCAGCGAAGTCGAAACCACGTTGTTAATTCACCCCGGCGCGTTGGAAGATTTCTACGACTACAATGATTTTTTGGACATCGTTGATGCTTTGTTGGAACAAGAAGGTTATGCAGGCGAATTCCAAGTGGCGAGTTTTCACCCTGATTATCAGTTTGCGGAAACACGCCCCGAAGACGCAGAAAACTACACCAACCGTTCGCCGTATCCCATGCTGCATTTAATCCGTGAAGACAGTTTGGAACAAGCCATTGCGCATTATCCTGATGTCGATGACATTCCCGAACGCAATATCGACACCATGAACCGTTTGGGGTCAGCGCATCACCAACAAGTGCTAGCGGACAGTTTTAAGCAGTTCGCGTAATTCCCCTAGCTTCAGCTCTGGGGATATAAGCGTCTTACACAGACCTATTTGAGTTATATTGAATCCCAAAAGGACACACAGTGAAAGCAACAAAGTACAGAATCAAGCCAACCGAAGAACAGCAACAAAAACTTGCCGTTCAATTCGGCTGTGCAAGATTTGTGTACAATGATGCACT
>JBDKID010000058.1:0-5501 GCA_039797295.1 Pseudomonadota bacterium | reverse complement strand
CTTCATCGAGGCACTTAACGCGCCATCTCCACAAGCTAACAAGCGGTGTCCCCGCTCTAAAACATTGATTGCGCCGACCACATCGGCGTGGTTTTCGTAGCCACATTCCACACACGCAAACCGTGCTTGAGTCTGGCGGTTGTCTTTGGAGACGTGACCGCAACACGGGCAGGTTTGGCTAGTGTACTGCGGCGGCACGGCAAACAGCATTCCGCCATGCCATGCCGTTTTGTAATCGAGTTGCCGCCGGAACTCACCCCAACCTTGATCGAGGATGGCTTTGTTTAAGCCGGATTTCTGGGCAACGTTCTTGCCGTGGTTTTCTGCTGTGCCTGCTGATGATTTGGACATATTCCGTACCTGCAAGTCTTCGATGAACACGAGCGCGTGGTTTTGGCTGATCGTGGTCGTGGCTTTGTGCAGGAAATCGCGGCGGGCGTTGGCGATTTGCGTGTGAGTTTTTTGGACTTTTGCCTTGGCTTTTTTCCAGTTATTGCTGAATTTTTGCTTGTGCGCCATGCGCCGCTGGTATTTGGCGAGTTTGGCTTCTTTGCGCTTGAAACTGTTGAGTGGGGCAATATAGCTGCCGTCGGAAAGCGTGGCAAAACGGGCAATACCCATATCCACACCGACCGCAGCGGTGGCTGCGGAGGTAATCTCCATTTCCCGCCGAGTCTGGATGCTCACAAACCATTTACCACCCTTGCAGGAAACGGTGACATTGCGCAATTCCCCCAACACGTCGCGGCTGTTGCGGTAACGTACCCAACCCAATTTTGGCAGAAAAATCCGGCTATTACCTTGGTCGAGCTTGATTTGTTTGGGGTCAGGGTAACGGAAGCTGTCGCCACTGCCCTTACGCTTGAAACGCGGGAAATCAGCACGTTTGGCAAAGAAATTCTGGTAGGCTTTGTCCAAATCCTTGAGGGCGTGTTGCAGGGCTTGTGAGGGGGAATCTTTTAGCCATTCCTGCCCCTCTTCACGCTTCCATGCGGGAAGCCACGCTGCCATCTTCACATAGCTAAGGTGTTTCGCGCCTGCCTCATGGTTGTCTTTCTGTAACGCCAGTGCCTTGTTGTAAACGAAGCGACATGACCCCGCAAAACGGCGTAGCTGACGCTGCGTTTCACCGTCGGGCATGAGTTCGTATTGAAAGGCTTGTAGTCGTTGCATACCGATCATTATCGTTTTTTTGTGCAGTTAATACCATTGTGAATCGTTGTGCGGCAGTGCTAACCGGATGATGCGCAAGAAACTTTGAAATGAGAGGGATTTAGGGCGGCTACGCCACCAAGCACTCCATCCCCGCCCTGACTTGTGCTGAGCGCAGTCGCAGTAAGGGCGAGGTCTTCCGCGCAATCGGATAAACTTGCGATACTAGGGTTATCAAGCTGATAAAAAAACCATATTACCCCGATCAGTCCTGCACGGTAGGCAATACCAGTGCTTAGCGAATTGCATCCTTTTATCCACGAATTAGGATTTTTAGTCTGGTAAATATTTACCCTCATGGCAAAAGCTTCATTAAATAGCTAAAATTTAGTAAATAAATGCTAAATATTTTGTTAGTGTTACTGGAACAAGCATCATGAGAAACCGTCGCATTCACCTTTTCACCATCAATTATTTTAGTGAGTATTTGGATCAGTTTATTGATAGCATGGTCGCGCAAGAATCGCCGCATCCCTTATCCATTTACATTTTAGACAACTCAGGTGAATTACAAGCGGATAAATATGCGCACTTATCCTCAGATAAATGCCGTATTGTTATGTTGCGAGCACCACGTAACTTAGGTTTTGGGCGCGGACACAATTTCTTGTTTAAACAATTTCTATCGGAATTTCTGCCAGATGATTGGTTAGTGATTGCCAATAATGATTTGCTCGTTCCACACGATTTCATGATGCAGTTCTTTAGCTCGCTGCACGACGATGAACGCGCGATTTACTCACCACAAATCATGACTAAACGTGCTAATAAAGACGTATTGTGGTATTCCGGTGCAAAAGTCGGTACGCTTACTGGTAATATTCATTTTGATAAAGCTCCTTTAAAATACGAAGAAAAATCCACTGATTTTATACCCGCGACTTTTATAGCAATGCAAGCTAAGTATTTCGCAGAATTACGCGGCTTTTCTCGTAAGTTCTTTATGTATTGCGAAGATTTAGATTTATGCGTGCGTGCCAAAGATGCATCTATTTATTTGGTGGTAAAAGACATTAACTTAACACATTTTGTGGGTTCGGGTAATAAAGGTACGTATTCCGATTTATTTTTATATGAAATGACCAAAAACACTTACTATTGCATAGACAAAGGCATTATTGGCACGAATCCTTATGCTAAAGCAGGTTTTTATTTCCGTTATTTATTTTTACGCTATGCGCAATTAATGGTTTTTTCCAAAAAGCCATTGCAGCAATGCTCAGCAGTTACACGCGGTTGGTTGGATGGTAGAAAATTTGTAAAAACCGCTTAGGCGAACTAAGCGATTTTGCACATACTTTACGGAACTTGACGTAATAATACGGTTAATTTAGGCAATGTAGGCGACTACCCCAAGGTTTTGTGCTGCGGCTTGCTGATAAAACGTTTGAAGTTTAGCGAATTGTTCCAGCAAATAATCAGGGTCATCTTGGTAAACCGCAAAGTGATAAAGATCGGTGTCATCGCTTAAGGCTTCAAGCTTTTGCAGCAATATTTCGTGCGTAAAATGTGCCATGCGTTGGGCTTGGGATTGCACGGCTTGAGCCGAAATGAGGACGCATCCATTACTCATGGCATTTTCCACGAAAATTCCCAAGCCTAAACCAATTTCACCGACCAGCGCGTTGAGCACATCCCAAGCGGTTTCAACATCGATTGCTAAGACGGCGTTTTGTTCGCGGTTTCCCCACAGTTTTGCGTCGATAAGGGCATGATCCGCAGCAAACGCGCCGATGTCGTTTGCGGGTACTGCCTGAAAAAAGCCTGCCATGCTCATACGGATACCTTTCGTTTATTGTTAATGATTTTCAGGCAGTTAATACCACAAAATCGGGAAATTATCACGAACTAACGGCTGCTGATCATCTACAGGGGGTAGGGCTTGCAGGTATTCTCATGCGACAATATCCCTTTGCATTCGCTTGCACCCAATCACTCTCAGGGAAGGAATATTTCATGTTGAAACTTGGCAAATACAATCTGCTACGCGTGGTGAAAGAAACCAGCATCGGCGTATTTTTGGATGGCGGTAGTCACGGCACGATTCTGCTGCCGAAACGCTACGTGCCGCAAGATTGTAAGCTCGACAGTTGGGTTAAAGTTTTCATTTACCTTGATTCTGAAGACCGTTTAATCGCTACCACCGAAACGCCCAAAGTCAAAGTCGGCGAATGCGCCAGCCTGAAAGTGGTTGGTCTGAGCAGTTTTGGCGCGTTCATGGATTGGGGTTTACCGAAAGATTTGCTCGTACCGCGCCGCGAACAAGCCTATTTGATGCAAGAAGGGCGCAATTACGTGGTGTATGTGTACGTCGATGACAAAACCGAAACCATTGTCGGTTCATCACGTTTGGAACTGTTCCTCAATGAATTCGGCAGCGAATTTACCGCACGACAACCGGTGGATTTACTGATTTACGACCGCACCGACATTGGTTTCAAAGCGGTGATTAATGGCACGCATTTGGGCTTGTTGTACGCCAATGAAGTGTTCCAACCGCTAACGATTGGGCAAGCGGTGCAAGGTTATATCAAGGCAATTCGCCCCGACAAAAAAATCGACCTCATGTTGCAATTACCCAGCGCGGTAGTGCATGACGATTTAACCCAAAAAATTCTCGACCACTTGCAAGCTAATGGTGGTGCATCCAGCTTCAGCGACAAAAGTTCACCCGAAGCCATTTACCAAACCTTCCAAGTCAGCAAAGCGCATTTCAAACGCGCGATTGGTTTGCTCTACAAACAGCAAAAAATCCTGCTGAGTAAAGATGGGATTCGCTTGCCATAACAACCAACAGAGCATACGCGATGACACCAGCGATTAATGCGGCGAAAAAAGCCAAAATGGCGGACAAGGCTTTAGTTTCGCGTACCACGGGTTATGTGTTGGGCGGTGTCAGTCCGTTGGGGCAGAAAAAGCTGCTGAAAACCTTTATTGATCAGTCCGCTTTGCAATTCGCCACGATTTACGTCAGTGCCGGGCAACGCGGTTTGGAAATCGAACTTACCGTTCCTTTAAACTTATACAAACTTAACCAAGGTCAAGTTTGCGGTTAAATTCCTGCTTCACGGGGGCTGGTTTCACTATCGGTTTGCACCGAGAGCTAGTGGCTGCTGAGCGCAGCCGAAGCATAGTTGGCTAAGTTAATAGCCGCGTTCACATCGCGATCATGGCTTGCACCACAGGTCGAGCATTCCCACGACCTGATGGATAGCGGGAGTTTTTCCGCCTTTTCGCCACACGCAGAACAGGTCTTGCTGGAGGCAAAAAAGCGGTCAGCCACGACCACTACACCACCACGCATCGCCGCTTTGTATTCCAGTTGCCGCCGAAACTCGAAGAACCCCATATCGCTGATCGCACGCGATAAATGGCGGTTTTTCACCATGCCCGACACGTTCAAATCTTCAATGCCGATGGTGTGGAAACGGCGGGTCAAATCCGTGGTGAGCTTGTGCAAATTGTCTTGACGGATGTTGGCTATCCGTGCATGAAGTTTCGCCAGTTTTTGCTTTGCCTTGTGGCGGTTGGTACTGTCTTTGACCTTGCGCGACAGACTGCGTGACAAGAGTTTGAGGCGCGAAAGCAAGGCTTTGTGCGGCTTCGCCCCTGCCACTGTTTCCCCCGTTGACAGGGTTGCCAGTGCGGATACGCCCAAATCCACCCCCACCACGCCTTGGTTTTCAGCACGGGGTAAGTGGTTTGAAGCGGTGTCCACGGTGATGCTGGCGAACCACTGGTCAGCAGTGCGGGAAATTGTGGCAGAAAGGATTTTGCCGGAAAAGCGTAACGTCTCCCGCATTCGCACTAACCCCAGATTAGGAATGCGAATGCGGCAACCGTCGATAGCAAATTGGTCATTGGTGAGGGTGAAACTATCGCGGCTTTTGCCTTTCTTTTTAAATTGCGGGTACTTCGCACGTCCGGCAAAGAAGTTTTTGAAAGCTGCACCGAGTTGGATAATCGCCATTTGCGGGGCATTTTTAGTGACTTCCAGCATCCACGGGAATTGCTCGCGTTTGATGGCGTTGAGTTGTTTGCGTAGTGAAAACTGCGAGGGTTTTGGCTGGGTGTGGTCGTCCTTCCATGCCGCATATTGGGTTTGCCATTCTGCCAATGCCCAGTTATAAGCAAACCGCGCCGTGCCAGCGGCTTTCGCAAAGTACGTCGCTTGTTTGTTGCTGGGATTGAGGCGGATTTTGTGGCTGATGATCATGATCAAAAGGATGCTGTACAACGTGATATTTGTCTAATCGGCGGTGTTTTTACTGCTGTTATTGACTGACAAA
>JBDKID010000057.1:0-5601 GCA_039797295.1 Pseudomonadota bacterium | reverse complement strand
TGGATGCGTACAAAAGCTACAAAGACATGAAGGAACAGGTATTGGCTATACTGGTCGAATTCGGGAGTAAATACACGATAACTTTTGGGTAGCTACTTATCTTTTGTTGTTGAGATTCACATCAGTCGTCAAACATGATACGAACCATGACAGTAAAACGCGCCTACAAGTTTCGATTTTACCCAGACCAACAACAAGAAAAGTTGCTGGCGCAGACGTTCGGTTGTGTGCGTTTCGTTTACAACAGCATCTTGCGTTACCGCACCGATGCTTACCAGCAGGCACAAACCAAGGTCAATTATTCTGGCGCAAATGCTAAACTGACCGAGATTAAACAGTTACCTGAGTTCGCATTTCTGAACGATGTTTCCAGTGTCCCGCTACAACAATGCTTGCGGAATCAGCAGACTGCGTTCAAAAACTTTTTTGCAGGTCGAGCGAAATACCCTACCTTCAAATCCAAAAAACACCGTCAGTCGGCGGAATTCACTTACCGCGCGTTCACTTTCAAGAATGGCGAGTTGAAACTGGCAAAGTGTGATAACCCACTGAATATTAAGTGGAGTAGACAACTTCCATCTGACCCAACCACTGTCACCGTTTCCAAAGATCACGCAGGTCGATACTTTGTATCCTGTCTGTGTGAGTTTGAACCGACGTTGTTGCCTGTTATCGATAAAAAGGCGGGCATTGACGTGGGTATCAAGGATTTGTTCGTCACCTCGGATGGTTTTAAATCCGGCAATCCTCGCCACACCGCGAAATACGCCGCTAAATTGGCGAAGTACCAACGCCGTCTTGCCAAGAAAAAACTCGGCAGCAAAAATCGGTTGAAAGCTAAAGTCAAAGTAGCGCGTATTCACGCGAAAATTGCCGATTGCCGGATGGATAACTTGCACCAGTTGTCCCGCAGATTGATTAACGAGAACCAAGTTATCTGTGCTGAAAACCTCGCAGTGAAGAACATGATCAAAAATCCCAAACTCGCCAAGCACATTGCCGATGCCAGTTGGGGAGAATTTACCCGCCAACTGGCATACAAATCCGCATGGGCTGGAAGAACGTATGTCGAAATCGACAGATTCTTTCCCAGTTCCAAACGCTGTTCCTGCTGCGGGTTTGTGTCCGAATCCATGCCGCTGGAAGTGCGGTTATGGCAATGCCCCGAATGCGGCATAACCCATGACCGCGACGTAAATGCAGCACAAAACATACTAGCCGCTGGACTGGCGGTGTTAGCCTTTGGAGAGAATGTCAGTGGCGATAGCATTGCGGTGTCGTCGTCCTGTTCTCGATGAATTAGGAATCCCCTTGCTTCAGCTAGGGGAGGAAGTCAACATCAATCTCCCACTCTAAGCAAGGCGTAGTCCTTAAAGTGTAGAATATTTACACTAATTAATAATTGTTTTTACACGCAGTGCGCTCTAACTAACCGCTGAGATGATTAGCAGCGGATTTTGGTTTAAAAATGCTCGTATAATGGCACGCAGATAGCCAACGGATAAAACCATGTTTGATGCATTCACTTCACGCGCTGTATGCCGTTTTGCCGTCGCGATTATTTTGCTGGCGATGGCGGGCTGGTTGGCGACTTATTGGCAGCATGGCAATGCTCGCAAAAGCGGCGATTCGGATGCCCCACCCCCGATCAGTTATTACCATTGGGCGAACAGCTACACGGATGACCCCGCGCGTCTGCACACTTACGCGCCCACCCAGCTTTACCTCAAGTTGTTGGACATTGGCTATCGAGATCAGAAGCTATCGATTAACCCGACAGATGTCCGCACGCCGCCTTCCCTACCGATGACGCCTGTGGTGTTTCTGGACAATAACGCACTGAAAAATGCCGCGTTGGACACCTTATACGCGCAAATTCTTACCCACATTCCACCGCAACAATACCAGCACTTACAGGTGGATTGCGATTGGACAGAACAAACCCGCGTTACCTATTTCGCCTTCTTAAAACGCTTAAAAGCCGATTACCCGCACCTGAGTGTTACCTTGCGCTTGCATCAGGTCAAATACGCGGAACGCACGGGTGTGCCGCCAGTGGAACGCGCCACGCTGATGTATTACAACATGAGCGATATTCGTGACCCCGAAACGCCGAATTACATCCTCGATACGGCGGTAGGGCAGCGTTACCTGCAAAATTTTGCGCAATACCCGCTCCCGCTTGATCTGGCATTGCCGCTGTATCAGCAAACGCGCGTGATTCGCCAAGGCAAACTGGTGCAGTTGCTCAACAGTGCCGAACTTAACGCAGCGAAAACCGCACGTCTGGAAGATAACCATTACAAGGTGACGCAAGGGCATTATTGGCAGGAATATTACCTTTACCCCGACGATGAGTTGCGCGTGGATACGGTCGACCTCAAGCTCTTGCAACAAGCCGCACAGCACTTGAGTGCCGTTATGCACCCCGATGAAGTGATTTTTTACACCCTCAGCGATGCCGCCCGTTTTACCCCGAACGCCTTGGCATCCGTTGCTAACATTTTTGCCGGAAGGAGTCAGCCACAATGAAATACCTTAAAAAGCTGTTCTGGACAGTGTGTCTTTCCAGTTGCCTATTTTCCACGGTGGTCTTGTCGTGCGGCTGGGATGAACCGGAGTATTACTATTACTCGAAAAGCTTCGACATTCTGTACGGTGAATTGGTCAAACCGCATTTTGTACGCCGTCACAGTTATTTCCCCGGCTCTTACAATAGCGATGAATTCGACGAAGCGCAGGTCACGGAAACCTATAACCTGCAAGCGTGGGGCAAGTACCTCAACGTATCGCCGGAAACCGCCAAAGCCATTGTGTACGAACGCACGGTGGAAAAACTGGCAACGCAACCAGCGGCGGTCAAAACTTATTTGGGTATCGTGGCAAAACAAGAACCACTCGCCAGCCAAAGCGACCCACGCTGGCTGAGCAAAGAAGAACAGCAAAAACAACAGGATGAAAACCAACAACTCGGCAAACAAGTCGTCGCGGAGATAAGCAAACAGCTTGCGACTGAAAAAGATGCTTTCTTGCGCCAACGTTACGCTTACTTACTGATTCGCGCTTTGCATTACACGGGGCAATACGCCGAAGCTTTAAGCGCGTATGAACATTATGCATCCGACATCCAACAACCGGATAAAGAAGTCGCGGTCTGGACGGGCTTGCTGTATGCCGGAGCATTGCAGCGTACTGGCAAACGGGCGGAAGCGGCTTATCAGTTCGCCACGCTGCTTGCCAAAACCGATACCAAAAAACTTCAGGCGCAGCTTAATTTCAGCATCAAAACCGATGAGGAATGGAACGCTTTAATGGCCTTGTGCAAAAACGACGATGAGAAAGCGTTAATGCATTTTGTCCGCGCGTTGCGGGTTGATGCCAATTCACTGGCGGAACTCAAATCGGTTTACACGCTTGCACCGGACTCGCAGTGGTTTGATGCCATGCTATTCCGCGAACTGGAATATGCCCAGTTCGCCGACACTGTGCCCAGCAATCAGGCCAACTCGTGGCTGGAAGCTGCACGTAGCATCAATAAAGAAGTCCTAATTGACGATGAAAATGCTTACGAAACAGCCAAAACCGAGGAAGCGAAACAACAATTGCGCGACCGCCGCAGCCAATACCTGACGCAACTCAGCCAATTGGTTGATCAAGTCAAACAGGATAAGAAACGCAACGATTTGTTCCTAACCGATTATGCCGCCCTTTACCTGAAACTGTTGTCAACACAACCGATTGCGGTGGCGGATGTCAAAAATTTCCTCGCGGCTTACCCAAATGATGCACGTTTGCCCTATGTCAGACCTTTGGAACAATTGGTCTATCTCGAAAATTTGAGCACGATAAGCCTCAGCAGCGAAGCGGTCATTGCCGACAACCTGACGGCGATTGAAGCACTGGAAAAACCCCACAGCAAGGCGAGTGAGGATGATGCAGACGCTGAAACTTTCAGCGATGAATACCAACGGCGCACGCAAGACATCCTGACTTACACCTACGCCAAGCTAGAACCGCTGTACGTTAATGCCAAACAACTCGGCAAAGCTTACCTCGCCAAACGGCGTGGCGATGTGGTGATGGATGACATTAAAGTGGGTGAAATTCAGGAGTTGCAAGCATTGCAAGCCAAACCGTCGCCTAACCGTCTGGAACAAAAAATGGCAGCCGATTTCAGCAGTATATTCCACGAATTTGACTACGATGCCAATAAGCTAATGCTGAAAACCGATGCCAACGAACTGATTGCCCGCAAGTACCTCGCCGCTGGTTTATTGGATCAAGCGCGAACCGCCGCCGAACAAGCCAAGGACAAACTGTTCAAAACCACTTACAACCCGTTTACTGCTGGGCGCAGCGGCAATAATCGTGTCAAATCCAAAGCCATGACCCTGTTGGATGTGCTGGATACTTTGCAAAAACTGGAAGATGAAGCCAGCAAAAACCCAACGGATGCCCAAACCCAATTCCTGCTCGGTACGGCTTACTACAACCTGACGTGGTTCGGGAATTCCCCCAATCTGATCCGCGTGTCACGTTCCACCATTTCGTGGAAAAACGGCGAAACCGATTTCAGCAAAGCTCGCCAACATTACGAACGCGCGTTGCAACAAACGACCGACCGCGAGTTAAAAGCCAAGACGCTGTATGCCCTTGCCAAAATCGAACACAACGAATTTGATATGCAGCATGAGGACAAAATCACCGAGCTGCGCACCCAATTAGCCAGGGGTACGGCTACTAAATATTCCACCGCTGTCACCTTCGCCAAAGAAAATGGTCTCGGTACATACTTCAAACAGATACGCGCTTATGAAGATACGCAATACTTCAAAGACGTGATTAAGCAGTGTGCCGATTACCGCTACTATTTCGCCCAATAGGCATGAAAGCCGGAATTCACGCAATAAAGGACTATCACCTTCCCTTAAAAACTCCAGCTACTCAAATACCGCCGTCCGACCCAGCCACGTTTGCCTTGGTAGTCAATGGGACACCACGTACTGCTGCATTCCCCCGTGCCTTGGATGCCAGTTTCAAGCGGGGGAATCGTGCCAACAATTGCGGCGGTGGTGCTGGGGGTTTTGCGGATATTAAGGCGGTCGTTATAGCCTTGCGAGGCGTAATAACGATTGCCATCGGATTCGGTAAGGTGGGAACACGCTGCCCAACCACTGCTATTGGCGTATTTGACTTTGCACCAGCCATTCAAACGTTCCCCTAAGTTTTGTACCCGTACCGCATTGAAGGGAATGTAACCCACAATGCGCCCTGCGATAGCAGGCGTGGCGCGTAAATTCAGGCTATCTATTCCGGCGACGCGGGTCACAGCGTAGTAGCCAACACCCAACGCATTGCTGGAATAACTGGCTAGTAATAACAGGCTCAAACCACAAAGGGCGAATGGGGTTTTCAAGGTGCACCTCCTATGCATCGGTTTTTTATCTGATTGCGCGGAAGACCTCGCCCTTACTGCGACTGCGCTCAGCACAAGTCAGGGTGGGGATGGACAGCGCGGGTGGCGTAGCCGCTCTAAATAACACCTCATGTCAAAGTTTCTTGCGTATTATCCGGTTAGAACTGCCGCACAACGCTTCACAA
>JBDKID010000056.1:0-6562 GCA_039797295.1 Pseudomonadota bacterium | reverse complement strand
GGCTGGGCAAACTTCATGGGTGCGGACATCTTTACGGTGACAAGCGGATAGCTTACATCAGTAAATGTTTCTGCGTGGAAACATTTAGCTGGTTACTTAGCTAACTTGATAGGAGGTCGTGAGAACAGGGTCGGCGGTAGCCGACGTGCTATCCCTCCCCGACCTGAAGGACGGGGTATCTCGCGCAAGAGTGATGAAACGTCCGTTGGCTTGTGGCTACCACAGCGTGTTTCTCGCGCTGATGACATTAGGTTTACCAACTTTTACCATTGCGGATACCACCTCCGTGCCTAATACGGTTGCCAATTTACCCGTAGCAACTAACAGCTATTTACGGGTGAGTGGCACTAAAATTATCGATGCCACGGGTAAAACCGTTTACTTACGTGGCGTTAATATGGATAACGGTTATTACAGTTATACGTGGGATCCCACTGCATCATGGAATTATGCCAGCGAAAGCGATATTCAATATTTAAAAAGTCTTGGTGTAAATAGCATTCGTGTAGTATTGAATTGGCGTTTCTTTGAAACCGATTTTGGCTACAAGTTGATTAATCGTTATCTTGCTTGGTGTAAAAAATACGGTATTTATGTCATTTTGGATATGCACATTGTGCCTAATACGGATGATGTTGATCGACCCACTAGTCCCATTTGGAATGATACCGCTGCTCAACAAAAACTCACGGATTTATGGGTTGATATTGCCAGTCATTATGCAAACAATACCACGATTGTCGGTTATGATTTATTTAATGAGCCGAGTCCCGCTGACGAAAATCAATGGTGGGACTTAGCCAATCGTTTAGCCGCCAGTATTCGCAATGTCGATAACCATCATTTGTTATTCGTTGAACCAGCGGCAATGGGAACAGGCAGTTTACGTTTAATCAATGATAATAAAACTGTTTATTCATTCCACGATTATACCCCATTTTTAGTAACGCATTCGGGCGTAACATGGGCAAGTGATTCACCCATTCCCAATAATTACAGTTATCCGGGCAATGTGATTACGGGTACGACATGGGCGAATTGGAGTAGTGATGCAAGTGAATTCAGAAGTGTTATTCCGGGCTGGAAATATTTGGATAGTGGTGCATTAACCGTACCCAGTAATGTCGAATTTGCGGTACTAAAGCTCGCGGTGGAAGGCAATACCGATGCCGTTTGGTTTGACGATATGCGCTGGCTTAAAAATGGTAGTGTTTTACCGATTTTTAATAGCAGCGTTGAACAGGTTTCCATGTGGGATAGTAATAATCCCGCTAACTGGCATTTTTGGACGGGTGATAATGTTACGAGTAGTTGGGATAAGAGCGTGGCACATACCGGAAGTCACAGCTTAAAACTGCAAAACAATGTGGATAGCGGTTTCGGTATTTGGACACAAAGCGATACCAGTAACTACATTAAACCATTAGCAGCAGTCAAAGCGGGTGATGTGATTCGGGTTAAAGGCTGGGTTTACGCACCGAATAATCACGGCGCGATTTCTTTAGGCTTGGATTATTTGAATGGTCAATACACTTATTACAATAAAGCTGCTTTGCAAAAGGTTATGAATCCCTTTATCAGTTGGGCGAAACAAAATAATGTACCATTATACGTTGGTGAGTTTGGCGCGGTGAGCAACTCACCGAATAATTCACGCTATAATATCAATGCTGATAAAATGAGTATATTCAATGCAGCAGGTTTAAATTGGTCATTATGGACTTACCGAGATAACGACCCGAACGGTTTTGGCATGTATCACTCCAAAACCAAACTCGATACCAAAATGGCGAATACCTTAAAAGCTGGTTTGCAGTAAATCGTGATCAATTCAACCCTCGTTTGCGCTAATGAGGGTTGAAGTAAATGATTGACCTTAATCCAAAAACTGCGTGAAATGGGCAGCCGTTTCACGCGGTGTGCGGTATTGATTAATCGGTGCATCTAAATCAGGGTAGCCTAATGCCATGCCGCACACCAAAACCTTATTGCTGTCGTAGCCTAATGCATCGCGTACCACATCGGCATAATCGCATAACGCCGCTTGCGGGCAGGTTGCTAAACCTTGTTCCACCGCCGCTAACATTAATGATTGCAAAAACATGCCGTAATCCAGAAATGATCCCGTTTCCATGACATTATCCATGAAAAACAATAGCAGCACGGGCGCATTAAACGAATGGTAATTAGCAAGCCATTGTTCGGTGCGGCGTTGCGTATCGTCACGCCCAATTTGCAAAGCACGGTACAATTGCAAACCACACGCTTTACGCCGCGCTTGATACGGCTCAACCCATTGCACGGGGTAATAAGTGTAATCGCGTTTGGCAGCCATGCCTTGGCGAAAACTGGCATCTAAACGCTGTTGTAAGCGATTTTTCGCATCACCCGTTAAAACCGTGACTTGCCACGGCTGAATATTACTGCCGGAAGGTGCCCACCGCGCCGTATCCAACAGTTGCAGAATTTGCTCGCGCTCCACCGCTTTATCAAGAAAAGCGCGAATGGAACGGCGGTTATGAATAGCTTCGGATACGTTCATGCGACCTCTTTATGTTTTGAATGAGTTATCTTTGTTGTGAATGAACAATCAATTCATCAATCGTTTTACAGGCTCTTTATTGCAGTTGCGCAAGACGATTTAGCCAAGCATTAAATAATGGGCATTCTTGTCGAATATTATCTAAGCCAATTTCTAATGCTGCTAGTGAACCATGGAAAGGTTTATCATATCCGGCAAATAACGCTAATAAGCGTTTGCTTGGTGCAGTCTCAGGGCTGTCATTAATCATCTCCGGTGAAGCAAATGCTGCTCGAATAGCTTGCAAACTTGCTATCAATACTGGTTGGTTAATACTTTGTGCTAAGGCTTTAGTATCACTGAATAGCAAGCCTTCAAACTCATACATCTGCACATAGGGAATGAAGCGGCGCATGGCTTCACTTCCCAATATTGACTGCAAACGTAGATTCATTGCATCGCTAATACAGTGCGCTTTATCCGTGTTATGCGAGTGGCACATCGCTTCTTGCTTTCCCGGAAAGTTTGCCGGTAAACCATAAAAATCAAAAAAAGTTGTGCAATATGCGGTCGGATCACCCAAAAGTCGTGCTCGTATATCTATCAATAGCCGTTCAAAGCGGAAATTGCCACCCTTTTGTCCTGGTTTGCCAATAAGAGAGGGCTGGAGGTAAATACCTTGTGTCACGAAACTTTCTGCCAACACTTCATTGACAAACATTTCTTCGGTTTGTCCTTCACAAATGACATGGATGCGAATCATTAGCGTGGTCTCCCACCCAGAATGTTTTTTTCCCACAATTCACCAATTGAGTATTCCTCAAGCCACAGTTGTAGGTCTTGCATATTTAGCCGTTTGAATACTGTTGACCCCTGTTCACGCTCTACAATCACCAAATCATCCACTGTGAACTCATTCACCAACGGCACAGACTGAGTAGATACGATAACTTGCATCCGCTTGGAAGCTGAACGCAGCAATGCCCCTAACAAAGTAATAGCGTAAGGGTGCAGCCCTAGTTCCGGTTCATCAATAATAATGGTAGAAGGCGTGTCAGGTTGAAGTAATGCAGTTACTAGGCAAATGAAGCGAATCGAGCCATCTGATAACTGGCTCGGCCAAAGTGCATAATCACTATCTTTCTGTCGCCATAAGAGGCGAATTTGCTCCTCCCCTGTAGGCAACTCTTGTGGCTTCAATACAAAGTCATCAAAAAAAGGAATGGCTAATTGTACGGTTTTGCGTATCTGCTGATAAATATCGGGGGCTTCAGTTTTTAAACTGAATAAAAACGCTGCCAAATTAGAAGCATCCTGCCGAAGATATTCATTATCATGCAAAGAAGCTAGTCGTTTTAAACCTGCGGTGTCGCTGGTATCGTGGAAATGAAACACCTTCCAACTGGAAATAGACTCATAACAATAATCAGCGATATTGCCTTTAGGAACGTTGGTGTAGTAATTGTGTAGTTCAGCTTCATTATGACCAGAACCTAAGGTAGTCCATTTCGGACGATAGTAAACTCCCTGAAAGTAGATCTTCTCTTCAGCGAAAACTACTTTCCCATCTAACGTCGGTTCTAAAGTGAATTTATATCCGTTTAATCCAAACTCAATATAAGATTCTATCTTATCTGTTTCTTTTATGCCAAAGCTTAATACTCGATCAGCACCGCCTTGTTTAGCAAGCCAATGCTGTAAGCGTCTTTCTACCAGCTCGCCCAACATACGAAAATACGATATAAAATTACTCTTACCAGAGCCATTCGCGCCAATCAGGACATTTAAATCCGTTAGTGGAAATTTATCCAGTCTGCGAATTGACTTAAAACCGTGAATCGTTAAGTGCTTGATCGGATTTTGAAGACTCATGGTATCTGCTTTCATATGGATTCATCTTTGACTATACACCATTTAAAAACCTCTCTCCGCAATCGAAGAGAGGCTGCTTTAAAAAGCGAACTTGATTACTTCTCCAACTGCGTGACGTCGCGTACCGCGCCGCGTGAGGCGGAGGTGGTCATGGCGGCGTAGGCTTTGAGTGCGGCACTGACGACGCGCTCGCGGTTGACGGGTTTCCAGCCAGCTTTGCCTTTGGCATCCATTGCGTCACGGCGGGCGGCAAGTTCGGCATCGCTAATGCGCACGTTGATGGTGCGGTTGGGGATGTCGATGTCGATCATGTCGCCTTCTTCGACCAAGCCAATCGCGCCGCCTTCGGCTGCTTCGGGGGAAACGTGCCCGATGGATAAGCCGGATGTGCCGCCGGAGAAGCGTCCGTCGGTGATCAATGCGCAGGCTTTGCCCAAACCTTTGGATTTGATGTAAGAGGTTGGGTACAACATCTCTTGCATACCGGGGCCGCCGCGTGGACCTTCGTAGCGGATTAATACAATGTCGCCCGCAACGATTTTGTCGCCCAAAATGCCTTCTACCGCTGCGTCTTGCGATTCAAAAATACGCGCGGGGCCAGAGAATTTGAGGATGCTTTCATCAACGCCAGCGGTTTTCACTACGCAACCGTCCAGCGCGATATTGCCGAACAATACGGCTAAACCGCCTTCGGTGCTGTAAGCGTGGGCGAGGTCGCGGATGCAGCCGTTAGCGCGATTGTCGTCCAGCGCGTCCCAGCGTTTGCTTTGGCTGAAGGCGACTTGGGTCGGGACATTGCCCGGTGCAGCGCGGAAGAAGGTGTGAACTGCTTCATCAGCCGTGCGTTTAATGTCCCATTGTTCCAAGGCCGTTGCGAGGGTAGGGCTGTGAACCATGCCGACATCGCGGTTCAACAATCCGGCGCGGTCGAGTTCGCCCAAAATGCCCATTACGCCACCGGCGCGGTGTACGTCTTCCATGTGGTAAAGTTGGGTGGATGGCGCAACTTTGCACAATTGCGGCACTTTGCGACTGAGGCGATCAATGTCGTTCATGGTGAACGCAACACCTGCTTCTTGCGCAGCGGCGAGTAAGTGCAGGATGGTATTGGTCGAACCGCCCATGGCAATGTCCAAGCACATCGCGTTTTCAAATGCGGCAAAGCTGGCAATCGAACGTGGCAACACGGATTCGTCGTCCTGCTCGTAGTAACGCTTCGCCAATTCCACCGCCAAACGTCCAGCACGCAGGAATAATTGCTCACGATCTGCGTGGGTTGCCAGCGCCGAACCATTCCCCGGCAAGCTCAAGCCCAAGGCTTCGGTCAGGCAATTCATGGAGTTAGCGGTAAACATGCCGGAGCACGAACCACAAGTTGGGCACGCGGAACGTTCCATTGTGGTTACGTCTTCGTCAGTTTCTTTCGGATTGGCGGCGGAAACCATCGCGTCCACCAAGTCCAATTTCACGACTTTACCTTGGATCACGGCTTTGCCCGATTCCATTGGTCCGCCGGAAACGAATACCACGGGAATGTTCAAACGCAGCGCGGCGTTCAGCATCCCCGGTGTGATTTTGTCGCAGTTGGAAATGCACACCAGCGCGTCGGCGCAATGCGCATTGACCATGTATTCCACCGCATCGGCAATCAATTCGCGCGATGGCAGGGAATACAGCATCCCGCCGTGACCCATTGCAATGCCGTCATCCACCGCGATGGTGTTGAATTCTTTGGCGACACCGCCAGCGGCTTCGATTTCACGCGCCACCAATTGCCCCATGTCTTTGAGGTGGACATGCCCCGGCACGAATTGGGTGAACGAGTTAGCAATGGCAATGATCGGTTTTTGGAAATCCGCATCGGTCATCCCAGTGGCACGCCACAAAGCGCGTGCGCCAGCCATGTTGCGACCGCCAGTTGAGGTGCGGGAACGGTAAACGGGCATGTTCTACTCCTACAAGCAAAATTCTTGGCAAAAAGGCATTCTAACGCCAGATGGCGGGTGCGTCACATGCCGTTACGCATTCACGGTTAAACCTGTGCCAATTCCGTAAACATACCGCGCGTGAGGGTTTGAAACAGTTACCATAATACCTATGTAAACCTACCCAATATTATCCATTTTGGATAGATTGTAAAAAGCGTTGCCGTTTGTCAGTCAATAACAG
>JBDKID010000055.1:0-6851 GCA_039797295.1 Pseudomonadota bacterium | reverse complement strand
AAGCGTTCGACCACGGCATTATCCCAACACGCCCCGACACCGCTCATGGAGGCTCGGATCGCGTGCTTTTGCAATAACTGTCGAAACGGTTGACTGGTGTACTGTGCACCCCGATCACTGTGAAAAATCAATCCCTTAGCGGGTCTGCGTAGATGAATCGCCATTTGCATCGCACGTGCCACTAACGGGGTGCTCATGCGTTTATCCATTGCCCAACCGATGATTTTTCGTGAATACAAATCCATCACAATCGCCAGATACATCCAACCTTCATGCGTGCGTAAATACGTCACATCACCCGCCCACACTTGGTTGGATCGTGCTGGGTTAAAGTCTTGATTAACCAGATTATTGGCGACAAGCCTCTTGACCCTAAACTCTCGCGGCTGTCTGCAAATAACTGCTTGAGCCGACGGTACAATTTCAATTCCTCTGCCGTGATCAGGTGTGCTGGACGCTTTAACCAAGCGTAGTAAGCTGCACGGCTGACCTGCATCACCTGACAGGCGAGGCGGATGGGAACGGTATCAGGCAGATCCTTGATAAACTGGTACTTTACTTCATTTCTCTCGCAAAGAAGGCACTGGCCTTTTTTAATATCTCCTTCTCCATCCGTAGCCGTTTCACTTCTTGGCGTAAGGCCACCAGCTCGGCTTTTTCATCCACGCTCAACAGGCTGCCGTTCTGCGCTTGCTCCTGCTGTTGCTTCCACAAATACAATTGGTTACTGCGAATACCCAACGAGGCCGCCGCTTCCGGTACGCTGTAACCCTGCTGCGTCACTAATGCGACGGCTTCGGCTTTGAACTCACGACTGTAGCTCTGATAAGCACGTTTTTTACTCATAGACACCTCGATTCTTGGTTATAT
Source organism: Pseudomonadota bacterium (assembly GCA_039797295.1). Taxonomy (GTDB): domain Bacteria; phylum Pseudomonadota; class Gammaproteobacteria; order Thiotrichales; family Thiotrichaceae; genus Thiothrix. The sequence continues at coordinate 5,981 of JBDKID010000055.1, read as the reverse complement.
TATCCTATCTCGAAGTGTCTGGTTTCATTAGACCAGAACAATAAGCGCGATTACTCCGCTCGCGTACTGCGTCAAACGTGTCGTCGATGAGCAATGCGCCATTGCGAAACACGGGGCGCAGTAGGTCGGTTTGGGTGTTTAAGGCATCGGTGCGGATGGTTTGCACGCCGTTTGCACCTTGGACTACCGCGAGTCGTCCGCGTTTGGAATGTTTGCCGGAGTCGGTCACAGGTTGTTTGTACACGTCGCGCCATTGCCCGTCGATTTGGATGGCAGAGGCTTTCATGGCGAAACTCAAGGTGTCGCGGTTGACCTTTTGCAGCAAACCGCCGCCCATGCCGAAGGCGACGTTTTCGGTGGAAAATCCGGCTTGTTGGATGCGTTGCAAAATCACGCCGATGGAATCGACATCCACGCCGTCGCCTTGAATGACGCGCACGCAATCATTCAGCACGATGTAACCTTTGCCATTCAGTCGCCCGCCGAATGCGTCGTACAGCCGTTGCAACACTTGCGGCACGATGTCTTCTGGCACGCCGGAATCGGGGCGAATCACCACGGTAGCACCGCTGTTTTGCACCTGTTCGCGCAGTTCTTTGCCCCAAATCGCGGAAACCGCGTGGAAAATGTCGTAAGAGTCCGACACCACCGCGACGAGCTTATTGGGTTGGGCGAATTGTTGCAGCATATTGGCATACGCCGCGCTTTCGCCGTCGCGTCCCCACGCGGTAATGGTGGAATGTTCCGCAGCCGGAATCGAAAAACCCGCCATGTCCGCACCGTAAAAACGCCGTGCGGCGAGTAATCCCGCCACGGTATCCGTGCCCATGAAATTCACCAAATGCGCCATGCCACCGAGTGCGGCGGATTCTTGCGATGACACGCCCCGCGCCCCGAAATCGTGGAGTTTAAACGGCAATTGCGCTTCGGGTGCGTCGCACGTGGCTTGCAAAGCAGCGCGTAACTGCTGTTTGACCTGCCATGACAGCGTGGCGACGGTAGTTGGATACCATACCGCTCGCAGCAGCGCGGTTTCGAGGTACGAAGTCAGCCAGAACGCACGCGCGTCAGTGTTATGCACTTGCACCAAAGCATTACCCGTGGGCACGACTGATCCTTCGGGCAATGCACTAATTGCCAACGGTAAATAGCCGCCGTATTGCTGCACAATGTATTCCCAATCGGCGCGATTAAACGGCACGCCATGCGCGGCAAACATCGCTTCGGCTTCGTCAATATCCGCCAGCGTAATCGGTTTAAGCAGGTAGGCTTTGAGAAAGGCTTGCAAGCCAAAGAACACACTTTGCGCAAAACGCCCGCCGCGTGCTTCGATGTACGACGACACCACTTGCGTGCCCGCAGGGTATTGCAGAAAGTGGCTAGCTTTATATCTGTCGGTGTTCAGAATCAGATTTTGCGTGAACATAGGAAATCCTCCTGTGTTGAATAAAACGCCAGTCTATCCAGCGTTCGGTATGGAGAAGGGGGGTATACCCTTAACCAATCAAGGTCTTAATGATTTGGAAATGGTCTTCAAATAAGCGTTCGGGGTCGAGATCACCCAGCGCTACCCAGAAAGCGTGCTGTGCATCGTCGCCGCCTTTGACTTTGGGTAAACCGTTCGCGTCGGGTTTCAGTTCGATTAGGAATGCATGGGTAATGGTGCGCCCGCGAGCCGAACGGTAGGGGTCATCGAATACTTGTTCTTTGACAATCGAACCCGCCAACACGGGTGCGGGAACTTTAATGCGCGTTTCTTCGCGCAATTCCCGAATCACCGCATCGCGTAATTTTTCGTGCGGGTCGAGGAATCCCCCCGGTAATGCCCATTGCCCTTTGCCGGGACGGGCTTTGCGTTCGATCAGCAAAATGTGTCCGGCTTGCACCACTACCGCATCCACGGTAACAAACGTCGGCGCGTAAGGTGCGGCTTCCCAGCCTTTGCGGTACTGGCGCACGAACTCCCATTCGCCCGCAATGTGTTGAAAGGTTTCGGTAGTGCGGAACGTTTCCAACCAATCCTGCACCGCTGCGGGTACGTCGCTGGCATTGGGTAATGCACCGTGCTGGAAATAATGCTCGCGTAATGGCGTAGACGACAAACTGCGCACGTTTTCCACCGCCACCGATTGCCATTGCGGGAACATCGACAAGTAATACGACGAATGGTCTTTGCTATGCCCGATCAAACCAATGCGCGGCGCAGCACTGCCCACTTTCGGCGGAAAACGGCAAGTAATGCCATGCACGCTTTGTTGCACGCGGGTAATCCAACCCTGTTCGTTGTAAGTGTCATCTAATAATGGGGCAATGATTAAGCGTTCTTGCGCCTGCGGAAAGGCAGTACGAATACACTGTTCGCGCTCGGTAAATGTCCACGGATTACGCAAAGTGCGCGGCTGGCAACTCGACCCCACCAACACAATCACCCGTTCGGCACGCGCAAGAGCGGTATCGATAACGGCTTGATGTCCGGCATGAAAGGGCTGAAATCGCCCAATAAACACGAGAAAATCGAAATCTGGCTTTAGCATGTCAGTAAGCTCCTTACTGAGAATGGTTGACCCGCGTCTATCGCGGATTAGTTTTATTAAATGCTTGTTTTACGCGGCTGTCAATTGCCTTTTATCACGGTGTAAACGTCACGACTTTCCACCCGTCAGGGCGAATACTGCCGTCTGATAGCAGGATTTTTTCGCTGGCTGGCATTTGTGCGTAACGGTTGAGATTGTCCGCGCTCATGCGTCCGAACGCGGTACGGAAAATCGTGGTTTTGGTGGGAATGCTGTCCAAATCGCCGAGCAAGGCTTTGTCCGTGCCGATCACAATGTGCTGGTAGCGACTGTTGGCTTGCAGGTGATCAATCCACGTTTCCATTGCCGCGAATTGCGATTTCAAGGCGTAAGAAGTATCCACCACCACCACCACCGTGGGTTGGTGCTGGCTGAGGTAGACGTGCGTGCCCGACCATGCTGCTGCGTGCAAGGCGATAAATAAAGCGAACACTTTCAGTGCTTTCAATGACGACCTCGTTACATTTCGGCGTTTAATAAATTACCAATGCGGAACGATGCCGAACCCGTAGTCGATTCGGTGTACGCGCCTTCCGCCCAACCTGCCATCTCTTTGAGCGCGGGTGAGCTGAGTTCGTAAGCAATGGTGTGAATTGGAATGCCCACCGCTTCCATTAAGCCTTTGGTGGTGGCGAAATCCACACCCGTATTGGTTTCGCCATCCGATAATACAAAGATCACGGTTTTGTACTCAGGGTGCGTTTTCTTGAATTCCAATAGCAAATCGGCGGCGGCTAAAGTCGCGCTGTAAGTCGCGGTTTTGCCATTCACTGACAATTGTTCCACCGCGCCATTAAACAGCGATTTTTGCTGAACATTAAATGGCGCAATCGGCACGTCAACATTCACCGCGTCGCTGTACGATACTAAGCCAATTGCATTGGTGGAACTGATTAAATCCGACGATTCGATCAAGGCTTTTTTCAAGTTCTTAATGCGTTCACCTTCCATTGAGCCAGAAATATCAGTAACAAACACCGCCGCAATCGGTTTACCACCGGATTTTTTCTGTTTCCACAGTTTTTGCGCTTGGGTAATAATGCCGCCATCTTTCAGGTGGTAAGCGTCCTGATAACTCATGTTCTTGCCGAAATTGTATTGCTCCAGCAGCGGCTTTTGCGTGTCAATGAATTTGGCGAAACGCTTCAATACTTCTTGTTCATCAGGGTCAGCCGCTGAGGTGGCGTATAACGGGCTGTCTTGCCGCACGCCAAACGGAATGAATTGGTAATCCTGCATTCCGGTCATGCTTAACCACGTTTGTTCACCACTAACAAAGCCATCGAGCACGCCGCTCCCCATTGCTGCGTCACGCATTTGCAAGGTATTTTGCGCCACAAAAGGCACACCTGCTTGGAAAGCTTCAAACGCGCTGGCAACGTCCGGCGACAACATTTGCGTTTGATCACCTTTGGCAAAGGCATCCAACACCGTGAGCAAGAAGTTCAAACCCGTGGCGGATTGGTAGGGGTTGGTGTAACCCATTGCGAACGAAGCATTACTCACATTGGTAAGCAATTTGGCAATGTCGAGTTTGCCATCGGTGGTGATTTGCTCGACCTTGGCTTTTTTCACAATAATGCCCGCCACACTCGGCGCGGTAACGGCGGCAATCGTGGTGAGTTTGCTGCCATTGGCATTCACCAAATCGCCCCACAAAGCATTAGCGGGGGAATAACCATCCGCAACGTATTGCCCCGTCATAATGAATTGCGCACCCAAACCGGAATCCAATTTCCGCATCGCCACCGCCGCCTTTTTGCCATTGCTCAGGGTTTGGTGTTGCTGATTGAATTTTTCCGCTAATTCCAGATACACACCATCCGCACCTTTGCCCGCTTTATCCGCCGAAGCAAAGATTTCAGCGGCTTCGGTATCAGCACTGTCTTTGGCATCAATCAGGATGGGGTATTCGGCTAAATCCGGCAGCATTGCCAGCAAATTGGTACGGGTAAGCTGAATATTCGCACGGTATTGGTTTTCATTGTGTGAGGGGTGCACGCTGTTTTGTACCAATTCGTGAATCTGCATTTCCGCAACGCTTTTCGCTTCAATGCTGTTATTAGCGTTGCCACTATTGCTTAATTGTTTTTCACCGCAAGCACCCAGTAGCGAAGCCGCCGTGAGTAAAACGAGGGATTGCAGTGCCAAACGTGGGGATATGGGTTGCATCATGACGATTTTCCTGTTTGGTTGGCGATTTCCGCGAGGCTCACAAGGCGGGTAAGAGTATCCATGCGCTCAAATTCGCTATACGAACGAATATTGGCAATTTCCACCGCCGTTTCATTCAATGCAGCGAAAAACTGATTGTTTTCTTCCTGCAAAGCCTGCAAGCGTTGTTGCTGTTCTTGGGTTAGTTCGGCTTGTTCCACACGGGTCGAATCGGCTTGATGACGGCTTAACCCTAGTAAACTGTGTCCAACCGCGACCATATCGGTGAGGTTTTGAATCACATGCTCTTGCACTGCGCGTGCCGCGTTTAAATAGGTCAGTGGCGTGAAAGTTTTGCCCATGAAACGGGTTTCCACCACCGAATGGTAATCATCAAGAATGTGCATCAAGGTATCGGCTTGTTGCACGCCTGCGGTAATTCGCAAATCCTGCAAGCCTTGCCGCGCGTGCGCCAAACGTGCGATTAAGTCGCTGTGTTCACGCAGATTACGCGCTTGCCACCATTGCATTTCATCCTCATTACCATAGCCAAATAGCCGATACAATAACGGTACACTCACGCTTGCCAATGCCGCCACGAGCACGTCAGCACCGACCAGCCACCACGGGGGTTGAAACCACCACACAAACGCACCCAACAACATGACCGATAAAACAGCCGCCGTGAGCGTGTAGGATGTGATGCTACGAAAGGGGGTTGCCGCAGAAATAAGCCTTCTCCTCACTCAAAACCGAACACTATTGCAAGCATAGATCATTGCTTATTATCTGCATACGTTGACATCCTCCCCCGCCTAAAGTCGGGGGATTCCTACGGGAGCTAAGCCATTCGGCTTCACCCCTTCGGTGGGTTCTTGCTTCATCGAGGCACTTAACGCGCCATCTCCACAAGCTAACAAGCGGTGTCCCCGCTCTAAAACATTGATGGCGCCGACCACATCGGCGTTGTTTTCGTAGCCACATTCCACGCAAGCAAACCGTGCTTGAGTCTGGCGGTTATCTTTGGAGACGTGACCGCAACAAGGGCAGGTTTGACTGGTGTGGTGTGGTGGCACGGCAAACAGCATCCCGCCATTCCATGCCGTTTTGTAGTCGAGTTGCCGACGAAATTCGCCCCAGCCTTGATCGAGAATCGCTTTGTTTAAGCCGGACTTTTGGGCGACGTTCTTACCGTGGTTTTCTGCCGTGCCTGCCGCTGACTTGGACATATTCCGTACCTGCAAATCTTCGACG
>JBDKID010000054.1:0-7733 GCA_039797295.1 Pseudomonadota bacterium | reverse complement strand
CCTTTTGATCATGATCATCAGCCATAAAATCCGCCTCAATCCAAGCAGCAAACAAGCGACTTACCTTGCGAAAGCCGCAGGTACGGCGCGGTTTGCCTACAATTGGGCATTGGCGGAATGGCAAACTCAATATGCAGTATGGAAGGAAGACAATACCCAATCCAAACCCTCGCAGTTTTCACTACGCAAACAACTCAATGCCATCAAGCGTGAACAATTCCCGTGGATGCTGGACGTGACCAAAAACGCCCCACAAATGGCTATTATCCAACTGGGGATTGCGTTCAACAACTTCTTTGCTGGACGTGCCAAGTACCCGAAATTCAAAAAGAAAGGCAAAAGCCGCGACAGTTTCACTCTGACTAACGACCAGTTCAGCCTTGACGGTTGCCGCGTTCGCATTCCCAACCTTGGGTTAGTGCGGATGCGGGAAACGTTACGCTTTTCCAGCAAAATCCTCTCTGCTACGGTTTCCCGCACCGCTGATCAGTGGTTCGTCAGCATCACTGTGGATACGGATCAAAATCACCTCGCGCCAGCCGAAAACCAAGGTACGGTAGGGGTGGATTTGGGCGTGTCTGCACTGGCAACACTCTCAACGGGGGAAACAGTGGCAGGGGCGAAGCCGCACAAAGCCTTGCTTTCACGCCTCAAACGTTTGTCCCGTAGTCTGTCGCGCAAGGTCAAAGGCAGTGCCAATCGCCACAAGGCGAAGCAAAAATTGGCGAAACTTCATGCGTGTATTGCCAACATCCGCAAGGATGCTCTGCACAAACTCACGGCATGGTGAAAAACCGCCATTTGTCCCGTGCCATCAGCGACATGGGTTTCTTTGAGTTCCGGCGGCAACTGGAATACAAAGCCGCCATGCGTGGCGGTATCGTGGTCGTGGCTGATCGGTTTTTTGCCTCAAGTAAGACCTGTTCAGCCTCCGGTTGTGGGCATAAAGTGGACAAGTTGCCATTGTCGGTACGGGAATGGGTTTGCCCCGCGTGTGGTGCAAGCCATGATCGGGATGTGAATGCGGCTATTAACTTAGCCAACTACGCCGTGAGTTCCACGGTGTCTGCCTGTGGAGGGGAAGGCTCTGGCTTGACGCGCAAGCGGCAAGTGAAACCAGCCCCAGTGAAGCAGGAATTTAACCACAAACTTGACCTTGGTTAAGTTTGTATAAGTTTAAAGGAACGGTGCAATAATTGCTGGGGTAATTGGGCTAACAGCCGCAGGAACGGTTCGTTCGAGCCAAGTGTGCGGGAAACGACCAATGCGCCGTGGATCGTGATCACAGCATTTTCGCCGCGTTGTTGCGCTTCTTCAGGGCTAATGCCGCTTTCTTGTGCAATGTCGCTGAGCATTTGCATGACCGCTTGGGTGCTGTTGCGTAATTGCGTTTGAAACACCGTACTAGCCGCGCCAATGCTGAAAATATTCAGTAAGCAGGAGCGTGCGCCATCGGCATAAAATTCGGCTAAACCTTGCGCACAGGTTTGCACACGTTGCAGTGGCGGTTGTTGCGTTTGGCGTAACGGGGTAAGCACTAAGGCATCGAAACTGCTTAAAGCCCAGTCCAATGCTGCTTGCGCCATGTCGGTTTTGCCATTGGGAAAGTAATGGTACAAACTGGAACGCCCCAAACCCGTGGCTTGCGACAAAATCGACAGACTCGCGCCTTCGTAGCCGTGTTCGCGAAACGCCGCGACAATGCGTTGAATAACTTCGTCTTTAGAAAGATTGCTTGCCATAGTAATGCGATTCTCAGCTTTGATCAGGTTGCGCGGCAAACCCCGTCCTTCAGGTCGGGGAGGATAGCACGGGGGGCTAAGCCCCCTATGTTCGGAGTGTTTAGTGTGGTGTCTGCTGCTGCTCAATGTATTGGCGAATGGCAGACATAGGCGCACCCCCACAGCTACCCGCAAAATAACTGGGCGACCATAAAGCACCAGCCCAGATTTTCTTATGGATGTTCGGGTAATTTTTCTTGCGTATCATTCGGCTAGAAACACCTTTCAAACTGTTCACCAGTGCCGATACAGCGACTTTAGGCGGGTAGTTGACCAGTAGGTGAACATGGTCATCTTCCCCATCGAACGCCACCAGTTCAGCTTCAAAGTCGGCACACACGCTGGAAAAAATGCTGCGTAAGTCATCCAATATGACTTTGGTAAACACATCTCTGCGGTATTTTGTCACAAAGACCAAGTGGACATGTATCCTAAAAACACAATGTCTTCCATGTCTAATATCGTTGTCATTACTCATAGACCAAACTATAATATGGGGATGCAACGACTACAAGCTTTCAAATACGAACTCATGCCAAACGGCGAAACACAGCGTCAACTGCGCCGTTTTGCTGGGTCATGCCGCTTCGTTTACAACAAGGCATTAGCGTTGCAACAAGCCAACCATGAAGCCGGTGAAAAGTTCATCGGTTACGTGGCAATGGCAAAACACCTGACGGCATGGCGCAACGGCATGGAAACCCCGTGGCTGAAAGATTCTCCCGTCCATCCCTTGCAACACGCCCTCAAAGACCTCGACAAGGCCTACCAGAACTTCTTTGCCAAACGCGCTGATTTTCCCCGTTTCAAGCGCAAAGGCAGTGGTGACAGTTTCCGCTATCCCGACCCCCAACAAATCAAGCTCGACCAAGGTAACAATCGCATTTTCCTGCCCAAACTCGGCTGGATACGCTACCACAATAGCCGCGATGTGTTGGGTGAGTTACGCAATGTCACGGTTTCCAGCAATGGCGGCAAATGGTTTGTGAGCATCCAAACCCTTCGACAGGCTCAGGACATCGCCCAGCGGGAAGTGGAATTACCCGCCACACAAGCAACCACTGCTATCGGTATTGACCTTGGCATAGCCCGTTTTGCCACCTTCTCGGATGGCACATGGATTGAACCGCGCAACAGTTTCAAGCGCAAGCAAGCTAAACTCGCCAAATATCAACGGCGCATGGCGCACAAGCAGAAATTCAGTAATAACTGGAAGAAAGCCAAAGCCCGCGTTCAAAAGATTCACACAGTTTGCGCCAATGCCCGCCGCGATTTCCTGCACAAGGCGACGACCACGCTCAGCCAAAACCACGCGCTCGTGTTCATCGAAGATTTGCAGGTCGGTAATATGTCCAAGTCAGCGGCAGGCACAGCAGAAAATCCCGGCAAAAACGTTGCCCAGAAATCCGGCTTAAACAAAGCCATCCTCGATCAAGGTTGGGGCGAATTCCGGCGGCAACTCGACTACAAGACGGCATGGAAGGGCGGGATGCTGTTTGCTGTGCCACCGCATTACACCAGCCAAACCTGCCCGTGCTGCGGGCATGTTTCAGCCGATAACCGCAAGACGCAGGCGCAATTCGTCTGTGTCGAATGTGGCTACGAAAATAACGCCGATGTGGTCGGCGCGATCAATGTTTTAGAGCGGGGATACCGCTTGTTAGCCTGTGGAGATGTGGCGTTAAGCCGCTCTGTGAAGCAGGAACCCACCGAAGTAAGTCAGCTATCTAGCTGAATGCAGTAGGAATCCACTTCCTTTAGGGAGGGGAGGATGTCAATTGTAACCTCACGGCAGTGAAACCGCGAGGTTACGATGTTATACCTTACGCCAAGGTGACGTCATCACACAGTTTATCGAGTAATTTTTTACCCATGCCTTTGACCGCAAGTACTTGATCCAAGCCGGTGAATGGGCGAGCTGCGACGATGGCAGCCGCTAGTTTGCTGGAAACGCCTTTGAGTGCGGCGATTTCTGCTTCACTGGCGGTATTCCAATCCAATTTACTAGCAGGTGTCGCGGCAGCTTTTTTGCTTTTTGCTTTTTTAGGTGCAGCGGCTTTTTTTACCGGTGCTGCGGCTACCACTACATCGGATGCCACTGCTTCAGTGGTTTCGACCACTTCAGGTGTTGCGACTTCAGGGGCAATTGCTTCGATGGTTGCGACGACTTCAGGGGCAATTGCTTCGATGGTTGCGACGACTTCAGGTGCTACTTCCTCAACGGATGCCACTTCGTAAGGCACGGGGAAATTCATGAAGTCGCGCGTGATGTAACCGACGCCGGTCCATTCGCGCAACATGAGCGTGACGTTCCATGAACCTTGTGGTGGCGCGGTGAAAACCAAGTCGTATTCGCACTGATTCAGGCTATGTTGCCCAAAGATGCTACCGATTTCGGTGCTGGCTAGTGCAACGCCCGTGAACTCATCACCTTGATAAGCTTGGGGTAATGCCCATAATTCGATGGCTAATGTGCCGCTGATGTCATTAACATCACGCGGGTTTAAGATCTGATCAAGCGAGATCTGGACACGATCCGCTGTGATTGCGTAAGCGCAATTCCCGACTAACACGGGAGCAACAGACGACTCATTTGACCAAGATTGCAATGCGTGCATGGTTGCTAAACTCTTATCACCAAAAGGGTGAGCATTCTAAAGGAATACGCGGCAGAATGAAAAAGATAGAGACAAAGGGCGCATATTTATTGTCATTATCTGGGAATAGAGAATGCCGATTAGAGCATTCTCTTAAGCTTGGATGGGCGATTAAGGCGCGATGCCTTTGGTTAGCACCTTGCCTTCGTTGCTAATACTCAATGGTATTTCTTTTTCTAATAAGCCAGTATTACGCGCGGATTTTTTACCGTAATCGTAAGGGTGTGGATAAACGATGGGTTCACCTTTATTGATTACGGCTGATGTTGTGGATAAGCTGGGATTTCCGTAATTTTTACCGGCATTAATGTAGAGGTGGATGATGCCATCCAAATAATTTGCAGGGATATTCAATGGTAATGTAACGCTATTCGACCCCGGAATGAGTTTTACCTTAATAGGACTTGGGGTAACAGGTGAAAATGCCGTGATATTACGATCAATGCTTTTTTCGTTATAAGCCGTTACCCAAAACTGTAAGTCTTGATTTGTGCCGGAGTTATTAATGACTTCCACGGAAAGATCAACACTGCCACCACTGCTTGGCACGTTATACACACTTTGTGTGAGACTATTAACGTAGAGTGGGAAAGGTTTGAGGGCAATATTTTGTAAGGTTAGCTCTTTAGTCGCTGGCAGTTTGAGAAGCTGCTTCAGTTCCCAAGCATTAGTATTATTATAATATTCACCATTGTAATGAGCGGCATTGCTATAAATGTAATAATAGCCAGCGGGTAAATCCGTTAATTTAAAATTACCGCTTTGGTCGGTGGTGGTGCTGTTAGCGTAATTCCACAGATTAGCTTTGGTATCGTATTTGTAGACGGTCACTACCGGATATTCTTCCATTGGTAATGGTTGACCGGTTAGCTCACTGGTGACAGTGCCACTAATGGATGCGGCGGAAGCCAAACCTGAAATGAATAACCATAAAGCGGATGCGATTGTTGTTTTGCGTAGCATAGTGAACCTATTTTTATAGTTGGTTTAGTTATTCTAAATAATGCGCTGCTATTCTAAGCGTAATGCAATACAGAATCCAAAACTTTTTATTATAATTGGTCATGCAATGTGTGTTGCAGTTTCGCCGCTAATAACTCGATATTAAATGGTTTGGTGAGGTAATCATCCATGCCCACAGCTTGGCAACGGTCTTTGGTTGCGTGTTGTGCGTCCGCTGTGAGGGCAATAATGGGAATACGGGACAGGTGATTTTCTTGTTCGTATTGGCGAATAGCCAGCGTTGCCTCGAAACCGTCCATTTCTGGCATGTGGCAATCCATGAGTATCAGGCAATAATGTGTATGAATACGCGCCTCTTGCGCTTGTCGACCATTGTCGACGGCATCCACGGTAAATCCCAAGCTTTCCAATACGTCGTAAGCAATCATCTGGTTAATTTCATTGTCTTCCGCCAATAAGATGTGCCCACTGAAGCTAGTAACGGGGTTACTTTCCGCTTGTGAAGAGGTATTAGGTGCGCTAGTGCTCGGCGTGGCAACATGGGTGAATGGCAACACAAATTCAAAAGTCGAACCCGTGCCTTTGGTGCTGGTTACGCTAATCGTGCCACCCATTGCATTGACCAGACTGTGGGTAATTGATAAGCCTAAACCGCTACCGCCGAATCGCCGCGTAATGGAACTGTCTTCTTGGGTGAAAGCATTGAAAATATGGGCTAATGCTGTTGCCTCAATGCCAATACCTGAATCACGCACGCGACAATGCAAGTGGCAAATGGCATCCGCACTATCTTCAATGGCAAGCGTGAGTTCCACTTGTCCCTGTTCCGTAAATTTAATGGCATTGCTTAACAGGTTGAGTAGGATTTGGCGTAAACGGAAAGCATCGCCACGTAAAGTATAGGGTATGTCCGGCTTGTGGTTGAAACGCAGCGTTAATCCCTTTTGGCACAATTGGGGAGTGATAGTGGTGAGGGCTTCTTCACAGACTTTCAGCGGGTTGAAATCCTCTTGCACGAGGTCAAGATGACCGCTTTCGATTTTGGAAAAGTTAAGAATATCGTCAATCAGGTTTAAGAGCTTAATGGCGGATTCATGGGCAATTTGTACGTAGTGGTGGTGTTTGTTATCCAACGGAGCTGTGAGCAGTAATTGCGTTGCGCCCAATACCCCATTCATGGGTGTGCGGATTTCGTGGCTAATGGTGGCGAGGAATTCACTTTTCGCGCGATTACCTGCCTCCGCTGCTTCTTTGGCTTCTTGTAACTCAGCGGTACGTTGGGCAACTTGGTATTCCAATAAGCGTTGATGTTTTTCCAAGGCTTGTTGTGCAGTACGACGGCAATGGATTTCTTGTGCTAATTGTGCGTTGAGTCGCTCAGCATTTTCTTTTTGCAGACTTAAATCATCGACGAGGGCTTCTTTTTCAAAACGTAGCTGTAGCGATGCGGCAAGGCTGTTAAAAATATTATGTGCTGAGCGTATGACAACCAGAGCGTAAACCACCGTCATGGCGGCAAAGAGAATATCGTTTAAACGGCCGTTGGTTAGCAATATGGCAACTGATGTTGCAATGGCGGGCGATATGTATAAGGTGAGAATGCTGGGAAAAGAAGCGAATACCGGCACTGCTAAGGATGCCATGACCAAGATGACTAACAGCACAATCATGTTTAGCCAGTCATTATAGCCATAGCCAGTGAAGGCAAACGTTGCCCAACCTAAGCCAATGCATCCCGTGGCGAGTGCGTAATGCTTTGCCCATGTTTGCGGAAAGGCTGAAAGTGGGCGGTGGTAATATTGATAGACAAGTATGGCTCGAATACTCGCTGCGAATAACATACTGATAAGCCACAATACCGCTGCTTGTAAGGGAATGTTTTCATACATCACCAGAGCCAACATCATGCTGGAAAAAACCACGATGACGTTCGAGCCTATGCCATTCTTATACATAAGCCTAACACGTTCTGAATAAATGGCGACGGAGGCTAAGTCAGTCCCCAGTAACCTGCTATCGTGGGGTAAAATCATGTTATCCCAGAACGCTTTTGCCAACGGGATGATCTTATTTAGCTGTAGACTTAACAAGTGATTACCTTACTTTTCAATTATTGTTAGGTTTTATATTTTTGCCGTTATTATTGATCAGCTTAAGGCTAGTATAACGCAGTCTGATTCAGACTAAACCATAAAATACCACATCAATACTTCGGACAGTTTAGGCATGATTGAAAAATAGGCAGGAAGCATCCAGTGTGGGAAGATGTTGTCAACCACGATAACAACCCCTCACCCCAGAAGCTTCCATGCCCTCAATAGAAACGATTCTG
>JBDKID010000053.1:0-12112 GCA_039797295.1 Pseudomonadota bacterium | reverse complement strand
TCACTTAAAACTCGACTTCAGTGCCATAAAATCCAGCCAAGCCTTCGCAGACCTCTGTAATTATGGTGCTATCGCTGCGTAAACTGTCCGAAGTGTTGATTTGCTGCAAAAGACAAAATCCACATCATGGCGTGGGTCGCATTATTACCGTGTTTGGCATTTTGGATGCTGGATGCGTATTTCTTACGCCAAGAAAGGCTGTTCCGTAAGTTGTATGATCATTACCGTCTGGAACGCCCTGCCACGCCGTCCGATTTTGGTATGAATACGCGCAATATGATCGTCGATTCAACGCTTAAAGTCATGTTTTCACAAACATTATCATTATTTCACGGCGTTTTGGCAGCGTTGATTATCGCGATTATTGTCGCTGTACAGGTGTTTCCATTGGTTTGAGAGTTAAGGGGTAGTATCGTTAAAAACTCGTGCCGCAACTTTACTGCGTCATGTTAGCGTCGAATGCAGCGGTGCATTACGCTGTGGAAACTGCCGAATTTGCTGGAATGCCCGGTTGATTGCTTTGTTCTTCCACCGCTGACACCATTTTGTATTGCAAGGTAGCAGCTCCGACAATGGTGGCAAACGACGCATCTGCTGCATCGCGCCCCGTACCAATGCGCACAAAACCGCTCACCGGTGCAAGACGGGTTGCATCGAATAAATACCAACGCCCATCCAAATATGCTTCAAAAAAACCGTGAAAATCCGGTGGTTGCAATAACGCGGCGTAACCGGAAACGTAACGCGCTGGAATGCCCAAAGCACGACACAAACTGATGGCAACATGCGCAAAATCACGACAAACCCCTGCGCGTTGGATGAGCACATCGCAAGCACTGGACGAAGCATCGGTACTGCCAGAAACGTAATCAATGTGCCGGTAAACCCAATCGCAAATGCTGTTGACGAGCTCATACCCCATCGGTGCATTGCCAAAAGTTTTACTGGCAAACAAGCCCAAACGGTCGGATTCGCAATAACGACTGGGGTTTAAATACGGCAAAATATCCGGCGGAATCACTTGGTAATACAAGGCATCCAGCGACGGTGCTGAACCTAACTTGGGGTTTAATTCCACCCGTGCGTGGTATTGCAAACTGAATGTTCCCGGCTGCACCTGCATCCGCATACTGCGATTACTTTCCGTGCCAACTTGACACCATGCGTAATTCACACCATTGGTTAACAGCAACGATTCGTTCAGAATGATTTGATGATCGGTCTGTGTGGCGGCAATGCTAAACACGAAGCTGGTGGGGATCGTTACTTCGTAATCTAACTGGCTATCGACATAAATAATGGGCATAACAATTCCCCTGTCTGTGTATTTGTTCTGGCAAGCCCCACACTAAGCCAAGCGCGGCCTTAGCACAACATCCACCAAAGCCATTCCGGTTCACATCGGCAAGTTGAGGCAATAACGCGCATAACGCAATTCCCCGGTTTTGTGTAGTACCCCCAGTTCCACCAATTCCTGCAAATCGCGGGTAGCCGTAGCGCGTGAAGCATTGGTCAGGCTGATGTAATTCTTGGCGCTCAATACAAATGAGCAATGCCAGCGCGACTTAGGGACGGCAATGCGTCCGGTGCGTTGGTTTCGGTGCGATTGAACCAATCCACAAAGGCAGCCATTTCCGCCATCACCCGCTTGGAAGGTGGTGCTTCAAAATGCACATTGGGGTCATCTAACCGCCCGGAAACCACCTGCATGGCTTCGTTGCTGACCATTTCCACTTTCAGTTGGGTGCGGTCATTTTCCGTCAGGTGTGTGAATGCGCCTAGCAACAAGCCGGATTCGTGCGCAAAAGCGGTTTCCAATGGCATCAGTTTCAGTGGGTCGAAACTAAAGTTAGGCCAGTCGGGTTGTTGCCAGTTCCATGTTATGAGTCATTCGCCGTTATTCTATAGCTCACTTATAGCCTATTTTGTGAGGCATAGAATGGCATAAGCGTCTATTTGGCGTTCGTCATTACCCCAACCGCCCATCAATCTCCGCTAGCGCATTACCAATTTTTCGGCATTCTTCGCCAGATACGCCTTCTTGCGCTGCAATCGCCTGCCATTGGCGGGTGGCTGAGCGGACTTGTTCCAACATTTCCCACCAGCGTTTGATCCCGCAACTTGCCGCAACGCGCTGAATATCTTGCAGGCGTGGATTACCGCTACCTGCAATGTCAGTGGTGTGTTGGTTGTTGATGCCGCTGCTGAAAGTCAGGTCGAATGCCGGTGACAGTTCCCAACCGTGGGCGCGGCGGATGAAAGCAAAGTTTTTGGCGTGATCATCCTTGTTGTGGGTGAGGACGTTGAACAGCATTAGGCGAAAGGCTTTTTCGGCTTCCGCCACACTGCGGGTAATGTTGTGGGTGGCATTGATGACGGTTTCGTAGCCAATACAAGGCAGCCGATGGCTGGCGTAAATATAGCCCGACAAACTGAGGACATGATGCCGCGTATTGCCGTCGCGGTCAAAACGGCGCACGGCAAAAAACTCATCCGCAAGCGCATCATGCCCAACCCGCAACAAACGGTATTCCGGCATTGCCAGTCCCGCCAATTGCGCCATTTTCGCGTAAGCCAGTTCGATGCGCCCCATATCGGGAGAATCTTCCCGCGCCCGAAACTTCACCATCCAGTGTGCGTAACCCGGCGGCACAGACCGGAAACCAGACAGGCATTCATCCGCCTGATCAGATAAGGCGACGGTCACTTTCGGGCGTGCGCCACCGGGAGAACCACCCTGCACCTGCAATTGCTGCAACACTTCCGGCGTTTCGCCCTGCAACAACTGTTCGGCAGAGTGTGCCAGTTGTGCAATATCCACGGTTTCCGTCAGGGCTGCGGCCCGATCCATTAGCAACAAACCCCAGCCATCCGGCAATGAGTCGTAAAACACACCGTGCAAACCAGCGAATTCCTGTGGCTCTGGGGAAAGCTGCGGTTCTGCCTGAAACGGCAGTGTGCCGGGTGACAGATCAAACCCCGTCTTGAGCCAAGCGGGGTCATACTGGAAATAAATCCGCCCCCGCGCATCTGTTCCCAGCTCACCCACAGTGGTATCAGCGATATGCACCCACAAACGTGAAATGTGTTTCATAGGCTCCCCCGTTGGCGCGACATGGTTTGCAAGTCGGCAATGGTATGCGGCGGTTTTTCCGCAAACAGGCGGTTGAAATCATCCATGCAATTCAGCGCGAATGCGAGTTTCAGCAAGCTGTGAAAGCTAATTTGCCCGGTGGTTTCAAAGCGTTTGATGCTAGCTTCGGCAACACCGGATTTCTCTGCCAAAGTGCGCCGCGTAAGGTTGGCAGCCAGCCGTTGCGCTTTGGCTTGGGCGGCAATGGTTTTCAGTAGCGTGGTGGGTGTTTGGAAGGTAATGGGCATTATATTATCCCTAAAATCATTAAAAGCACATAACAGACATTATAGTATCCATTAGCTGAAAATGCCGCTTATCACTTTACTTTTGGTGACTGTAGGTGCATCTGCGGTTTTAGCATTTAGTCCTTAATGCACACGGCCAAGTTGAGGCAATAACGCGCATACCGCAGTTCCCCGGTTTTGTGCAGTACCCCCAGTTCCACCAATTCCTGCAAATCGCGGGTAGCCGTAGCGCGAGAGGTTTTGGTCAGACTAAGGTAATTCTTCGCGCTCATACCGCCATGAAAACCGCCGATGCCTTCCGCAAACAGACGCGCCACGACCTTTTCCTGACGAGGATTTAGCTTGCCGCGCACTTGGTCGTAGAGGCGTGTTTTGTCGATGAGGAATTCGACTTGCTGGCGTGAATGGCGTACCGCTGCCAATACTGTTTCAGCGAAATACACCAACCAGCGTTGAATGTCGTTGGCCTTATTCGCCCATTCCAGTTCGGTGTAATAGGCTTTTTTGTGCTGTTCGATGGTGTGGGCAAGTGCAATCAGCGTGGGTTGCCGCAAACCTTGCGCGAGAGCTTTTTCTGCCAAGGCGCGGGCAATACGCCCATTGCCGTCTTCAAACGGGTGGATGCTGACGAAATACAAATGAGCAATGCCAGCGCGACTTAGGGGCGGCAATGCATCCGGCGCGTTGGTTGCGGTGCGATTGAACCAATCCACAAAGGCAGCCATTTCCGCCATCACCCGCTCGGAAGGTGGTGCTTCAAAATGCACCTTGGGATCATCCAGTCGCCCAGAAACAACCTGCATGGCTTCGGAATGCGTGCGGTACGCGCCAATCATTTGCAAATCCCGCCGCCCGTTCAGCAACATCGAATGCCAGTCGAACAGGGTTTGATGACTGAGCGGCTGCTGAAAGTTGGTGTATAAATTCACCATCATTTCCGCGATGCCGTATTCCGCTGGTGTCACTTGCCGCCGATCGGTTTGCAAGCCGAATTGCCGCCGAATGGACGATTGCACACTGTCACGGTCGAGGTATTCGCCTTCAATCGCCGAAGTTTGCATGGCTTCGTTGCTGACCATTTCCACTTTCAGTTGGGTACGGTCATCTTCTGCTAGGTGCATGAATGCGCCCAGCAGCAAGCCGGATTCGTGTGCGAAAACGGTTTCTAAGGGCATCAGCTTCAGTGGGTCGAAGCTAAAGTTAGGCCTGTCGGGTTGTTGCCAGTTCCATGTCATGAGTCATTCGCCGTTATTCTATAACTCATTTATAGACTATTTTGTGAGGTATAGAAATAACATTCCTCAATCAATCTACTGGCGTTTTCTTTTGCTTGCGAACTGATCGGGTGACACCTATTTACTTGCCGCTGAAATAGGCTCCGTTTTAGCTTAAGATCACGCCTTTGCAGCAAACCTAGGTGAAGTCAGACAATGCCAGCAACCCCGCCGAACCTGTGTGGACGATTGTCCAACAATCCGCCGCCGATGACGGTTTGCACCTATTACGGGTGCTGATCTGCCGTGCTGGCTTACACTGGCAGTTACATCCTCGCTTCCCCGACCAATTTCGGTGGTGTGACGGCGCTGTTCAAGTGTTTCATGGAACGGCTGGTGATGTACGCCTACTGGCCTTGGGGTGCATACGCGCCCAAAAACCGCAAGGCCGGGTTGCCTAGGAAAAAAGCAGTGCTGGTGGCATCTTCTGCCGCGCCCGGTTTGCTGGGTCGCTGGCTGTTCGGTACGTTGCCGCAACTGAAACAGACCGCGCAAGTGATTGGCGCTGCCCCCGTCGGCAAGCTGTTTACCGGGCTGATCAGTCAGGAGCAGCACCTCAACCTGCCGGAATCGGTGCAACGCAAGGCCAGGGCACTGGTGCTGAAATTGCTGTGAGTTTGCCCCCGGCGTAGGCAAGGTAGATTTGCTGCCATGACCCGATCGGGGCAGAATGGGGGATTGTATTTTCAGGAGTTTTACCATGCGAATCCTTCACACCATGCTGCGAGTCGGCGATCTAGAACGCTCGATTGCGTTTTACACCAACGTCCTCGGTATGCAACTGCTGCGCCGCAAGGACTACCCGGCGGGCGAATTCACCCTTGCCTTCATCGGTTATGGCGACGAAACCGACCAGACCGTGCTGGAACTGACCTACAACTGGGGCGTGGACAAGTACGAACTGGGAACGGCGTTTGGGCATATCGCGCTGGAAGTGCCTGATGTGTTCGCCGCTTGCGAGAAAATGCGGGCAGCGGGCGGCAAGATCATCCGCGAAGCTGGGCCGATGAATGCGGGCACGACCATCATTGCCTTCCTCGAAGACCCGGATGGTTATCAGATTGAGCTGATTGGTGAGAAACACCAGCGTGGCTGAGGCGGGCATGATCCGCTACAAGGTCAATGCCCCTGTTGCGGTCGAGCAGTTCATCGACGTGTTGCGGCGTTCCACGTTGGGCGAACGCCGCCCGATTGACGACCGCGAATGCATGGAAGGCATGGTGAAAACAGCAACTTGCTGGTGACAGCGTGGGATGGCGACAAACTCGTCGGTGTGGCGCGTTCCATGACCGACTTCCATTACGCCTGTTACCTGTCTGATCTGGCGGTTGATCAAGACTACCAACGGCAAGGCATCGGCAAGCAATTGCAAATCCTCACCCAGCAGCAATTGGGCAGGTATTGCAAGCTGATACTGATTGCAGCTCCGGCGGCGAATGCGTATTACGGGCGGATTGGGTTGGGTATACGAACAATCCACGTTGCTGGGTGTTGGATAGGAATCAATGCTTGGAGGTTTGACTTAGATTGGAGCATTATTAATCTCTACGATACCCGACATCTCTCGGATAGAAAATGGAGGAAGAATGACGCGCTACCCAGAAAATACACCGATTAGTAAAGAAGTTTTTGATACGTCGGGATGGCGAGCTGCATTAGATAACGTGCGCAATGATGAGTATTTTGCAATGTGGCAGGCACTTTCAAGTGCTGCACAAGAGGCAGTTGAAGCAGGAAACCCATCTAAAGGACGTGTACTTTGGATATTGGCTGATGCCTGCTCAATGATGTTGAGACCAGAGAGCATTAATGAACCATTTGCTCCTCACATGGTTATGAATGATAGACGGTCAACTTTACCTGAAGATTTCAGTACTGAAGAGATTGAGTTACTGCTCTCAATCTATACGGAAATTGATAATGCTAAGCTTTGCGCACGAATTTCCGATCTGGTTTGGCTTGTGAAAAGGCCGAAGAACCTACAAGCGGCAACATCAGCAATTGACGCCTACCGTCAAGTAGCAATCGGAATTGAGAGTTGGATTAGGGATGGTCGTGAATGTTGGGATAGAGCGATTCAATTATGCCTAATGCTGGGAACAGGGGCTGGAGATCGGTTACAACAAATTGAACAAGCTTTGCAGGCAGCGTTGCTTGGAACGACTACTAGCGACGAAAATTTACCACTTTGGATTGCAAGTTTGCTTAGAAAGCATCGTCTCGCAGGGGAGACAGAGACTGTGGAGAAAATTTGCATACATCTGGAAAATTTGGCGAATGCGCATAATGAAGCTGGAGAGATTCAGTATGCCCGTAGTTACTATGAGAGCGCGAAGGAATGGTATAGCCGAAGAAGAGATCATGAGAAAGCGGCTGAAATGATAGTTTTCTGTGCAGAAATGTGGGTAAAGGAAGCTGTCGTAAGACAGTTTTCTGATTCATCACCTAGTCATATGATTGCTGCTAGCTTTTACGAAAATGCAATACAGAAATATCGCACTATTCCAAGAGCTTATCGCGAAACATACGATGTTGATAATCGAATTAATGAGCTTAGAGGGCTGCTAAGTGAAGCAGGTGAAAGGTCTTTGGAGGAAATGGGAACTATCTCCTCAGAGTCGGTTGATATTTCTGAGTTAATTAAAGGTGCGGAGAAGGCTGTTAAAGGCAAGATACCATTGGATGCACTGCTAGCACTCTCGAACCTCTACCACGGTGCACAATTTCAGAAGATTCGTGATTTCTCTAAAAAAATGCTCGCACAGCATCCTCTTCAAGCGTTATTTGGAGCAACCCATATGTCGTCAGATGGTCGGGTGATTGCAAAGAGTCCAAGCGTTAATTTTGGAAGTGAAAATGATGACGCGCTATGGGCTAATATGGTCAGGCATTACGTTATGGAGCTTGAGATTGTGGTTCAGGGCTACATATGGCCAGCACTGGAAACTATTAGGTTGGAGCATCGCATACGGGAAGGAGATTTTATTAGTCTTGCGCAACAATCCCCACTAGTTCCTTTTGGTCGGGAAAATCTTGTTGGGAAAGCGCTGTTTGCTGGGTTCGACAACGATTTTGTGACAGCACTTCACCTTTTGGTTCCTCAATTGGAGCACTTGGTGCGCTATCATCTTAAACAAATGGGAGTTCAAACAACCAACTTGGATAAAAATGGCATTGAGAATGAGCACGGTCTAAGCACCCTAATGGAGAATGAGCAGGTGCAATTAATTTTTGGTGAAAACTTGGCTTTCGAGATTAGAGCGCTATTCTGCGACTCGTTCGGGCCGAATCTTCGAAATGAACTGGCTCATGGCCTTGTTGAGTATGAAGAGGCTCAATCTGCCCATTCGATTTATGCATGGTGGTTATTGCTCCGAATCGTGTTCAACACATTTTGGCGTGCTCGCCAACGTGCAATCGAGAAAGCCAAGAGCAAATCGGAGCAGCAAGAAGGAGCAGAGATTCAATAAATCGAACGAATAACGCTTGGAGTAATAAACCGAGTGTGACTAACGGATTGAGTTAACCCACCCAGTTCTCCAGCTTCAATCCCTTAACCCGTTCAAACTCTTTGGTGTTATTCGTCACCAGCGGCACATCCAGACTCAGCGCATGGGCGGCAATCATCATATCCAGCGGCCCAATCGGCTGACCGCGTTTTTCCAGATCGGCACGCAGTTCGCCATACAGGAAGGAAGCGGATTCGTCGTAATCCACAATACGGAACGGCAACAAAAAATTGTTCAGGGCTTCGAGATTGGTTTGTACACGCTGGCTTTTTTGCGCACCGTAGTAAAGCTCCGAAGTGGTCACTGATGAAATGAAAACACTACCGGGTTGCAATTGCCGAAAACGCTGGAGCACTTCAGGCGGTTTGCGCTTGATGAGGTAGATGCAGATGTTGGTGTCCAGCAGGTAGTTCATGCAAACAGGTCTTCGCGTTGTTGTTGTTCGGGTTGTTCGCGCCCATCCACCATGAAGTCGGCTGAGAATTGCTCAAGGCTCTTGAACAAGCTGTCCCATGAATTGCAGATAGGGTGCAATATCAGGTTGTTGCCGATTTTCTTTATGGCAACTTCCTTACCTTCAAAACGGAATTCTTTGGGGATGCGCACGGCCTGACTTGCGCCATTTTGAAACAGGGTTGCGGTTTGCATAGGCGAACTCCTCACATTGGAATATATATTTTTAGTATATATTCTTGTATCAAGTCTTGCTACTCCCAATCACGAATACTTCCGGTTCAACCACAACAACAGTTCCGAAGCTCATACTGTTTATCCCTGATGTTTTGCCATCAATGCCGCCACTCCGCGTTCGTTTTCCCCACCACTGGCTTCTAGGGCTTGCATGACATTACGCTGATCTGCCGCGCTGCGATTCTGGCTGAGTTTGTATTTGGCTTGCAGCGATTCGATGGTGATTTCAAAACCAACGATGGCTTCCAGCATTTTGGCGGGGTAAGTGGGAATCCATGCGGTTTCACTGCTGCCTTCGTATTGCGCACTCAGGCGTTCGACTTTTTCGCGTAGCCAGTCAGCATAGTGAATGACGCGCACCTTGCCGTAGACATGCACTGCGGTGTAATTCCAAGTGGGTACGCCTGCCCCTGCGTACCAAGTCGGTGAAACGTAAGCATGTGCGCCTTGGAATATGGTCAACACCTGCGAGTTTGTCGCGAGGTGCTGCCATTGCGGGTTGGCTTTGGCAAGATGCCCAGACAGCATGAGCGTTTCGCCCTGTTCCAACAGAAACGGGATGTGGCTGGCGAAGGGAACGCCTGCGTCAACCGTGACCAGCGTCCCGAAAGCGTGGGCTTCGATGAAACGCAAGATTTCGGCTTGATCGTGTTCAGCAAAGTGTTGGGGGATGTACATCGGCGGTATTCCTGTTATTCAACGTTGTTCGGGCGGTAGTCCCTGTAAGCGTGCCAACAAGTGCTGATGCGCTTGCCAATCCACGGGGCGAAACTTGACGGTCGTGGATGCAGGATCATGCCCAAGGTAATTATCCCCCTTCCAATTGGTGGCGGGGCGGATCGGGCGGGGCGTAAAGCCACCGCCACAATTCGGGCAAGTGTTACCGAGCAAGCTGACGCAATCGCTGCAAAAAGTACATTCAAAGCTGCAAATCATCGCATCGGTGGCATGGGGTGGCAGTGGTTTGTTGCAGTTTTCGCAAGTAGGGCGCAGTTCAAGCATCGTTAACTCCTCTTAGCATTACGGTTTGGCTGGGCGTGCGTAAGTTGCGGTCAAACTGGCGTTTCCCAGTTCGTTCGCGTGCAACATATAGCCAACCATTGCAGGCATCGCGTCCGCCGTCAAATCCAGCTTGTCGGTTTTCAGCGCGTGCAAAGTAAAGTGGTAATGGTGCGGTTTGTCGCCTTGTGGTGGGCACGCGCCGCCGAAACCCGCTTGACCGAAATCAGTACGACTTTGCACTGCTCCGGCGGGCAAACCTTTGCCGCTGGCATCAATCTTCGCAGGCAGACTCGTGGCATCGGCAGGGATATTGAACACTACCCAATGCCACCAGCCGCTGCCTGTTGGCGCATCGGGGTCGTAGACGGTCAGGGCAAGGCTTTTCGTTCCGGCAGGTACGCCTGACCAACTTAAAGCGGGTGAATGATTGCCACCATCGCAGCCAAAGCCGCTGAATTCCTGCTGTTTACTCAGTGGCTTCCCGTCAGTAATATCCGCGCTTTGCAGGGTGAAAGCCGTGCTATCCGCAAAACTGGTATGCGCAAAGCTGGCAACGGTTAAGGCACATAACGTAGCGATGAGCTTGATCTTACGTGTCATGTTGGCGTTCCTTGAATAATGAATCAGAGCCACAGTATGCGCTCGCTTTACCGCGCCCTGTTATCGCCGAATGCTCAAACACTTGTTCCAAACGCTCAAACTTGCTGTGTGGCACGCAATGCCGTCGGGCTAATGCCAAAATTGCGGCGAAACGCATGGCTAAAACTGGTGATGGATTCATAGCCACATTGCCACGCAATCTCACTAATGCTGCTTGAAGTCGTCATAACCAAGCCCAATGCCCGCGCCATCCGGCTGGCTTGCAATAAGGTGCTGAACGACGTGCCTTCCGCCTGCAAACGCCGCCGTAAAGTGGCGGTACTCATGCCGAGCTGTTGCGCGATGTGGTTAGCTTGCCAAGCCTGACTGGGCGAAAAATTAATGAGTTCCTGCAAACGATCCGCCAGCGGTTGGCTGGATGTCATGAAAAAAGCCGCTGCCACCCGCAAGCGAATCAATTCCAACAATACCTGATGCCACGCCAGTTCCAACCGCGCTTTTTGCCATGCATCATCAATGCAGGTAGCGGCTGGGCAACACGGCTGCAAAGCCAGTTCCAACGCGGAGTCAGGGCTAAAGAAACTGTCTTGCTGTATCGGCAACTCCGCCAGTAAAGCCCCGTATTGTTGGCGGAAACGTTCCAACCAACTGCGTGGCGGTGCGAAAATATCCGAAGCGTAAAAACCATTCACAGGGATATTCTCCATTTCCGGCGCGACTCCGGCTGGCAAAATAATCGCCCGTCCCGCTGGTAAACGCACTTCGTCACGCCCGTTGTAAACACGCTTTTCGCCGTGCCGCACCAAAATCAAGGTAGGGGTGAGGATCGGCACTTGATGCAGGGATTGCTTCTGACGCGCTTCAAAACGGCTGTGGATCATAAAATACTACTTATTCAACGTTGTTCAGGGGTTTGAAACGGAATTCCCTTCAGTGCGGGTGAATGATTGCCGTCGTCGCAGCTAAAGCCGTGTTTGGGGAGTAATTAGAAACTTCAATTAGATTCATGTCAGGATCACGAAAGTAAACAGAAAGAATTACACCCATTGCTCCCGTACGTTGCACAGGGCCATCAATCACTGTGACATGACAAGAACTAAGATGCGCTATAACCTCATGCAACGGGATTGATGTAATAAAACAGAGATCAGCAGAACCCGGTGTGGGATATTGTGCTTTTGGCTCAAATTCTTTTTTGTACTGATGTAGGTTGATTTTCTGTTTACCGAAGGATAAAGCTTTGCGATTATCACCGAAAGTAATTATCTCCATGCCCAAAACGCTGGCATAAAACGATGCAGTAATCTCAATGTCTTGAACTGTAAGAACGAAGTGGTCAATGCTATCAATTTTCAATGCTGTGTCTTCCATTTGGGTTGTGCAGTGATTCCGAGTTACTTGAAACTCTAGCATATTCGTTTTGAAAAAGAATCCATTGATGGTACGGGTATGACTTCGAGCTGTTCGCCGTCAGTGACAAACACCCACGCGGATAAATTGCGGAGTTTAGCGATTTCCGGTAATTGCCAATAGCCTTGTACTTGCGCAATACCTTCAGCGCGTTTGGCTTCCCACGCGGCGGTTTTACCCGACTTTTTAGCGTATTTCAGTTCAATCAAATGCTGATAATTGACTTTATACGGGCTGCGTTCTAAT
>JBDKID010000052.1:0-10649 GCA_039797295.1 Pseudomonadota bacterium | reverse complement strand
TGGGCAAACTTCATGGGTGCGGACATCTTTACGGTGACAAGCGGATAGCTTACATCAGTAAATGTTTCTGCGTGGAAACATTTAGCTGGTTACTTATGTGGATGGGAATGTGTGGATAAAATAAAATTGCAAAACTTTATAAGTAATTGATGAGTTAAATGCATGAAGCAATATTACCCAGTGACTTTTTTGAAATTAATAATAACGGGATTGCTACTTTTGATAGTCAGTCATAATAGCATTGCCAAAGAAGATGATGAAAACACATCTGCTTCCATTCCATCAGGTATTCACGTCTTTGAGCAATATACATTCTGTCAGAATGTATAAATGTTGCTTGCAAACAGTAGAGCCATTAGTTTATTAGCCAAATGCACAGGAAACACGGTAAAGAGATAATGCAACAAACAAGTGAACTGTGGCATGTTAATGGAGATTTCACTGCTAGTTACATTTTGACAATAGATGGAAATACTAAACATTGTCCACAATTTACTTTTAGGTTGATTCATGACCTTGTATTAAACAATAATCCCAAGTAACTATATGAAATAATATAGGGGTGGTTATTAAAGTTTACTTATTTTATCAAGTCATCATTCGTGAGTATTTTAAATCTCTAGAGGATATTGCATTGAAAAAACGATTATCGTTAATAAATTACAAACTTCATGAGTGGGTATTGCTATGTTTAGCATGTGTTTTTGCACTAAGTGCTTGGTGGTTGTACACAGCATGGTTATGGGGAGGCATATCGTATCTAAATCCAACTGATTCAAACGTCATGATTGGATTGGGTATGTTGTTATTAATATGGGGTATTCAAAGCACGTTAATTGGTTTGGCAGTGTATCATTTTTGGCGAAGAACATGGGATTTTTCGCAGTTAATGTTAGTTTTATTTGCGGGTAGTTTGGCAGTGTTTTTTGTTTTTGCTACTGGTTGTGTTATTGTGCCCTGGTATGGTTTGCCAACGTAGTTTTTATGTGGGTATATAGGTAAAGTGAAACTACATATTTAAAAAATATCGTTATTAATTTTTTATGCGGTGATTTACGCACACCCATGTGGTTGAGGTGTTTTATTCAATTCACAAATCAATCACATCGGTTTTCGGGTAGTTGCATTAAAGTTGTAATGCGTTGAATTAAGACATTTCTGCCGATGATAGCGATTGGAATTTTTTTGGCAAAATCGAGTGGTAAGTTGCCTTTGCACTTGCCTTTATCGCCAATTTGTATGGATGCACCGACATCCAATAACCAATTGGCAAAGGCAACATTGTTTTTACTCAAGGCAATCAATAGTGAGGTTTGATTCTCATATCCCGATACGAGTTCATCGTTATTTAGCAGGTCATAGTAACTAAAATCAGGATTTGCGCCATATTCTAATAGTATTTTTGCAGATGCAAGGTCATTATTCAGCACTGTACGGTAAAGTGGTACATGCGCCATTTCTTGACCTTCATAGAGACAACTGTTTAGCATCTCCGCATTGGTATAATGAGCGTGAGTATTCAAAATCCAAGTCAAAAACTCGCTGTCTTGACGATTAATAACGCAATATAAAATGGTAACAATACCTGTTGGCATGGTTTCAACGGATGCGCCCAATGCCATGAGTTTATTGGTGATTTGCATCACTACCTCGCGTTCATCGGGTTTGATTGGTGCATCACCTTCCCTCATCTCGCCTTGGCATAAAAGATTTTCAAGGTAGACATCCGCATCGGAATGTGGAGTATTTCGACTAACGATGCTCTCAGAAAGCCACGCATTGACTTTGTTATACTGCTGCTTATCAAGAGCAAGCCGTATCGTTTCATAAATACAATTAGGGTCGCTGCTTTTTGCACACACAGCTTGCAACGTCACATTATCGTCATTTAACCATAACGCTTCGGCTGGTTGTGCTGCACTAACCTTACTGCATAGTACGAGCATAATGAATCCGCTCAACATTATTTTCTTCAAGATTTTCACTTCAGCTAATACAAACACCATGAGTATACATCGTCACAGGCATCATCATAGGCAAGTGACCCCGCGCTAATCGGTTAGCTTGCTGTGCCTTCTTGACCTGTGCGTTTAGCGTGGTAGTTTCGGTGTCAGGCGGTGACTTGTGTCATGATAGGCACATCATAACCCGCAACCTGAATATCACGGAATAAAGGAGAACCCCATGTCTAATTGGTTTGCAGATAACGCGTTGTCTATCGGGCGTACCCCGCTGATTAAGCTGAATCGTGTGGTCGGCGATGCGAAAGCCACGGTTTTAGCCAAGATTGAAGGGCGCAACCCCGCGTATTCGGTGAAATGCCGTATTGGTGCGGCATTGATTTGGGATGCGGAACAGCGCGGTATCTTGGGCGCGGGCAAAGCATTGGTCGAACCCACCAGCGGTAACACGGGCATTGCCTTGGCATTTGTCGCGGCGGCGAAAGGCATTCCTTTGACCTTAACCATGCCAGAAACCATGAGCATTGAACGGCGTAAATTGCTCAGTGCTTACGGTGCGAAACTGGTTCTCACCGAAGGCGCGAAAGGCATGAGTGGCGCGGTGGCGAAAGCCGAAGAAATCGCCGCTTCTGATCCTGACAAATACGTGCTGCTGCAACAGTTTAAGAATCCGGCGAACCCCGCGATTCACGAGAAAACCACGGGCCCTGAAATTTGGCAAGATACCGACGGTAATGTGGATATTTTCGTGTCCGGCGTGGGTACGGGCGGCACAATTACTGGCGTGACACGTTACCTCAAACACACGATGGGTAAAGCGATTCAATCCGTGGCGGTTGAGCCAATTGCCAGCCCTGTTTTGACGCAAACCCGTAATGGCGAGGCGTTGAAACCCGCGCCACACAAAATCCAAGGCATTGGCGCAGGCTTTGTGCCGGAAGTGTTGGATTTGTCGTTGATTGATACCATCGAACAAGTCAGTAATGAAGAAGCGGTGGATTTTGCACGGCGTTTAGCGCGTGAAGAAGGCATTCTGGCAGGGATTTCTTGCGGTGCGGCAGTCGCAGCAGCGGTGCGTTTAGCCAAGTTGGAAGAAAACGCGGGCAAAACCATTGTGGTGATTCTGCCGGATTCTGGCGAACGTTACCTCAGCTCGGTGTTGTTTGAAGGTATTTTCGACGACAAAGGCTTATTGCTGTCCTAAGCAACGCGCATGATCAACGGGCTAAATCGTGCGTGGCAGGTTTAGCTCGTGCTAATGAGATCAAAGGTTAAGGCGTATTTCTGCAAATATTGGCGCAAACGGTGCGAATCATTGCAGGTTAAGCGTTTGGTGCGGCTAACATGAAACAGCACGCGCCCCGCATCCGCCAGACTTTTCGCCCCTTTACACACGCGAATCACTTCCGCCAATTGCACGCGCTCGATGTGGTCGATTTGCGCTAAGGCAGCATCATCCAAATATTGGCTCAATAACTGTTCAGCGTTCAGTGTCATGCTGTTACTTGGCGTGAGCATGGTTGGGGAATATTGCCAGTCATGCTGCAAACGGGTGATTTCGGTGGCAACGACTTCCTCGGTAATGCGTCCACCCGTTGCTAACGTCGCCATGCGCGTGATGCTGGCATTGAGGTCGCGGAAATTTGCTCGCCAACTGGCTTGCGGCGCGTAGGCAAAGGCAAGGTACGCAGCTTTCGCGGCTTTATTGAAACTGACTTTATGCCCGACCCGTTGAGCAAAGTGCTGTAGCTCGTATTCGATATTGGGTTCGAGGTCTTCCAAGCGTTGCCGCAACGCTGGTAATTCATACGTCCAGACATTAATGCGTGCCAGCAAATCTTCGCGGAATTTACCCGCTTGCACCTGTGCGAATAAATCGCGGTTCGTGCCTGCAATCAGTTGGAAATCGCTGCTGACTTCGCGTTCACTGCCAAACGGGGTAAAGATTTTGTCTTCAATGGCGCGTAATAACATGGCTTGTTCGTCCAAACCCAATTCGCCAATTTCATCCAGAAACAATAAACCGTGATCCGCTTCGCGTAATAAGCCCGTTCGCGCGGTTAATGCGCCGGTGAACGCGCCTTTAATGTGCCCGAATAATGCCGACATCGCATTGTCGCCGCGTAAAGTTGCGCAATTCACTTCCACCAATTTGCCGCTGACTTGTCCGCGCTGTTTTTTCAGGGCGAAAATACGCTTGGCAAGTTGCGATTTACCCACGCCAGTTGCACCCGTGAGTAAAATTGGTGCGGTGGAACGCAGCGACACTTGTTCCAATTGCGCCATCAACTGATTAAACGCGGGATTGCGCGTTTCAATCCCGCCTTTGAGGTAGGCAATCCCCGCTTGCGCTTCGCGTTCAAAACGTGAGGCAATCTGGTCGTATTGCGACAAATCCAAGTCAATTAAATGGTAAGAACCTTGTGTATTCGCAGGTGTGTTGTCATGCGCGGCGCGTTTCGGTGGCGGCGACGTTTGCAGTAATTTGGCTGGAATGTAATTGGCTTCGGTCAGTAAAAACAAACAGATTTGCGCAACGTGCGTGCCCGTGGTGATGTGGACGTAATAATTATGCTGTTCGGGGTCGAAACGGTAACGTTGTGTAAAGTCGAGTAACTGGCTGTAAACCTGCCCGAAATCCCACGGGTCGGCATAATCCACCACATGCGCAGTGAGTTGAATGTCCGGCAAGAGGGTACGCATATCATGCAACGTTAGGTTAGCGAGTATGGTTTCATCGACGTGGTGAACCAAGACAAATTCATCCACAGGAAAATCAGGTTGCATGAGAATGCTGAGCGATGGTCGCCAGTGATTCCAGCGACGTTTGCCTAAACCTTGATGATCAAGGCGTGCACCGAGAATGCCAATTACAATGTTTGCCATCGTTAACCGCGTGTTTTAGTTGTTATGCAAAGACCAAGGTAGGTGGATGACGGTTAGCGTGATGTCGGTAACGGTACAGACTGATTCAAAGCTAGTGTCGGTGCTGGTGGAGCTTGTTGTTGTACGGGAGCTTGTTGTTGCACTGGTGCTTGCTGTTGTACGGGAGCTTGTTGTTGCACTGGGGGTGGTGGTTCATTTTTCACTTTTACACCCAAAGCGGCAGCATAGGCGGAATCAGGATCAAGACCCGCATCCGTGAGTCGCAGGTAATCACTGCGTGCCTTTTGCAAAGCTGTGATAACGCGCTTAGCACTGATCCGTGCGTGATTATTGCCATGTCCGTCATACACACCGCGTCCGGTATACGGGGTTTTGAAGATTGCCCATTCGCCAGCAACCGCGTGAGCAGCACGGTGTAAATCATCGCCAGTACAAATCCACCGTCGAATTGCCGGTTGCTTTTCTTTGGCTAAATACAGGGCAAAGATGGTGTCTTGTATTTCGGGGGAGAACGGTTTGTTGTGTGGAATATTAAGGGCTTTAACGGCTTTATTCAGGGTTTCGGGGACGATTTGGTAATGCCCAACCGCTAAAAGTTTGTCTGATGTGCAAGAAGGCAATGACTGGTAATACTGGATTTGCTGAATCGTCATGCTGGTGAGATCGAGGTTACGCCGATTGCTTTTTGCGCAGCGCATTGAGCCACGATTGTAGCTATTGTAACCGCGCGTACCGGATTCACCCTCAAAAATCAGGTGTTTGAGTGTACCGGGTGGAGCTTTCGCCGATTTGTGGTGGATTAATGCGCCACCGCCTGCGAGGATGGAAATACCCACCCCGATGGCGAGACCCATTACCCACAAATTACTGCGCCACCCGGTTTGGGGCTGGGCAACGTAGTAATGAACGGTACGGTTCGTACTACTGCTGTTATCCATAGTTTGTCATGCCGACCATTTGTCTTTGATGGCTTGTACGAGTTTCACAATATCCACTTCAGAGGCCGAGGCTACTTGTGCACGCACTGGGGTTGAACTGCCAGACATGAACACGTAACAATCGCCGCTATTATTCAAGGTTTCACAGCCGGATTGTCCGATGAGCATTTCGCTAAACGATTGCCCACGAACCCGTAAACCAATGCTGGATGGAATGCCTTGGCGTAAGGCTTCGCCACAGGTTTTCGCATCGAAACATTGCACACCAAACAGGAAGTGGATGCCCACCGCTTGTGTCGGTGCTGCACCAACCAGATTCAGTAACAGTTTTTTAATGCCTTCGCCAACGGTGGTGCTGGTCTCACCGTCCAAGGGTGCATCGACTTTTAACGCCATGCTTAATTCACTGAAGGCAATCAAGTGGTAAGGCATGGGAGTTTCAGGATTTAACGCGTTATAGCCTTCAATGTGCCCCGCGCCAGCGGTTTGCAATTGTTGGCAACGTTCTTCCATTAAGTCATGAATCGTTTTCAAACGCTGGTAAGCCACCTGCATGTCGGTAATGACTGGCTCAGTCATGTGTGGCAGACGGTTACACACTGCCATTTCCAGACGTTTGGGGTCGACTAAGGTGATTTTCAAGGTTGTTGGTGAACGGCTATAAGCACTGCTCAAAATCATATTGAGCATTTGTACGGCGCGTTCATCGGTAATTTCACCGCCAACTAATAAATGCGGAGCGCGTGCAATGTCCACAATCAGTGCATTGCCCAGTAAGTCCTCGCCAATTAAGCCGGGAAGGGCGTATGGGGATGCAGCAGCTTGTTGCATCATTTCAGCGGTGCTAATGCTACGGCGTTGTTTTTTCGGCACATACAATGCGGCACGACCATTGCCGATATTGGCATCGACTGAGACCCGCTCGCCTTTGGGCAATCCTAAGGAACGTGCAAAGTTATCGCCGAGGTCTTTGACATTGTTAATGTCGAAACCTTTTTGTACCAGTAATTCGTAGACATCAACACTTGCACCAGAAGTATCCAACGCGACGACACTGGCTTTAATGCCGTGGGCATTGAGCGCATCTTGTACGTTTTTACCCCACCACTTTTCAAGATCAATGCCATCATCAATCAAAAAGCGGCGTTTGGTTTGTTCCTCGGTAACAACGACGGGTTCATCCGGTTTGGCTAACCAGTGTCCGCCACGTAAAGGACGTGAAGCATCCAGAATGGCTAATGCGACCACGACGGCTAAGCCTGATGCAAATGCCGTGACATCCCCTAAAACGTATAAGACTAATAAGATGGGAATGCCTATCAATGATGGCATGGCAATGTCCATCAAATCGCGGCTGTCAGGTTTGGCGATGCGCATGTGTTCGGGGATAACCCCGATTTTGTATTTTTCCCACCACGTTAATACGTATTGTAAAAACGTTGGTTTTTCCCCTGAGGTCACCCCTTAACCTCCATAATAGTGTTCGGCGCACTCAATTTACTGTTCCACCAATTTTGTACATCTGCCCACCACTGCGGTGTAATACCAGCAGATACTGACGATTCGATCTGACTGACAGTGGTGGAAACGGGTTGCCCCTGATACAGGGAATACGCAACAATCCCAATCGTGATTGCACCGACCAGGGCGAGCAGTGGAAAGCGACCACCAGCGGCTGCTCCCCCACTATTAGAGCCGACGTGAACATGAACTTGAACAGGTTCTTGTGGTTGACTCACTGGATGAACCAGTTCACCCATCAGAACCCGTTGTCCCTCTGTCAGTTCTTGCCTCATTTAGACGCACCCGCAGTTCCGTGCCCATTTCATGTCCATCGCGCCTGCTTTATTAATGGCGATGCACTCAGCCTTTTCTTCTTGGTTAAGCCCACGACCTAAAACAGGGTTGTTAAAGGAACATTTGCTCATGTCATACTTCCTAACCTCGCCCACCGAGGCGACGTTAGAATTGTAATTAAAAGAAGGCATAACCGTGCTAACACGACCCACGTCTGCACCACCGGCAGTCAGTAATACCAACACCAGTACGGTAGAAGCCAACCAGTTGATTTCCTCTTCCCAGACGTTAGACATGCTTAAAATGGCACGCGCACCTTCGGCAATGGCAACCACACCGATTTTATAGGCGGGTGCGTGGAAACCCAGAAATGCTAAAGGATTCTCGCCGTGGAATGCGTGATACCCCATCCACATGGAAGCGAATAAGTGGAAAACCCAGCCAATATCCACCGCACTCATGTTCATTAATAATGGTTTAGTGCTCAATGGCGTTGCGATACGAGTCCGTGTATCTTTTTCAATAATCGTTGAAATACCCATTACATATCCCCTGTTAAGCTTGTGTTGAATGTGTTGATGATGCCAAATCCAATAAACAAACCTCGCGGTTGCTTACCCAACAATGGGGATTACCTGTGTTAAAACCAGTTGGAACTTGCTGGTTTCTACAGTGTCGATAGGTCATGGTGGATTCATTCCTCACATGTGAAGTTGACGATTCAATAAACGGGCTACAATCTCCAAAGCAGGAGATGCTCCTACATGAGCTAAATAGTGTGCCCTCTACCTGCCTGATGCTCCAATGTCCCCAATACGGTTTATTTCCTTACAGGGTTGGTGTTTCTAGATGATAAAAACAACTCACCACCTGTGTTGAAGAAATAAACAGTTCGCTATCCTACTTGGAGGGTATCAGACCAAGTTTAAGTTTAGCAAGAATTCAGGAATTATGAACAGTGGCTTAATAGTGAATAATGATGTTATTCATCAAATATTTGTTTTTTAGCAAGATTATGAGTTTATGATCGACAAAAGAGCAGCGGGACACGCTAATCGGTATGGTGTCCGTGATAGGGTAACCCCATATTGTGAATACTATTATTTTATAAGGAAAATTTATATCAGTCTCGTGTGTAAATTTCAAGCAAAAGTCATGCCAACAAGGATTAATTTTGCCGCAGAAATACCATTTACTTGCCGCACCTGATTTCAATAATGTTTCACAAGTCTTTTAGCTCAACCACTCCATTAAGCTAAACACTGACACTACCTCAATATGCCTAGAAAAGATGCGTATCATATAAGAAATGCACAATAAAAGTGATAAGTTTTTTACCATATTTTTTCGATAGTAAACTATCGATTTTGATAGATTTTATCGAAAGCTGTCATTCATTTGTCATGGTTGTTGCGTTATTATATTTAATAAAAATAATGATTTATGTTGATTTTTAAGTGTCTGGCACAAGCGTTGCAGTAGTGGTGTTATCTAACGAATGACGCGACAAGGAGAATGTTATGACAATCACTGGTAACTACAACGTACTGTACGAAGAAGGCAAAACCCCCGTTAAAGCGTGGACCAACGGTGTACATTTCGATGACAATGCGAAAAAACAATTATTGAATACCGCCGCCATGCCTTTTATCCACAAATGGATTGCGGTTATGCCAGACGTGCATTTAGGAAAAGGCGCGACCATCGGCAGCGTGATTCCGACCATTGGCGCGGTGATTCCCGCTGCGGTTGGGGTGGATTTGGGTTGCGGGATGATGGCGGCGAAAACCACCTTAAAGGCGGCGGATTTACCCGATTCCTTGGAACTCATGCGCAACGCCATTGAAAAAGCCGTGCCGCACGGCATGACCTTGGGTAAACGCGATAACGGAAGTTGGGGTGAACCGCCTGCCGATGTGCTGCAAAAATGGTTACACCTGAGCGAAGGCTTCAAGGCTCTGTGCGAAAAACACCCGTGGCTGGAAAAAAGCAATAACCTGAAACAGTTGGGAACGCTGGGAAGCGGCAACCACTTTATCGAAGTGTGTTTGGACGAAGCCGACAATGTGTGGGTAATGCTACACAGCGGTTCACGCGGGGTCGGCAATAAAATCGGTTCGCACTTTATCGCGCAAGCCAAAAAAGACATGGAACGCTGGTTTATTAACCTGCCAGACAAAGATTTGGCGTACATCCCCGAAGGTAGCGAACATTTCCGCGCTTACGTCGAAGCCGTCGGCTGGGCACAAGATTTCGCGCAAGCCAACCGCGAAGTGATGATGGCGCGTACCCTGCAAGCGATTCGCCAAGTATTACCGAAAGCCTTTTCCGCCGATGTCGAAGCGGTCAACTGCCACCACAACTACATCCGCCAAGAACATCACTACGGCAAAGACGTGTGGGTAACGCGCAAAGGCGCGGTTAGCGCACGCAAAGGCGAAATGGGGATTATCCCCGGCAGCATGGGTGCGCGATCCTACATCGTGCGCGGGCTGGGTAATGCCGAAAGTTTTTGCAGTTGCAGCCACGGCGCGGGGCGCGTGATGTCACGTAGTGAAGCCAAACGCCGCGTATCGCTCGAAGAACACGCCCAAGCCGTCGCGGGTGTCGAATGCCGTGTGGATGCCGACATCGTGGACGAAACGCCGTCCGCTTACAAACCCATCGAAGCGGTAATGGCAGCGCAGAGTGATTTGGTGGAAGTGCTGCATACGCTGAAGCAAGTGCTGTGTGTGAAGGGGTAGCGGATAACAACACCCCTGATCAATCACAAAATACCGAAACGAGAAAGCAGGTTTTACGAGATGTTTATACTGGATGAGATTGCAATTGAGATCGACTCAGCTTGTGATACTGACAACATAGTCAGCATCCGAGAGTCACTCCATAAATTAGATAATATTTCTAGCATGGCAACGTCAGACACTGATCATGCCCAAATTAATTTTTTCAAGGCCAATTGTTTTTCTCAACACTTCGGACAGTTTACGCAGCGATAGCACCATAATTACAGAGGTCTGCGAAGGCTTGGCTGGATTTTATGGCACTGAAGTCGAGTTTTAAGTGA
>JBDKID010000051.1:0-15494 GCA_039797295.1 Pseudomonadota bacterium | reverse complement strand
TACAATCAGCAGCGGCTGCATTCCGCTAATAGCGATTTATCGCCCGTTGAATTTGAACTGTCTCAAATGAAAGTGTCTGGTTTTGCTTGACAAGAACAACCAGGCGTTGGTAACGGGTGGATAGGCACTTATCAACACCTTGAAGGCTTTTTTTGGATTCATCCCCCGATTATCAAGAAATCGGGGGGATTTGTGTAGATACTTATGCTTGGCCTGCCAAAGGCTTCGCCACACTCGAAGAAGCCCGCGAGTGGGTACAACAGTTCATGCAGTGGTACAACCACGGACACTAACACAGCAAAATCCGCTTTGTCACCCCAGCACAACGCCACCACGGGCAAGACAAGGCCATTCTTGCCAAACGTGTGGAAGTCTATGCCGCTGCCAAAGCCAAACACCCTGAACGTTGGTCGGGTG
Source organism: Pseudomonadota bacterium (assembly GCA_039797295.1). GTDB lineage: Bacteria > Pseudomonadota > Gammaproteobacteria > Thiotrichales > Thiotrichaceae > Thiothrix. The sequence continues at coordinate 15,077 of JBDKID010000051.1, read as the reverse complement.
ATACCCAGAACTGGACTTCCATTGCTGCCGTCACCCTCAACCCCGACAAACCAGTGCGGGAAAAAGTGAGGGACGCAGCATGATTTTTGCGACAACTACCTTGAAAAACACCGAAGATACTCGCTTTTCCTAACTATGTCCGGCCTCACGCAACAGTAGCAGTCGTCATTGACACAGCAGCAGATTAGGGCAACGCTTGTACTTGCTCCTTCGTTAAGGCTTGCTTGTAGATGTTAATGTCCTGAATTGCACCATCTAGTGGATACCAATAGTCACTGAATTTACCGATGTACAAGTCTTGCCGATTAGACCAGTCAAAACTAGGTCTTGCATTCGCGCAGGTGTACATCAAATCTTTGTTAATATAAACAGCCGTTCCTTCCATAGAGGAAGCAACCATAGTAATTCTGAACCAAGTATTTAGATGTACATTAGAATCACTTTTCACCACCTGGCAATTTGCATCGCTCCAAGTTGGGTCAAATGTTGCAAACCATGAGTTTACGATAGGTGATGGTGTCATCATGATAGTTATCCCACTCCTGTCATGGGATTTGGCAAGTAAAGACATTGCACTTCTATCGCTAATACTACCCCATCCATTCATTCCCGTACTGGAATCTGCTCGCACCCACATGTCGAAAGTTGCAGCATCGGTGAATTGTATTTCTGGACGATTAGGAATACGAATATGTCCAGGATTATTAATTCCATAAAACTTAGCGGCAGTCCCTTCGTTGCGCCCAATTATTAGTTCGTGCATTCCGTAGTAATCAGCCCCTAATGTATCTAACGATGCTTGATCAAAGCGAATTGTAAGACTTGGATTGACAAGAGAAACCTGTGGTGTGGCAGTGATTTCATTGCTGTGCGCGACGCGCTTATTAGCATCTTCGGCAGTGACGATGAAATGATATACTGTGTTATTCGTCAATCCTGTGATGTCTGCTGGACTGGTTTGATTAGGCAAAGAAACCCTATTTTGCAATGCTGCTACGCAATTGTCAGGATCAGTAATGGTTTCTGGCGCGTAGCAAATGCTGTAGCTGGTTGCACCTTGAACAGCATCCCAAAACAATGTGATCTTGCCATCGCTAGATACAGCCTTGATGTTGGTAGGGGGAAGAATGGGTTGAAAAACATTAAAGGTGACATTTCCTCCATCTATATCTACTCCATTTTTTGCTTGTGTAGCTGTTTTAAGAGTCAATATTTGATTACCTACTACATCTAATGGGCATGTAAATGATGCTGTAGTAGGTGTGGCTTTAATTTTGCTACATCCCAATTTTTGATGAGAAATATTTGCTACTATGCTAGATGGTAAGTTAACACCTGATATGTTAAGTATTACTGTTTGGTTGATGCTCCCTTCTAGTGGATTGATATTAATAATATGTGGGGAGGCACTGACCTTAACACTTACTATACCAATGGTGGAAACAGCTTTACTTGTATCTACTGCATTAAAGGTGAATCTATCTTCGCCTATGTACCCGATATTAGGTCTATAAACAACCTTATCACTCTCTATAGTACCTACTGAACCATGTGCTGGTTTCGATGCAATCTTATAAGAGAGTTGATCTCCATCCTTATCTGTAGCAACTAATGTAATATTAATTGGCGTATTCTGCGAAATCGCTACATCTTGATCTTGTGCTACAGGCAGATGATTAACTGAGATAATAATCTTAACCGTGGCTTCTGTAGAGGATAGACCTTTGGAGTCTTTAACTATAAATCGAAAATCATCAACTCCCACATACCCATTATTAGGTTTGTAGGTCACTGTGTTGCCAATCAAATTAGCTGTGCCTTTACTTGGTTTTTTGCTAATGGCGTAACGAAGCTTGTCAGCCTCTTCAATATCTGTACCTTGCAGCGTAATTTCCTTACTAGCATTTTTTAGTGCTTTCACACTTTGAGGGATGGCTATAGGAATATCATTAATAGGGGAAATAACCAAATTAACACTAGCAGGTTTCGAGTCTAATTCACCATCACTAACTATAAAAGTAAAAGTATCACCCCCAAAATAATTACCATCTGGTTTATAAGTAAGCTTTCCATTTTTATCTAGTGTGCTTAACTTACCATGTTTGGGAAAAGAAGTGATTTTGTATACTATTTCTTTACCCTCAGGATCGCTACCTGTTAAAACAATGGACGACTTTGTATCTTCTTTTATGGATGAGTTAATTTCATTAGCAATCGGTGGTTTATTTCCTATGGGTATTACGGTAATACGAATTGCATCTAACTCACTTTGGTCTTCTTTATCATCCGTAACTTTTAGACCGAAAACTAAGACGGTTTCAGAATTTACTGACGGAGCTGTAAACGTGGGCTTGAGATCTCCCCATCCTCGTCGCTGGATGCGCTGCCGTCTAACTGGACGGTTTCCCCCGCCTTGACGGGCTTGTCCTCCCCCGCGTTGGCAACCGGCGGTTTGTTTTCCACCTCAACAGGCATCACCGTGACACGAACCTCGCCCGGCTCGCTGACTGCCCCCTTGTTGTCCGTGACCTTCAGGCTGAAGACCAAGGTGGCCTCAGAATTTACTGACGGAGCTGTAAAGATCTCCCCATCCTCGTCGCTGGATGCGCTGCCGTCTAACTGGACGGTTTCCCCCGCCTTGACGGGCTTGTCCTCCCCCGCGTTGGCAACCGGCGGTTTATTTGCTGGAGTAACTGTAATAGTAATCACACCTTGCCCTGACTCTAAACCCTCACTATCCTTCACTTTAAATACAAAATTATCTTCCCCACTATAATCAGCAACAGCCTTATAAGTAGCAATATTTTTATTAAAAATAACATTTCCATGCTCAGATCCGGTAACTAATACATAAGTCAACGGAAGAGGTTTAGCATCATCTTCTTTATCAGTAGCTAAAAGTGAAATATCTTTTGATGTTCCTGCTACTGCTGAGACAGTAGCAGACTGGGCAATAGGAAACGTATTAGAAGCTTTAACCCTGAAATTATCGCTTGCCCACTCACTCACTCCATTATCGCCATTTGCACGAACCCTCCAATAGTAGGTTGAGCCGGGTATTTTGAATGATAATCCTGTGGTAGAGTCAACCTTACGAAGATACTCACTATTTGTTAAGGCTGGTTCATTAGCACCTGGATATGTAAAGCAGGTTTCATTACATTTACCGATGTTGTCTGCAAACGTAAAACCACTAAACTCCTTATTCTGGCTAATCACTATACGATAGTTTTTTGCATATGCTGAGTCACTCCAATCAAAAAGAACTTCTTTATTCGAGCTAATCTCTAAATTATTTACAGGAGTTTGTAAGATCGGAACGCTAGGAATGGGAGTGGTTTTGAACTCTCCAACCGTCGACCAGGCACTCGCCCCACCCGCACCATTGGCTCGAACCCGTTGTTGTCTGTGAAACCGCTAAATGAGGCATTCTGGCTGATGACGAGGCGGTATTTCGTTGCCCCTGCGGGGTCGTTCCAGTCAAACCCAACATTCAACTGATTGACCGTTACCCCACCGACGGGGTTGTACAGGCTGGGGGCTGCCGGGGCTGCGTCCTGTGTCCTGAACCGTTGTTGTCTGTGAAACCGCTAAATGAGGCATTCTGGCTGATGACGAGGCGGTATTTCGTTGCCCCTGCGGGGTCGTTCCAGTCAAACCCAACATTCGACTGACCGACTGTCACCCCACCAACCGGACTGTACAGGCTAGGAGACACCGGAACAGCAGCCAAAAGCCCCTTTGAAAAGAGGAATAGTAGAAAAATTAGTATCTGTCTAAAAACATTCATTTAACACCAGCCTCTTCTCAAAAAATCTGATACAACCAGTTAATATAAGAATTACATCACCAAAGAAACTTAAACTTTATCGCATCCACGTTAGTACCCTGATTAACCCCTGTCGCTCTCACATAGCTGCCGCTTGTCAAGTAAACACTGTCTGTTATAATTGCATAGGTAAATATCGAATTGGTAGAATATTGCTTAACCATTTTGGTCGCAATGATACTTCCACTTTTATCATGAATATTGTATTGAACATAATCGCTTGAACTATCTGCTCTAAATTTTGTTGAAACCTGATAATAACCAGACTTAAGAATTCTTGGAGTCCACCTAGCTGCATGAGTATATTCCCCTTTTTTAGGAAAATACCAATCTCCACCTTCACCATAATAAAATAACCACTTATTTGGATCATCAAGATTAAAAGAGTTAACCTTAGCATTTCCTTCAAAATTATTATTTCCTGTATCAACGACAACACTGTATTGTCGTTGTGAAGCTGTATCATTAGGCATTAACGCCAATGCATCTCGAAACCAACGTCCTCCATATCGTGCGCCAGATACGAAAAATTGCTTATAATTTATAGCCTTATTGTTACCACTCGTATCCCAACTTCTGTTCCAGTTATCGTATGGATCATTAATATAAATAGTATCATCATTACGATTGGTAGGTGTACTGTTATCATTAATTCCTCGAATTACTACATAATGCCCCCAATTAGTATTTCCGTGACCATATACATGCCCTAATAACGGCCCATTTGCAATTTCACGGTATACACCGTTTTCATCTAATGTCGACGAGTTAATATTCCAAATATTTTTTAAGTAGTTTTTCATGTTATCTAAAATCATGCCTGAAGAATTGCCAATATAGTATTTCCTATAATTAATATCAATTATATTTAATCCGGGGTCTTTGAGTTCCCAACTTACATTTTTATATCCAATAGCAGAACCACTATTATATCGATATGCCTGTGTACCAGAATGATAAACTTCAGGCATATCGATACCAGAATTAGGATAATAAAATTTAAGCAGCATCGCTATACTTGTTGGTCCACAGGCTGATTCTCCAATATTAGCGTAATCCCTTTGCTTGAGGTAAGGAACAGACCAATTGTAAGTTGTCGCATAAACTGGTGTAGTAGAAAAAGCTACCCCAAACAAAAAATATAACTGTATACGACTAAAGTTACACATCTGACTTCACCTCAAAAAAACTCAAAATACCTAATTTCAGCCGGAACGAAGATTGTTACTTTATCCACCTTCTAGTTCTGAACAAAACCTATATATTATGCTTGATTAGACCACAACGAGCCTGTCCATAAAATTCCCTTTTTCGCCATAATTGCGTTTTTATCCAACATATTTTTATGGTAGAGTCGAATGATTTTTCTCTTGTCTCTGTAGGAGCACCCAATGCCCAGATCCCCACGTTATATCCCCCAGGACAGTCAGAAGCTGCAAGAGAGACGTACACAATTGTTATCCACCCACAAGACCCAGGCAGCATTCGCCCAAGCCATGGCAGGTGAGATGCAGAAAACAGGTGGCTCTGGTATCGACCAACCTCGCATATCCCGCCTGCTCAATGGCGACGAGGCCGCCAGCGTCTTGGAACTGTTGGTTGATGGCAAAGCTGTTCCAGACCCCGCCCTCCAACTTGCTCAGGTCGGAATTGCAGGAATACTGCGAAGAAAGCGAAAACGTCAGCCTGAAGAGGCTATCGACCGAAGCGGAGATTGATCGTTACCTGACCGCCTTGGAAAGCAACGGGCGGATGTTGATGTTCAGCCAGTTCCCCTCCTGTCTGTTCCACACGGACAAACTGCCCTTGCGGCAGGCGCAGTTTAACTTACCGTCGTTTGAGAACCGGGAATACTATACGCTAGACGTCTACCTCAATTTCTTGTTTGCAGTTGCCGACCGCTTTTCCCTGCCGGATCGAATCATCATCCTTGATCGTTACATTGACTACTTCGATACGGGCAAGCGCGGCAACCTTAGTAGAAAACACATCGTGTTCTTCTCACAGTACACTTTTTCTACCCTGAACCAGTTCACCAATGTGGAGTTTTTCCCCAAGCAAGGGCTGATCATCATGCGTGTACCCATTTTACAAGATGATCAGGAAGAGCTATTTCTTGAGATTCGTAACAAATGTCTATGTAGCAAAATATATGAATTCTGCTCTGAGCAGATACAACCTATAGCCAACCCTTTAAATCTACTTAAAGTTGGTAGGCGAGTACTTCAAATGCGTTTAGAGAAGATACCTATAGAAGAAGCAATTAAATGGTTTTATCCAGAGTGCATAAAATGTATGCCTGATTCAGACGATCCAATGTATATTTTGGGTAACTTTAGCCCAGAAATACAATCGCTTTTGTCCGGTGTAGTAGTCTAATCTCAGTTGCTCGCATTAAAAAAGAATGCAAGGTAACGCAGACTTCTTCAGAAATTGGCTGGGCAAATTTCATCGGTGTGAATATTCCGGTGTGACTGACCACCAGTTTACATCAGCAGGATTTTATACATGAAAACTTCTCGCTGGTTACTTAACTGGTACGCGCTCTAGTAATCCCGTGCCGTAAACGCGATACAAATCCAGTTCGGGTAAATGGATGTAGCCAATGTGGCAGTCGCAGGTTGCATTGGGGCAGGGCGCGGCATCGGGTGTGTAACCGCTGTACAAATTCCCCAAGCTTGGTTTGACGAAATGGCAGCGTTGCACCGTGCCGTCGCCCGCGACGGATAGCACTTGCGTTCCGGCGTAACAGGTTTTGCCGCGACTGGGGTACAGGTGCAGATTGTCTGGGAATAAGGGGTCGATGGCTGTCCAACGTGCCAGATCACTGGCGGTGTAGGCGGCTTGTTCGTCGCGATTGGCATTGATCCACAGGTAAATGTGCGGCGGTAACTGGGCGCGTAAGCATTCGGCGATGGGTAATTCGGCGCGATTACCGACCATGCCCACGCTGAAGCGGATGCCGTGTTGCAAGAGCCAGTCGCATTTGGCGAGAAAGCGTGTGAGGCTGATTTGGCTGGGGTGAAACGTACACCATAGCGCGAGGGTTTGCGCATTGCAGTCGCGTAACCACGTTAACGGCGCGGATAAATTGGTTTGGATGGCGACTTTTTCCAGCAATGGTGCGTGTGACAGCGTGTGTAAGGCGTGTTGGTAATGGCGACGGATCAACGCTTCGCCCCACGGGGTAAACAGCACGGCTAATGGTTGTGGGTAAGCGATTGCCCACGCGACAAAGCGTTCCAATTCGGCTTTGTCCTGCGCCAGTTGGGTGCGCGTGTCCTGACGCTTGGCAAACGGGCAGTAGCTGCAAGCGTAATTGCAACTGGCTAACGTGCCGCGATAGAGGATTTTCAATGCCATACCCATTCCGCCATGCGTGTGCGCACTTGTTCGGAAAACAGCCAGTTACCAATCAAGTCTGAACGCGCCATGCCAGCGGCGGTTAGGTGAATTAGTGTACTGTCGATGCTGGCTAAACCGTGTTCCACCAATAAGGCGAGTTCGGGGAGTGTGTCTAGCACATCGTGCCCAAAACGTAGTTGGTAACGGGCGCGTGCCAAGCCTTCCACTTGAAACAAAGACAGCAATACATAACGCCGTTGCTGGTCTTCGGCATCCAACACCATACCGTAATCGGCGGTGCGTAAGGCTTGATCAGTGCTGTGGGTGTAATGCTGGATAATGTCGCTTACTGATGACTTACCCACCGCATAACGCGAGGAATAATGCCACGCTTGCGTGTACGAACGCGCCCCTGCTCCCAAGCCAATCATGCCGTCTTCTTGGCAACGGTATTGCGGCGCATTTGTGGCGGTATGGCTGGGCGTTTTCACGAACATGCGCATGGAGGTTTGTTGATAACCCGCCGCTTGCAAATAGTCGCAAGCTAAAGCGTACAGGTGTAAGCGTTTATCCTCAGCCGCTTGTTGTTGGCTGCGTTGCAGGCGTGATTGTTGCTGCCCCAAACCTGTCAATGGGCGCACATACAGTGGGTAGATGAATAATTCTTCCGGCGACCAAGCAAGGGCTTGCTGCAAACTTGCCAACCAACGCTGCGGCGTTTGCCCTGCATTGCCGTAGATCAGGTCAATATTCAGGCGCGGAATGCCACTGTTACGAATGCACTGCAAGGCTTGTTCCACTGCGCCGCGCGGTCTGCCCAAGGCTTGCAAATCTTCAGCGGCAAAACTTTCCACCCCAATCGAAATGCGTTCCACCCCAAATTCACGCAAACACGCGAGCTTTGCCGCATCCACGGTATTCGGGGAAACTTCCACCGAAGCGGGTAGCTTTTCCACCCGCAAATATTGCTGCAAATCGCTGAATAATTGGTGTAATTGCGTGGCACTTAAATACGTCGGTGTACCGCCACCAATGGCTAATTGTGCAAACTGGTAATCGCCAGTGGCTTGCAAATAGTCATGCGTCACGCGCATTTGTCGCGCTAAGGTTTGCAAATACGCTGTTACCATATCCGCTGCCGGATGCGTGGTGGTAAACAAGTTGCAGTAACCGCAGCGCATTTCGCAAAACGGAATGTGCAGGTACAAAAACAGCGCGTGTTTGGCTTCGTCGCGCCACAATTCGCCCAAATCCGCCGCTTGTGCAAACGGGCGATACGCGGTTTTGTGCGGGTACGAATACACATAATTGCGGTACGGTGCGCCTTGCAAATACGCCGCTAAACGGGCGGCGGGGGTTAAGTTATCCATGAGCTTATTCATGTGTGCTCCAGTGCGGGTAAGCAAAATTCCGTGTATGGCACTTCCCACACCACCGGATGCGCAACGCCGTGTCCCCATACGCCATCTTCGCCATACGCTGTGCCATGATCCGCACACAATAGGCAGAAACTCGTGCCACGCTGCTGTAATGCCGCCAACAACGGCGGTAATTGGCGATCAACATAGGCTAAGGCATTCATTTGTGTGTGTACCGAATCCGCTGTTGCGCCCGCCGTAAACAAACAATTCGGCTGATGTAGCGCGGAAATATTCACAAATAACAGCACGCGCTGTGTGCGCGGCAAGGCGGCTAAGCGTTCACATGCCAAGGCGACTTGTTGCGCGGTGGAAGTGGGACTGGTCACGCTCATGCCTGTCGACCAATGGTTTTCCATGAACAAGCTCGGCAATACCGTTCCCAAGGCATTTGCAGGGTTGAAAAAGCCCACGCCACCAATGCAGATGGTGTGATAGCCGACTTGTTGCAGCCCTTGAATAATGGAAGCGGCTGGGGTTGTCCACGTCCCGTTTCCCGTGGTTTCGCTGCCACCGAATTGGCACGCAAACCGCCGTTGATACGGCACGGGTTTCGGGATGGGAACAGGCCAAAATCCGGCAAAGAATGCTTGGTGCGCGGCGTAAGTAAACGTGGCGGAAGTCTGGCGTTTTTCCCAACCACCATCTGGCAATAAGCTGGCGAGTACGGGTGTCATGCCTTGCTGCAAGGCTTGTTGTGCTACGTCATAACGCAGGGTATCGAAGGTAATGAACACCAGATCGTGTGTACCGATCAGCGCGTTCATATCATGTTGTGGGGATAGCGGAATGCTCAAAGCCATGCAGGAATGCCTGTAATTGCCATTGATAAGGATTCAAGCCCGCAAGGGTAACACCTTTCAAAAAATCGCCAAATGCATTCACTTCCAGTACCACATGGCGTTGCAAAGACACGTCCACCGCTACATCCACCCCCAAATGCAAAGATTGCGGAAATAATGCCGCTACGCGCCACCCCGTTTGCAACACCGCTTGCCACACGGCGGGGTCAAGTTGCGCGGTTAATTCGTCTACTGTGGCGCGTTGATTCGCCAAGTGCAAATTGGTAATCGGCGATAAGCTTTTGCGCAATACCTGAAAACGCGGTTCGCCCGCAATCATCAGCAAGCGTATGTCGACGCTGTGTTGTTGCACGCTGGCTTTGGGAATCCATTGTTCAACCTGTACGCCCCACGCACCGAGTTGCGTAATGAGCTGAGCGATTTCGTGTTCCTGCCGCACGCGGCGCACGCGCCGACTGTTGAATAAGCGTCCGCTAGTCGTATCAGTGGGGTGATATTCCAGCGTTGTCCATGCTTCGACTTGTCCGCGCGGATGCGTTGCCAATGCCACAATGCCGCTGCCACCCGAACCGTAGCGCGTTTTCACAAAGACTCGTGGTAAGCGTTGTGCCTGCATCCCTGTGCGTAACTCGGCGTAATCACAGACGTTATGTTGGGTGGGTAAAGCCAACGCACGCGGTACGGGAATGCCCGCTTGCTGCAAATACGCATGGCACGCCACTTTGTCGTAACAGCGCAGAATATCGGGGATGTGATTTAGGCAACGTATGGTCGGATGCTGGGCAAAACTTAACGCGAGTTGCTGTAACTGCGCGGCGAATCCCCAATAGAATTGGTGTGGGGCGAGAAATTCCCCCTGTTCTAATGCAGCCTGTTGAATCTGGAGGGAACTATAAGCGGGTAAACCCATTTGTGCGGCGACATCCGCTCCAGCTTGCATGAAACGGCGTACCGTGTGCAAGCACCACGCGGGGGATTCTAAACGTACATAATGTGCGATGTTGGGTGATAGCGTGTCCCACGCGGCAAGGTCGTGATACGCCACCACGCTGGCAGTGTGCGGTGCGGGTAAGCTAGTTTGGAAGCCCAATACGCGCGGATCGTCGGCAATCCCCACAATCCGCCACGCGGTGGTGTGCGTCATGCGCAATTATTCGGAAACGAACACGGGGCGGTACAGTTCATCATCGCCCCAATCATCGGGTTCTTGCTGTTCGCTGACATCCACTGCCAAGGGTAAGGTTTGTAACTGCGCCATCATTGCGTCGGACAAATAATGGTAATGCAAATCCAAGCTTTGTAGCGATTGCAGATTTGGCGATTCGAGCAAGGCTTGCGCACCGACATCGGTTAATGCGCCCAGCGACAAATCCAATACGCGAAGCTGTTGCACTGCTGGCGACGCTGCCACGACTGCCGCAACCGCATCGGCATTATCGCTATTGCGCAAGCCCAAACGTTGCAGTTTCGGGAAGTTGCCCGCTGCAAGCGCATCGAGTAAGGCTTGTACATCCGTTTCGGTGCAATTATTGCCGTAACCTTCATCGCCTAACCACAGTTCCAAGTGGGTCAGTTCGGGTAAGGAGGCCGCCGCAATTTCGGTTAAGACGGCATTATCCAAACCGCCGGTTTCGACAATCAGGGTTTGTAAGTGCGCGAGTTGCAAACTGCCAAACGTAAGCCGATTCCCACCGCGAATTTTCAGTGTGCGTAACTGCGGGTAAGTGTCATACAGCGGTGACAGATTACCTTGCTCGATCCACGAAATTTCGTTTTCTTCTTGGCTGATATTACCAATGAACAAGTGTTGCAATTGCGGTAAGGCGGCGTGTTGCGCCACCAATAATGCCACGACTTCATCGGCGGATTGTTGGTATTCATTACCCCACGAACCAATCACTAGCGTGTCGATTTGCGCACTCAAAGGGTCGGCAAGCATGGCATTAAACACGGTCGCGAAATCTTGGTCTTGGTGCGTTTCAGCACAGCAACCATAACCCACGCATAAGCCCGTTGCAGCATGGGCGGGATGGGATAAGCTCTCACCTAACGTAAAACAAGCAATGGTTTTGCCTGCAAACACTTTATCTTGTTGCATCTGCGCGTGTCCTTACTGACGGAATCGTTTAAGCCAGCACCTCAATGTGCGGTGCTGTCGGTCGTATTGGTGTTCGGTGTTACCGCGTGCGTTTCACTGGGGTGTTCTGTCCCACCATCATTCTGGTACGCTGTGAGGAACTCATGCGGGTTAATGTAAAACACCTGATCCAAGCCTAATGGCTGTTTGGGTTTCCATTCTGAAACTTGTGGCGGCAAGCTGCGAATTGAATAGTACAAATTCGGCGGACGCGCCACTGCACTGGCTAATGCGCCTACTGTACCAATTTTTTCGCCAGTTTTTACCCAAGATGCGGGTTTGACATCGACTTCAGCTAAATTAGCGTAATGGTGCAAACGCCATTTCGCGCCCAATACCCACACCGAATTATCACCGTTGGGATCATTTTCGCGGTAAAGCACAATACCGCTGGTGGTCGCTTCGACTGGCGTACCTTGGTGGGCAAAGATATTAATGCCTTTTTGCACGTTCATGCCGCCCGCTTTGTAGCCAAATGCCGCAGCATTCCAGTCGTAAGGTTTTGCACCTTCCACGGGTACGTGCCGATCTTCAGGAATCCAATATCCCATCATGAAAATCGTGAGTGCTGTTAACAGCCATAGTGGTTTTTTGTTCATAAGGATTATCCCCGCCATCTCAGTCCATTGTTATTGCAGTTTATGACGCGATGGCTGCCGAAAAGTTCAGCCGGATTATCCGGCGATTATTTTATTTAGTTATTCTAAAAAATGGATTAATGATGCTAAATGTATCTACTGTGTTGAATGTACAGGATTAAACGCATTCAAGCATTGTTGTTTGTCCATGTTCCGCTGCATAAACTCGGTAGTCAATGTCACGCCTTGTTTACATTGCTTACATTGTTGCTGAAGTGCCCCGTACAATTTGTATAAAAAAATCGACAAAATCACGCCATTGGTATTCGCTGTCATCGCTTGATTAAAACCTTTGGCCTTGTCCTCGTAAATGCCGGAATACCAGCCCTTTGTTGGGTCATGTGCATCCTTAACCGTCGCTAACAAAACTTTGCTGTAAGGACGCTCAGGAAACAAATAAGCCATGGAAAACGCCGCTTTGGTTGACACGCTTTTGAGGTCTGCCATGTCCACACCTTTATCGGTAATTGCGTTCCACGGTTTCCCATCGGTGAAAATCGTGTTGTAGACAAAATACGGTTTGCGGTCGAGATTATCCTCGGATACAGCGGTTACTTGCCCCGTATCTTCCCAGCGTTTTTGTTGCACTTGGTAAATGTTTTCTACCAGCGGACGATTTTCGGCGTCCAAACCGTGTTCGAGTGCGTCCATTGCATACGATTCTGACACCACGTAATTATGCGCCCCCAACGTTGTGGCATCCCGCGCATCCACCGCAAGGGTAACGCCTGAAACCTCCGTGGTGGTGGCGTACATATTCTTGTAGCTCGCGGATAAGCTTTGGTCAAAACCCAACAAACGGAACGTTTTGCCCGCGTATTGTTCATAACCCAAACGTCCTTCTTGCTGGATTTCGACCTGTCGGCTTTGCTCATTCCACGTCAGACCGTACATTTCACCGTGCTCAATCAAACGGCAAAAGTTCCAACTTTCTAATACTTTACGTGCTTTTTCCTGATGTTGTGGGTACAAACACGCCAAAATATTCAGCCATGATGCCAAGCGTGCTAAATCCAAGGTTGATGCGCCAATGCCTTGCGCAGAGGGCTGATTGCGGTAATCAACTTTCGCGCCACTTTGCGTGTTGTAAGCTTTATTGGGAGCTTCACCGTTGAACTTATCGACTTCGCGCAGGGTTTTGAGCATGTGCCCAATCAGGCTATCAAAGCGGTCACGCGGAATGAAACCCAGCTTTTCTGCTGCGATCAACGCCGCTAAGGTTGAGCCGGTATCCCACATGGTCGTAGAGGGGTAATTATCAACCGCATTCACCAATCCCGTACTGGCTTGCAGATTGTTTTCAAAATACTGCCACGCAATCCGCGCAATGGCTTTATCGGCTTCATTCAAATCCGCTTGTTGCGCAGGGCAGGTTTGCGCGGCAGTAGGCTTCGCAGGTGCATCCGCTGCCCAACTGGAAGACATTCCAGCGAAGGTCAGCAATGCAATCGAGATGATCATTACAGGTCGGTGCAGCATCGTTATTAGCATCTTTGCACGACAAATTCAAAGGGTTAAAGCTGGATTCTTGACCCACAGTTATCGGAAGTCAATTGCGAGCAGATAAGCGTAGCGTTAACCTTATCGCTATCAATAACAATAACGAAGGTAGTGAACATGTTTTCCAGATTGTGGTTCGTAGCATTGCTATTTGGCATGACCATTAACCTCGCACAGAGCGCGGATGCACCAAAACCCGATGCACCAAAAGACGCACCAAAACCCGCCGCACCGCCACCTGCTGATATTCCACAAACCATTCCCGCACCGGATGGCAAAGGTGCTTACCCTGCTTGCCGCGAAACACCCGTCACTTTAGGTAAAGAAGATTATCAACCCAGCACCGTCTCACTGCACGATTTGCCGGGGGTCAACATTAACATTGATGATGTCATCAACAGTGCCAAACCCAAAAACGTCAAATTGCAAACTGACCTGAAAAGTGCGGTGGTTAAACGCTTAAACGCAGCGGGAATGCGCTTGCTCAGTAAAGAGGAAATGGAAAAAACCCCCGGTCAGCCGGAAATGAGCATGTACCCCAGTTACCCCAAGCATTTAGGGCCATTCAAACCCGGTGAACCACGAGTCGAATACAATGCGCAATGCTGCACGGCGGGTATTTGGACATCCTTTACTCAAGGCGCGACCACTTTGCGTGATCCTTTATTGAACCACAAATTGGGAACATGGGGGGAAGGGCACAACACCACCGATTGTTCCGACGTGGGTAAATGGTTGAGCGAGGTGGTGCTGAAAACTGTGGATGATTTCATTGTTGCCAAACAAAAAGCCGATCAAGATTACAAAGCCTTGAAACAGGGCAAGCCCGCTAATGCCGCCTCAACACCTGTCGCTGCCGAAGTGAAGCCAGCAACCGCTGTCAAACCCGTTCCAGCACCAGAACCCGTGGCGGCAAAGCCGTTGGAAATTCACGATGTGGATACCGCGCCCTTATTAACTTGTGACACAGCGATTTTGTTGTATGCAGAAATTTTCCCGACCGCTTCCGCGACCATTAGCAAAGCCAAGAGCGGGATTCTGGGGAAAGTCGCAGACAATATGAAAACGTGTCCACAGTACCGTTACCGCATTGAAACGCATTCGGATCAACGTGCGGATACGGAATACAATGACGTGTTATCGGCACGGCGGGCGGTGGCTATCCGCAACTTTTTGGTGGAACACGGGGTGAATGAAGAGCAATTCGACCTGCGTTTTTATGGTGAACGCAAGCCGTTGCTCGAAGGCGATACCGAAGAAGCGTGGGCGGCGAATCGGCGCGTCGTGATTACCCCGATTAAACCTAAACCTTAGAACCTATTCATAATCTTTTCAAGAGCAAAGATAAAAATGCCAAATTGACCATTTGTAGGCAGTTGTTGATCAAGCGCTCGCAGTTTTTCCATA
>JBDKID010000050.1:0-13381 GCA_039797295.1 Pseudomonadota bacterium | reverse complement strand
AAAAAGATTATGAGCAGGTTCTAATCAACAACTGCCTACAAATAGTTAATTTGACATTCTTATCTTTGCTCTTAGAAAGATTATGAGCAGGTTCTTATAGCGCGATTACTCGCATGGAATTGCTGGGATTTGCGGGAATTACCGCAGATGAAGATCAGGCTATCCGGCGTTTATTGGATGCGATGCAATACTTGGAACTTACTACCGACATTGAAGACGAAACTATCCAGATTCGGCGTGGTTTAGAGCTGAAATTACCAGATGCAATGATTGCGGCAACAGCTCGCGTGTATCGGCTTAAACTACTTACACTGGATCAGAAGTTGTTCAGGTCTTTTTCTTCCTTGCGATCCCTATAAGTTCCTTATGCCCCTGTTCCAGACTTTTTGGCAGGCTATACGGTAATCCTTAGTTAATGCTACGCTGTGTGCACAAAACGAAGGGAGGCAACGCTATGAGTCCACTGTATCCGCCCATCCACGAGAACCAGCATTTTTACTTGCCGGTGGATGATGTTCATACCATTTATGTTGAAGAATGTGGCAATCCGCACGGCGTGCCCGTGGTGTTTTTGCACGGTGGCCCCGGCGCGGGTTGTGAACCGTGGCATCGGCAGTTTTTTGATCCTGAACGTTATCGCATGGTGTTGTTTGACCAACGCGGTTGTGGGCGTTCGCAACCACACGCGAGTTTGGAAGCAAATACGACGTGGGATTTGGTTGCCGATATGGAGCGTATCCGCGAGCGTTTGGGCATTGATCGCTGGGCGGTATTTGGTGGTTCGTGGGGTTCGACCTTGGCGTTGGCTTATGCACAAACGCATCCCGATCGCGTATTAGGCATGGTTTTGCGGGGGATTTTCCTGTGCCGTCCGCGTGATATTGCGTGGTTTTACGAAATTGGTCACGGCGTGGAGCGCATTTACCCCGATTATTGGCAAGATTTTCTCGCACCGATTCCCGAAGATGAGCGCGGCAATATGGTGGCGGCGTATTACAAACGTTTGACGGGCGAAAACGAAATTGCACGGATGCAAGCGGCGAAAGCATGGTCAGTGTGGGAAGGGCGCACCGCGAATTTGCAACCGAAAGAGTCGGTCGTGGCGCATTTTTCCGACCCGTACACCGCAATGAGTGTGGCGCGAATTGAGGCGCATTACTTCATTCATGATGGTTTCTTGAGCGATGATCAATTACTGAAAAATGCGTCGCGCATTGCACATTTACCCGGCAGCATTATTCACGGGCGTTACGACATGATTTGTCCGCTCGAACAAGCCTTTGCTTTGCACAAAGTGTGGTCGAATGCGGATTTCAAAGTGATTCCCGCTTGTGGTCATGCGGCGAGTGAATCGTTGATTCAACAAGCATTGGTCGAAGCTACCGACGCTTTACTGGAAAAACTGGCGTGATTGGTTTGATTCAGCGCGTGGCGCACGCTTCGGTAGTGGTCGAAGGGCAGTGTGTCGGGCAAATCGAGCGCGGTATTTTGCTGTTGTTGGGTGTGGAAAAAGCCGACGATACCGCGAAAGCCGAACGCTTGTTGGAACGGGTATTGGGTTATCGGATTTTCCCCGATGAGGCGGGCAAAATGAATGGCTCATTGCGCGATATTCACGGTGGTTTATTAATCGTGCCGCAATTCACCTTACCCGCCGACACCCGCAAAGGGATGCGCCCCAGTTTTACCCCTGCCGCGCCGCCGGAGCAGGGCAAAGCGTTATTCGATGTGTTTGTCGAACATGCTCGTGCGCAACATGCGACGGTGCAAACGGGGATTTTTGGGGCGGATATGCAAGTGTCACTGTTAAACGATGGACCTGTGACATTCTGGCTCACGGTTTAACGGTGCATTGTTCACCCATTACGGCGGTTAAGCGGTGCGTTGTTGTACCAAAACCCACGGTGCAACCACCACCGCCCATAAGTTATCGGGATTTTCTTCTACCCATTGTTTGGCGGTTGCGTCGCTTAATTGCGCGATTTGTTGTGCTTGCAACCACGCTTGCACTTGCCGCGCATTGTCTTCGCTCACACACGCCGCGACTTCGATTAAATCCAACGCGGGGGTAATGTGGATCACTTTGCCAGCCGCGAAATAGCGTTCCAATGCTTTCCACGTTATGCGGGCGGTTTCTAAATTTAAGCGATCACGCAGGGGCAGGGCTTCTTCGAGCATATCATCCATTCGGGATTTTCCATTGTCTAACCTCAAAAGTGTATTTTAGGTATCATCGGCGCATAACACCATAAGGGTACTCATTATGAATCAATCCATGCCTACGCAGTCGCTAACGTGGACAGAATCGCTGCAAGCGTTTTTGCATCCGCGCGTTATTACCATGTTATTCCTCGGTTTTTCGGCGGGAATTCCGTTATTACTGATCTTTTCGTCGCTGTCATTGTGGTTGGGGGAAGCGGGTGTCGAACGCAAAGCCGTGACCTTTTTTAGTTGGGCGGCGTTAGCGTATTCGTTCAAATTCGTCTGGGCACCGTTAATTGATAAGTTGCCCTTGCCGATTTTGACGCGCCTGTTGGGGCGGCGACGTGGTTGGCTATTGGTGGCGCAAAGTTTCATGATGCTGGGGATTGTGTTAATGGGTTTAACCGATCCGGCGAGTGGGCAAGACAGTTTGGTGAACATGGCATTGGCGGCGGTATTGTTGGGTTTTTCGGCTGCGACACAGGACATTGTGATTGATGCGTATCGTATTGAATCCGCTGAAACACGCTTACAAGCGATGATGTCGTCCACTTATATCGCGGGGTATCGTTTAGGCATGGTGGCTTCCGGCGCGGGCGCGTTGTTCTTGGCGGAATCGCTTGGCTCGGAAAAAGGGCATTACGTGTACAGCGCGTGGCAAACCACCTATTTGATAATGGCGGCGACTTTATTAGTCGGTGTCGTCACCACCTTATTCATTCCCGAACCCGAACGTAAACAAATCGATAAACACCATTATGCTGCTGCCGATTATGCGCGTTTGTTAGCGGTATTTGCGTGCGCGGTATCGGGTTTTGTCGGTACGTTTTTCTTTGGGACAACGCTGTTTGAATGGTTGAAAGCCAATGTAGTGGGCGATGGCGTATTCATGAGTTTCTTACTGGAAACCCTGCATTTTAGTTTGGCCATTGCCGTTGCCATATTAATCGGTTGGTTATTGGTATTGGCTGGCTTGGTGAATCGGGATATGGCGCGGGATACTTGGGTTGAACCGATTGCCGATTTCTTCCGGCGTTACGGTTTGAAAACAGCGTTATTGGTCTTGGCATTAATTGGCTTTTACCGCATTTCTGACATTGTATTGGGTGTGATTTCCAATGTGTTTTACCAAGACATGGGCTTTTCCAAAATCGACATTGCCGCAGCGGTAAAAACCTTCGGCGTGATTGTGAGTATTGCGGGCGGTTTTTTCGGTGGGATTTTGGTAAACCGCTTTGGCGTAATGCGCATTCTCATGTTGGGCGCGGCTTTAGCGGTGATGGCGAATGCAGTTTTCATTTTGCTGGCATTGGCGGGGCACAATCCCGTATTAATGTATTTAGCGGTGGGCTTTGATAACTTCGAGGCGGGTTTGGCGGGTGCGGCCTTCATTGCGTTTTTATCGAGCTTAACCAGCGTGTCGTTCACGGCGGTGCAATACGCGATTTTCAGTTCCCTTATGACCTTGTTCCCCAAAGTCATTGGCGGTTATTCCGGCACGATTGTCGATAATATCGGCTACCCCGGTTTCTTCACATTCACCTCGTTAATCGGTGTGCCAGTCATGCTGTTGGTGTGGTTGGTTGGGCGCGAATTGAAGGTGGAATGAGTCTTTTTGTGTTACAGCTCTATTACAGTGCATCAAGGTTAATTTTTGCACCATTGTAAAGCATTGTATTTAAAGTGAAATTTTGGCACGGATGTTGCTAAAGGTTTTCAGTCAATTGTCCGCCAGTTTTGGGCGTTGCTGTTAAATCTTTTATTTCATTTAAGTTGAGGTGTCGTATGCTGAATGCCAAAAAGATTATTGCCATTGGTCTCGTAGCCCTGTCTGCGACTGCTTTTGTTGCACCAGTGGCTCACGCTGAAGTGGCAGCATCGGTTGGTGTTGCCAATATGTATCTGTGGCGCGGTATGGATTTGGGTAATGGTGATGCGGCTGTGTCTGGTGACTTGAAATACAAACACAAGTCTGGTGCGTATGCGGGTATTTGGGGTTCTTCTGGTGATGCAACTAACGGCAATGAATACGATTTGTATACCGGTTGGGGCGGTAAACTGGGCAAATTAGACGTCGATGCGAGCCTGTGGACCTACGTTTACCCTGATAATGACATTGCAGCGGGCGATTTAGCTGATGCAGTGATTTCCGCTGGTTATGGCCCTGTCAAAGCGACATTGTACGAAGCCATTGAAGGGGATGATGCGGCTGAATATCGTTATGGTACAGTTGCTTACACTAAAGGTAAGTACTCGGCATTGTATGGTCAACACAGTACCGAAGGTGCTGGTGATCCGGGGCATATCCAATTGGGCTACCAATACAATGATAACTTGAGTTTTGCTGTGAGCAAATTTGTGGTGAATGAAGAGGCTGCGCCAGATAAAGATGCGCAATTCTTGGTGAGCTACAGCATCCCATTGAGCAAATAAGCTTTTGTCCTAGTTTAGATCTCCTGTCTTTATTTTAAGGGTACTTCGCGTACCCTTTTTTTTTGGCTCATTGTTTTTACTCATTAGTAAAACACACAATAGGCAAAATTCACTGTATTGGTTCAAAAGAGGGAATAGTGTGGCTTTTCCGCATCAAGTTCGTGCGTAAATACAACATGGCTGATTACTGGCATGGTTCGTGCTTACGCTATGGGTGTTTATCGGTAAGTTTGCTACTTTCATCCCACTACTAGGAGAAAATCCATGTCATTTAACGGTGTTTTTAAACGAACCCTGCTGACTGTGTGTACTGCTGCGGCATTGGGCGTGTCCAGCTTATCAATGGCAGCCGACGACACCATTAAAGTCGGTATCCTGCACTCACTGTCTGGCACAATGGCAATCAGCGAAACCACGCTGAAAGACACCATGTTGATGCTGATCGACGAGCAAAACAAAAAAGGTGGGTTATTGGGGAAAAAACTCGAACCTGTCGTCGTTGACCCAGCTTCCAACTGGCCATTGTTCGCGGAAAAAGCCCGTGACCTGATCGAAAAAGACAAAGTAGCGGCAACATTCGGTTGCTGGACTTCCGTATCGCGCAAATCCGTATTGCCCGTGTTTGAAGAGAAAAACAGCTTGCTGTTCTATCCAGTGCAATACGAAGGTGAAGAATCTTCCAAAGACGTGTTCTACACCGGTGCAGCGCCGAATCAACAAGCGATTCCAGCCGTTGATTACCTGATGAAAGAAGGCAAAGTCAAACGCTGGGTATTAGCAGGTACGGATTATGTGTACCCGCGCACGACCAATAAAATCCTCGAAGCGTATTTGAAATCCAAAGGTGTCGAAGAAAAAGACATCATGATCAACTACACCCCGTTCGGTCATTCTGACTGGCAATCCATTGTCGCTGACATCAAAAAATTCGGTTCAGAAGGCAAGAAAACCGCCGTGGTTTCCACCATCAATGGCGATGCTAACGTGCCATTCTACAAAGAACTCGGCAACCAAGGCATATCCGCTGAAGACATCCCCGTCGTAGCGTTCTCCGTGGGTGAAGAAGAACTTTCCGGTATCGACACCAAACCATTGGTTGGTCACTTAGCCGCGTGGAACTACTTTGAAAGCGTGGATACCCCCGCGAATAAAGAATTCATCAAGAAGTGGAAGGAATACACCAAAAACGATAAGCGCGTGACCAATGACCCAATGGAAGCGCATTACATTGGTTTCAACTTGTGGGTAAAAGCGGTGGAAAAAGCCAAATCCACCGATACCGACAAAGTTGCCGAAGCCATGATCGGTTTGGAAGTACCCAACTTAACTGGCGGTACAGCGAAAATGTTGCCTAACCACCACGTTACTAAACCCGTGTTGATTGGCGAAATCCAAAAAGACGGTCAGTTTGAAGTGGTTTCCAAAACGCCAGAAGTGGCGGGCGATGCATGGTCTGACTTCCTGCCGGATTCCAAGAAAATCGTGGCTGACTGGACAGGTAAAGAAACCGACGGCAAACCGTGCGGTAACTACAATACCGAGACCAAAAAGTGTTCTGGTCAGAACTACAAATAACAGCCTGAATAACAATCTGCTCTACCCAAAGCTTTAGGGCTTTGATTTTTGGGGTATTTGCCGCATCCTCCCCTTCCTCGTCACTACTCCCGGCAAATACCCCGTTTTCTAATGTCGGAATGCTATTTGGAACTCGTTATGCTGAAACAATACCGATTCCTCGGTGCTTTCCTGTTGGGCTTGTTACTGTGGTGCAGCCTGCCCGCACAGGCTGATCAGGAAAGTGCTGTTCTTAATCAAGCAATACCCCTCTTGCAAGCGGCTGATTTTGATAAAACCCGCGAAGCCGTGGATTTACTGGTTGCCAGTGGTGATCCTAAAGTCGAACCCTATTTACAAGCCTTATTAGACGGTGAACTGTATCAACAGACCGCGCAAGGCACGCTGGTTATTGTCAGCGATGGCAATGCAGGCGATGACCTACGCAAAATTCCCACCAATAACGGTTTGCGTAAATACGTGCGTGGTAAAATCGGCGCATTGAGTTTAAGTAATCCTGATCCGGCGGTGCGCCTGAAATCCGCCAATGGTTTGCTGGAAACCGTTACCCCGGATATGGCGGCACAGCTTAAATCCCTCTTGGCAAAAGAAAGCGATGCCAAGGTAAAAGACGTGCTGAGCTTGGGGTTAGCAATGGCGGATTTAAATGCCAGCGACCAACCCACGCGTTTAGCCGCGATTACTTCCTTGGCTGGTAATCTGAATCCGGGTGTGCGTAACCGTTTAACCACCATGACCACCGATAGCGATGCGGAAGTTGCCAAAGCCGCGCAAGCCGCCTTACGCAGTATTGAAGACAAAGTGGCCTTATACGGTCATGCCGAAACGCTGTTTTTTGGTTTGAGTTTGGGTTCGGTTTTAGTGTTGGCGGCGATTGGTTTAGCCATTACCTTTGGGGTCATGGGTGTGATTAATATGGCGCACGGCGAATTGATTATGCTCGGCGCGTATACCACGTATTTGATTCAGCAACTCATGCCGAATTGGATTGATTACTTCTTATTTGTCGCCATTCCCGCTGCTTTTATTGTTTCAGGGTTAATGGGAATTTTGATCGAACGCACGGTGATTCGGCATTTATACGGGCGACCGCTGGAAACCTTACTCGCGACGTTTGGGATTAGCTTGATCCTGCAACAACTGGTGCGCACGGTCATTTCGCCGCAAAACGTTCCGGTTTCTAACCCATCGTGGATGTCCGGTTCGCTGGAAATCAATAGCGTGTTATCCCTGACTTACAACCGCCTGTACATTGTGCTGTTCTGCCTAATGGTATTCGCGCTGCTGTATTTCGTATTGCGTAAAACCAATCTCGGTTTACAAGTGCGTGCGGTTTCACAAAATCGGGCAATGGCTCGCGCAATGGGCGTGCGTTCGGCACGGGTCGACGCGCTGACCTTCGGTTTGGGTTCGGGTATTGCGGGTGTCGCGGGTGTCGCACTCAGTCAATTAACCAACGTTGGTCCGAACTTGGGACAAAGCTATATCATCGACTCGTTCATGGTGGTGGTGTTCGGCGGTGTGGGTAACTTGTGGGGCACGTTGGTGGCGGGTTTGTCGCTAGGCGTGGTGAATAAAGTACTCGAACCGTGGGCGGGCGCGGTATTGGCGAAAATTCTGGTGCTGGTGTTCATTATTTTGTTCATCCAGAAACGTCCACGCGGGCTGTTCCCGCAAAAAGGTCGGGCAGCGGGGGATTGATCATGGGAATCTTAAACATTTTGCACAATGATCGCGGCGGCAAAATCATGCTGGCGGTACTCGCCCTCGTCACGGTGCTTGTACCTGTCCTGAATTTGCTCGTGCCAGAAGGCAGCTTTTTGCACATACCCACTTACTTGGTGACATTACTCGGCAAGTATTTGACCTACGCCTTGCTTGCTGTAGCGGTGGATTTAGTCTGGGGTTACTTAGGCATTTTAAGCCTCGGACACGGGGCGTTTTTCGCGCTCGGCGGTTACGCAATGGGCATGTATTTAATGCGCCAAATCGGGGATCGTGGCGTGTACGGTAATGCCAGCTTGCCGGATTTCATGGTGTTTCTGAACTGGAAAGAACTGCCGTGGTTTTGGCAAGGTTTCGATATGTTCTGGTTTGCTATGTTGATGGTGGTGCTCGTTCCCGCTGTCTTAGCCTTCGTGTTCGGTTGGTTAGCCTTCCGTTCACGGGTAACGGGGGTGTATTTATCCATTATTACCCAAGCCCTGACTTATGCTTTGTTATTGGCATTCTTCCGTAATGAAATGGGCTTCGGTGGCAATAATGGTTTAACCGACTTTAAAGACATTCTCGGTTTTAGTTTGCAATCAGATAATACGCGCGTCACATTATTCGTGCTGTCCGGTTTGGCTTTAGCAGGTGGTTATTTGCTGTGCCGTTACATTATTAATTCCAAACTGGGGCGCGTAATTGTGGCGATTCGCGATGCGGAAAGTCGCACGCGCTTTGTGGGTTATCGTGTTGAGCATTACAAAGTCTGGGTATTTACCGTTTCGGCAATGCTGGCAGGTGTCGCGGGCGCATTATATGTGCCACAGGTGGGGATTATTAACCCCGGCGAATTTTCCCCGCTTAACTCAATTGAAGTGGTGATCTGGGTAGCCATTGGCGGGCGGGCTACTTTATATGGCGCGGTAATCGGTGCGATTTTGGTGAATTACGCGAAAACCGTGTTTACAGGGTTAATGCCGGATTCGTGGTTATTCCTGTTGGGCGCGTTATTTGTGTTGGTCACTTTGTATTTGCCGCAAGGTTTAGCCGGATTGGTGCAACAAATCAAAGACAACGGTTGGTTAGCAAACCTGCTGAAAAAACGGGGAGCAACGGCATGAGTGACGGACATTTCCTGCAAAGTGGGCAACCGGATGCCAGCCACAAAGCGATTCTGTATTTAGAAGATTTGAATGTCAGTTTCGACGGTTTCAAAGCGATTAATAACCTGACGTTGTACATCGACACGGGCGAATTGCGCTGCATTATCGGTCCTAATGGCGCGGGTAAAACCACGATGATGGACATTATTACGGGTAAAACGCGCCCCGATAGCGGTAAAGCGTGGTTCGGGCAAACAGTGGATTTGCTGAAAATGTCCGAGCCGGAAATTGCGAATGCCGGAATCGGGCGTAAATTCCAAAAACCCACCGTGTTTGAATCGCATAGTGTCGCGGAAAATCTCGAACTCGCCATGCACGGCAATAAAAGCGTGTGGTACAGCTTGCGAGCGCGTTTAAGCGGCGAACAGCAAGCCTTGATTGATGAAACGCTTACCACCATTGGTTTGACTGCCCATTACCACCAGCAAGCGGGCGCATTATCGCACGGGCAAAAGCAATGGCTGGAAATCGGCATGTTATTGGTACAAAAGCCGCATTTATTGTTGGTTGACGAACCCGTGGCGGGCATGACGCATCAGGAAATGGATCGTACTGCCGAATTACTCACCTCGTTAGCGGGTAAGCATTCCGTGGTGGTGGTGGAACACGACATGGATTTTGTGCGTTCGATTGCCAAAAAAGTTACCGTTTTGCATCAAGGCAGCGTACTCGCCGAAGGTACAATGGACGAAGTGCAAAACGATCCGCGTGTGGTCGAAGTGTATTTGGGGGAATAGGGGATAACCATGCTCAAGGTCGAAAAACTCAACCAATATTACGGCGAAAGTCACACGCTGTGGGATTTAGACATGCACGTTCCCGAAGGACAATGCACCGTGCTGATGGGGCGCAATGGCGTGGGCAAAACCACGCTTTTGCAGTGCATTATGGGCTTGCTCAAAGCACGGGATGGTGTGATTCAATACCAAGGGCAAAACTTACTCGGTGTGGATGCCGAAAAACGCGCTAATCTCGGCATTGGCTATGTCCCACAAGGGCGGCAGATTTTCCCGCTGCTCACGGTGGAAGAAAATTTGCTGATTGGTTTGCCCGCACGCCGCGATAAAGTGCGCAATATTCCACCATTCATTTTTGAACTGTTTCCCGTCTTAAAAGAAATGTTGGGGCGACGCGGTGGCGATTTATCCGGCGGACAGCAACAGCAATTAGCTATCGGACGCGCGTTGGTGCTTGACCCGAAATTGCTGATTCTCGATGAACCGACTGAAGGCATTCAGCCCAATATCGTGGCAGAAATCGGCGACATTATCCGTAAGCTGAATAAAGAAATTGGCTTAACCGTATTGCTGGTGGAACAGAAATTACCGTTTGCGCGTAAAGTCGGTGATCGGTTCTGCATTCTGGATCGCGGACGGCAAGTCGCCCAAGGCGCAATGAACGAACTCGACGAAGGGCTGATTCAACGCTATTTGACGGTGTAAGCTGATGCATTTTCCTTGAAA
Organism: Pseudomonadota bacterium; assembly: GCA_039797295.1. GTDB lineage: Bacteria > Pseudomonadota > Gammaproteobacteria > Thiotrichales > Thiotrichaceae > Thiothrix. The sequence goes on along the minus strand of JBDKID010000050.1, from coordinate 2,835 downwards.
AGATGTTTATATTCATCAATACTGCCTAATATTATCTTTTTGATGAATATATGCATTATGTTAGAAGCCATCGGTGAAACCATTCGTTCTGCTCGCAAAGCACAAGGCTGGAGTCAGCAACAACTTGCCGACCTGTGCCGTCTTGATCGCACCACTATCGGCGCACTCGAACGCAACGACTTTAACGACCTCGGTATTCGTAAAGTAGACCGTGTATTGATGGTATTGGGTAAAACCCTGACGACCAAAGACATGGGTTTGCCTACGCTTGACGATTTGAAGGCGCAATATGGCTGAAGTTGATGTGTACACTGGGCATGGTTCACAACCTACACTTACCGGACGCCTAAGTGCCAGCCAACCGCACCACGTTTTTAGCTACCGCCACGATGCTCGTGAAGCACTGTCGCTGACTATGCCATTGCGCCATGAAAGCTACAGTTATGGGCAATTGCATCCCATCTTCCAAATGAATCTGCCCGAAGGTGCATTGCGTGAAGCCCTCGAACGCATGACTGCCAAGCAATACGGTAGCGATGACCTAACTTTGCTGACATTGTTGGGGACACACCAAATCGGGCGTGTTGCCTATGCGTTGGCAGACCAGCCTTTGCGTAATCCTGTTGATCAGCCATTAACCCTGTCAAATTTGCTGAGCAATCACGATGTCAATCTTTTTAGCGAATTGTTGCAACGTTATGCCCAGCAATCGGGGGTCGCGGGGGTACAACCTAAAGTCCTGCTCGACTTGCAAGGCCACCTAACCTTCCCGTTGGAACACTACATTGTCAAAAGTTGGGGAGCAGATTACCCCCATCTGGGTTGTAATGAATACCTGTGCATGAGTATTGCTAAAGATGCTGGTTTGAATGTGCCAGTCTTCTACCTCAGTGATAATGCTAAACTGCTGATTAGTCAGCGTTTTGATATTGACAGTAACGGCAATGCAGTGGGTTTTGAGGACTTTTGTGTGCTGCAAGCCAAAGGCACAAAGCAAAAGTATGACAGTTCGCTGGAAAGTTGTACTAACACCATCCGCCAATTCGTCTCACAGGAACACCAGCCACAAGCCTTGCGTGATTTTTATAAACTCACCTACCTCAATGTCAGGATTAGGAACGGCGATGCACATCTGAAAAATTTAGGCGTGCTTTATCCACATCTGCAAGGTTTTCAGACGGGAAATATGCCAACCAGTAGCCGCACGCTTGCGCCAGTATTTGATCTGGTTAGTACAGTTCCCTATTTACCGCATGATACGATGGCTCTTACCCTGACTGGCTCAAAACGCTGGCCTAAACGCAAAGTGCTACACACTTTTGCCAAGCAGCATTGCCAGCTCGATGCGCGACAAATTGAAGAAATTGAGGTAACCGTAGAACAAGCGATTCAGCAAAATGAGCGTTTGCTGGAAACCTTGCAGCACCGATACCCGGATTTTCTGCCAATAGCAGAACGCTTGGCTAGCTTATTGCTAAACCGGCAATGACTGTGAGATGTGTCCCCTGAATGCGGTCGATTGATACACAGTTTTAGCTATTTACCAGCATCATGAACAGTATCAGCAATGTAATCTCGACAACTTCAACCAATTTTTAAAATACATTCAGGTATGGGATTGGAGCATTGAACAATCCCAAGAAGTGGCTTTGGTGCGGTATGAATTAATGCAATTGGGGCAAGCGATTGGGCATTGTGATAACAGAAAACACCACTACCTGTTACGCTTCGCGCTACTAACAGGCGGGTAGTTATGGGTAGGAGTAAGGGGTTCTACGACCGATTACATCCTTTCATGTTGGCACCAAGCCATTGTACATTATCGAGTTTAGCAAACAATAGATCGGCATTACTCAGATCAGCATCACGCAGGTCGGCATTACTGAGGTTAGCTTTACTGAGGTTAGCTTTACTGAGGTTGGCGCTATTCAGGTTAGTATTACTCAGATTAGCACCAATTAAGTTGGCACCGCTTAAGTTGGCGCCGCTAAAGTCAGTATGACTTAAGTCGCGACCTGAGAGGTTGAAACCAGAGAGGTTGGAATCTGAGAAGTTTTTACCTGCCAAGTCAGTACCACTCAGATTGACACCAGAGAGGTTGACCCCCGTGAAGTGTGTATCTGTCAAGTTAGTACCACTCAGATTGGCACCAGAGAGGTTGGCTCCGTTAAACATTGCACATACCAAGTTAGCACCACTAAAATTGGCACCAGAGAGGTTGGCTTCGTTAAACATTGCACATACCAAGTTAGCACCACTAAAATTGACACCACTAAAATTGATATTGTCAAATATAAAATTAAATAAAAGAGCACCCTTTAAATCAATACCACTCAGGTCGAGATTGCTCTCATCGTCATACCAATTATTCCATTCCTCCATACCACTCAGGTCGAGATTTCTTGGATTGTTATTCCAATTATCCCATTTCTTCATGCTACACTTTCTTAAAAGGTTAGCGGCTTGTTGATCTGCCATCGTACGTCCCCTCCTGTGTTTGCCCAGTTGCGTTAATCAAATAAAACTAATTGATTATATAATTATCAATTATAGGGTTTCAATGACTAACCAGTAGGAGCAGATTCCATTGATTTTCTAATCAAAATAAGGAACTAGCTATCCCGTACTCGTCGTAACCTATAATTTTATCCGGTGTGGGTAAGAGGCTATCGACCGCCCCGCTGTTTCGGTTTACCCGTCGGTCTTGGTTTATTACCGTCCATATCTGCTCGTGGTTTGTTCTTGTCAAGCAAAACCAGACACTTTCATTTGAGACAGTTCAAATTCAACGGGCGATAAATCGCTATTAGCGGAATGCAGCCGCTGCTGATTGTA
>JBDKID010000049.1:0-13540 GCA_039797295.1 Pseudomonadota bacterium | reverse complement strand
TCTGGGGTGAGGGGTTGTTATCGTGGTTGACAACATCTTCCCACACTGGATGCTTCCTGCCTATTTTTTAATCATATCTAAACTGTCCGAAGTATTGATAATGAGGATTGACACAATGCTTACAGGAGGTGGTTACCATGACCGCAATTCTTGCCGTACCCAGTAAATACAAAACCACACTGTATCTGACTGAAGAAAATCGGGTACGGTTGGCACAGTTACCGAAAAGCAACATGACCACACTGATTAATGAAGCTATTGCGGAAAAACTGGCGAAAATCGAGCGCGAGCAAGCCAAGCAAGCTTTATTGACGGCATTAATTAATGGTAAACGCACAGCCGCTAATGGCATCAGTACCCAAGCCGTGAGCCAACAAATTCGTGAACAAGCGATTGCCAATCGGGTGGTGCGCTGATGTACGTGGTTGACTCAAATGTATTTGCTAAGCTATTCATTGAAGAAGCAGATTCTGCTCAAGCCATCCGGTTTTTTCAGCATTGCATTGAACAAGAAATTCCGCTTTTTGCCCCAACATTATTGCGTTATGAAATGCTGCAAATCGCATTGTATTACGGGCATCCATTAAATGATGCCTTAGAACGTTTAGAACAGTATTGTGCGTTTAACTTAACGCTTTGCGAATTAAGCCGAGAAACATGGCACATTGCAGAGAAAATTGTGCAATCGGGTAATAAAAAAAGTGGCTTTCCATCGCTTTATGACAGTTGTTATCACGCGCTGGCAATTGAACGTGACGCAACTTTTATTACCGCCGACAAACGCCATAAAGCTAAAACTGAAGCATTTGGAAAAATATTGTTGTTAGCGGATTATTAAATCTCTCTGGTTTTTAAATCACCTTAGATTTTTGTCGGTTATGGCGATGTGGTATATGAATAATTGGTGGGAGTTTGGGATGGTCATGCTTCATGGCATGGGCATAGTGCTATACTGCCGCGAACTAAGTGCTAGGGGAGAGGATGAATGCAAACAACTGATGAACAAGGTATTAGTGGGCTGTTACCGCCCCCCGCTACGACCTATGTACCGCCACGTATGCGCTGGGAGTTACTGTTGCCTTTAGCCACGAGGCTGTTTGTTTGGGGAATCATTTTCGGTTTGCTGGGTTTGTTGAGTTCGTTTTTTACCTTGATTTTCTTGACTTTTGTGTTTGCGTACATGCAATCGAGTATCGTGGATAGGTTGCTGCGCTTTGCGCCGCGTCGCCGTACTTCTTTGGTGGTCTTGGTAGGGGGATTTTTCCTCAGTTTGGTGATCGCGGTTAGTGTGTTCCTTGCGCCACAGGTCTATCAACAAGCGGCAGGTTTTGCGCGGGGCTTTACGGTGTACATGCAAGGTATTGATAAAGCCTTAATCGAATTGGGGCAGCATTACCCGTTTCTACAAGAAGCGATTCCCGAACTGAAATCATCCAGTGCGCCTTCCCATACGGCTTCGACAGCAGCAGTCAACCCGCCTAACTGGGCTGTGATTGATCCTGTTACTGCAACACCCGCATCTGTTGCGCCGAATGTGCCGTGGACTTTTCGTGATTCGCCGACGGGTAAGTTATTGACTATGTTGAGCGGACAGGGGGGCACTGCGGCTCATGGCGATGAACGTTTAAAAACCATGTTGGATTGGTTGGCGAATATTAGTCGTCAAGCAGCAACGATGGTGACGACGTTTTTATTGGCATTTTTGTTTGCTTTTTTGATTGTGTTGGATTTGCCGCACCTTGTGGAAAGTGTGCGTGAACTCGAACACACGCGCTTGCGTTTTATCTACGTGGAAGCCGCGCATAATATTTATGACTTTGCAAATGTTGTGGGCAATGCCATGCAAGCACAATTTTATATTGCTTGTATCAATACGCTGTTAACCTCGGTTGGTGTGTATTTATTGGGTATGGGTGAACACATTGCGTTCTTTTCCGTGATTGTCTTTTTGTGCAGTTTTATTCCAGTCGTTGGGGTATTTATTAGCTCTGTGCCGATTTGTTTGATTGCTTTGAATGTCGGTGGTTTAAGCTTGGTATTAATGAGTGTGGTCATGATTGTGGTGATTCACATGGTTGAAGGTTATATTCTGAATCCGCTGATTTATGGCGCACGCTTAAGAATTAATCCAGTGATTGTGTTAATTATTTTGACGGTTGGTGGGAAGTTATTCCATATTTGGGGCTTGGTATTGGGTGTGCCAGTGTGTATTTATATTTTTGGGCACGCGATTCGCTACGAAATGAAGCCAGCATCCGCGTTAACCACTACCTAAAGGCAAGCGAAAGCTAATAACCGCCCGTCTAACGGTAGTTGTGTTAAGACGGGCTTCTGTCAGACTCCTTAGTTATAAAAATACTAAATAAGCAAATCTATTCTAGGGCTGAACATAATAACGAGGGGTGACATCATGTCTCGCGTTTCTTTTTTACCATTAAGTGCTTTAGCCTTAGTTTGTGCTTTATCCAGCAGTGGTGCTTATTCAGGTGCTATGTTAGGTGCTTATGTGGATTATGATGGTTGGAATACTACCACCATTGATCAATTCAATAGTGCTGCTGTTAAACCAATGGCAGTGATTAATGTTTTCTCCGGTTTTAGCCAAGATTGGACATCCTTAACCACACAAGCCACCAATATTGTGTCACGTAACGCTGCACCCATGATTACATGGATGCCGTCCGTGTCGGATCGTCCTGATGCTAATTTGTTTGCCGAAATTACCGCAGGTCAATGGAATACTTACCTTGATAATTGGATTAAAGGCTTAAAAGCATGGCAAGCAACGTACCCTAGCACCAGTAAACCCACCATTCTGTTACGTTTCGCCCATGAATTTAATGGTAACTGGTATCCGTGGGGGAATGATCCCGATGGTTTGAAAGCGGCATGGCGTTATATTTACAGTCGTTTTAAAACCGCAGGCGTGACTAATGTCGAATGGGTTTGGTGCGCAAACAATAGCAGTGTGGATAGCTATAATGACATTACGCGCTACTATCCGGGCGATGATGTGGTCAATTGGACGGCTTTGGATGGTTATAACTGGGGTAGCAATTACAGCTTTAGCCAATGGAAAAGCTTTGCTGAAACCTTTAGTGCACCTTACACCAAGTTGATAACTAACTACCCAACTAAGCCGGTGCTATTGGCTGAAGTGGCATCCGTCGAGCCAAGCGATGTTCCGAATCCGACTTACGGGCAGGATGGTAATGATAACGATGCAGGGCAAAGTAAAGAGGTGTGGGTACAGGATATGTACACCCGTATTATGAGCGAATACCCCGCAATTCGTGCGATTGCTTGGTTCAATACTAACAAAGAGTTTAACTGGGCATTGACAGGGGCAGGTAATACAGGCTTGAACGCTTACAATGCTACGGTGATTAATAGCTATTACAGTGGCAGCTTTACACCATTAATGGCGACGACCACCACCACCAAAACGACCAGAAAGAAAACCACTGCGTCTACATCAACCATTATTACCACGGCTAGTACTTTGGATGCGAGCACGAGCGCTGCGGATAGTAGTACCACGGTCGAAAATTTGAACGAGGGTTTGCAACGCGCCTTGGCTTTGAGCTATATGCCTACGGTAGTCGGTGAAAATTTGCTTGCCCGCGAAGCGCAAGGTTTCCGTTCTTTAGCACCGGATGCGTTAAAAACACTGCGTACCATGCACGTCGAAGGCCAATAGTGGTTTAGCAGGAAGGTGGAAAACATGGGCTAGGTCAATGTTCTTCCACCTGACTGCGGTGATGCAGCGTTATATTGATTCATGTCAAACGCTTACATGGCAATACGTCCACAATGAGCCAATGATAATGAAACAGATAAGTGAACGACCATGTTAGTGTTAGGTATTGGCAATATCCTCCTTCAGGATGACGGGATCGGGATTCACGTCCTGCGCTTCATGGAAAAATATTTTCCAACTTTCCCCGACGTCTTATACAAAAATGCGAGTGTGCCAAATATGGCTTTAATTCGGGAAATAGGGCAGCACGATCACCTGTTGTTATTGGAAGCTGTCGAGTTAAATGCTCCCCCCGGTACATTGTGCTATTACGAAAATGAAGCGATGGATCGTTTTCTAGAACAGGCGCATCATACGTTACATCAACCCCGCTTACGCGATTTGCTTACTGAAAGCGGTAAGTTGGATGCACCACCCCGCCACCGTGCTTTAGTGGGCATACAATACGGCAAAGTTAGCTGTGGGCGTGAGCCTAGTGTAGCCGTTAAAGCTAATATTCCATTAGCAGGGCGAATGGCAGCGAATATTCTGCAAAAGTGGGAAGTGGAAGAACATTTGCCGTGCCGTATGCGTAAAATTGCAGCATTGCGTTTGGTTGCAGGTTGAATGTTTGTAAAAAAATAGCAGAAAGTTGAAAAAAAGCTTGCCAGCTATGTGATAGTTCTATAGAATGCGCGACTTCAACGCCGGCATAGCTCAGTTGGTAGAGCAACTGACTTGTAATCAGTAGGTCATCAGTTCGAATCCGATTGCCGGCACCAAATTTAAAGGCTTGTAAGGTTTCCTTACAAGCCTTTGTCGTTTATCAGTCACCGCTTAGCATAATCTCACTTGTGACATGTTAACGTTGGCGGTAAACTGGTTTTTCTCAACAGCTTTTGAGCACACTTTCGGGGGCGACTTGGCTTCGACGTGGATCACAAAGTCTGGGGAGCATGCAGTGGGTGTGGTGACCACTTAAACACTAGTCACAAACAATAGTCGCAAACGACGACTCTTTCGCTCTCGCCGCTTAATAACCGGTAGATAGCTGTCTGATCGATACTGTGCTTATGCAGTCCGAATATTCAGGCATCATCCAATCATAAGATCGTGCGGGAGGCTCGCCCAAGGCCAAACCACTAAATAGTATTGGGACAGCCTGTGAGCAGCCTGTCAGTCGGCGGCAAGTGGGTTAAATAAAAGACTCGACTAAGCATGTAGTAGCCTTCAGATGGAGGGTTTGCGGACGCGGGTTCAATTCCCGCCGCCTCCACCAAATACCAACTTCATGCCGTTTCATGAAGACTCACAACCCCTTACAGGCGGCAATCTGTAAGGGGTTTTTTGTTGCATGGCGTTTCATACGTCCCATGACATCCTAATATTTTGTTGGTATCGTCGTTGGTATTCCCAACTTTCAGAAAATGGATACCAACAAATGAAGCGCAAACTTACAAACACGGCGGCAAATAACGCCAAGCCCACAAGAAGCATGAGCGACGGCGGCGGGCTTTACCTGCTAGTCAAAGAAACGGGCAAGTTCTGGCGTTACAACTACCGCATGGATGGCAAACAGAAAACGCTATCCATTGGCAGTTTTCCAGAAATAACACTGAAAGAAGCACGCACACGGCACGAAGAGGCGCGGGCATTGCTTGCGCGTGGTGTTGACCCATCACAACACAAGCAAACAACTAAGGGCGCAAGGTTGGCAGAATCGGCTAATACCTTTCAGGCCGTGGCTATGGAATGGATTGTGAAGTTCACAGCAGACCAAGTGCAGGAACATATCGACAGGCAGAAACGGCGGCTAGAGCGTCACGTTTTCCCCTACATTGGCGGGCGCATCATTGGCGAACTCGAACCACCTGATATTTTAGCCGTGCTTCGTCGTATCGAAGCGGCTGGAACGCTGGAAACTGCTCACAGAGTAAAAACCATCATAGGGCAAATATTCCGCTATGCCGTGGCAACCGGGCGGGCGGTACGTGACCAAACCGCAGACCTGAAAGGCGCACTGCCACCCGCAAAAGGCAACCACTTTGCAGCGGTCACAGACCCCAAGGCGATAGGGGAACTGTTGCGGGCTATGGCTTGCTACCGTGGGGCAATTGAAACTTGCATAGCTTTGCAATTGTCGGCTTACCTGTTCACTCGACCGGGCGAATTGCGACAAATGGAGTGGTCAGAAATAGAGGGTTATGTGTGGACAATCCCGGCGGAAAAGATGAAAGCAGGGCGCGTGCATGTAGTGCCATTGTGCAAACAGGCATTAGCCTTGCTGGATGAACTCAGGCCGCTTACCGGGCATAGGCGCTACGTTTTCCCATCACGCACGGATACCAGCAAGCCAATGAGCGCAAATACTGTGCGGTCTGCACTGGTAAGGCTGGGCTATGACAGCGACACTATGACCGCACACGGATTTAGGGCGCTTGCCAGTACCCGGCTCTATGAAATGGGCTTCCATACCGACTTGATAGAAAAGCAGCTTGCCCACAGTGTCGGTTCTGATGTGCGCAGGGCATACGATCGAAGCCAACACATAGAGCAACGTACCGCCATGATGCAGCAATGGGCGGATTATCTGGATAGCCTGCGGGATGGTGCGCAGGTGATACCGATACGGCGGGCGGGATAAGTGCAAGTCAAGGCCGGACAAGTTCCGGCTTTTTTGTGCCTGTAATTCAGTGAGTTAGCCAATCTATGGGCTACGCTGCCATGCAATCGACCCATGAAAAAAATATTATTTTCTAGGGGGGTGCTATGTATCGGAAATTCTGTCTTTTTGTCTTACAGTAGTAGTTAGTAAATATAAATACTTATAATTCAATTACTTAAAAAAACAAACAGGGCGATTTTACAAGACAAAACCGTTTTTTCATTTTGTCTTATTTTGTCTTGTTTGTCTTTTTGTCTTGTCTCACAAAAGCACCCAGCATGGCTAATACTGGAAAGCCGCAGAAAAGCCGCAGGTTATTTCACAAACAAAAACCCGCCTATTGATGTGTTGCATGGCAGAAATGCCAATCATGGGCGCATCTCATTTTTTAAGGATTCGCACATGTTAAAAATCAATCAAGTTTCGCTAATGACCAGCCTTGCGCCTGCATCAATCCGCAGAATGTACGCAAAAGGCGCATTTCCCAAACCAATGAAGCTATCAGTCGGGCGCTACGCATGGCGTGAAAGCGACGTGCAAGGATGGCTTGATAAATTGGAGGCTGTGACCAATGCCGAAAGCAAGCCGTAAGCAAGCCGTCATCAGGGCGCTAACTGCCTTGGTGCAGAAACCGCACAAAACCCATGAACTCGACGCGGTTCTAGGCTGGCGCAACTCACCGCAAGCCGTGCTTGATCTACGTCATCGCGGGTTTGAGATTCTGACCACTTACGATAGCGACAGACGCGGGATTTACTCACTTCCGCAGACCGAAAAACCCAAAGTTTACAAATTTCTTGGAGAGCATCATGCCAGTTTTAAGAATTGAATTAACCGAAACCGAATACAGCCTTTTATCAAAGAAGGCGAACAATTGCGATTTGCAGCAAGTCACGCGGGTTGCACTCGATCAATATTTTCAATCGCACCGTTTCACCGACGAAAACCTTCCGATTTTGGATTTGAGCGGGCATCGCAAGGCAGTAGCGGCGTTACAGGCTGAGCGTGTTGATCCGCGTCTACCAGTCAAACCGAATCGCTATGAAACCGGAAGCGACGGACGCTGTATTTATGAAGATGATGCGGCTTTTGACCGTGCGGTTTCCGCTTACAACTGGATTCTCAACCGCCACAACGCGGAAAAATCCACTTTTGAGGCGAAAAAGCGCGGCGGCAAGATTAACGAATGGGGCGGCATTTCCTGCACCCTCTAGCATCAAATGCGCGGTAAAACTATCGGCAAATCTGCGGTAGTTTTGCCGATGGAACTACCGTCAAAACCTACCGCCCGTTTGCCACTCCAATTTCATGGTTAAAGCATTGTAAATTAATGGAAATTTACGATTATTTGCCGGAAAACCTTCCGATTTTTGACGTGTAATCATCTAAAGATTTGTGCAGGTAAATGACAATGCGAAAAACTGGAAAACTCACGGTAGAAGACCTGTCAAAACGATCAATCAAATCGCTTTCCGGGAAGATTAAAGCCGCCTTGAATGGGGCAATCGCTGGCACGTTTGAAGGCTTGCCCGTAGAGGCGACAAAATGCAATTACGGCGGTCTGCGCTACTGGTGGCAATGCCCGAAGTGTGGGCGGCGCTCTGGTGTTTTGTATTCGTTGCCTTGGCAGTTCAAGCAATGGGCGTGCCGTCACTGCCATGAAGCGGTTCATGAAAGCTCACGGGCTGGCAGGTATCGGCGTGAGTTTAATAAATCAATGAACCTTCTATTCAGGTACAGCCAAAAACCACTAAGCGCCATAATGCCCTTCGATTTTTTGAGCATGGACGACAGACCAGAGGGAATGCACTGGCAGCGATGGCTAAAGATTTTCGTTAAGCAGGCAACGGCGAGGAATAAGGCGCTCACTTTTCATCTACGTGCGATGGATTGGGCGCATCGGGGCTGTATGACCCACGAGGAAATCATTCGGGAACTGAAGCGCATCAGCGAATCACAGAGGGCGGCGAATCAGGGCGGATAACACCCCGTTACCCGTGATTTTGGGGTTTTCCCGAAGTTTTCCCCGACCTTTCCCAGCCTGAAAATTCATCAAAGGCGCGTGGTGACAGATTTCAGCAAATCAGCGCATAAGCCATTGTTGAGCTTTAGTTTCTGTTGGTGACGAATCCCGAAATCGGGGCGCGTTCATGGAAACGACACCCCTAAATATTAGCGTTTGCTTATGCAGTTCCTGGACTAAATGACGGCGGAAACGTGGGCTACCTTACCCAATGGTGAAATATCACATGGTGTAATCATCAATCAGTTTTTTTTGAACGTGCGAGTTCTTCACTCACGATACGGCGCACATCTTCGGGCGTGGCAGAGGTTGCCTTGTTGCCCATGCAAACCGACAGCAGATAGATAATTTCCGCATTCAAGCTCCTGAAATTTTCATCAGATGATTCTTTGAGTTGTTCGTACAGCTCCATTGGAATTCTCACCTGCATCTTGAAAAAGTCGTCTTGCTTTGCCATCCGGTAACGCCTAATTGAATTTATGCCACATTCTACAACTAATTTAGTTGACAAACTCAAAAATAACTAATACCGTATCCTCACTAACTAATTTAGTATCTATTTTAACTATATTGGAATTTTAGCAATGACAGAACCAGACAAGAAAACACAAGCAAGAATGCCCGCACCTGTTCACCAATGGCTGACAGATCGGGCGAAGATCAACGATAGAAGCATGAATGCGGAACTTATCCGCATCCTGAAAGAAGCAATGGCAAGGGAGGCAGAACAGAAAGCACAAACGGCATAAACAAAAACGCCCCACTCTTTCGGGTGAGGCATTTAAGGGTTGAATGAGAGGTCGAGTTCTCAAACAGCCAAGTTACTGAAAACCTTAACGAGATCAACAGTATGAACGATCATAGCAAAATTACTGAAAAATTACATAGTGCAATTGCCGGTCAGTGGAATGATGCAAGCACCGAAAACACCCCTGCAAGCTGGCACTATGTCGCTGGCATGATTGCAATGGAAATTACACGCAATCCATGCCCTGAATTGATGACCGCGCACAATGCCGCCATGCAGAACGCAGGCATGGCAAGTCAGGCAACCGGCGGCAAATGCTCAAACCTCACCCAAAACGACCTGAAAAAGACCCTGCAAGAAATCCGTGGTTCAGCCGACAGCCTCGAAGTGTTCGCTTACAGCTCCCTTGCATCCATGAACGGCGCGTATGGCGATGAAAATGCAGCCTACACCCAACGGCGCATCAGTGATGTGTTGATGATGCTGGAACGCCTGCAAGAGCTTCACACCGAATTGAAGAGGGTGCAGCAATGAGCAAATACGCGCCTCTCACCCTTCGCACCATTGCAGCCGTTGCCAGCGTATCCAGTGCAGCAGCAGCGTATCCAGCAGCGGCTAACTTGTTCGGCATGATCCCCGGTGGCGTTATGGTCGCATCAAGCTCGGCGGTAATTTTTGCAGGCTGGCACATTGTCGCTACTTCGGACAACACGGACAACCGCATTGTATCCGGCGTTACTGCGGCGCTATTCGCTTCCGTCATGACCGTGGGCATTCATAGCAGTGGTGAACTGAAAACCGCTACACAGGCATCCAGCACGGCTAATACAGCCGACACGCTGTACATGAATCAGGAATCTACCCGCATGGCGACACTGGCAACCGTGGCGGCTGAATTGCGGGCAACCAGTAAGACAAAGAATCCTGACCAATACGACAAGCTGCAAGCGCAAATTGACAAGCTTTCAACCCCAACGGTTTGCACTGCCACAGCTACCCAAACCGCTACCGCATCAACTGGCAGCATTTACCCGTGGGTAGTGGCGGGCTTGTTGGAGGTCGTTAGCCCTGCTTTGTTGCTACTCGCTGGCATGTTTTCACACCGTAAACAGCGTGACAACACCGCGTTAACACCTGTTAACAGCGCGTTAACACAACAAAAACAAGTAGATACGATTCCAGCGTTAACAGACCCGTTAACAGCGTTAACAGCCGATAACACCGCGTTAACAGACCCGTTAACAGCGTTAACACGTCGCAGTATTGAGCCAACATCTGAGGGTTACATCACTGCCAAACAGGTTATTAGCGCGACAAATTGCACCGACAGACAAGCGCGTGAGGCGATCAAGCAAGCATCCGACGCGGGTATTTTGGAGAGTGTCGGTTCTGGCAACGCTACCCGCTACCGCTACAACAACAAACTGAGGATCGTGAAATGAGCTTTATCCGTGCAACAAACAGCAGTATGCCGAATCTCGTTGGCCTCGGTTTGCTGGTCGGCGGGGGCGCGTCTGCTTTGTCCGTGATGGTCGGCGGGAATCCCATCCTGAATTTTCCCGGCAAGGAAGTTGCTGATTTTGCCTTTGGTGCAGCAACCGCAACCACGGGATTTTTCGTTCTCAAGGAAGGATCAGCAGTGGCGGCATGGCTAGCCGGTGCGCTTGCCGTTGGTGCAATGACCTATGCAGGCTTGACCGTGGACACCGACCAAGCAGGCCGGATGGTAAACGCCACGATCAATGCAGCAAAGCAGGGCGCAACCAGTGCAGCAGACAGCGTGGCTAATGACACTCACAGCCAATACCGCGCAATTCGTCAACTGACAGCCGCAGAAGCAGCGGAATGCACCGCTGATCTAAGCTGGACACGGACTGAATCAGGCCGCAGGAATTGCTCAATTGCCAGTGACGGCAACCGTTGGGTATGGAGTGCTGAGTAATGAGCCTAGTCACTTACCTTAGCCCTGTTGGTTCGTGGTCTGTTGGAATCGCGTTAGGCGTAGTCATGATTCCGCCACTGTATCAAGGCTTCGTGTTTGGTGGCGGTTCAAACCTGATCGAACAGGCACGGCAAGAGGCGGCCTATCTCTTTTCATGGGCTGCACCGTCTGGCGATTTTCGCAAACCGTTGGAGGGTGAGGCCGTGAAAACCTCATCCTTCGGGATGCGGAAACACCCAGTTACCGGGTTGCAAGCTTTCCACAATGGTATTGATTACCGCTGCACGGTCGGGCAATCCGTTGGGGCTGTTGCTGATGGTGTCATCAATCATGCAGGTACAGCGGGACATGCTGGCCTGTTGGTGGCTGTTGACCACGCCAACGGTATGCAATCGCTCTACATGCACCTCTCAGAAACGCACATGCAACCGGGTACACAAGTCCGGGCAGGTGATGTTATCGGCTCTTGTGGCAATTCCGGGCGCTCTACTGCACGGCACCTTCACCTATCAATAAAGCAAAACGGGCAGTTTATCGACCCGACCACCAAAGGATTATGAACATGGAAAACGAAGCCATTTTCAACAGAATTGATGCGCGTCTGGATCGTATCGAACGCCTGACCCGCAAAACACACAGACAGACATTGCCGGAAATGCCGTGGTTATTCGCAGCCATCGCAGGGGCAGCAGTGGTTAGCCTAGGCTATGTGTTCTATCCGCAACTGCCAGAACCCATCAAGGCCGAAATTGAGCCGCGCATGGATGTTATGCAGAACTATCTCTACACCGTTGGACAGACTTTTGCTGATTACGCGGGCAATGTCGACCGTTCCTACACCGTACCCAGTGGAACATTAACGCTTGTTAGCCTATCGCCTTTGCAGTCATGCCGGTGGCGGTCTGCACTGCTTACACGCGAATCCAGCGGCGTTTACCAGCATCCCGGCAACCGTTACGGATACTTCGGAGGGTACGCCTTTGGAGCTGAGGCGCTATCAATCGTCGGTCTGGTAAAGCAATCCGCTTTTGATGCTGCACCACGCTATGTGCGTAACGGTACAGACCAAACAGCATGGCTAAACAACCCGAATAACTGGCGATTGACCGGCGGCAAACAAGCCTTCTTGAATGACAATCTGCTGCAAGATCGTGCCGTTTCCGTGTTGGCAAACGAGAACATCAAGGGTGGATTCAACAGCCGCGTCCTGCTCGAATCGCAACAAGAGAAAATTGCAGGCTTCGCAGCAGCAGCGCACTTGAAGGGTTTAACGGCGGCAATTTCTTGGTACGGAAGAGGGCAGGATTCCCACGACGCCAACGGAACAAACACAAGTGACTATGCCCGCATGGGTGAAACATCCATTAACAGACGCTCGAATTTATGCGCAGAAAATACCTATGCCGTGCCTTCATGGTTGAAGTGGATGGAAGGGAAAAAATGAAGGGCGAACCCACGGTATTTCCCGTGATTTGCTAACGGACACCTAACGGACACCTAACGGACAAGGAAAAAGGTTAAAAAATGAACAACGAAACGCTTAACGAAATGCAAACAGAATTGCTTAATGCACTAAGCAAGGATGAAATGCTTAATAAAAAAGGGCTATCAGCAATAGCCAAACTGATTAAATCCGACGATGCACGGGCAACCATCCGCCACGCTATCAAGTCCAGCAACAGCGACAAGGGGCAGTATGTTGAAGGTATGAAAAACATCCTTTCTCAGTACAGCACAAGCGCGGCTATCTCTATGCGCAGCCTATGTGATGAGGCAGCGACTAACGATATGTCGGGAAAGTCCATTGAAAGAAACATCATCCCCTTGCTGATCGAACTGAACATCATTGTTAAGACAGGTGAACGATCAAGCCACTGGCAAGCGTGGGACAAGATTGGATGTAAACCCGGCCTGCTGGATACAGTGCTATCCAGTTTCGCAGTCACACCCGAAAAGCTGGCAGCAAAAGCGGAAGCGGAAAAAGCCTACGCTGAAAAGCTCAAACTTGATGCTGCAAAGAAAACGGAAGCACTGACCCTGCGCCGCAAAGAAGCCCTGATGCGCACGGTGAACATTAACAAGGAATCCGACATTCTAGCAGCAAGCTTGCCAACGCAACCCGCAACCCTCAGCGACAAGATAAAAGCGAATCCAGCGGCGGCGCTCTTGGGTGGCTTGCTGGTAGTAGGCGTTATCGCATCTGTATTGACCGCAGAACCGCAACAAGCCTTAACCCCATTGGTTGCCAGCGTAAACGGCAGTCCTGCCATTGACCCGCGTATTCTGGAAGGAGAATAAACCATGAGAATCGGCACGTTTGACTTAGAACCTGCTCATAATCTTTCTAAGAGCAAAGATAAGAATGTCAAATTAACTATTTGTAGGCAGTTGTTGATTAGAACCTGCTCATAATCTTTTTCACT
>JBDKID010000048.1:0-37003 GCA_039797295.1 Pseudomonadota bacterium | reverse complement strand
GTTGTCGGCGGCGATCACGGTTTCGGGCTTGCGCAGGGAAGCCGTGGCATTGACCACCGGCATCAGCAATTCTTGTTCCGACCCCGTACCGTGGGCTTGGGCCTCGACAATGATTTGGTGTTGGCTGTCGACTGCTGCGACCCCGGTATAGCCTTGCACCACACCTTTACCCGTCGCCATTTTAGCGGATTCGTTGTCAGTGCGGTTGGACAGGTGGATGCCATCCGTAACCCCCTTGCGGTCTTCGGGGTTGCCCGCCAACCAATCGCGTAACTGTTTGGCTTCGCGTTGCAGGCGTTTCAGTTGTTTGGCTTCACGTTTGGCTGCCGCCTCATCCGTATGGCTGGCATCAGCTTGTTGGTGTTTGCCTATTATCTTTTCGGCAGCTTTTTCCATGCGTTCCGCTTGGCGCAGGAAGTCAGCGCGTGTGCCGGACTTCTCCTTGCTGGCATTGGAGGGCAACTTCACCCCGTCAATGGCAAACATCTCCTTCCCGATCAAGCCTTGGCGGTCACAAATCAGCAGCACTTGGGCAAACAGTTTGGCGATCAACTCCCCAGCATTGGCGATGAAGGCCGCCAGCGTGGTGAAATGTGGCTGGCTATCACCGGAAACGGCAATGAACAGCATATTCTCGCGGCACGCCGCCTCCATTTTGCGGCTGCTGATAATGCCCCGGCTGTAAGCTAACAAGATGATTTTGAGTAACACCGCTGGGTCAAAAGCGGCTGCGCCCTGCACATCATTCTTATAACGCTGGTGGAAACCCTCAAGGTCGAGTTCGTGGTCAACCAGATGGCGCAGCGCATGTTCAAACGTACCGGGGAGGATTTGCCGGTTAAAATCCACCGCCAACAGTTTCATGCCTTGATGGATCGGTTTATAGCGTGCCATCTGTCTACCCGTTCGGATGCTTACGATGCCTGATTATCCCACAAAATGGGAAGTCGGAGGGTTTTCCTACAGCCTCATCGTCTCATGTGACGGGCGCGGCAGGGAGTCGAATGGGCGAAGTCGCGGGCTGTCACCGCGTCCGTCGTCGACACTCTTGTTATGCTCTCTTTGAATTTGTTAAATACTCATGTAAAAATTTTCCGGTTCGCAAGTAAGCTAAATTAATGATTAATATAGAGTTCAAATGCCCAAAGAATTTTATTGTGGCATTCAAGATGATCGACAAAACAAAGCGTAGGGATGGGAGCTAATACAGATTTATTTCGTTTGAATGTATGTCTTTGTTACGCTTTTTTACTGATCAAATAAATCTAATGGTTTTTGTTCTTGCAATTCATTTGTTTTCTTTTCTTTTATCTTATCAATGATTTCTCTTAGATTTTTTTTAGTTAAAATAATAACATTATCATCCTCACTAATTAATTGCCTATTTAAATCAAACATTGGATTTTTAATATCAGTATCTTCATTATACATTACAGCGCGAGGAATATTATAATTTTTAGCATATTCCATCGCTAATCTAGCCCCACTATCTAGTTTCTGGTTATCTATGTTCCAGCGAGCTGCTGAATCTTGTGCATAACTAGCAGCTAGAATTATTGTGTTACAAAATAAAGCTTGTAATCTATCTCGCTCTTTGTAGCGACTACTTAATTCCATTTTAGATTTGAAATTTTCATAGTATTCAGTTATTAGTAGACCACCTTGATCTACAATTTCATGTGCCAAATTCTTATTTTTAGTAGGTAGAATGTTATTGAGTGGACTTGGTAGAATTGCAATGGTTTTACCGTAAAGTATAGCTTGCTGGTGAGCAATACTATCACAGCCAAGAGCTAATCCACTTACTATTGTTATATCTTGCTTGGTAATTTCTTCGACTATCTTTTTCTCTCTGCTTTCTATTTGCTCATCTGGATTCAACAAGCCTATGACTGTAATGTTTTTGTTATCAATATCTAACAGATTAATATCACCTTTATAAAATAGAAAAATGGGCTGATCGCTCTCTTTTACATCTCCCCTGCATATTGGAAAATTTTTATCACCAATCGCCAATAAACCATCACAGCAATCTTTAAAATTACTTAACTCTTCTTTTATTTGATTTTTTTTGAATTCAAAATCATCAGTATTAATAATTTTACTTTGTTTGGTTTTATTATTTAATAAGAAAACTATTTTTTCAATACTTTCATTTCCTTTCAAATTTTTAACAATCCAATATCTACCGACATCTTTATATGTTTTTGCTGTTAAGATATTTATCGCGTTATCAGTATGTTTCATACTGTTTTTCCTACAGCATAAAAAACAATTGAATTAGCTCCATTATCAAATAATGCTTGAATAGCATCTTCATCTATATTGACACCGTCTGTATAAATATCATCAATCAGCAAAATATCTTTCCCTTTAACGTCTTTAGATATATTGCACGTATTTTTGGTGATACCTGGGTATGGCATATCGCCATCACCAGCATATTGAACAGCACGTGGAGAATGAGCCAAATGAGTTGTTTTTGTATTTACATATCTCAGCATATAATTAGAACCATCTTTAAAACCTAGCTCCTTAATTATCTCTTGAATTACCTTTTTAAATAAGAGCTGGTTATGACTATAAGTACTCTCTGCTTTTGATCTTGGAATTATACATATTGTTAAATTTCTATCAAAGTTTGACAAGTCTTCCTTTAAAGCAGTATATAGTTTCTGTATTGCATTATTTAATTTTCCTATGTTTTCAGTTGAGTTATTATCAAAAGTATTTTTAAGGTCATTCAAGTAATCTGGATTTCCTATATTTTTAAATCCTGTGTAATGGGTATGGTAAAAACCTTGGATGTCACTTTCCAAGTATTCTTCATTATAATAAATTGTAAACTCATGCATATTTTTTTCCTTATGGTTGTATATTGACTATATTAGTGTTGGGAATACCAGATAATATCGCTTTTTTTATCTCATTGCTATCGTTTTCAAAAACTATTGCTATGCTAGGATCAACATTTAAGTAGTCTAAAACATGTAGAAATTTATTGTTATTTTCATAATCTTCTTTGTAGAATTTATAATCAAAAATATTTTTTAAGCTATGATATTCTAAGACCATGTTTGCTCTGCTTTTATGACTGCTTGTAGCTAAAACAATTTTATTGGTTTGAGCAAATTTTATTATAACTTCTAGAATATAATGGTTAACTTTAGATTTGTGCAAATATTTATGATATACATCATTCTTGATCTCAATAATATTCTTATGTTCTTGAGCTGATAAATGCTCAATCATTGAATAGAGTTTTTCTCTTGTAAATCTTTCGTTGTTTTTATGCAAGATATGTAAATCCAATTTTTTTACTTTTTGAATGGCTTCTTTATAAGCAAAAAAATTAACCTCATCCGTGTTAATCAATGTTCCGTCTAAATCAAATATTAATAAACTTTTATTACTAATCTTATTGTTGAGTATTTTTTCGATCACGTATCATTTCTCTTTGCATAAAGGAGCAGAGTTGAGCGGCGATGATAGGCAGAGCGCGTAGCGCGGCGACTATCAAGTCGGGCGAGCGAAGCTCAACTCTGCTCCTATAGGGCAGACTGCGCGAGCGGTCTGCCCTATCGTAGAGCTAACCGGCGCTGCGCGGCTTTATCGCGCAGCGTCCAGCGACCGAAGGAAGCGAGGTTGAGCGCCAGGTTAGGGTTTGTGTGCGTCATATAGTGCTTCCCATGTGAGCTGCCCCACGCCAGTTGCGTTGCTCGTAAATACGGTATCGATTGGGATGAGTTTGCCGAAGCCAAGAAATTTCTCACGATCTATCGACTGAAACGCGCGGCTATAAAATTTCACCGCTGATTCGGGGATCAGAATCGCGTGGCGACAGTTGGATCGATTGGTTCTGCCAGTTTCCTTGAGCAACTCTCCGAATATCTTATGCACCGTGTTGTGCTTATCCTTTGAGTCGTCGCTTTTTGCCTCAATAACCCAATGCAGGTTTGTTTTGGACTTGAATTCAATATCGGCGAATTTCTTGGATTTGCAGTTCGTGTTGATAACGGAACCAATTTTTACGGTGTCGTCGGCGTGTTGCTCAAGATGAGTAACAAACTCATTGATGAGGTCTTGTTCTGGAGTTCGATTGGCCATCAACTATCCCTGATGAAAACCCTAAAGGAGCAGAGTTGAGCGGCGAATTCATGTGATAGGCAGAGCGCGTAGCGCGGCGACTATCAAGTCGGGCGAGCGAAGCTCAACTCTGCTCCTATAGGGCAGACTGCGCGAGCGGTCTGCCCTATCGTCTAATATGACGGGCGCGGCGAGGAGTGGAAATTAAGAATCGCGAGCTGTCACCGCGTCCGTCGTCGAACCACTCGTTATGCCTATATTTTGATTATATAAATATTAAATCTTACATTAGTGAAAGAAACAAGAGCCACTTGATCGAAATCAAGCGGCTTCTCTATATTAAGTATGTATCTATTTGTAATCCTCAAAACCTTTAAAATTGCCCGCGCAATTTTCTTTTAAGAAAGTACAGGAATCTTCATCATTGCCTGAATCACATAATGGTTTTTTCTCATTACATTCTTGCATTTGTTGCTCTATGTCAGCCACAAAATCATCTGTTTTCTGACTTTCCCTTTCAATTTTTTCTAGTAGTTTTTTTAAATTTTCACATGCCGCTTTATCTTTCATATTTGAACAATCTATTTCTTCAGAGAAAACGGGATAAGAAATTGAAAATACTAATGTTAGTATACAGGCAGATAGTAACTTGCTTTTCATAAAAACCTCTTTAACTATAATTTAATGCCATTTAATATTACTAATGATGTCACAAAGGCACCAGATGATTTATCTGTTTTAACTTTAATCAATTCTTTTTGATCTCCTCTTATTACAGTAAAAATAATAGTACTACCTTTAGTTTTGACCATTGCGGAAGCAATATCATATGGTTCATTTATCAGTTGGTTGTCGATTTTTATCAAAATATCCCCAGGTTGTATTTTTGCTTTACTGAACTCACCATTTTCATATACATCTAACACCAACATTCCGAGACCACCATCATATTTATCGGGATTTTCTAATCTGTCTATAGATAATTCTATGAATTTCTTCTGTTTTTTATTAATGGTGCTGTCATCTAACGCTTTTTTTAAATATGAAATCGAAGCATGTCCATCTGATTCTAAAAAAGAGAAGCCAGCCAGTTCCATTAATTTATCAGCAGCTTTTTCATTAACGTTTAATTCTTTATTTGTAAGACTAGCCCACTCAGCATCTGTAAGTGTTGGTGGAAGTCCAACTTTCTCCCTCATCATAACAAGATACGGATCATTAATTCTTCTGTCTAATTCTCGTTTTTTTGTTGTTTCTGTAATATTTTGTTGTAGTACTTTTGTCTTTTCTTTTGACAGCTCTGCCACAATCGCCATGGATTTTTGAAAGCCATCATTTCCATGAGAAAGATTTATTTTTTTACCTTCAATTAACTCTGGAAGGATTGAATTTATTATGTCCATATCGGACTCGTTTGCAATTACACTAAAATCTGCAAGAGCAGTCATTATATTGATTTTTGCTTGAATGAGTTTTTCTTTGTATAGAGATAAACTTTTAGCTGTTCTTTCTTCGTCATTTAATGAAAGTGATAAAATGTGCTGTAACTCAGGCTCTAATCGAAGAAGTGAATCAAATGCTTCAGTTTGATAATTATATGTATCACTTGCTCTATTAGCAGTATCAGCTTTGTAGCGTGAGATATTAGCTCTATTGGCATCAAATCCGCCATGTGATAACTTTGCTATTTTAATTTGATCACTTATGGATTTTATATAATCACGGAAAGCCGTAGCTGCTCTATCTTGATATGCCGCCTCGGTTTCATTTGCTCTTCTGATGTCATAAAATTTAATAGGGTGGTTTGTTTCTATTATGCTGATTAGTCCAAATGCTTGAGTAAAATTTTCAATTAATTCTTTTTTTATAGAAGATAAACCTTCATCAAACATTTTTTCTGCTGTGATACTCATATCACCAAATTGCAAATTTACTTGGGAGTTATCGCCTTTCGAGTTGATGTTTGTTATTGGCGAATTATTACCACTACTGTATTGTTGATATTTATCTTCCTCCAAACTACTGTTGTTTTTATAGAAGATAAATAGAGCTGGAGCAAATAATGTAATTCCTATAACAATAGTCATTGATATTAAACAGCCCCTTTTGTTTCCTTGCAACTTTTCGGATAAATTCTTTGAAGGAGCAAGTTTATTTTTATATTTTACTGGAGTATGCAGTAATTTATCTATTGCTTGTTGTAACTGGCGAAAATTAGTATCTTCGGTATCACCATTCCAATTTTGTAGGTCTGCACAATGAAGGCTGTGGAACCCAGCGGGAACTCGAACTGGTTGATATAGAACTGGAACCATAATATTCCGTTCTACTGCTTGAGATGATTCACCCTGAACCCAGCGTGATTCAATGGAGTTTTGAGACCATACAGTTATAACACATCGTGCTTTATCGAGTGCATCTTGAATATCTTGATGAAAGTTTTGACCGGGAAGTAATTGTTTATCCCACCAAACACTGTAGCCACAAGATACTAATGCGGCAGCTAGTTTTGAAACCCAATCTCGGTCTTTAGAGCTGTAGCTGATAAAAATGTCAGAAATCACTTCATTCATAAAAAGTTTGTCAGTGAAGATTGATAGCATAACGTTTAGCTAAGCGGCAGCAAACAGGTGGCCGCACAACGCGAGAATATCGCATCTTGCGTTTTGCGGCCACCTGTTTGATGTCCGCTTGAGCGTAGTGTTAGAACCGACCAACCTGTATTGAATGTATTTGGCTGCATTGTATTTTTGACAACCATTTTCACCATGATAAAATTAGCTTTGCTTCCCCTGTATTTTATATGACCATATTGAGTTTCACCCGATCAATTACTGACAATTTTGGGATTTGTTGCTCAATTTTACCAATCGAGGATGGCGAGTTTATATTTTAAGTGGCTTGCCAATTTAATCTACTAAAAATTTCTTGGCAGACAGGGTATTTTTTGACTACTATTGCCATGCGACTCTAAATTAAAGAGAGTGTTCGGTTTATTTTTCCGTACTTTACCAAGTATTTTATCAAATTTAGCATGTTTGAATTTTGTATTGTTTAATCTGATTCACAGAATAATATCGACGCCAGATAAGTATTTATACGCTTAAATTTTTACCGCTGCAAGTGGCTTTGTATTTTACACAGATAAAATTTCCAACACCTAAAATATGCTTAATATTTTTTTATGAATCGACTTTATTTCGATTCATCCAATAGTCCAGAAAATCAAACGTCAGTGAAGTTGGCTCCGGTATTTTTTTGACTGCCTGGGGGGAAACGGCATGATCTAACGTCCAGCATGACGGGCGCGGCGGGGAGTAGTCAAAACAGAGTAGCGGGCTGTCACCGCGTCCGTCGTCGATGTAATTGTTAAACAGATATTTTAGTTTTTCTCATCAAGAATTTCTTTATTGATCCAATTTACAAGAACATATCTTGCGATATTATAAAAATTATGAAACTCCTCAAATTTTTCATTAAATAAAAAATCTGATTCTGTTTGAAGATTTATAGAGTTTTCATTAAATAAAAATTTGCCAGAATGAAAATGACTTGATCGAACACGACCATAAAAATAGTCTGTTAGTTTTTTATCAAAACCATTTTCGCCATAATTAATCATAACGGAAGAAAAATTACTCTTAGGATCTTTAGTCTTATGATAGTTAGCTAATGTTTCAATTGCGCATATTAAATATGAAATAGATATTGTCGGCTCAATTTTACTAGATATTTGAGAAATATTGTACATTCTTGCGCATGAAATAAAAGCTTCTTTTTTGTCTTTATCTAATTTGCTATAGTTTCTAAAATAGTTTCTGATAGCTCGCGGTATTTTAATTTCTTGATTATGATAATGTCTAGAATTAAGTATTGAATCACAATAATTTCCTTGTGATTTTTTACTTTTCTTTATTTTGTGACTCTTGAATGTTTCTTCTATTAATGGTTTTTTTGTCGCATCGAATAAAAATGGATGATCAAGACTTTTTTCTCCGCTGTCGGCTTCCAATTGACGCATCATAGATATTTTTCCAGAGATGAAACTATTTAAGTCTTCTGTATCATTAATATGTTTTAATCCATTTAGGTTATCTTTTACGACTAACTTAAGTTCTGTATCAAAAAATCCTGTTCTAAACCTTTTGAGAGTAAATTCATTTTCTTCCATTATAATATAGTTTCGATATTCTGAGCTAACCAACTCAAAACCAACATCTAGTAATATAGATAAAAGAGCGTTTATATCTTTTGCATTGTTTATTGCTAATGATCTCGCATGTTCAATGGTGACTGCATTTACTTCTATATCATATTGAATAATTTGTTCTGTTAACGGTTCTAATCTATCATTAAAAAGTGCGAAAGGTTTAATAAGTGTTTTGTACCCATTGTTTATTTCATACTCGCCTTTAATTTGACATGAGTTGTAAGTTTTTGAATATACTCTTATGGTAAATAAATTTGGCTCATTGTTATTTTCTGCCATTAATATATCTTGGTAAATATCTCGTATGTAGTTGTTTAGGTTATATTCATTTATTTTTTTATTTTGAGTGTGCATGGTTAGTTCAGTGCTTATTAAAGTACTTCCTTTAATTTTGAACTGTAACCGGAAGCTATCTATCTTTTCTAATATAATATCACTAACAAAAAATTCAAGCACCACTTCTTCGTTTTCAGTATCCCTTCTTATAATAGAAAATTCACGGGTTTTATTAAAAAAGCCATTAAGTCTGGCTATTAAATCACCTTTTATTTTAAATGGCTTTTCATACTTAAAACTTAAATTTTCCAATTTTATTTCTCCATTTCAGGTGCTGTCTTGAATGTTTAACAGTTTATTAGGCGGAACGCTGGGATATTGGGATATACAGCCTCCGATCAATTGGTGAACACATGCCGCCTATCTGGTTCGTCGAGAATTCCGCATAGTCGGGCATTATCATAAAATCGTGTCCCAAAAATTCAGTTAATGTTAATGGATAAGAAGCATACACGAACCCCCACCGAACCGGCAACAGGGTATTCCCTTGAGTTCTGGGAAAACTACACGCTTTTCCTTGTCAAACAAGGTGTTACTCAGAAGTATGTAACGTGGTATGTGTTGCGTACCAAGCAGTATATTGCTTACTTTCCCGACGATCATATTCGCACCCATACAGCCCAACAAGTAGAGTTGTCTGGCATTGAAAAAAAGTTGGGCAAATGATTTCGATTGGGAATACTGGTCAGCGTCAGCGAAAAAGTTAGATGCCAATCATGCTACGGTCGCTCGTGATTACACCGATGCTCTCAATGGTCTGGAAGGGCTGGAAATGCTCGAAGGGGAAGAGCGTTGTTCCAATGAGCTTTACCAACGTTACCAGCCAGCCTTAGCCGAAGTCGTCAAAGCCGTGCGCCTCAAAAACTATGCGATTCGCACCGAACAAACCTATCGTGGTTGGATTTCCCGCTTTTTCTATTTCCACAAACCCAATGATGTGCATGATTTGGGGGGTAAAGAGGTCAAACAATACCTCGAATACCTTGTGCTCAAACGCAATGTGTCGGTTTCCACCCAAAAGCAGGCATTAAATGCGCTAGCGTTTCTGTTTAATCAGGTGTGGAAAAAGCCACTGGATGATTTAGGCGACTTTATCGGTTCAAAACGCCCGCGTAAATTGCCGGTGGTGTTGTCCCGCGATGAAGTGCGCCGCGTATTCCAACATCTGAAAGGGACGCATCATTTAATGGCAGGTTTGCTTTACGGTGGCGGATTGCGTCTGATGGAATGTGTGACATTGCGTGTTTTAGATGTTGATTTCGATTGTAATCAATTGCTAATTCGTAATGCCAAAGGCGCAAAAGATCGTATTGTACCTTTGCCACAACGTTTCAAAGAAGCCCTCAAACAACAAATCGCTTTTGTCGAACGTCAACATCAAATAGATTTGCAAAACGGGTTTGGTGAGGTGTATCTGCCGGATGCTTTAGGGAGGAAATACCAAAATGCGGCAAAAGAATTACGCTGGCAATATGTATTTCCTTCCAGTGGTGTAGCGGCTGATCCACGTTCCGGCGTTGTGCGTCGTCATCATGTGCATGAAACCAGCTTGCAAAAAATTATTCGCCGAGCCGTAAAGGAAGCTGGACTGACTAAACACGCAACTAGTCACACTTTTCGCCATTCTTTTGCGACACATTTGCTGGAATCGGGCTATGACATTCGTGCAGTGCAGGAGTTATTAGGGCATTCTGACGTATCGACTACTATGATTTACACCCATGTGCTGAATACACCCGGAATCAGTGTTCGTAGCCCTGCGGATATGATCTAAAACCAGCGGAAACGCTACCGCCCTGGTTATTCAACCAAAACACTCGGTATTTAAATTCAGATAAATGGTATTAATTTACCCGATTTGATTCACGATTTCTATGTTTTATTTTGCTATAAAATCATAACTTTAGTTAGTATGCATGACTAAGATTGAGGTTGGTTAGGGGGAGAGTCTGGTTGTTACGGGAATGCGCCTCAGCCAGTATTGAGGGGATTCGCTCATGAAATCGCGAAACCTGCTACCATTAGCGGTTTGTCTGGCTTCGAGTCTGCATTCTCATGGAAAAATTCATCCGCATTCGCGGCGCACGCACCCACAATTTGAAGAACATCGACCTTGATTTGCCGCGCGATAAGTTAATTGTTATCACGGGGTTATCGGGGTCAGGTAAGTCGTCGTTAGCGTTTGATACGATTTTTGCCGAGGGGCAACGGCGTTATGTGGAGTCGTTGTCGGCGTATGCGCGGCAGTTTTTGTCGATGATGGAGAAGCCGGATATTGATCATATCGAGGGTTTGTCGCCTGCGATTTCGATTGAGCAGAAGACGACTTCGCATAATCCGCGTTCGACAGTGGGGACAATCACTGAGATTTACGATTATTTGCGCTTGTTGTATGCGCGGGCGGGGAAACCGCGTTGCCCGACCCATCACCTTGATTTAGAAGCACAAACTGTGAGCCAAATGGTGGATCAGGTATTGGCATTGCCGGAAGGCAGTAAGTTAATGTTGCTTGCGCCTGTGGTGCGTGATCGTAAGGGCGAGCATGTGCAGTTGTTTGAGACATTACGGGCGCAGGGTTATTTGCGGGTGCGGGTGGATGGCGCGGTCTACGATTTGGATGCTGTGCCAGAGTTGGAGTTGCGCAAGAAACACACGATTGAGGTGGTAATTGACCGCTTTAAAGTGCGCGAAGACATGCAGTTGCGCTTGGCGGAGTCGTTTGAAACGGCGTTGAAGTTGGCGAGCGGTTTGGCGCGGATTGCGTGGATGGAGGGTGATGGCGATGAAATGATCTTTTCCGCGAATTACGCCTGCCCGCATTGTGGTTGGTCGTTGACCGAATTAGAGCCGCGTTTGTTCTCGTTTAATGCGCCAATGGGGGCGTGTCAGACGTGTGATGGTTTGGGCGTGGAGCAATTTTTCGACCCGCAGCGCGTGGTGTCGAGTCCGCACATTAGTTTGGCGGGCGGCGCGGTACGCGGTTGGGATCGGCGCAATGCTTATTATTTTCAGATGCTTACTTCATTGGCGGATCATTACGGTTTTGATGTGGAACAGCCGTGGGATGAGTTGCCGGAAACGGTGCAGCAGTTGATTTTGCAGGGTAGTGGTGAGGAAGAAATTGACTTCACTTACATTGGGCAAAAAGGGCAAATTTATAAACGTGCGCACGCTTTTGAAGGGGTTTTAAATAATTTAAAACGCCGTTACCGCGAAACCGATTCCAGCGCGGTGCGCGAAGAGTTGGCGAAATACCTCGCGACTCGTGCTTGCCCGGATTGTGGTGGCACGCGCTTGAATGAGCAGGCACGGAATGTGTTTATTGCGGGGCAAAATCTGCCGACGATTACGCATTTGGCGATTGGTGATAGTCATGCGTTTTTCCGTGATCTGAATTTGCCCGGTACGCAAGGCAAAATCGCTGAAAAAATTGTGCGCGAAATTTCGTTGCGTTTGGAATTTTTGGTCAATGTTGGTTTGGATTATTTGACCTTAAGCCGCAGTGCGGAAACCTTATCCGGCGGGGAAGCGCAACGCATTCGCTTGGCTTCGCAAATCGGTGCGGGCTTGGTGGGCGTGATGTATGTGTTGGACGAGCCGTCGATTGGTTTGCATCAGCGCGATAATGATCGTTTGTTACACACGTTGTTTCATTTGCGCGACCTCGGTAATACCGTGATTGTGGTGGAACATGACGAGGATGCGATTCGTTGTGCGGATCATGTGGTGGATATTGGTCCCGGTGCGGGTGTGCACGGCGGGCATATTATTGCGCAAGGCACACCGGAACAGGTGGCTGCTGAAGCGGATTCCATTACCGGACAATTCATGTCGGGGCGGCGTAAAATCGAAATTCCCGTGCAACGCACGCCATTTAACCCTGAGCGCACGCTCAAAGTGGTGGGTGCAACGGGTAATAACCTCAATGACGTGACGCTGGAAATTCCTTTGGGATTATTGACTTGCATCACGGGTGTGTCGGGTTCGGGGAAATCGACGCTGATTAATCGCACTTTATTCCCGTTCCTTGCGCAACATTTACACGACAGCAATGTGGAAGTTGCCCCCGTGCGCGAAGTGTTGGGCGTGGAGCACATCGATAAAATTATCGACATCGACCAAAGCCCGATTGGACGCACGCCGCGTTCCAACCCCGCCACTTACACGGGCGTGTTTACCGCGATTCGCGATATTTTCGCCGCGACGCAAGAGGCACGTTCACGTGGCTATCAACCGGGGCGGTTTTCGTTCAATGTCAAAGGCGGACGCTGCGAAGCCTGTTCCGGCGACGGTTTGATCAAAGTCGAAATGCACTTTTTGCCCGATGTGTACGTGACCTGCGAAGTGTGCGAAGGCAAACGTTACAACCGCGAAACGCTGGATATTCGCTACAAAGGCAAGAATATCAATGAAGTGCTGAACATGACGGTGGAAGATGCCTGCGAATTTTTTGCCGCTGTGCCGTCGATTCACACCAAGCTGCAAACCTTGATGGACGTGGGTTTGTCGTACATTACCTTAGGGCAAAATGCCACCACGCTGTCCGGCGGCGAAGCGCAGCGCGTCAAATTGGCGAAAGAACTGTCCAAACGCGAAACGGGCAAAACCATCTACATTTTGGACGAACCGACCACGGGTTTGCACTTCCACGACGTTGATCAATTGCTCAAAGTGCTGCACCGCTTGCGCGATGGTGGTAATACTGTCGTCGTGATTGAGCATAATCTGGATGTGATTAAAACGGCGGATTGGGTGGTGGATTTAGGCCCCGAAGGCGGCAGTCGTGGCGGTAATATCATCGCCGTCGGCACGCCCGAACAAGTCGCCGAAGTTGCAGGCTCATTTACCGGATACTTCTTAAAGCGGTATAACAACTCGTAATTCCTCGCCAAATTCGTAAACATCGACGGCTTTCCCTAATTGCTGCATTTCGCGGAAGATCATGGGAAAGCCGCGCCCTAAACGATCAATGTAACGCAGAGCCTACACCCAGCAGCAATATTCCACCTGCTCCATTCGCGAAGGTGACCATCTCTCGTGCTATCGTTTCTGGACGCACGGGCATCGCTTTAAATTCGACCGCGATATTTTCGCCTTGTTGGATAAGATTTTGCAGTTCTGCTGGTTTCATTTTTATGGGTTCAGGCTTATCCATAACGGTGTATTGCTTTAACTATAATTAATAATGTGAGGATGCATGGCAAACAGGGCAGTGTGGGTCACGGCGCAAGCGCATTTCGCGCCATTGCATGTATTTTGCGTCCAATAATAGCAAGCGTCCGCTGAGCGTGGGTAAATCGAGCAGGGCTTTCAACGTTTCGGTGGCTTGCATACTGCCGATAATGCCCGCGACAGGGGCAAGAATGCCGGTGGTGCTGCAAGTGTCGGTCATTTCGCCGTCCTCGCCATACAGACAGCGATAACACGCCACGTCGGTTTGGCGAAAGTCGAAAGTGGTGATTTGCCCTTCCAAGCGAATCACCGCGCCGGAAATGAGCGGTTTACCCGCCATTTGGCACGCGCGATTAATGTTGAAACGGGTGGGGAAGTTGTCGCTGCAATCCACCACCGCATCGTGGGCTTGTACTTCGGCGAGCAATTGCTCGAAATCCAAACATTGCGCGACGGTGCGAATCTGAATATGTGGATTCAAGGCGTGTGCACTGGCAGCGGCGGAGTCGACTTTCAATTGCCCAATACTCGCCGTGTTATGAATGACTTGGCGTTGTAAGTTGGTAAGGTCGACGGTATCAAAATCCACCAACGTTAATTGCCCAACGCCAGCGGCGGCAAGGTACAGCGTGACCGGTGCGCCCAAACCGCCCATGCCAATAATCAGGACTTTGGCGGCGAGTAGGCGTTCTTGTCCGTGCAGATCGACTTCGGGGAGGAGGATTTGGCGGCTGTAACGTAGCAAGGTTTCGTCATTCATGTGGGGTATTCAGTCAGTGTTATGGTTGATTGATTTATAAAGCAAACCATTAAATTAGCGTGATTCTTCGGTTTCCAACCGTCTTCGGGGCTACCATGATAACAACAAAAGCGAAAAGCCGGACATTTTCCCTGTTGGCTGCGCAAACATTTTTCCTTGGTGTAAGTTTTTCGGCTGCGAGCATTCCTGTGCTAAGCATGGCGCAAGATTTACCCGTTCAACCACAGGCGACGATGCAAGAAGCTCCGCCACCGTGGGGGGCTGAACAAGGTTCAGCAAATACTACGGCGGCTACAGATGCGCCAGCCGCGACTAACTCAGCTACAAGTGCGAGTAATACGGGCGGTTCTTCCGTGGAAACGTGGTATCGCAATCGGCGTAAAAGCGAAGTGAGTGTGACGGATGAACTGTCACGCTTACAAACCGCTGCAAAAAGCGGCGATGCACAAGCACAATACCGTTTAGCCATGCTGTACCGCACGGATGAAGCCGATAAAGCCAAGCTGAAACAATCGTTGGAATGGCAACGTAAAGCGGCTGAAGCGGGTCTGGTCGAAGCGCAATACGGCTTGGGCATGTTGTACGCTAATGGGCAATACCTGCCAAAAGATGAGAAAAAATCACACGAATGGCTGCAAAAAGCGGCAGATCAAGGGCACGTTGCGGCTAAATTAGCCATATCCACCCCGACCAATGCTGCGCCAGCGGCTACAGGCAATACAGACAACGCGGCTAACAGTAAAAGCGATAACAGTAAAAATGTGGTTGTTGCGGCAATGCCTGAACCTGCTCCAGTGCCCGCGCCTGCCATCGCTACGCCGCCTGAACCGTTGCCAGAAACAGCCGCTGCACCTGAACCGCCAGTCGAGCCAGCCGTCATGCCTGCGTCCTTACAACAAGCGACTGCTCCTACGGGTCATGCCAATGCTGACAATAGCGCGTCCGCTCCAATGGATTTCACGGGCATTGAGCCGGATGTGGTGAAACAATCTGCCGAAGCGGGCGATAAACACGCACAATTGATGCTCGGTACGATGTACGAAGACGGCATCGGTGGTTTGCCCAGCGATTTGCGCGAAGCCGCGTACTGGTATGAGCAAGCGGCACGCCAAGGCTATACCAAGGCGCAATACAACTTAGGTTTATTGTACGAAGATGGGCGTGGTGTCAGCCAAAACTACGAACAAGCCGCGTATTGGTACGAGAAAGCTGCTAAAGCTGGTTTTGTCGAAGCGCAAAACAACCTTGGCGTGTTGTATGTTCTCGGCAATGGTGTGAAAACAGACAAGAAAAAAGCCGAAAAACTGTTTAGTTTAGCGGCAGAA
This sequence comes from Pseudomonadota bacterium, assembly GCA_039797295.1. GTDB lineage: Bacteria > Pseudomonadota > Gammaproteobacteria > Thiotrichales > Thiotrichaceae > Thiothrix. The sequence goes on along the minus strand of JBDKID010000048.1, from coordinate 21,114 downwards.
AAAGGTAACGCCGATGCGCAGCGCAACCTTTCCATGTTGAAAGGTGGTTAGTCGCGGGTATTAAGCATGACTTGCCAACTCACTTGCTTGGGTTGGTGAAGTGGCGACGGCGTGCAAATGGCAGCCGAAATACTTAGCACGTTCCATGATTTGCCGCGCCCAACGGTAATGGGTGGCGGGCTCACACATCGCACCTTCGTACTGAAACACGGCAGGCATGTCTTCATCAAGAATGCATTTGGCCGCTTCGTAATCCACATCATTCACTTTCAAGGCTTGATGAATCACGGGAATTTGGCTGGGGTGAATCACGGTTTTCCCCACCATGCCGTGCAATAAATCGCGTTGGAATTCCTGCTGTAAAATGTCGTGATCACGAAAATATTCAAACACTGGCGCGGTGAGGTGAAAACCCGCTGGCACAAAGTGCGTTACTAACATGCCGATAATGTAACCCAATGGGCCATCGTACAGCGTATGTCCGTGGTGGGTGCGCAAATTCAAGCACGAGAGCAAATCGTTTCCCCCCACCCGTAACACCAAAATGCGTGGCTTTAAGGTTGGCGATTGTAACCGTGTGCATAAGTCATGCAGGTTGTGTGGGTTCAAAATGGCGGCGGTTTCCAGCGTGGGCATGAACATAAAATGCGCGGGTGAATCCGCTATCACTTGTTGCCATGCTGCAAGGGAATGGTTATCAAATTTGGGTAAAACGAAACCATCCACCGCTGCAATACCCGACATTTGGCACAGACTCAAAGCCATGTCTGGATGACGCGGGCGGATAAACACCAACGGACGTGCCTGCCGTGCTGTGTCTTGCAAAAGCTGTAAACAGGTGTGCAAATTGCTTAAACCATCGCTTATTTCATCTTCACGCAGCGCATCTTCTAAACAGATCACCACGGAACGTAAGTCGGCAATTTTTTGATGCAGGATGACCTCGATTAAATCGCTGCGGGTCGCGGGTGTGTAAAGGGTTGCGCCTAACTGATACGGTGAAATGTTTTGAGTCATACAGCTTTCTGAATAATGGTAATGGCACGGTAAGGTGTTAATTGATTGCCCACAGCTTGCAAACGGATACCGCGTGAAGTTGCGAGGTAGCGCAATAAACGTATGTTGGGATCATCCACGTCCTGCACCAAAATGTGTTCCGGCACACGGCGCATGACCGCGCGGGTGGCTTCTGCAATCCCCGGTTTGATCCGATTAAGATTTTGGATGTTATGTGTTTCCGCAAGATGACAAATCGTCGCCGCTGCCGTCTGTTTTAAGGCATTGCGGGTGGTAGTAGACCATTGCAAAGGCGCAATGGGTTGCGTTGCCACGTTTTGCCGTCGGTATTGGTCGACTGTTGTAACGAAAGCATTGCTGACATCATGCGCTTGCAGGTGTTCATAATGCATACAACCGTGCCAGCCTGCATCACTGGGCAATACCGAACGCGACACCAAACCGGAAACCGTCGCGCCTAAAATGCCAAAGGGAATCAGCCAATCTTCGCTGGAGGCGGCTAACCACGCTTTGCCCGTCGGGTCGGCTAAGGTGACAAAGGGAATTTCGTCGGGGTAACGACTACCCAATGAGGCGGTTAATTGCTGATGAATCGCGCCTTTGCCCACCCAACCATCGACAAACACCAGATTGTCGAAACCGTGTTGCTGTTCGATGTCTGCTAATGCGGCGTGATCAATGCCTTTGTCGCGGATAATGCTAATGCCGTAATGGGTACTTTCCACCCCTAAATCGCGTAATGCCCGCACCAATAACACACCCAACGGTACGCCCGCCCGCACAAAACTCACCAGAATAATCGGGCGATGGGGGCGACGTTGTTGCAAGGCAACGGCGAGTGTTTGCACTTCGGTGGCTAAGCGAGCTAAACCATCGGCAAGGGCTTGTTGGTAAAGGGTTAAGTGTTCGGGGGAAGGTGGCGACTCAATGGTGAGCATTTCGGAATAATGGCGTTGCCCAGTTTGAATGAGGCGTTCTTTGGCTTCGACGCTGGTGTTATCCAGTTGCATTCGGCGTAGCAAAAAAGTGACATCCGTGGGCGAGTAAGAGCCGTGAAAACCTGCGGTATGCATGGTGCTGTGTACCGTTATGGGTTATGGAATTGCTAAAGGTTGCGCTAACTGGCTGCGCGGCGGCATTCCCGCAAAATCGCACAGGCTCATGAAACCGAAATCGGTCAGGCTATCGCCAAACCCTAACAATGGTACGCGCCCGTGGCGTTGCGCATGGCGTTGAATCATTTCTGCTGCTGCGGCGCGTTTATTAACGGGGTTCGGCAAAATCGCTAGATTATTAGCATTTTGGTGGACGTAATACCCCTGTAAATCCAAGGTTTCGCGCAGTACGGCTAACACCTGATCCAACTCTTCGTGGCGGGCAGTATTGCTTTTCACCACCAAATACGCGGCTAATTCACCTGCTGTTTCCATCCAACCACGCAATGCCAGTCCCAAATCCTTACCGATTTGCAAAGCGTGTGCCAGGTAGTCGTGCAGCGGTTGTTGGTAGGGTGCGAGTTGCGTTTGCATGTGGGCGTGCCATGCCGTATCCAATTCCCCCGTTGGCGTGAGAATCGCCGCGCCGTGTACACACACCGCACCGTGTTGGAACGGGAGGCGTACCCGTTGGAACGATTCCACGCCGCGTGCCGTGACGGGGATAACATCCATGCAGCCTAATGCCCAGTGAATGAAATCCTGTTGCCAAGTGTGCATGAAACTCATGGGCGAACCATTAGCACTCCATGCCGCCGGGGTTCTGCTGGCATCGGCTGGCATTTTGCGCTCAGTTTGGAACAGCGTGTCGTCGAGATCGGTGAGTAATAACGGTTTCACGAATAAAACTCCAAACAAGTAGGCTGTAAGGCGGTAATGAGTGAAGCATCCATTAGCGCGACAGGGGTTTCACTGCATAATAGGATACGATCATAGTTGTCGGGAATGACGTTATAGAGAAAATTAGCAATCCCTTGTCCGTAGTTATCGTGCAAGCAATAACGCTGCTGAATGCTATGCCCTAAAGCAATCGGTGAGCGCGTCGTGGCACTGAAATGCACCGTCGCACCTTGTTGTTCCAAGTATTCCGCCAGCAAATAGGGTGGCCAAACGAATTCACCCGTACCCAATACCAAAATGCGTTCGCCCGCTGTCACGCTGAGCGTCTGCGCAATGGCGGGTAACGGATGCCGACTGACGCCCAGCCGCGCCCAATCATTGGCAGGGTTGGCATTCCACGCGCCAGTACCTAACACATCGACTTGTGGCATGTCGGGCGGGGGCGCGTCGTTGGCTTGCCAGTGCCAATGCCCTTTGAGCAAAGCTATCGCGCTGGAACGTGCGCCCAAGCGTGCCGTCACCGCACCACCCGACCAATCGGTGAGGGTCGCGGCAACAATGTGTTCAAACTGATCCAAGCCCGCTTGTTGCAAAGCTGCCAATAAATTGGCGAACGTTTTGCCAGTGGAGGCTTCATCGTCCACCAGTACCAAAGTGCGGGCAGTACGCAATAATTCCACATCGGCAGGGTGTTGCGGGTAATGCAGTACTTGTTGGGTGGCGTGGCTGTGTTCTTCGCGGAATTCGACCAAAATCGGCAAATCCAGCGGGTGGCGCGTGGTACACAAATACAAGGTGTCATCACGGCTACGGCTCAGGGCTTGCTGTACGGCTGCACCCAAAGCAATGGCGGTTTCTGCCATACCGATGACCAACACTGGTCCTGGTAAGTCGTTGGGGATTTGCGCCGCTAATGCATCCGTTGCCTCGCGCATTTTGGCGGGTGAAACCGGAATGTGCCGCCCCAATACTTTGGAAACAAACAAAAAAGCGCGTTTCGGGTTGCGGCGTTGGGCAAAGCCGAATAATGCGTCCGGCGTATGCGTGCCAGATGCAATCGTGAGGTTGAGTGTGCCCTGTTCGAGAGCGACATTTATTTGCATGAAAACGTCCGTTGTTTGACTGTGAGCATTGAGATTTAACCCGCGCATTCGACGCGCCAGATGGCATTCTGTGTTTGTGTCACCATTTGTGCGGCTGATAGCGTTTGGCTGCGGGTTTGTGAGGTGTAGTGGATACCAGCCGCTTCCATTAATGCAATCGCCAAAATGTTACGGATGGCAAAATTCATGTTCTGCGCGTGGGTAAAGGTGGACGATACGACCCCCAATACTGCGCCAGTTTCATCCAATAATGGGCTACCGCTTGATCCGGGTTGAATGGGGGCGGTAAATTGCAGTAAGCGTATGTCGTTATGCGCCCCAAACAAACCGGAAATAACCCCTTGAGTTACTTGGATGCCGTTTCCCATCAAACCCGCCAAGGGATAACCTAATGTGGTGATCGCTTGCGCCAAACCAATGCTGCTGCTACGAAACGGCAGTGGTTGTAAATGGCTAGGGGAGGCGACGCGCAATAATGCCAAATCGTTGGTATTGTCACTGATAATGGGTTCAGCCTCCAGATTGCCTTGCAAAGAACTCAGGCGGATACGGCTTGCACCATCAGCAACGTGCGCATTGGTCATGAACACATTGGGGGCAACCAAGAATGCCGTACCTGTCCAACTGCTAGGACGTTGTTCGCTAGGGTTTGCTGAGGCAAAGGGGCAACTTTCATTGATCTCCATACCCATTCTGCGTCCCAACGCGGTTAGACCGTAAGCGGAAGTTTCCGCTAAAGCGCGTACTTTCCATTGACCCGCCCGTAGATAAAATTCGGCAATAACCAGCGCGGAAGCTTGCATACCTTCCAAAGCAATGGTGTGGGTAAAAACATCATCCATTTGCACGCTGACATTGCCGCCAATTTCCAATGGACCTTGTGCTCCGTAGCGGTATAACACGAGGCACAAGCGTGTGATCAAAGTGTTGGGTAAGGTGCTGCTATCTAAACGCAGTTGGTAGTTAGTTCCAGCCTCATTCAAGCTGGCATTTGCCCATCCGCTGGCATTGGTATTGGCGAGATAGGCGGGTGTGACGAGTTGTTTTGCTTCGTTAATGGGTAAGATGGCTAAGCCGACAGCGGGGCGGATGTCGTGTTGAAAGTGAATGTTCAGTGTCCAATGATTGCCTGCCAGTGATAGGTTCGCGCCTACGGGTAAATTCATCACTAGCGCGTCGGCAATAGCCGACCCTGTTCTCGCTCCTCTCTTTGGTTAAGCTATCTTCGGTTAGAAACTGTACCGCCGTGACTCGCGGCACGAACTACAATACGGTGAGCCATGCCAACAAAACGCGCCTACCGATTCCGGTTCTACCCTGACCAACAACAAGAACAGTTGCTGCATCTTGCGTTACCGCACCGATGCTTATGATCAGACTCAGGAAAAAATCGGTTACACCGCAGCGAATGCCAGACTTACTGCCATTAAAAAGCTGCCTGAATTCGCTTTCTTGAACGATATTTCCAGCGTTCCGCTGCAACAATGCTTGCGGAATCAACAAACCGCGTTCAAGAACTTTTTTGAAGGTCGGGCAAAATACCCCACCTTCAAATCCAAAAAACACCGCCAAGCGGCGGAGTTCACTTACCGCGCTTTCACCTTTAAACATGGTGAATTGAAGCTGGCAAAGTGCGATAAACCACTGAATATTAAGTGGAGTCAACCACTTCCTTCCAATCCAACCACCGTCACCGTTTCCAAAGATCACGCAGGTCGATACTTCGTATCCTGTCTGTGTGAATTTGAACCTACGTTGTTGCCCGTCACTGATAAAAAAGTGGGCATTGACGTAGGCATCAAGGATTTGTTCGTCACCAGCGACGGTTTTAAATCCAGTAATCCCCGCCACACCGCGAAATACGCCGCCAAATTGGCGAAATACCAACGTCGGCTTGCCAAGAAAAAACTCGGCAGCAAGAATCGGTTGAAAGCTAAAGTCAAAGTGGCGCGTATTCACGCGAAAATTGCCGATTGTCGGATGGATAACTTGCACCAGTTATCCCACAGATTGATTAACGAGAACCAAGTGATCTGTGCTGAAAATCTCGCCGTGAAGAACCTGATTAAGAACCCAAAACTGGCAAAACATATTGCTGATGCAAGCTGGGGTGAATTCACTCGCCAGCTTGAATACAAGGCAAATTGGACGGGAAGAACGTATGTCGAAATCGACAGATTCTTTCCTTCCAGTAAACGCTGTGCTTGTTGTGGGTTCGTCAAAGACAACCTGCCGCTGAACGTGCGGTCATGGGAATGCCCTGAATGTGGCGTAATCCATGACCGCGATATTAATGCAGCGGTCAACATTTTAGCCGCCGGACTGGCGGTATTAGCCTTTGGAGAGAATGTCAGTGGCGATAGCATTTCGGTGTCGTCGTCCTGTTCTCGATGAATTAGGAATCCCCTTGCTTCAGCTAGGGGAGGAAGTCAACATGATTATTGTGTTACCAAGCTGTCTGTGACTGCCAACATAATAACAAGAACGCTTGGAAAAATGGCTAAACTTTATGACCGTGGGTCGGGCATACTAGTGACCGCCATTTTCATCCAAAAATACCCAAATCTTTAAAACGAGGCACAACCATGCGCATATGGTTTAACAAGACGTTCTCCAGTATTCATGCCGTATTCCATAATTTGCACCAAGCAAATACACCAGCGGGCAAAGTTACTATCATTCACACGCACACTAACCCAGCCGCTGCTGCTTTGTTGGCGGCTGATGAAGCTTATGCCGAACCCAGCGGTTTGGTCGGCGAAAGCTATTTGTCATGGTGTCTCGATTTTTGCCAACGTTATGCGGTGGATTGGTTTATCCCAGCCAAAGAAGCCCGTTTAATTGGGCTGCATCGTGAGCAGTTTGCGCAGATTGGTACGCAGGTTATTGCCGTAGCGACTCCTGCCACGCTTAAATTGCTGGATAATAAAGCGGCTTTTTACCGTGATCTGCCAGCGGATGTTGCACTGTGCATGGATTTTGAGCGTGTCACCACTGTTGCGGAATTTGATGCAGCAGTTGCCAAACTCGCCACGCAACACGCGGCTTTGTGTGTGAAGCCATCGGTATCAGTGTTCGGTTTGGGTTTCCGCATTTTGGACGTGGCGCGTGACAGCATTACGCATTTGGTCGAAGGGGTGGAATACGAGATTCCGCTGGCAGAATTGCGGGCTGGCATGGCAAACACGCCGATGTTCCCCGAATTATTGGTGATGGAACATTTACCAGGGGCGGAGTGGAGTGTGGATTGCGCGGGGCGGGAAGGGCAGTTGTTGTGCGCGTTGCAACGCAAAAAACACCCGCAAGCGGGATTCGGTCAAGTGATTGATAATAATGCGGCGATTCAAGGCATGGTGGAACGTTTAACCACGCATTACGGCTTGAATGGTTTGTTTAATATCCAATTTAAAGCCAATGCAGCGGATGAGCCGCGTTTGCTGGAGATCAACCCGCGTCCGTCAGGCGGATTTGGTATGGCGTGTCTGGGCGGGGTAAATTTAACCGAGGTTTTCCTGCAAAGTGCGTATTCAGACAGCATCGTGATACCGCCCATCCGTTATGGGTTGCGCGTGAGTGAAGTAAGCACGCCGGTGATTTTACCGTCGGTTGCTGCTGCTTGAGGGGTAAGGATTAACCTTAAAGGAGAGGGGATGTCTTGCCAGAGTATGGGGGGCTATCTAGTATGGTGTTACTTAAAGAACTATTTAAATCGAATAAGGTGATGTATGGCAGTGAGTTTAAGCAAAGGACAACGGATTTCCTTGGAAAAAAGCGGTGCAGGTAGTTTAACGAAAGTCCGCATGGGCTTGGGTTGGGATCCGGCACAAAAGAAAAGTGGCTTTTTCGGTAGTTTATTCGGTGGTGGCGCGAGCGAGATTGATTTGGATGCGTCTTGCCTGCTGTTGGATGAACAGAAAAACTTGCTGGATGTGGTGTGGTTTCGCCAGTTGCAAAGCCGCGACGGTTCAATCAAGCATTCCGGCGATAACCGAACTGGCGAAGGGTCGGGCGATGACGAAACAATTTTCGTGGATTTGGGCAAATTGCCTGCCAATGTTACGCATTTGGCCTTCACGGTTTGTTCATTCCGTGGTCAAACCTTCAACGAAGTCGGTGGTGCATTCTGCCGTTTGGTCGATGATAGCAACAATACCGAAATGGCAAGATTCAACTTATCCGAACAGGGTCAACACACGGGTGTGGTGATGGCGATTATTAGCCGTAATGGTGCAGGTTGGCAGATGAAAGCGGTGGGCGCGCCGACGGCTGGTTCGATTGCCAATGACATGATGCCAGCCATATTATTCGCCATTTGATGGAACAAGTCAGTTCAAGATAAACCCGTATTAAATAAAAAGGAGTTGAGAAATGGCAATTAGTTTACAAAAAGGCGGTAATCTGTCTTTAAGTAAAACTGATCCGAGTTTAACCAAAATCTTAATTGGATTGGGTTGGGATGAGCGCACGACAGATGGTACGGCATTTGACTTGGATGCCAGTGTTTTTCTATTAACTGAGACAGGGAAAGTTCGTGGTGATCATGACTTTATCTTTTATAATCAATTAAAATCAATTGATGGTGCAGTTGAACACACGGGCGATAATCGCACGGGTCAAGGTGAAGGCGATGATGAATCGGTAAAAGTCGATTTAACATTGATTTCAGCCGATATTACGAAAATTGCTTTTACGGTCACGATTCATGAAGCTGATGCGCGTCGTCAAAACTTTGGACAAGTGGCTAATGCTTTTATTCGTGTAGTTAATGATCAAACAGGTACGGAAATCGTGCGTTATGATTTGGCAGAAGATTACTCCACTGAAACCGCAATGGTATTCGGTGAGTTGTACCGCCATAATAATGAATGGAAGTTTCGTGCCGTGGGTCAAGGTTATGCAGGCGGTTTAAAAAGCATGTGTGATCAGTATGGTATTCAAATCGGTTAATCAATTAATGCATTTGTTAATGTAAAATCGATTGTATTTAATAAGTAATGGAGTTGGACAATGGCAGTTAGTTTACAAAAAGGTGGCAACGTTTCTTTAACCAAAGAAGCCCCCGGCTTAACCAGTGTTTTGGTTGGTTTAGGTTGGGACACGCGTGTCACTGATGGTACTGCATTTGATTTAGATGCGTCGGTATTCATGTTAGGTGAGTCTGGAAAAGTCTTATCTGATGATTCTTTTATTTTCTATAATAATAAAAAATCAGCTTGTGGCAGTGTTGAACATTTGGGTGATAACCGTTCTGGCGAAGGTGAGGGCGATGATGAGCAAGTAAAATTAAACCTTGCGGGTATGCCTGAAGCCGTTAAAAAACTGGTGTTTGCTGTCACGATTCATGATGCCGAAGCGCGTCGTCAAAACTTTGGTCAAGTCAATAATGCGTATATTCGCTTACTGAACGCCGCCGATAATAGCGAAATTGCGCGTTATGATTTATCCGAAGATGCTAGCGTTGAAACCGCAATGTTATTCGGTGAAGTGTATCGCCATAATGCCGACTGGAAGTTTAAAGCTGTTGGTCAAGGTTTTGCTGGCGGTTTAGCGGCAATGGCTGCATCAATGGGCGTGAACCTTGGTTAGCCTTAAGTAAAAAGCGTATATTGATTACACTTTGTATCAATAAACTGCTAATGGATAGGCATCCTATTAGCGATGCCTATTTTTGTTTCTAAAAAAACTAAACGATTATGATTTTGCAAAACTTTAAATATTCTTTACTTGTGACCGTGTTATGCATCGCGCTAGCAGTATGGTGGGGAGCTTCCACAGCAATGGGAGCGACAACTGCTGTATTTCTAGTGCTAGTCTTGGGTATTATGGAGGTGAGTTTATCCTTTGATAATGCCGTGGTGAATGCCTCCATTTTGAAGGATATGGATGAAAAGTGGCAAAAACTGTTTTTGACCGTGGGTATTTTGATTGCGGTCTTTGGGATGCGTTTAGTTTTCCCGATTGTTATCGTGGCAGTTGCAACGGGTTTAGGGGCAGTGGATGTCATGGCAATGGCTCTCAATAACCCTCAAGAATATGCCATGCATTTAACTGAAAGCCATGCAGCAATTGCGGCTTTTGGGGGGATGTTCTTATTACTGGTTTTCTTCGATTTCATGTTTGATAATGAAAAAGATGTGCATTGGTTGGCTATCTTTGAAGAAAAAATGAGTGCAATGGGTAAATTGGATGTCGTGAGTATTTTAGTTGCACTGATTACTTTAATTGCGTTACAAGCCTTTTTACCAATGGATGATGCTACACGTTTAACCGTTTTGTTATCCGGTTTAGCGGGTGTCGTGCTATATATTATGGTCAGCAGTCTGGATATTTTCTTTGAAAATGAAGCAGAAGGCGATGCAGCCGTTGATATGGTCAAGCGTAGTGGCTTAGCGGGTTTTCTTTACCTTGAAGTCCTTGATGCGTCGTTCTCATTTGATGGTGTTATTGGCGCATTTGCGATTACTAATGATGTGGTCATCATTATGTTGGGCTTGGCTATTGGGGCAATGTTTGTGCGTTCTTTGACGGTGCATTTGGTGCATAAAGGTACGCTGGATGAATACATTTATTTAGAGCACGGTGCGCATTATGGCATCGGTGCGTTAGCGATTATTATGTTGTTTAGCATTCACTTCCATATCCCAGAAATCGTGACGGGGTTAATTGGTGTAAGCTTTATCGTTTTATCCATTGTGTCTTCTATACGCTATAAAAAAGCAATGGCTAATGTTGATAACGTTTAATGGTGAAGCTTGGAATTAAAGCTTTATGTTTAGATTTAAGGAGATTGATTATGTCGTTTTTTGATACATTGAAAGAAAAGGCTGGCGAAGCCCGTGCTAAATTAACCGCTGAAATCGGCAAGTTTAAAAACCGTGAATTCATGGAAGCTTGTGTTGCTGGTTGTGGTTTAGTTGCTGCTGCGGATGGCAGTATCGATTCTTCTGAAAAGCAGAAGATGATGAAGTTCATTCAACAGTCAGATGAGCTAAAAGTCTTTGAAACCAAAGATGTCATTTCTGTGTTTAATAAAGTTACTGAAAACTTTGAGTTTGATAGTGAAATTGGTAAAGCTGAAGCCCTGAAAATGATTGGTAAATTGCGCAGTAAACCAGATGCTGCGCGTTTGATGGTGCGTGTTTGCATGGCTATCGGTAGTGCTGACGGCTCTTTTGACGATAAAGAAAAACAAGTGGTGCGTGAAATTTGCCGCGATTTGAATTTATCTACAGCAGATTTCGGCTTATAAGTAGTTTATAAGCGTCATCGTAAAAAGTGCATGGTTCTTATTAATTGGGATTGTGCGCTTTTAACCAATCCTGCGCGTGTTTGGTAATTGCCATCACCGCAGGGTGGGTGATTTTACGTTCTACCGAAATTGCAAAAAACTGTTCGGTAATGCTATCTGCTCGCCCTAGTATTTCTACGCCTGCTTCATGAATCAATGTTTCTTCTAAAGCTGAGGGTGCAATAAACACCCCAATGCCTCCTTGTCCAAATGCTCGCATTAACGCGCTATCGTCAAATTCGCCAACAATGCGTGGGTGTAGGTTCTTTTCCAATAACCATTGGCGTAGTTTATTGCGTAATGCCGTGCCTTCTGCGGGAATAAGCAATGGAGCTTGATTTAAACAATCAGGAAATGTGCCTTGCAATTGCGCACAAACTTCTGGTTTAGCAAAAAAACTGATGCTACTCGCGCCTAATTCGTGATTAAACACGCGGACATTAATATGCGTAGGCATTGGGCTGTCAGCGATCACTAATTCCATGCGGTGTACCGCGAGTTCGGCGAGTAAATCGGATAATTTACCTTCGGTACAAACAATGTGTACGGGGCGTTCAAGGTTCATCGCCGGTTCTAGTAGTTTATAGGCAATCGACTTAGGAACAACATCCGATACGCCGACGCGAAATAACTGCGCTCCATTTTTAGGGTAATGTTTAATGGCGTCTTCTAATGCTGAACCGAGTTGGAAAATTTCATCCGCGTATTTTAAGGCAATTCTGCCCGCTTCGCTCAATTCTAAGTGCCGCCCATTGCGTTGGAACAGTTCTGTGCCGAGCGATTCTTCCAACAAACTTAATTGCCCGCTAATGGTTTGTGGGGTGAGGTGCAGGCTTTCACTGGCGCGAGTAATGCTACCGACAGTGGCGACTTCACGAAAATAATACAGGTGTTTGTAATTGAGCATGGCTGACTCTCTGGGTTTGATACTTCGGTTTTTCCGAAGAAGTTGTGTAGTAATTTCGACTTTTTCTTATGATCTTGGGGTCGTATAGTGCTTGTCAAGGATTAAAACACATGCGGAGTAACGACATGAAACTATCTACCCAAGGTCAACATGCCATCATGGCGATGCTGACACTGGCAATCAACGATGACGAGCGCACTGTACGTCTGAGTGACATTGCAGGGCAGCAAGGCATTTCATTGTCTTATCTGGAACAAGTATTCGCCAAATTGCGCCAAGAAGGTTTGGTGGAAGGTATTCGCGGTCCTGGCGGTGGTTATCGTCTTGCCCGCGCAACGGATGAGATTAGCTTGGCTGAAATTGCGCGTGTTGCTGAATCAGAAGAAGAAACAGTGACGACCAAACCAGCGAAAAGTGGTAATCAAGCACAGCATAAAGAGCAGGTGTTGGTGCAGCAAATGTGGGATAACCTGAGCCATCGTTTTTACGATTTTCTCGGTGATATTACCCTCGCCAGTTTGCTCGAAGGTCACAATAAACCACGCAAAGTGTTCCAGTTAGGTGAAACAGCGAGTTTGATTGCACGGATGTTCCCAGCCCGTCGTGCAAATAGTGGTCTAACCCATCATGTAGCGATGTAATGGGATAAGTGAAAAAAAGTTTGCCATAGAATAATGTTGATGTAGAGCCGTTTGCCCTCAATGCTGCCGCCATGACTCCTTCAGGCAGCATCTCCCCAGATTGGGGTTGCCCTGAGCCAGCAACCCCTTTCTTTTTTCTGTTTTAGCCTTTGCCACCACCCAAACACAACGGTGATTCTGCCACTTTACCACTACGTGCGGCATACTCATCAGGCGTGAGTGTGTGCAAAGCCAAAGCATGGATTTTGCCATTTAATTCCGCTGCCAAAATACCATTAATCTGTCGATGGCGTGCAATCAGCATTTTTCCATTGAATTGATCACTCACAACCGTCACTTTGAAATGCGATTCTGAGCCGGGCGGTACATTGTGCATATGGCTTTCGTTGATCACTTCAAGAAAGTTGGGTTGCATGGTATGGCGAATTTTGTCTTCAATTTGCGCTTGGATGGTCATGAAAGGCACACTTTTAATTAACGATGATTAACTTGAAACGACAGGAACAGGGCGCGTATATTTCGCCCTACACCCACCTATTGCTTACTGAACATGAACCAAAAAGAAAATTTTGACAAGTTATCCCAGTATTTACAGAGCAAAATCATTGGTCAGAAATCACTGATTAACCGCCTGATGATTGCCTTGTTAGCCGACGGGCATTTATTGGTGGAAGGTGCGCCGGGGTTAGCCAAAACCCGTGCAATTCAAATGCTTGGGCAAGGTATTGAAGGGGATTTTCACCGCGTACAGTTTACGCCGGATTTACTGCCAGCCGATATTACAGGGACGGAAGTGTTCCACCCGAATGATGGTTCATTCCATTTCCAAAAAGGCCCCTTGTTTCATAACCTGATTTTGGCAGATGAAATCAACCGTGCTCCGGCGAAAGTGCAATCCGCACTGCTCGAAGCGATGGCGGAACGCCAAGTCACCGTGGCGGGAACAACATGGGCATTACCTGATCCATTTTTGGTCATGGCAACGCAAAATCCGATTGAGCAAGAAGGCACGTATCACTTGCCCGAAGCGCAATTAGACCGTTTCTTAATGCATGTTTTGGTTGAATACCCCACACCAGCGGAAGAAAAAGTCATTCTGCATTTGGGGCGCAAAGAAGCCATGCAGCAAGCCAAGCGTGAAAAAGAAACCGTTGCGCCATTAGTGACGCAAGAAGACATTCGCCTTGCTCGTCAAGACGTACTGAATGTGTACATGGCGGATAAGGTCGAAACCTATTTGCTGCAATTGGTCTTAGCCAGCCGTAACCCTGAGCGTTATGGCAAATCCTTGGTGGGCAGTATTGCTTACGGTGCGAGTCCGCGTGCCACCTTGGCTTTGGATCGTTGTGCGCGGGCTTATGCGTGGTTGGCAGGACGCGATTTCGTAACCCCAGAAGACGTGCAAGCCATTGCGCACGATGTACTACGCCACCGCTTATTGCTGACTTTTGAAGCGGAAGCTGATGGCATGACTGCGAATCGGGTGGTCGATGAATTACTGGCTTTGGTGGCAGTGCCTTAATGATCATGCGTCAAGGTTCGGCGGCAACAGCAACCGTTGCTAATAATGCGGGCGAAGGCATTGTCTACAGTTCTTTGCAGTCGTTATTGCGCTTGAAAGGACAGGTTCGTACCTTGCATTTGGCGAAGAAACACATCCGAGCGCGGCGCAATGGCTTACACCGTTCTGTACACAAAGGGCGCGGCATGGATTTTGCCGAATCGCGTCCATATCAGCCCGGTGATGACATTCGTACCATTGATTGGCGAGTAACGGCGCGTAGTGGTCGTGTACACACCAAAGTGTTCGAGGAAGAACGCGAAAAGCCCGTATTGCTGTGGTTAGATTTACGCCCTTCCATGTATTTTGCCACGCGCGGCTGCTTTAAATCGGTGGTGATGGCGGAAGTCGCTGCCTTATTAGTGTGGAAAACGCTGAAAGACGGCGACCGCATTGGCGGTATTCTGCAAAACGGTAAGCATGTTGAACTCAAACCGTCGCGCAGCCGTTCCACCTCGTTGCATTTCTTGCGGCAGTTGAGCGATATGACGCGCCAAAATCCCAATATGGCAAATGTTGCGCAGACGAGTGCTGCTCAGGAAGACGATTTGCAAACCAGTTGGACACGCTTACGCCGCGTGGCACAAGCGGGTAGTCAGGTTTTCGTGGTGAGCGATTTTCGCAAAGCAACGCCCACGGCTTTTCGGCAATTAGCCATGATGAGTCGGCATTGCCAGCTTACCTTGGTGTGCATTCATGACCCGTTTGAAGAACAATTACCCGCAAAAGGTAATCTGCGCCTGACCAATGGGCGACGGAATTTGTGGGTGAACTTGGGGCAAGCCTTATGGCGCAAGCGTTACAGTGAGCGTGCCTCGCAAGCGGTTAAAGCTTTGCAAGAATTTAGTCGGAGTTACCAAGTACCCTTGGTGCAGCTTTCCACGGCGGATAATGGTCACGAGCGTTTGCTGAAATTATCACGGGGGTTACGATGAATCCCGATGGTGTGAAACCAAGCGATTTACCGTTACGCGATATTCACTTACCCGACCCGATTGGTTGGTGGCCGCTTGCGCCGGGCTGGTGGTTAGTATTGCTGGCGGGTGTGGCGATTTTGGGCTTGTTGGTGTGGTGGTTAGCACGACGTCAACCGCAACAGCCCGAATTAAATTTAGCGTTGCGTGAATTAGAGCAGTTGCAAGCCAAATACCAAGCGAATAGTAAAGTCTTGTTGCGTGAACTGTCGGTATTACTGCGGCGTGTGGCGATTAGTCATCATGGACGTGAACGGGTGTCTGGGTTGACGGGTGAGGCATGGGTGGATTTTCTGGATCAAGCCGCCGGTAAACCGCTATTCAAAGGTAAGTTTGCGCAATTGTTGACGGAGTTTCCGTATCGTCCTGAAGCGCAAGTGGAAACCGCCGCCTTAGCCAAGGCGATTCGTGAATGGATCAAACTCCAGCGGGGGAATAACCATGTATGATTTCCTGTGGTGGTGGATGTTTGCCTTATTACCCCTGCCGTTCTTAATCCGCTGGTGGTTAAAACCTGTCGAACGTGAGGCGGGTTTAGCCCTGCATGTACCGTTCTTGGACGATTTTCAGCAAGGTAATCCATTAGTAGCGCGTTCATGGCACGGTTTGCTGGCATTGGTATGCGGCATTGTGGCGTGGATTATGCTGGTCACGGCAGCGGCGCGTCCGGTGTGGATTGGTGATACGGTGGCATTACCGGTATCGGGGCGCGATTTAATGATCTCAGCGGATTTGTCCGGTTCAATGCAGGAACAAGATTTCATCCTCAATGGTCAAGTGGTGGATCGCTTGGTTGCGACCAAAGCTGTGGCAGGAGAATTTATTCGCAAACGGCTTGGGGATCGCATTGGTCTGGTGCTGTTTGGTGATCAAGCCTATTTGCAAGCTCCGTTAACCTTTGACCGCGAAACCGTGTTACAGCTTTTAAATGAAGCCGCAATCGGTTTGGCGGGTGAACGCACCGCGATTGGTGATGCGATTGGTTTGGCATTGAAACGCTTGCAGAATAGCCCGAAGAAAAACCGCGTGTTAATTCTCATGACCGATGGGGCCAATACCGCTGGCAGCGTGTCACCGTTGGAAGCAGCGGACATGGCAGCCGCAGCGGGTTTGAAGATTTATACGGTGGGGATTGGTTCGGAAAGCGACGAAATGCGCGATGTGTTCGGCTTTAAACTGCTGAACCCGAATGCCGATTTGGACGAACGTACCCTGAAAGCCATTGCTGAAAAAACTGGTGGGAAGTATTTCCGCGCGCGGGATACCGAAGAATTTCATCGCATTTACGCGGAATTAGACCGTTTAGAACCGGTTGAGAAAGCAACTGAACATTGGCGACCTCAACAAGAATTATTCCGTTGGCCATTGTTGTTTGCCTTCCTATTAACTTTATTAGCCACTGTCTTAAAAGTAGACCCAGAGTAACGTGGGAATCATCATGAGCGTGTTGCACGATCTGCATTTCATACACCCAGCGTGGTTATGGCTTTTACTGGCGATTCCCCTGATCTGGGGTGCGCGTTGGTGGCGCGGTAAACACCACGGACAATGGGAAAACTGGATTGATGCGCAATTATTGCCATTTGTCTTGCGCGGTTCGCCGAGTACGGTGGGCGTATTATCATTGGGAATTTTATCCGTTGCATTATGCGTGGCAGTGTTGGCAATGGCGGGGCCGTCGTGGGAAAAGCAAGAAACCCCCGTGTTCCGCAATCAACAAGCCTTGGTGGTGGCAATGGACTTTTCCGCCTCCATGCAAGCGCAAGATGAAAAGCCGGATCGCCTCACACTAGCCCGCTTTAAGTTACTGGATTTGTTCAAAGCCCGTCTTGATGGGCAAACGGGTCTAGTGGTGTTCGCGGGGGATGCATTTGTGGTTTCACCGCTCACCGATGACATGGAAACCATTCAAGAACAGATTAAAAACCTTTCACCTGCCATCATGCCCGCATCGGGCAGCAATGTTGCGCCTGCGATTCAACGTTCAATGGATTTATTGAAACAAGCCAGTGCGACATCAGGGCATGTTTTGCTGATTACCGATGGTGCGGCGGATGCTGAAGCTGCTGCGCAAGCGGCTACGCAGGCCAAACGTGCAGGTTATACGGTGTCGGTATTAGCGATTGGTTCGGCAGAAGGTGCGCCGATTCCACAACGCAATGGCGGGTTTATTACGGATCGTAATGGGCAAACGGTGGTAGCGAAAGTCGATTTAGCAACGCTGCAAGGCATTGCGCAAGTAGGCGGTGGAACGTTTGCTCATGCGACAGTCGATGATCAAGACGTGGCGGCATTAACGCAACAATGGTCATCTGCGAATCCTGATACGCACGCGCTCAAAGATGGGCAAGGGCGGCAAATTGATACATGGGTGAATGAAGGCTATTGGTTGATTCTGCCATTATTGCCACTGGCTGCTTTGGCATTCCGCCGTGGATGGTTGGGGGCGGTGTTGCTGTGTTTTATATTGCCGCAACCGCATCCGGTGCAAGCAATGGAATGGCATGATTGGTGGCAAACGCCGGATCAGCAAGCGCAAGCGGCATTTAACAGCGGGCAAGCTAAAGACGCAGTTAAGTTATTCCACGACCCTGCATGGCAAGCTTCGGCTGCGTATAAAAGTGGTGATTACGCTACCGCCGCCAAGCAATTTGCGGCGCAACCTACGCTGGATGCGCAATACAATTACGGCAATGCTTTGGCGCGTCAAGGCAAATACCCCGAAGCTATCGCGGCTTACGAAAAAGTGCTGGCAGCCAATCCGAATCATGCGGATGCGCGTTACAACCTTGATTTAGTGAAAAAAGCTCTCGAAAAGCAACAGCAGAATCAAGACCAGAAACAAGACCAGAAACAAGACCAAAAGCAGGATCAGCAACAACAAGATCAAAAAGATCAGCAAGACCAGCAGAATCAAGACCAGAACGGGCAACAAAACCCGCAAGATCAGCAACAACAAGATCAGCAGAATCAGCAACAAAACCAACAGCAACAGTCGCAGCAGCAAAAGGCGGGCGATAAAGAGCAACAGCAGCAACAGGCAGCAGAGCAGCAAAAAGCCCAGCAACAAGCTGAGCAAGCGGCGAAGGAACAAGACAAGCAACAGCAAGCGGCTGAGCAAGCGCAAGACCCGCAACAGCGTGAGCAAGAACAAGCTACCGAGCAGTGGTTAAATCGTATTCCTGATGATCCGGCGGGTTTGTGGCGACGTAAGTTCCAATACCAGTATCAGCAGCGCGGTTCGCAAGCGACAGGGGAGGCGTGGTAAGCCAATGGTAACGCTAAAAAAATACATGAGATTTTGGGGTTTGTTACTGCTGTTCTGCCTGTGTTGGCTACCGTATACGGCGCAAGCGGCGGTGACTGCCGAATTGGATCGGAATCCGGTGGGTGTGGGTGAAACCGTGACTTTAACCTTTACCAGCGATGGTATTGCCGCCAGTTCCCCCGATTTTACGGTATTGGAACAAGATTTTGCGGTACAAGGCAGTTCGCAAAGCAATCGCATTCAAATCATCAATGGCAATTCAACGGTGCAAACCACTTGGCAATTGGAACTTGCGCCGCGCAAAACGGGTAAATTAACCATTCCCGCGATTAACTTTGGTAACGAACAAAGTCCGGTGTTGAGTTTAACCGTGTCGGATCAGCCGACGGCGCACAATAATGTGGGTGGCATGGCTAATGACGACATTCTGGTGGAAGTGGAGGCTGAACCCAAACAGTCTTATGTGCAGCAGCAAGTGATTGTTACCCAACGGTTATTACACATTGTGTCGTTGCAACCACAGGCGAGTTTAACGCATCCGAGCATTGAGGCAGGTAAAGGCAGTTTGCTGCCATTGGGTGATGCGAAAAACAGCACGTTAATGCGCAATGGGCGTAATTACCATGTGATTGAACGGCGTTATGCGTTAATGCCGCAACAAAGTGGCGAAATCCGTTTAGGCGCGACAACGTTTGAAGGCATGGTGATCGATGCCGCCGCACGGCGTGATCCATTCGGCATTAGTGGGACGCCAGTCAAACGCTATTCGCAACCCCTCACCTTGCAAGTGCAGCCGCAACCCACGACTTATCAGGGTAAACAATGGTTGCCCGCCAAAAGCATTACCTTAAATGCGCATTGGCAAACGCCACCCGACAAACTCAAAGCGGGTGAACCGGCAACCTTAACCTTGGCGATTGTGGCGGACGGTTTAACGGCAGAACAATTACCAAAGCTGGATTTACAAGCTCCGACTGGCGTAAAGGCGTACACCGATAAACCCGAATTACGCAATGAAACCAATAACAATGGGGTGATTGGGGTACGGCAAGAAAACTGGGTGGTGGTTGCTCCTTATAACGGGCATTACACTTTGCCAGCGATGCAGTTGGAATGGTGGAATTCCAAAACCAATCAGACGGAAGTGGCAAAGTTGGAGGCAGTGAACCTAGTCGTCAGCGGTGGACAAGCTGCGCCCGCGAATGCATCGCCGCCGAATCAAGCCGCCGCCGCAGCACCGACGAATCCGGCGACTGCTCCGGTCAATCCCACACCAGCGGTCAAGCCCGTTGCATCCGACACAACTTGGTCGTGGGGTTGGATTGCCAGCAGCTTATTGCTGTTAGGAGCATTAATGGCGGCAAGTTGGGCAGTATGGCGTTGGGCAATGAAAGCTAATGCGAGCGTCAAACCTGCGGTAAAAGCGGTGAATGCAAAAACCGTGTGGCAGGAATTAGAACACGCTTGTTTACAGAATCAAGCCGCTGCCGCGCACAGTGCTTTGCTGCAATGGGTGGATGTCGGTTGGCATTTGCAACCCCCAACATTGGCAACGTTAAGTCAGCAAGGTGGGGCGATTTTGCGGGCGGAATTGGATAGCCTAAACAATGCCTTGTACGGGCGCGATGGTGTGGTGTGGAATGGCACGGTGTTATTGAAAGCCTTGCAGCATTTCAAACCAGCAGTGCAAACGACGACTAAAGAAAAAGGATTGGTAGAATTATACCCCGACTAGGCGTGTTGCCTAGCCGAGGGTTACGGTAAGATGCGGTGAGGTTTAGTGTTCGACTTTACCGTTCCTTTAAACTTATACAAACTTAACCAAGGTCAAGTTTGCGGTTAAATTCCTGCTTCACGGGGGCTGGTTTTGTCTCCGGCTTGCGCCCAAGACCAGAGCCTTCCCCTCCACAGGCAGACACCGTGGAACTCACGGCGTATTCTTGCAAATTGTTGGCTGCGTTTACGTCACGGTCATGAACTGCACCACATGCAAGTCCATTCCCGTACCGATAGTGGCAGTTTGTCCACTTTATGCCCACAACCGGGGGCAGAACAGGTCTTACTTGAGGCAAAAAACCGATCAGCCACGACCACCACACTGCCCCGTATTGCCGCTTTGTATTCCAGTTGGCGACGAAACTCGAAAAAACCCATATCACTGATAGCACGGGACAGGTGGCGGTTTTTCACCATGCCCGACACGTTCAAATCTTCGATGCCGAGGGTGTGGAAGCGGCGCGTCAAATTCGTGGTAAGTTTATGCAAAGAATCCTTGCGGATGTTGGCGATACGCGCATGAAGTTTCGCCAACTTCTGTTTTGCCTTGTGGTGGTTAGCACTGCCTTTAACCTTGCGCGACAGACTACGGGATAGTCGTTGCAGGCGAAAAAACAAGGCTTTATGTGGCTTTGCCCCGATTACTTTTTCCCCCGTTGACAGGGTTGCCAGTGCAGACACGCCCAAATCCACCCCTACTGTGCCTTGGTTTTCGGCAGGCGGGAGGTGGTTATGGTCTTGCGT
>JBDKID010000047.1:0-16128 GCA_039797295.1 Pseudomonadota bacterium | reverse complement strand
GTGTGTGGAGTGTGACTACGAAAACAATGCCGATGTGGTCGGTGCCATCAATGTTTTAGAGCGGGGACACCGCTTGTTAGCTTGTGGAGATGGCGCGTTAAGTGCCTCGATGAAGCAAGAACCCACTGAAGGGGTGAAGCCTCACGGCTTCGCTCCCGTAGGAATCCCCCGACTTTAGGCGGGGGAGGATGTCAACTGGCTTAAGGTATTGGATTGCCTAGCGCGTAAAAGTTTCCAACCCTGCCATGTGATTTGTCCGCTCATGCTTGCGCCGTTTGTCTAACGGTACAAGCTGATTGGGGTTGAGTTGGTTAGAATCAGGGAATATTAACTGCACACACAAGGACTTATGCGTACTGGTCTGCTGTTTAGCCTCGTCTTGCTGCTGGCGATTGCCATGCCTTTACACGCGGAAATTTTCCGTTGGGTGGATGCGCAAGGCAATGTGGTGTATGGCGATAAGCCCCCGAAACAAACAGCGGCACAGGCGGTGAATTTACCCACGTTGACTGTGGCGGATAGTTTTACCCCCGCACCCAACGCACCAGCAGCGAAGCCGGAAGAACCGCAAGCCAGCGCGTACAGCGATTTCAAAGTCAGTGCTCCAACGACAGATGAAGAAGTCCGCGCCAACGATGGCAATGTCAGCGTGACCTTAGCGTTACAGCCACAACTTCAGCCCAATGACGGCATTACCTTGTATTTAGATGGCAAACAAGTCGCCAACGGTGCGCAACTGAGCTTTAACTTGAGTGAAGTGGAACGCGGCGAACACAGTGTATTCGCCGTGCTGAATGACGCGACAGGCAATATTATTCAGAATACCGAAACCGTGAAGTTCAATGTGTTGCGCCAAACCGTGTCACAAGGAAAAAATAACTAAATCATTGGTTTTAATTGGTTTTAGTGACGCGAACCGAAAATCGCCGTACCAATCCGCACAATGGTCGCGCCTTCGGCAATCGCCGCTTCCATGTCGTCCGTCATGCCCATTGATAAAGTATCCAGCGCGAAACCTTGCGCAATCAACTGTTCCTGCAACGCTCGTACTTGCGCAAACACAGCGCGTTGACGTGCGAAATCGTGTTCCGGTGCGGGAATCGCCATCAAACCACGCAAGCGAACCCCCGACAATTGCGCCACTTGTGCGGCGAGTTCGGGTAATGCTTGCGGTGTCACGCCGGACTTACTGGCTTCATCGCTAATGTTCACTTGCAAGCAAACATTAATCGCGGGTGCATCCGCAGGTTTTTGCTCACTTAAACGTTGTGCAATTTTCAAGCTATCCACCGAATGCACCCACTGCGCGGTTTGCGCAATCCACTTGGTTTTATTGGATTGGATTGGGCCAATAAAATGCCACGCAATGTTTTCGGCGGCTAATTCCGCTGCTTTTTCTGTCATTTCCTGCACGTAATTTTCGCCGAAGCAATGCTGCCCCACGGCAAGGGCTTCACGAATGCTGGAGGTGGGGTGTTTCTTGCTCACCGCTAGTAATTGCACGCTGTTAGCGGGTCGCCCGCAACGCTGTTCGGCGGCACGAATGCGTTCGCCGATTATCTGGATATTGTCACGAATACTCATGGCTTATGTTAATTTCCTTTAATACAAACCTAAAAAACCTAGTCAGATAATAACAACAATGGACATTACGCAACTGCTCGCCTTTGGCGTGAAAAATAATGCATCCGACTTGCATTTATCCGGCGGGATGCCCCCGATGATTCGGGTCGACGGTGAAATGCGCAAAATCAACCTGCCTGTACTCGACCACAAACAAGTTCACGCCCTCGTTTACGACATTATGAACGACTACCAGCGTAAGACTTACGAAGAATATTGGGAATGTGACTTTTCATTTGAAATTCCCGGTGTGGCGCGTTTTCGGGTGAATGCTTTTAACCAAAATCGCGGGGCGGGCGCGGTGTTTCGTACCATCCCTAGCAAAGTGTTAACCCTCGACCAACTGAACGCGCCGCCGAGTTTCCGCAAAATTGCCGAAAATCCGCGCGGTTTGGTGTTGGTGACAGGGCCGACGGGTTCGGGCAAATCCACCACCTTAGCGGCAATGATTGATTACAAAAATGATACCGATTACGGGCATATTCTCACCATCGAAGACCCGATTGAGTTCGTCCACCAAAGCAAAAAAAGCCTCGTCAACCAACGTGAAGTCCACCGCGATACCCGTGGTTTTGAAGCGGCATTACGTTCCGCCTTGCGTGAAGACCCGGACACCATTCTGGTCGGGGAGATGCGTGACCTTGAAACCATTCGGTTAGCCCTCACCGCTGCTGAAACGGGTCACTTAGTGTTCGGCACATTGCACACCACCAACGCGCCAAAAACCATTGACCGTATTGTCGACGTGTTCCCCGCTGCGGAAAAAGAAATGGTGCGTTCCATGTTATCCGAATCCTTGCAGGCGGTAATTTCGCAAACATTGCTGAAAAAGAAAGGCGGCGGACGGGTTGCCGCGCACGAAATCCTGATTGGCACACGTGCGATTCGTAACTTGATTCGTGAAAATAAAATCGCGCAAATGCGTTCCACCATGCAAACCGGACAAGCCGAGGGAATGCAAACCTTGGATCAATCCCTCAAAGCTTTAGTGATGAAAGGCACGGTGGATCGTAACGAAGCCCGCCGCAAAGCCGATAACCCCGATGCGATTTAAGGAGTCAAAACATGGATCGTGATGCAGCCGTCAGTTATGTGCATAAATTACTGGCATCCATGTTGGAAAAACGTGGTTCGGATTTGTACATCACCGCCGATGCTGCACCATCGGTTAAAGTGGATAACCAACTGATTCCACTAACCACGCAAACCCTCAATGAAACCAATGCGCGAATGTTGGTACGTTCGATCATGAATGACCGCCAACTCAAGCTGTTTGAGGAACAAATGGAAGGTAACTTTTCCATTAGTTTGCCGGGTAAAGCGCGGTTTCGGGTGAATGCTTTTACGCAACGTGGTTATGCTGGCATGGTTTTGCGCCACATTCCCAGCCACATTCCTGACTTGAAAACATTAGGTTTGCCGCCAGTGTTGCGCGACATTGCCATGACCAAACGCGGTTTGGTGATCATGGTCGGCGCGACGGGTTCGGGTAAATCCACCACGCTGGCTTCCATTGTTGATTACCGTAATGAGAACTCCAAAGGACACATTGTCACCATCGAAGACCCGATTGAGTTTGTGCATCAACACAAAGGCTGTTTGATTACGCAGCGTGAAGTGGGGATTGATACCGCCAGTTACGAAATCGCGATGAAGAATACCTTGCGCCAAGCACCAGACGTGATTCTGCTTGGCGAAATTCGTGATCGCGAAACGATGGATTACGCCATTGCTTATGCCGAAACGGGGCATTTGTGTTTGTCGACCTTGCACGCCAATAGTTCCAACCAAGCCCTTGACCGCATTATTAACTTCTTCCCCGAAGAACGCCGCAACCAATTGCTCATGGACTTATCGCTAAACCTCAAAGCGGTGGTTTCCCAACGTTTGGTGCGTAAAGCCAAAGAAGACGGGCGTTTACCCGCAGTGGAAGTGATGATTAATACCCCGTTGATGGCGGATTTAATCCTCAAAGGCGATGTACCGGGGATGAAAGAACTCACCTCGAAATCGCGTGAGCATGGAATGCGCACTTTCGACCAAGCTTTATTTGATTTGATTGAAACACGCAAAATTACCGTACAAGAAGGTTTACGTCACGCCGATTCCCAAAATGATTTACGCCTTAAACTGAAATTGGAAAGCCGCTTTTCTAAAGAGAATGACTTTTTTAAAGGGCTGGATAATATGTCGATTCAACCACTTGAAAACGGGATTAAATCATGAGTGATGCCACCGAACCTGAATTACGTATCACCCCGTTTTTACACGCGATGGTCAAACAAAATGCGTCGGATTTATACCTGACAACGGGCGCACATGCTTCCTTAAAAATTCGTGGCAGGCTTAAAGCCATTACCCGTGACCCAATGAAACCTGGTAGAATCCGCCAATTAGCCGAGGAGCTATTGACCACCACCGAATTGGAAAATTTCGTTGCGGATCGTGAATTAAATAAAGGCATGTCGTTACGCGGCATTGGGCGTTTCCGCATGAATTTTTATTTTCAACGCGGTGAAGTTTCGATGGTAATCCGGCACATTCGTTCCGATATTCGCACGCCGGATGAACTCAAATTGCCGGAGATTTTAAAAAACCTTGTATTGCGTAAAGAAGGGCTGATTTTATTTGTGGGTTCGACGGGTTCGGGCAAATCCACGTCAATGGCTTCGTTAATTCAGCACCGTAATGAACGCCATTGCGGACACATTTTGACGATTGAAGACCCGATTGAATACACCTTTCGCCACGGGCAATCGATTATTGGGCAACGTGAAGTCGGGTTCGATACCTTAAGCTATTCCAATGCCATGCGCGAAGCCATGCGTGAAGCCCCCGATATGATCATGATTGGCGAGGTGCGCGATACCGAAACCATTGAAGCGGTGTTGGGCTTTGCAGATACGGGGCATTTAGTGTTATCAACTTTACACGCCACCAATGTCACACAAGCCTTGGAACGCATTCTGTATTTATTCCCCAGCGAAAACAAAAATCGCGTGTTAATGGATTTGTCGTTGAATCTGCGCGGCATTGTGGCGCAACGCTTAATTCCAGACACCAAAGAAGGCTTACACCTCGCAGCGGAAGTATTAGTGAATACACCGTATGTGGCGGAATTGATCCGGCAAGGACAACTCAATGAAGTCCGTGCCGTGATTGCTAAAGGTACATCGGATGGAATGCAAACCTTTGACCAAGCTTTATACCGCCTTTACAGTGAAGGGCACATTAGCCGCGATACCGCCTTGGAATACGCTGGTTCGCGCAATGATTTGGAATGGCAGATCAACTTCGGTGCTGCCCAAGAATTACAAGGGCAACATCAAAAAGGCGGGGGTAATGATGGCGAATTACCCGATTTAAACTAACCGTTAGATTAAGCGTAATATCGGAATTTTCAGCCACTGCAATAAATCACTGACATTATCCATGCCATCCACGGGTGGCGATTTAGGATTCAAAATCACACCTGCCAACGTCAAACTGCGGCGTTTAATCGCTTCCGCCACCAATAAAATGTGGTTAATGCAACCCACACGATCTTCCGCGACCAGAATCACTGGTAATCCCAATACTTGGGCAAGGTCAGCGTTAAGACCGTCTTGGGCAATGGGGGAATAAAATCCGCCCGCACCTTCCACTAACATGGCTTGTCCCTCCAACACTTTGGTAGGACATGCTCCGGCTAAATTTGCAATGCGTAGTTCACGTCCCTCCAATGATGCCGCACGCGGTGGGGAAAGTGCCGCGCGAAAGCGATAAGGACACACCTTATCCAAGACCGCAGCCTGTGACTGATCATCGACCGTTAAACCGGCAGCATTGGCTAAACGCCATGCATCGGTATCGGTAACGTCTTCTGACCAACCCGATTCCACGGGTTTGCGTGGGATTAGCTCCAACCCTAAAGCACGCAAGGCATGTATCAATCGAACACTGACCCAAGTTTTGCCGACACCTGTGTCTGTTCCAGTGATAAACATGCCGTTACCTTGCAGTAGACCTGCTGCGTCTACCCATTCCGCCATGAGCGGGGTAATCATGCCCATTCGCTATCCTTTTCGATCATTTTGTTCAAGCTTCGCAATACAAACTTCCGTTGCTTGCGCACGGTGGTGTTGAAATACACCCAACTTACTAGGGGAAATACGTCGTGTGCCACACGGTAGTTGAGCGCAAACCTTAAGCAGACTGGTTACTTATTTACCTCAAGCAATCAACTACCTATTAGATACAAGGATATGAGATCATAAGTAAATGATATTTTCCATGAACCCACTCTGTATTCATGGCGACTCATTTACCGTCGAATAATAACCAAGCAAACCCATCGACTTTTGAGATTTAACTTGCTGAGTAGAGAACATTAAATGAAAACAACCATAAAACTATTAACTAGCACATTAATGGGGTTTAGTGTGCTAGTTAGCTATAGCACAGGGGCTATGGCGCAACAGCTTTGCCAATCAAACGGCACTCCATCCACACCCTCGCAACGTTTCAATGATCACGGTGACGGCACAGTAACAGACCACACCACAGGCTTAATGTGGAAAAAATGCCTAGAAGGTCAACAAGGCTCTAGTTGCTTTGGCAAACCACAGTTGTATTCGTGGACTTTAGCCAACCAACAAGCCAATACCAATCAACATGATCGCTTTGCGGGTTTTTCCGAATGGCGGTTGCCAACATTGACAGAATTAGAAAGCATTATCGAAACGCAATGTACTAACCCAGCAGCCAACTTACACATCTTTCCCGGAACACCCGCCGCAGGCTTATGGTCGGGTGATGATGCCGACCCTAACGCCTGGAGTGTAGATTTTAGCAAAGGTGTCGCGTATCCCGTGTTAAAAGCTGGTGGGAAATTTGTCAGATTGGTACGAAATCCTTAAGACACGCGCTTAATCCACCTTAATCTGTGCCACCCATGCTTGGCTGCTGGTATCGATGACCGTCAAAATGGCTTGCGGATAAAAACCAAATACCAACACCAGTAATGCCAAGATGAATAACACGCCGCGTTCGCGCCGTTTCAAATCCGGTGCATCACGAATAATGTCGTGTTGTGCGACACCTAAAAACGCTTGGCGATAAAAACTGAGGAAATACGCCGCCCCCAATACGACGACAAATAACACCACCAATCCTGCACCCGTGTGAATAGCCAAAATACTCACAATCAATAAAAATTCTGCTGGAAATCCACTGGTTGCAGGCATTCCAATGCCAGTTAGCCCGAAAAAGAAAAACGCCGCCGCCAGCAATGGCATGGATTGCGCCACGCCGCCCAAACTCAGCATTTCTGTCGAACCGGTACGCTGATGCAAAAAACCCGTCAGTAAAAACAAGCCACCGGAAACCAGCGTAAAGTTCAGCAATTGGAAGACCGCGCCTTCAATGCCTTGCACACTGAACGACGCAATCCCCAACACCACTAACCCGACGTGACTGAGGCTGGAAAATGCCAACATGCGCCGAATCCCGGTTTGCCCCAAGGCTGTTACCGCGCCATACAACACGCCAATCATCCCCAAACCAACTAAGACCCATTGGTAATCGTGGGCAGCATCCGGCACTAACGGCAGGGCAAAGCGCAATAAGCCATACGCCCCGACTTTTAAGCCGGTGAGAACCGCCACTACACCTGCGGGGCCTTCTTGCGCCACCACAGGCAACCAAGTGTGCAGCGGAAAAACGGGGATTTTCACCCCAAATCCCACCAATAACAGGAAAAATACCGTGACTTGCACGCCTTGGCTGATTGCCCCGTGCGCACTGGCTTGCAACAGTTCGGGGTAGGCGAAACTAATCCCACTCGGTTGTTGCAAGGCTAATACCACCAAGCCGATTAACAGCGGTAAACCACCCGCTAACATAAACAAGGTGTACTTGACGGCAGCAAAACGCCGATTCGCGCCATTACCCCACAAGCTAATCAGAAAGAACAATGGCATTAAGGTCAGTTCCCAGAATAGGAAAAACAACATGCCATCCAACGCGGTGAAAATACCCAGAATTGTGCATTCCAACAGCAATAACAGCGCGAAGTACAAACGCGGTAAGTGCCGAATCGCATTCCACGACGCAATGATCACCGTGACAAATAGCAGTGCAGTACACGGCAGGAATAAAATGGATAAGCCATCCACACCGAGGAGGTAATGGATGCCTAGCGATGGCATCCACGCGCTGCTTTCCATGAACTGAAAGCCCGCCGCACTGCGTTCAAAACCTGCCACTAACCCCAAACTCAAGGCCAGCACCAACAAGGCGGTGGTTAATGCCGCCCAACGTGCTTCGCGAGCAGGCATTAAGCCAGTGAGCAACGCCCCCGTCGGCAATAACAAGAGTAATAAGCTCAACCACGGAAATGCCTGCAACATTGGCAATGTCGGTAAGGCTGGCAAGAATGCTGTGAGTAATTCGCTCATTTCAATGCCCTTCTACGTTGAGGTCGGGGAATAAGGTACTCAAACCCTCGACAGTGGGTGCAATTAACGTTGTCCACGGTGCGGAATAGAAACCCACGCCAATAATTACTAGCATCACAATACTCGCCATGAGGATTTCAGCGGTATACGTCGGGCTGGTATCCCAACGTTTAATATCGGCTGGAGCTTGCCCCAAAAATGCTTGTTGGAAAGCCCGCAGCAAAAAGCCCGCTGCCACCAAGTTACCCAAGGCTGCGGCAATCGTTACCACCGCACCGAAACGTTTAATCGCACCTTCGAGCACGAAATGCACCGCATCAAACCCCGGTGTCCCCGGCATTCCCACAATCGCCAAACCCGCCACCAAAAACGCCAAACCCACAATCGGGATGTAATCCAATAAACCGCCGAGTTTGGTTAAGCGTGTGGTGCGCGTGCGTTGCCAGACCATGCCCGCCATTAAGGACAAGCCCGCCAAAGCCACGCCGAAGTTCAATGCCAGCAAAATCCCGCCTTTGAATCCGGCGGGGTGCAAGCTAAACAAACCAATGGTGAGAATGCCAGTGTGACTAATGACCGCGAAACCCAGCATTTCGCGCAAAGTCTTTTGGCGCATGGCGAGTAAAGCGGCGTAGAAAATCCCGCTGGTGGCAAAAATCACCACAATGTGATGCCAAGCGTGTACCGCTTCTGGCACGATGGGTAACACAAAGCGCAGTAAGCCGTATACCCCGACTTTCAAACCCAACAGGAAAATCGGCGCGACCGCGACATTACCATCCACCATGAACGGCGCGAGCCAACCGTGCAGCGGGAATAAAGGAATACGGATTCCCAAACCGTAGAACATGGCAAAGAACACCAGCGTACCAATGGTTTGTGTGGCGGCAGAGGTGGAAAAATCCATTGTCACCAAATCGTAGAGGTTGAAACTCCAATGCCCTGCGTGCGAATCCGCGTAACTCCAACCCAATAACAGCGTACCAAACAGCAGCAATAACACGCTCACCGCCATGAATTGCAGGTAACGCGCTAAAGTGGGCTGAATGTCATGCGCCGTCGGCCAACGTTTGGTGATGTAACCAATCAACAGCAGTTCCAGCAGCGACAGCAACACAAACCACAGCAAATTCACCGTGACGAACTGGCTAACCAAAGTGGCTTGAATGCCCATCATGACTGCAAGAATCGAGGTTTCGTGCAGTTTGCGCACCAGAATAAACGCCACGCACAATAGCCCCAACAAACTGCTAAGCAGTAGGAATAACACGCCCATGCCATCCACTGCCACGTGATAATCCAACGCGCCAAACAAAGGAGCGTGTTCCGCAAATTGCATTACGCCCGCCGCCACATGGGTGTCGAAATGCGCGTACAGCCATCCCGCAATACCCAATTCCACCGTAGCGGCAGTACCAGCTAAGGCTAAGGCAGCGTGACCGCGTACCCGAATCAAAATCAATCCGGTGAAAAATGGCAGCAGTTGCAAGATCGTTAACCACGGTAAGTTGCTGCTGGTTTCGGTAAATGTCATGTGTTGCTCCCGCTTGACCTTAGAAAATCACCACCAGCGTAACCGCTACCAGCAATACCAAATAGCGCGGCTGTTTCAGCAAATGTTCTGCCCGATCCAAATACCGCCCTACCCAATCCCAACCCACTTTGGCTTTACCGCCATTGCTTTGCAGTACCAAATGCTGTTCCAAGGCTTCGCATTGTTGCGCCAGCCATTGCATGGTTTTGCCCAAAATGCCCGTACCCACGCCAATGTCGGTTTGTAAGTGTAATTGCCCACGCTGTACTGCCTGCATTTCCGCCAAGGACATTACCCCACCGTGGACTTGTGGCGTACCGCTGAGCTGATCAAGGATTTGCCCATCGAACACTTGCGCTTCTTGCGATAAGGCTTGCGTCGGCTTGACCAATAACCAATCCGCCAGCGCGTCCAACCAAAAACGTTGCAAGGCGGCGGCATACAAACGTGGGCGATGTTGCAACCAGCGCGGCGCGGGCGGTGCGGCTTGCCATTGCGTGAATAATGCAAACGATGGCGAATACAAAAACTGATACGCTCGCCACAGCGCGTGCAATACCAAATGCAGCAAAGCGAAGCTGTACCAACCCAGCGCAATGCTGATGAGCATTAACCCGACTTGCGCCAATACCGCAAACATCAACGAGGTTTTAATGTCGGTTTGCACCAAGCCACCGAGCCAGCCATACAACACGGTTAACCCGCCGCACACCCACAGTAAATAATTCAGGGTGGGAATGTGTTCTAACAAGGGATGCATACGCAGCAATAAATACACGCCCGCATGAACCATGATCGAACCGTAAAACACCGCACTCGACGGCGTGGGGCCTTCCATTGCCCGCGTAATCCATGCCGAAAACGGGAATTGCGCCGACTTCGCCAATGCCGCCAACATAAAGCCCATTGCCATGACCCCAACCATCAGGCTGGAAAGGTCTGGCGGGGGCGTGGTAATCACCGACCATTCGAGGCTGTGCAACCACTTCAATGCCATGAACATGCCCAGCAATAAACCGGTGTCGCCAATACGATTGGTAACGAAAGCGCGGTTGGCATTCGCGGTGGCGGTACGGCTTTGCCCGTTGTAAGCAATCAACATCCACGAACTCACGCCCGCCAATTCCCAACCGATAAAGGTCAGCATGACCGAACCTGCTAAGGCAATCAATTGCATGGCAGCGGTGAATAATGCCAGCACCAGAAAAAAGCGTTGAAAGCCGCGTTCACGGTGCAAATAATTCACCGCAAAGCGACTCACCAATAGCAAAATTACCCCGACCAGCGTTGCCATGCTCAAACTCAATGGGTCGACCATGAAACTGATCTGTGCGCTGTAAGTGCCGCTGCTTAACCAATTCCCCAAGATCACGGTGCGCGGTTCGCTGCCATGCAGCAGGAATTGCCCATCCGCTACCAGTACCAGTGCCAAACTCGCTGCTGCTGCCCCTGTCACCGCGCGCGCGGTATGGCGTTCACCATCCGCGCTTGTGCCAATACCGAACAACAAACGCAGCACAATCCACCCCGCCGCCAATAACGGCATTGCGGGAATCAATGGCAATACCCATTCAAACATGATCGTCCTCCTGCCACGCCACAAAGCCTTTTCCGGCAACAAAGCAATGCATTTCTGCCGCATCGGGTGGTTTCACCGCCAGCAATACCCAGCCGTTATCGAGTAATTGACGCAAATACGCATGACGCTGGTAAATCGCCGTTGCCGTTGCAACGCTGGCTTCGACAATCACCAACAAGCGCATCGGTTCGTGTAATTCGACCATTTGTTGCGCCAGCCCCGTGCGTAAATCGCTATTACCACCTTCCATTACGCCGAACATTCCCGTGAGGTTGTGCGTGACTTTGCTACCTGAACCGAAATAACCGTTTTGCATCCGTGAAAAGTAATAATCCAGCGCAATGCCCACGCCAACCACGCCATTGCCTTGCAATTGGGTTTCTAACCAATGCCCGTGCGGGTCTTGGGTTGGGTCGTAGGAAATCAGGAACGAACGCCGTTCCCAACTCACGCCTTTGCTCAGTCCGCGCCGCCCAATAAAGGCTAAGGCGCAACCTTGATGCCCCAATTCCGCCCGCGCTTGATCGGGTGACGCAGCCCGCGCCGCCACGTGACGTTTGGCACGACGCGGGGATGGATTAACGGGGGCGGAGGCAAATTTCAAACAGCGTTCTTGCGCCGAGTGTTGCACCGCTTGCGTGGCGAGTTGTTGCACGCGCTCAAACAATTCAGCGTGTGTGGCGGGAATTAAATCCACATCGAACCAATCCACGTCATCGCTGGTGGTATCGTGTTCCGCAGCAACAAACCAACAACCGTCGGGAAGGTGAATGTTGTATTGCACCGCCAATTGCTCACGCACGGCAGTTTCATTGGCAATGTCGGCGAAAGCACGCGCATTGGGGCCACCGAAACGCCCGCTACACGCGCCACAACCGTAGCCCAGTAAGTGCGGATTGTTTAAATGTCGCGCACGATGCGCCATGAACACCACTAATGGCGCAAAACCTTTGCTAAAACCGTTCAATTGCAGGAAAAACGCCACTTTTTCGACTTTTTCCGCCAAACTCAAAGCGGTTTGTACTCGCGTGGTTAAGGGCGCACTCAAAGCGTGGCGGGTTTGTTGCGCCAGTGTTTGAAACGGCGCGGGGAAAAAGCTTCTGCCGAGTAATTCCAGCAAACCTAATGGCGCGAGTAATGGCAATGCGAACAACGTGGAAAAGGTGCGATGGCGCGTGGCGTGTTGTTTGAGGTTCGCCCAATGTTGCCAGCCAACTTGCACACGCTGATGCAGCGGTAAGCGATGCGCCGCTGGCGCGGTGGGGACTTCGCGGAACGTGTGCGTCGGTGTCACCACCGGGGGCGCGAGTTTGAGGGCTTGTGGTGCGTCCAAGGCTTGCCATTGATTCGGCAAACCGAATACGCCCGCCATGCCGAAGGTTTCCATGTCTGGCGCGAGGGCTTCCAAGGCACGGCGCGTACTTTCTTCGCGATCATCCATGCAGAATACCCATTGCGCGGTGGGCGGTGCGGATAAGTGGGGTAATGTTGCCGTGCTGGGTTGCGTGCGTGCTTTGCTTAATACTTGCCGAAAAACCTGCTGTTGGTAATGGCGTTCGTAAGCGCGTAACCACAGATAACCGCTGGTGTGTGGGTCATCCACGGCGTGCAAAACACCGAGGAAATGTTCCAACTGCGTCATGGGCAGCGCGTTAATCGCGGCGGCATCCAAACCCAAATGTTGTGCAAGGTGAAACACGCGCCACGCTTGGTGGTAGATGTCCGTTCCCACCGGAATAATGCTTTCGGGGGCGAGATTCCACGTCAGGATTTGGTGCGCGAGCTGATGCCATTCGTGAGCTTGAATATCCAACTTACTGGTTAAAAACTGCTGGGCTAATTGCTGCAAATATTCGGGCAGCGGCGTGTTGTACGCATGGTAGCGCACGAAAAATTCGTCGAGATTGTGATGAAAATAACCGCGCAGATCGGTAATGCTGGCATCAATCTGCCAATGTTGGCGCGTTAGGCTGCGGCAATACAAATGCTCAGTGACCAAACGCACCGCCAAATAATCCGCCAACTCCACCCGCGTTGTGGTTTGGGCGTACTGTGGATGCCGCGCCCGCCAATTAAACATCCCCGACCAACCCGCTAATTCCAACGCCAATACGCGCAAATAATCATCCCAATGTTGTTGCGGAATGCCAATGCGCATCAGCTCATGGTGAATGGTGTCGATGGGGTCATCGTCTAGGGATTCGAGGTAATCTTGCCACGTTTCCAAACCTTGCAAACGCGGGGCAATGTCGCGCAATGCCGCATCACGCCAAAAGCTAAAGAAATTATCTGCCAGATGATTGGCGGCTAAAGCTGCCACGCCTTGATCCAACCACGCCGCCATGTATTGCCCCAAACTGGGCAGAATGTGTTCCATCACATCGGTTTGCGTTAGGGCTTGCAATAAACCGCGCAAACTTAAGCGCGTACCGACTTGCGCAATCAACTGGTGTAATTGTTCGCGGCTTTGCGCATGAATCAAACTTTCCGCATCGGGAATGCCTTGCCCGCTTTGCCCCTGTTGCACCATGAGATTCAATAAGGCTTCAGGATGCGGTAAAGCGTAATGCAGCCCAAAACGTTGCAAACAGCTTTCCCACAATTCGCGCACCACCACCGCCTCATTACGCCCTCGCAATAAACGCTCACGGCTGGTGGCATTCACATCGGGCTGTAAACTTTCCAGCGCGTGCTGTTCTTCCACCTGCCAACGCATTTGCTGGAACGAAATCGCCTTAATGTCGTGGGTCAGAATCGTCAGGTATAACTCGTGATCCGCAGCAGGAATGCCATCTGCCTGCAAAATCGCCACGACATCAGCGCGAGTAATACGCCCTTGCTGGTAAAATTGGCGGTATTCCACAGCGGGCAAATAACCCAATGAACCGCTTTGCTGGTGCACCGTGCGCAAGGCTTCCGCGAAGGGTAAATGTTCGTAATGCATGAGCGGGTTGAAATGCACGAAATCTTGCAACGGGGCTTGAATCGGCAAGACTTTATCCAATGCCAAAATGGCTTGGTGTAAATATTCGCGCGGGGAATGTTGAGGATGTTGTGGGGTCTGGCTCATGGCGTTACCCCCGTGGTGATTTGCACGCGCTGTACAAAGCTGTGAATCGAGGTATCCAACTTATTCAACAAAATACCCGGCTGAAAACCCAGATACAACGTCGCAGCAATTAAACTGCCCGCTGCACACACTTCCACCCAACCCAAATCGCTGACTTCCTGCATTCGCGGGTTCATTTGCCCCGTGTACAAATGCTTAATGGTACGAATACTGTAAGTCGCGGTAATCAACACCCCCAACGACAACAACACAATTACCCAATGCCAGCGTGTAAAACCTGCCAATAAAACGTGCAATTCAGCGACGAATCCCGCCGTTCCCGGCAAACCCACCCCGCCCGCAAATGCCAGAATAATCAATACCGCAAAGCGCGGCGTCACCTTAATCAATGAACCGTAATCATTAATGTCGCGGGTATGCGTGCGTTCGTACAGCAAACCAATCAGCATAAACGTCGCGCCCGCCACCAAACCGTGCGCCACCATTTGATACACCGCACCCGTAATGCCCCATTGGTGCAAAGTCGCAATGCCAATCACCACCACACCCATGTGACTCACCGACGAATACGCAATCATTTTCTTCAAATCGCTTTGCCGCCACGCCAACAAACCGCCGTATAACACGCCAATCAAACCCAGCGCGAATAACAACGCTTGCAGTGCCAATGCCGCAGCGGGTAAAGCATCCACCGCGCGAATTAAGCCATACGAACCCATTTTCAACAGAATCCCCGACAGCAAAATACTCACCGGACTCGGTGCTTCCACATGCGCCAATGGCAACCAACCGTGTAAAGGAAACAGCGGCATTTTCACGCCAAAACCAATCAACAAACCGAGGAAAATCAGCATTTGTTGATTCACGGGCAAATCTTTCCCGCCATACGCCATTGCCGCAAAACTGAAATCGTGTCCGGCGGTGGCATCGAATAACATTAACAATGCCAATAACATGAAAATCGAACCGCCCATCGTGTACAGCACAAAATTCAACGCAGCGGTTTGGCGATTCTTCCCGCCCCAACGATCAATCAAAAAGAACAACGGAATCAGCACCAATTCCCAAAACACATAAAACAACGACCAATCTTGCGCCATGAACACGCCCAACGTCGCCGCTTCCAATAACAACACCAGTAAGTAATAACCCTTAACGTGATGCGTCACCGATGCCGATGCCAATAACGCTACCAGCACCAAAAGCGTCGTGAGCATGACTAACGGAAACGAAATACCATCCACACCCAGCGTAAACGACGTACCCAATTCACCATTCCAAGCGTATTGCACCAGCCACTGCATCCCCGGTGCGCTATCGGCAAAGTGCCACGCCAAACTCACAGTATCACCAAAAGTCAGCGCGGCAATGGCTAACGCCGCATAACGAATCCACTGCGGGCGTTCACTCGGCAAAAACGCCAATACCGCAGCACCAACAATGGGCAAAAGCAACAACAGGGTTAAAGAGTCCATACGATCCCGTTCAACGAAAGTGCATCAGAGTTCGATAATACACCCACAACCCGCCATAACGCATGGCACAAACGCATCCAATCACATTATCGGCATCGCCGCCAAACCACCGAAAAACCAGCTCACTATCTCAATCAACCACTCGTAAACGGATGTGCTGATAGCCGCTAGGGATGGTCTATCGTGCTACACTAACGCCTTGTCGTGGATAATGTGGGTAGCACAATGCAGCAGAAAATCCCTTATGGTTTGAGCAATTTTAAAAGCGTTATTAGCGAAGGTTATACCTATATTGATAAAACGGCTTTTATTAGCAAACTTGAGGCAGAAGGCAAGCACAGTATCTTGCTGCGTCCGCGTCGTTTTGGTAAAAGCTTATTCTTGTCGATGCTGGAATATTATTACGATGT
>JBDKID010000046.1:0-16948 GCA_039797295.1 Pseudomonadota bacterium | reverse complement strand
ACGTTTGGCAAAGAAATTCTGGTAGGCTTTGTCCAAATCCTTGAGGGCGTGTTGCAATGCTTGTGAGGGGGAATCTTTTAGCCATTCCTGCCCAACTTCCCGTTTCCATAGTGGAAGCCACGCTGCCATCTTCACATAGCTAAGGTGTTTCTCGCCTACTTCATGATTGTCTTTCTGCAACGCCAGTGCCTTGTTGTAAACGAAGCGGCATGACCCCGCAAAACGGCACAACTGCCGCTGCGTTTCAGCGTCGGGTATCGCAAGAAACTTTGAAATGAGAGGGATTTAGGGCGGCTACGCCACCAAGCACTCCATCCCCGCCCTGAAGGGCGAGGTCTTCCGCGCAATCAGATAAACTATACTTTCCAGTCAATCACGGGGTAGCTTTTGATGAACAAAAAACAGCTCAGCGAACGCGATATTTGCACCAAATACATTATCCCCGCGTTGCTACAAGCCGGATGGCAACAACATCAATTCCGTGAAGAAGTCATTACAGCGGGGCGCGTTAAAGTGTGGGGTAATATGGCGGTGCGCCTGACCGACCCTGATGTGCAGGGTGGTTTGCGCCGTGCAGATTTTGTGCTGTATGCCCGCCCTAACCTGCCGATTGCAGTGATTGAAGCCAAGCAAAACAAATTTTCGGTCGGGCATGGGATGCAGCAAGCACTCGCTTATGCGGAAATGCTGGATGTACCGTTTGCCTTCAGTTCCAACGGCGATGGCTTTGTGATGCAAGATCGGAGCGGCATTTCACAACCTGTGACTCAAGACTTAACGCTAGAGCAGTTCCCCACCCTAGACACCCTATTAGCGGTTTACCTGCAATGGAAAGGTTTAACCGACTTGCCCACCCAGCCATTACTGGAACAGCCGTACTATTCCGCACTTCATGCCAACGAACCGCGTTATTACCAGCGTGTGGCAATTAACCGCACCATCGAAGCGATTGCTAAGGGTCAGCAACGCATTTTGCTGGTGATGGCAACGGGGACAGGCAAAACCTATACCGCCTTCCAGATCATTTGGCGGTTGTGGAAGGCCAAAGCGAAACAGCGCATTTTGTTTCTGGCGGATCGCAATGTGCTGGTCGATCAAACCATGCGGCAGGATTTCGCCCCATTCGGCGAATACATGCACAAGATCGAGAACCGCACCGCCAAAAAGAACTTCGAGATTTACCTATCCCTCTATCAAGCGGTCACAGGCAAGGAAGAAGAGCAGCAAATTTACCGCCAGTTTCCGGCGGATTTCTTTGATTTGGTGGTGATTGATGAGTGTCATCGCGGCAGTGCGGCGGAAGATTCCTCATGGCGTGATGTGCTGGATTATTTCAGCAGTGCCACACACTTGGGTTTGACCGCAACACCCAAAGAAGTGAAACCTGCCAAAGGCGACAGTGCCGTCAAAGAGCCGGAATTCAACCTCAAGTATTTTGGCAATCCGATCTACACCTATTCGCTGAAACAGGGGATTGAGGATGGCTTTCTCGCGCCGTACAAAGTGATTCGGGTGGTAACTGATGTGGATGCACTCGGCTATACACCTGAAAAAAACACGACTGACCGTGACGGCAAAATCGTGGCAAACCGCCAGTACAACACCAAGGATTACGACCGCACTTTAGTGTTAAAACAGCGTACCGCCCTCGTTGCCAACCGGGTGTGGGAGTTTTTAAGCAAAACTGACCCGCTGGCAAAAACCATTGTGTTTTGCGATGACCAAGATCACGCGGAACGAATGCGTCAAGAACTGGTGAAACTGATTCCCGCCGCTGCCAGCAACCGCCGTTACGTGATGCGCATTACCAGCGATGACAAGGAAGGCAAAGCGGAGCTGGAAAACTTCATGGACAATGACCAACCCTTTCCGGTAATTGCCACCACTTCCAAGTTGTTAACCACGGGCGTGGATGCGAAAACCTGCAAGCTGATTGTGCTGGATCAAAACATCAATTCGATGACCGAATTCAAGCAGATTGTCGGGCGGGGAACACGCATCCGCGAGGATTACCACAAGCTGTATTTCACGGTAATGGATTTCAAAAACGCCACGCGCTTGTTTGCTGACAAGGATTTTGATGGCGAACCGGTCACGGTTTACGAACCCAAAACAGACGAGCCGATTATCCCATCAGCAGAAAATGACACTGAAGATAAAACCAAAATCGAAGGTGTTAACGAAACCGATGAACGCCCCCCTTACGGTAAAACAGGTACGGACACCGGAACAGGCAAAGGCATGGGCAAGCGCGAGAAATACTACCTCGACGACGTGAACGTAGCACTGGCAACCGAGCAAACCCAATACCTTGATGCCGATGGCAAGCTGGTCACAGGGCAATACCGTGTTTTGCTCAAGCAACAGTTACAAAGCAACTTGCGGGAACAATTTGCGTCACTCGATGATTTTTTGCGGCGTTGGAACAGCGCGGAACGCAAGCAAGCGGTGCTGGATGAATTGCAACTGCTGGGCATAACGCTGGAAACCTTGCATGAGGTGATTCCCAACAGCAGCGACATGGATGTATTTGATTTAATCACACACCTTGCGTTTGACCAGAAGCCGCTTACTCGTCAGGAACGCGCCAAACGGGTGAAAAAACGTGACTATTTCAGCCAATACGGCACAGAAGCGCGGGCGGTGCTGGATGCCTTACTGGAAAAATACGCCAGCAACGGCATTCAAAACATCGAAGATCCGCAAGTGTTGGAGATGCCGCCGTTTGATCGCTTTGGCACGAAGATGCAGATTCGGCGCACGATTTTCGGCGGGGTGGCGCAGTACAACCAAGCGGTGACGGCATTGGAGCAAGCACTTTATCTGGATGAAACCGCTTAAAAGACTTGATAATTCCCATACTCAGACCGATAGTACCCAATATAGGAACTATCGAGGTGGCTAGTATGCAAACTTCCCGCATCAGTGATGCACTATTCACTAAAACCCAGCAGCGCGTTTTAGGTTTACTGTTCAACAAACCCGATCAGACATACTATTTGAATGAGATTATCCGCCTCACACACGCGGGCAAAGGCGCAATTGTGCGGGAGCTAGAACGCCTAACGGAGGCAGGTATTTTGATAACAACCCGTATCGGCAATCAACACCATTATCAAGCCAATCCGTCTTGCCCAATTTATGCGGAACTCGTCGCCATCACGCGTAAAACCTTTGGGGTCACCAGCGTAATCCAAACAGCATTACGTCCCCTAGAAATGCAAATCACCTGCGCTTTTATTTACGGTTCGGTTGCAAAAGGGCAAGATACGGCGCACAGCGATATTGATCTGTTGGTTATCAGTGAGGATTTGCCTTACGCCGATGTCATGCAAGCGTTACATGACGCAGAAATTGTCGTCGGGCGTCCCATCAACCCGAACATCTATACCTACCAGCAAGTTGTTGAGCGTTTAACGGAAAAACAGTCTTTTATGACACGGGTAATGGATCAACCCAAACTTTGGCTCAAAGGATCAGACAGTGACATTGAAAAAATTAGACAACTTGGTGAAGATCAAGCAACTCAAAGTTGAAGCCTTCGACCAAGCTGAATTCAACGGTATGCTTGCTTCGGCAAAACGCCGTTTGCAAGATGCAAAACTCCCCGCCCTATCCGAAGAAAGCCGATTCTCACTCGCCTATGGTGCAGCACATGCCGTATCACTCGCCGCAATGCGTTGGCATGGCTACCGTTCGGATAATCGCTATCTGGTTTTTCAGTGCCTAGAAGATACTGCTGGGTTAGAAAACATGCAGTGGCGCGTTTTGGACAAGTGCCACAAACTGAGAAACCTTGCCGAATACGAAGGGCAGTTGGACATCACTCCACAATTGTTGAAAGAGTTGATCAGCATTACCCAGCACTTGATCATACAAGTTGAAACCTTATCACGAGATACCACAGCATGAACCTCAGCAGCACCATCAAAACCATCCAAGACATTATGCGCAAAGACGCAGGGCTGGATGGCGACGCGCAACGCATTGGGCAATTAGCGTGGATGCTGTTCCTGAAAGTGTTTGATCAGCGTGAAGATGAGTGGGAAGACGATGACCCCAGTTACCAGTCCCCATTGCCGGAGGATTGCCGCTGGCGCAACTGGGCGGCGTATCTGGTGGATAATCAGGGCAAAATGCAGCCGCAAATGAAGCCGAGTGAGTTGATTGAGTACGTCAATAACACCGTGTTTCCGCAGCTCAAGGAACTGGAAGTCCACGGCGACCCGAAAAAACAGGTCATCCGCAGCGTCTTTGAAGATTCCAACAACTACATGAAATCCGGCACGTTGTTGCTGGAGGTGATCGAGAAACTGGAAGAAGGCATCGACTTTCACGACCTCAAAGAACGCCAGCAGATGGGCGACATTTACGAACAAATCCTCAATGACTTGCGCAGCGCGGGCAATGCGGGCGAATTTTATACCCCGCGAGCCTTGACGCATTTTATGGTGCAAATGGTGAATCCGCGTCTGGATAAGCGTGAAACCGTGCTTGATCCCGCCTGTGGCACGGGTGGCTTTTTGACCGCGAGCATTGACCACTTGCGGGCGCAACTCACCGAACAATCCAGCACGGCTGACAAGGCGGCGATTGAAGCCAGCATTTTCGGCTTTGAAAAGAAACAGCTACCGCATTTGCTGTGCAGCACCAATTTGCTGCTGCATGGCATTGACGTACCCAGCCAGATTGAACACCGCAATACGCTGGCAAAGGGCTGGAACGAATGGTCGCCGCTGGATCGACGCGATTGCATTATCACCAACCCACCGTTTGGCGGCATTGAAGAAGGCACATCCGGCAACGATTACCCGCTGGATACCCGTACCCGCGAAACCGCCGATATGTTTCTGGTGCTGATCATCGACAAATTGCTGAAAAGCGACGGGCGCGGCGCAGTGGTGCTGCCCGATGGCACGCTGTTTGGCGAAGGCGTGAAAGCCAAGGTCAAAAAGAAACTGTTGGACGAATGCAGCCTGCATACCATTGTGCGCTTGCCGAATGGCGTGTTTAGCCCCTACACCGGCATCAAATCCAACCTACTGTTTTTCACCAAGGGCAAGCCGACGGAAACCATTTGGTATTACGAACACCCGTATCCGGCGGGTTACAAGAGCTATTCCAAGACCAAACCGATCCGGTTGGAAGAGTTTCAGGCGGAAAAAGACTGGTGGGGTGATGAAGCCGACGGCTTTACGGCACGGGTCGAAAACGAACGCGCTTGGAAAGTTGATTTCAAAGCACTGAAAGACGATGCCGAAAGCCGCGCCCAACCGCATTGGGACAAGGCGGAACAACTGGGCAATCAAGCCAGCGATATGGAAAGCAACATCAAAGGCTTGCGTGACAGCATCAAGGGCGACAAGGATGCGGCGCAACGGTTGGCGGTGGAGGAACAAATGGCGGCATTGCGTTTGGAAGTGGAAACCTTACGTCAGCAAGAGCGCGACGAACGCAGCGCAGGGGATCGGATTTTCTGGCCGATTTACAACCTCGACCGCAAAAATCCGAATGCACCGGAGGCAG
Source organism: Pseudomonadota bacterium (assembly GCA_039797295.1). Taxonomy (GTDB): domain Bacteria; phylum Pseudomonadota; class Gammaproteobacteria; order Thiotrichales; family Thiotrichaceae; genus Thiothrix. The sequence continues at coordinate 11,422 of JBDKID010000046.1, read as the reverse complement.
AAAGCCATGACCCCGATGTGTTGCTGGAAAAATATCAGCGGTTGCTGGCAGAAATTACAGCGGTGCAGGATGAGTTGAAGGCGGAGTTGGCGGGGGCGCTGCTGCACGAGGAATCCTAATTTCAGGACACTAGAATCCTAATTGTACGGATATAGATTCCTAATCTTACGGGGAATATAGCGTGAATAGGTTTGGAGCGCGTCCTCAGTGATTTTTTGCTTACAGCCGATTGAACGCCTACTATTGGGAATGAAGGTATCTATACCAGAGGTGAAAACGATGAAACAAACCATATCCATTACGTGTCCGTCTGAAATTCTGATCGGACTGCATTTGAACGCTGAACGGTTTGCGGAATACCTCAAACAGCAAGCCGCGATTAACCTGTTTAAAGAAGGGCGTATCAGCTCAGGTACGGCAGCAAGTTGGTTAGAAATCCCTCGTGTTGCCTTTTTGCGGATGGCGTGGGATGCAGGTGCGGTATTGTTGGAAGATTCCAGCGATGATTTTGAACGTGAAACGGCGTTACTTTGATGATTTTTTGCAATACAACTCCCTTCATTTCTTTAGCGGGTATTCACCAGCTTGAGCTGTTGCCGCAAGTGTTGGGTGAGATTCATGTTGTTTCCGAAGTCATTGATGAATGCGCGGTTGGCGGGGTGATTTCTGTTCCTGACTTACGCACATTGCCGTGGGTTCGAGAAGTGACATCGCTGCCCGTTATTCATACCGGCATATTGTTGGAATTGGATAAAGGCGAAAAGCATACCATCGACATGGCAAAGCGTATGGGTGCGGAGTGGGTCATTATTGATGAAAAACTGGGACGCAACGTGGCGGAATACCTCGGAATGCGCGTGACGGGTACGCTTGGTATTTTATTGAAGGCAAAACAACAAGGTTGGATTGTTTCGTTTCGTGATGCTGTTAATGCCATGCTGGAAATGGGCATTCGGTATCATCCTGCTCTCATCGAAAAGCTCGCTCGAACAGCCGGAGAATAACCTCTGAACACCTCCCAATTCCTTGCCGAATTCGGCACGATTGCCGCCGCGCCTAATGGCGTGCAGCGTTTGCGTGAAATGATTTTGCAACTCGCCGTTATGGGTAAACTCGTCCCGCAAGACCCTGCCGACGAACCCGCGTCCGTGCTGCTGCAACGTATTGCTGCCGAAAAAGACCGCCTCATCCGCGATGGCAAAATCAAACGCCCCAAACCGTTGCCCGCCATCCGCGACGACGAAAAACCGTTTGAATTACCGCAGGGTTGGGAATGGACACATTTAGGCGACGCTACAAATAAAATAACTGATGGAACACATCATTCACCACCCAATATTAATCATGGTGAATTTCTCTATATAACTGCAAAAAACATTAAAGCAAATGGCGTTTTATTGCACAACGCAACGTATGTATCAAAAGAAATTCACAATGAAATATATTCTCGATGCGATCCAGAATATGGGGATTTGTTATATATTAAGGACGGGGCCACAACTGGGGTTGTTACAATTAACAACCTGACTAAGCCTTTTTCAATGCTGTCTAGTGTTGCACTATTGAAAATCTCCCGGAATATTAAAAACAAGTTCTTGTTAATTCTTTTGAGATCACCCTTTTTCTATGAGGAAATGCGATCAGAAATGACTGGGGTAGCTATTACTAGAGTAACATTGAAAAAACTCAATGATGCTCTTATTCCTCTTCCTCCACTGGCAGAACAGCAGCGGATTGTGGCGAAGGTCGATAGCCTAATGGCACTTTGCGATAAGCTGGAAACGTTGCAGCAACAACGCCAGCAACTTGACCCCATCACTCATAATGCTGTGCTCCAATCCCTTGCACAAACACCCGACGACCTGCAACGCGCTTGGCAACGCCTCAACCAACACATGACCACGCTATTCCACACGCCGGAAAGCGTCAAAGCCTTGCGCGAAACCATCCTGCAACTCGCCGTCATGGGCAAACTCGTCCCGCAAGACCCGAACGACGAACCCGCCGCCGTGTTGCTGCAACACATCGCCGCCGAAAAAGACCGCCTGATTCAAGAGGGCAAAATCAAACGCCAAAAACCATTACCCGCGATTCGTGACGACGAAAAACCGTTTGAATTGCCGAATGGTTGGGAATGGGTGAGGTTGGATGATTTATTTAACATAATTGTCGACTGCCCTCATTCAACACCAAAATTTATTCAAAATGGATTTCTTTCTCTGGACACCAACTCATTTAAAGATGGAAAGTTAATTAAGCATAAACTTCGTTATGTTAGTGAAAATACTTACCATGAAAGAAACAGACGGCTCACACCAGAATCAGGCGATATTGTTCTGGCAAGAGAGGGAAGTGTTGGTGAGTCCATTATCATTCCAGATTCTGTTATTTGCTGTCTTGGTCAACGAGTTATGCTTTTGAGGGCTTCAAGAAAATTAATTCCAGAATTCTTAAGAATGACAATATCTTCACCGAAAGCATTGTCAGATTTGCTTAACTTAAACAAAGGTATCGGTGCAAAGCATGTAAATGTCAGTGACATAAAAAATTATGTGATTGCATTACCGCCGTTGGCGGAGCAACAGCGGATTGTGGCGAAGGTCGATAGCTTGATGGCGTTGTGCGATAAGCTGGAAACGCGGTTGCAAGCAGCACGGGAAACGGCGGGATTGTTTGCGGCAGAGGCGGTAAACATGACAATAAGCACTGCGGAGGTGGCAGCATGACAGCAACAGAACTGTTAGAAATCCTCAATGGCATGGATGAAAACGAGCGGATTGAAGCAAAACGCGCCAGCGAAGTCGGCAAATCCATCATGGAAACGGTCTGTGCATTCGCCAACGAGCCGGGGCTGGATGGCGGCTGGCTACTCTTAGGTGTCGTGCGCGATGACACAAAGTCATGCCCAACCTACGACATCGAAGGTATTGCCCAACCTGATAAAATCGCCGCTGATTTAGCCTCTCAATGTAAAAGCGTTTTCAACACCCATTGGGTGATGGATTATTGCAGCTTCAATTTGGCTTTAACTTTGTCCACCCAGCTTTTGACGCTGGAGTAATCCGTTCCCGCCGCAATCACCGTGCCGCCGCTGGCGGTGGGTTCTTCGGGCGCGTCGCAGCCGCCTTCTTCACTCACGCAATACAGCACGACTTTGTAATCCCCTACCGTTCCTACCACTTCATTGCGCGGATTGGTGGAATTTTTCAGCGTCAAACCCAAGTCACTAAAGGCTTTTTGCCCCGTGGTTAAGCATTTGCTGAGCGGCATACTGGCGGCGAAAAAGCCCGTGCTGTGTTCGATGTAAGGCGCGTCCGCCAACGCATTAACACTGATAGCACACAACACAGCAGCACAAGACACTTTGAATTTCAACATGGAATTCTCGCAATGGTTATGGGATTGAAGCGGGGCAACACACAGTTTATGCCGTTGCCAATCTAGTGTGATTTGCATGGCACGTAAATTATTTCCCTCTAAACGGCAGGTGATTGACTTACGCCTGCATTCGTTGATACTGGCAGCATGACCACAACACCTAGCGAGGCTTTATGAAACGTGTTACGCAACCCCTGTTGGCATTCGGTTTAGGGCTGGCATTGAGCGCGTGTGCCACACCCGAACCCACGCCAGCCCCAGCGATTCAATCCGTCACGTTTGTTTCCACCACGGGCACGGTTGCGCCGGATTATTGGCGCGGTACGACGCTCACGGTCAATAACACGCTGGATACCACGCTCGTAACCAAAGGGGCTTACGGTGATAAAGTGCTGGAAAACAAGACAGGGAAAATCACCCAAGCGCAATTCGACCAATTGGTTACGGCATTGAATGCGGCGGATTTCACTCATGCCAAATCCACAACCCTGAATCCCCCACCCGTGGGCGGCGGTAATAGCAGTTTGACCGTGAAAACGACCAGCGGCGAATTCGCTTTCCAAGATTCTAGCACGGCGCAATTCCCCGCCAAAATCGGCGATATTTTCAATCAGCGCGAGCAATACCAGCCGCATTGAACCCCGATAATTCAACGGATTAAGCCAGCATGTTATTGACACGCCAGACTCTCACTTTGCTGACCAGCTTGATGGTCGCATTGGGTTTACCCAGCCACGCATCCGCCGCAACGTTGGTCGGTAAAGTCGTGGGGGTGAGTGATGGCGACACGTTAACCGTGCTATCCAGTGATTATCAGCAAGTGACCGTGCGTTTAGCACAAATCGACGCGCCCGAAAAACGTCAGGATTTCGGGCAAGCCGCCAAACAAGCGTTAGCCGAACAGGTTTACCAACAAACGGTTAATGTGGATTACCAAGAGCGTGATAAATACGGCAGAGTAGTCGGTAAAGTGCTGCTGAATGGCACGGACATTAACCTCGAACAACTCAAACGTGGCATGGCATGGGTTTATCGTCAGTACGCCACTGACCCTGCGTATTTCGCGGCGGAAACGCAAGCCCAACAAGCCGCGCTTGGTTTGTGGTCACAAGCGAATCCCATCCCGCCGTGGGAATTCCGCCACGACAAGACCGCGCAACCAAGCCACACGACGCCGCCACCACCCGCGCATTCGGTTGTGACACCCAACAGCCATTCCACTAGCCCTGCCACTGCCAGCAGTTTCACTTGTGGCACTAAGCGTTTGTGCCGCGACATGCAAAGCTGTGACGAAGCTAAATTTTACCTGCAACAATGCGCTGTCAAACGCCTAGATCGTGATGGGGATGGCACACCCTGCGAAGATTTATGCCACTAAATGATTATTATCAAAATAATTGCCAGCTATTTGCCGACAAAAATTAAAACCTAATCATAAATCGAGAAAAATAATGCTTTTATCGGGATTTTTCCCAACTCCTTATTAGACTTGAGCTAAATTAGGTATTGAAATTATCTTGTTTACAATTTGTTAACAATTTGATTGAATTGTAAGCAGCCCCTTAGTCACCATCACCCCTACTGCACAGGCTATGAAAAACATACAGAAGAACGTCATATTCTCCAGCGTTGGCTACATCCTGCCCTTGCTGGCTGCCTTGGCTACGATTCCCATTATGGTTCAGCACCTCGGTGAGGATTTATATGGTCTCTATGCTATTTGTATTTCGTTAGTGGGTTTTATGACCCTTGTTGACTTGGGGGTTGGGCAAACCATTGTCAAATACGTCGCCGAATACGAAGTCACGGATAGGCGGCAAGATGTTAAACCCATTTTAGACATTTCCCTGTTGATCTACCTGTGCATCGGGTTACTCGCGGCAGGATTGCTGTATGCGTTTTCCCCCAACCTCAGCGCCATGTTTTACACCGATGCAGCCCAACAAGCCCTTGGCCTGTCGGTATTACACCTGACCGCCATTGCCTTGTTTTTCAGTTACATGAACCAATTTTTTGTTAATGTTTGCAAGGCTTATCATCGCTTTGATATTCCATCCATTATCCAAAACGTGGGTAATTTAGGCGGCATTATTATTTCCAGCGTGTTGCTGCTGCTCGGTTTTTCGCTCGAAGCCATTATGATCAGCTACATTGTGATTTACGCCTGCGGTTTTGGGTTTGGCTATTGGTCATGCCGTCGCATTTTGCCAGCGGGGGTACACATGGGTTTATCGTTCAATGCCGCGATTTTCAAAAACATTGTGTCGTTTAGCTTTTACACCTTCATTAGCAACTTACTGGCCTCACTCACCACCCGCGCTGACAAGTTGGTGATTGGCGGCATTATTGGGACGGGCGCGGTAACTTACTACCAAATCCCCTACACCATTGCGCAAATGGCGAATGGCATTATTCACACCCTCGTGCAAATCGTGTTCCCACGTTTTAGTGAATTATCGGGGCTGAATCGCGACCATGAACTGCTGGAACTCTACAAAAAAACCACCAAAATCATGTTACTCATCAGCATGGTGATTGCGGTATTGCTCATTAGTGCAGGCGGTGAATTCCTTAGCATTTGGCTGAATCCGACGTTCGCCGCGAAAAGCACTTTAACCCTGCAAATCATCGCCGTGTATTTCTTCTTTCAATCGAATATCGTCACGTCTTATTGGCTTATTCAAAGCAAAGGTAATGCCAAACTGGTCGCGTGGATCTCGATGGTCGGTGCAATCCTGTATTTCTGCGGGCTTTACTACCTCGGTCAACACTATTCCTACAACGGCACAGCTTTAGCACTGTTTATTATCCTGTCACCTGTACCCATCTGGTTCATGTGGTTGGAACGCCAAGTCGGGCACGCTTTCAGCGAATACCTGACATGGTTATTCAGCACCGCCGCCGTTGGTGCGCTGATTAGCTACGGCTTATTGCAACTCAATGCCCAAATTAACAATAACTTGCTGGCTATTCTTGCCGATGGTTTCTTAGTGGTGGGTGTACCGTTACTGATTGGTTTATTGTTCCGCAAAAGCCTCGCCCCGACCTTCGCAATGGTAGTCAGTCGGCGTTAATCACGGGCATTGGCAGCCGCTAAACACTCGCGGCGCACTTGATTGCGGTAACTCACCACGCGATTTTGGATATAGTCGGCAAGCAATGGCGGGTATGCATCATCCACACAAGTGGTGATATAACCCGCCAACCGTTGCCAATCCGCTGGCATGCTGCACCCCGATTGCGCTAAAGCCCGCTGCAAATCGGTAAAAATGTGGTAACGCGCCATTTCGCGCTGGCACAACAAACCACGCAACGGATTCAACCGCGAACGCTGCTGACAATGTTGAATCACCGCCACCCAATCGTGGCGTTGTTGCGTGTACGGGTCAATGAAATGCAGCATTACCGCATCCAACCATTGTGGCTGCTCAAATGCCGCCGCGTTTGCACAGGCACGTTCGGCAATGCACAACTGATTACGCCGAAAACCATCGGTCGGATTACGCGCATCCGGCGTAATACGCTGCAAATCACGCACCTGTTGCCCACAACGTGCTGCCCCCATAACACCCATATTCGCCAACGCGCCATCAACATTGGGCGGAGTCGTCGCTGCACACCCCGCTAACAGCAATACCCCCAAGCAACCCAGCAGCTTTTTCATTCTGTGATTAATCCATGTACTTCACGGCTTTCGTTAAGACCACGCCATCTCGCGCCTCAATGGAACAATAATGACGATTAAACGGTGTCACACCCAAAAAAGTTACAGGCAACCAATCATTTTCATGCCCATTTGCGGCTTGAAACCAACGGGTTTGATGTGCATCCGCCTTCGCGGCAAGAGCTTGGGTGAATAACTGATCGACTTTTTGTCCGAGCGTTACCGTATCGCAAAATGCTTGTGCTTGATTTTCTGCATGGCGTTCAGCATACGCCGCCCAACCACCCAAAATCGCCATGAGCAACACCGTCGCGATGGTAAGTTTACCGACTCCCCACAGTAATTTTTTCAGAAACATCATAAGTAGTTACCGTTAAGTGGTTTTGGTCTTGTCTGTCAGCTTAACCAAGTCGTTCATGACACCATCCAAACCGCCGTAAACATTCAAGGTGCTAATGCGGGCGGTGATTTTTTCCAGCACTTCCAGTTCTTTCAAGCGCAGTAAGACGGGATTGCCTTCCATAACCTTGGCGGTATTGTGTAATGAACGGGTTTCCTGCGTTTCTTCGCTGCGGCGAATCAGATTGGCTTCGGCTTTTTTCTTCGCCTCAACCACTTGCGTCAAAATCGCCTTGATTTCCCCCGGCAATACAATGTCACGCGCCCCAACGGTTTTCAGGTCAATGCCGTATTCTGCCGCTTTTTCCGCGACGGACTGCTGAATGGTTTGGTTGAGCAAATTCTTATCTGCCAACAATTCATCCAGCGTTTGCGTAGAAACCACGGCGCGTAAGGCCAATTGCAATTCGCGGTACAAATAATCTTTGTGATCCGCCAGACTGGATTTAACCTTTTGTGGATCAATGATTTGCCACATCGCCGATAAGTTAACGCGCAAACCCACACGGTCTTTGGTGAGGATTTCCTGCCCGTTAACCTCCATGTTTTGCAAACGGCAATCCAATTGCGTGACCTTGATCGTATGATTGAATTGCCACCAAACGTGTGTTCCCGCGCTTAACATTTCGTGCTGTTCGCCATCGACTTCCAAAAAGCCAATATGACCTTCGGGAATTGTGCTCATCAATAAAGCATTCAAAGCCGCCGCGCGTAATTGCGCATCTTTCGCGGCTAATAATTGGCTGGCTAATGCTTTCGGCAACTTGAAAGCCGCGCCAATGTCGAGTTTACGCACAGCAATTTGCCGCTGCGTGTGCCAATAAGCCCCGCGTTGCGCTGGCGGTTTAATGTCTTTTAAAACATCGTCTTGGTAAACCAAACCGATTTCATTTTCCCCCGTTGCCCAAATTTGCAAATGCTCGGCAAAAGCGGCGGGATGTAAATCCGCAAGGTTTAATACCTCATCCGGCACGCCTGTTTTTAAAGTGTCAGTAATGGCGTGAGTTTGAATGTGGTATTCGCGCCGCCAGCTACGCAAGGTGTGCATACCTGCTGGTAAAACGCGCTCGAACTGCTGATTTTTGAACAACAGCCCGCGATGTGTTTCTGGAATAGTGGTTTTTGTCGTGAATAACATGGCGTTGTCCTGTGCAATTTAAGGTGGTATCCCCCTCACACTCGTTTCGGCGTGCGGGTTTAGCTAGGTTGGGAAATGCGTTTAAAGCCGCAGCCGCCACGCATTCGCAACCTAACAACCCACCGACACGGCGGCGCGAGTGTTGGTCGTTGCCATTGATGCATTCTGGTCGCAACCATCGCGCACCGCAGGCATTAACCGCGAGAGGGTTACCGTTTTGTCTGCCCTTGCGGGCTAGGCTACCGTAACAGGGTAGTTTTACCAGTTGGAGTCGAACCAACGACAGCTTGATCAAATCAAGTGCTCTACCGATTGAGCTATGGTATGGAGCAGCTAGTGAGGCTCGAACTCACGACCACCGATCTCTCGGTTGCTCTACCGCTGAGCTATAGCCGCATATCTGACCGCTGTAACACCGATACGCACACACGCCAATGGCGGCTGCGTCAGGTAGGGGTTTGAACCTACTCCACGAGCGATACAACCTGCTCAGACATTGATGTTATTGCAAAGCATGTGCCAGCCTAGAACCAAACAACCTAACTATTTAATAAATTTGGTATTTTTATAATTTACTCACAATCAAGCATGACGGTACGACAAGAAAAAACTATCTAAAAAGATAGGAAACTATCGATAGGCTGCCACTCACTGACAATTTCCGCGTATTTCGCATCGACCAAGCCCTGCTCATCAGCACACGCAAACAGTGCTACTTGCAGCGCGGAAGACTGCTGGGGGTAGGTTCGCAATTGCTCCATGATGTGAATAACTTCCGCATCGCTCAAAAGCTGTTGCAGGATCAATGCCAAACTCGCGGGTTCAACGATGTTTTGCACGGGGTGAGAAAACGCCGCTTTCCAGTAGGCATACATTGCCAAGTGCTGCTCAAGTTTCAGGGTGACAGATGAAGGTAGGCGACAAATTTCATGCAACACCAGAAACGGCGCATCGCCACCGATTTCCAGCGATTGCGCAATGAGTTGCTGCCATGCGGCGGTGTCGTGATAGGGAAAACGGCAGTCGATGTGGGCGTAGAATGCTTGGTAGGTCATGCGGAAATCTCACATTATGATAGAGCATGGAAACGCAAATACAGGTGTTGGATGTGCAAATCATACTGGAGATACCCGAAGACTTCGGGCGTGACACACTTCCCGAACTGGAAAAACAAATCAAGCTGGAGGCGGGTATTGCACTGTTTCATGCAGGGAAAATATCCTCTGGACGTGCCTGTGAGTTTGCAGGCATAGACCGCTACCGCTTTTACGAAGAATGCGCTAAAAGCGATATTCCGGTGGTTAACTACGACCCCGGCGAACTCGAAGCGGAGTTGGAGGCATTGCGCGATTTATGAGTATCGAAGTCCACTTTTTGAATGCATAGAAAATCAACTATAAGAGCTAAAATCGTTGAGAGTCTTTTATCTTATGGAGAAGCATTACTCCAAGCATTTCATCTCCATGCATGGTTCTTTTCTTTTGTTCGTCATGGTGAGCAGCCAATGATACATAGATCAAGGCATTTCTAACCAAACTGAGCAATTGCAGTGTTTGGTTTATAAGTTCTTGGTCGCTTATCGGATATTCCCACTCATGTCCAGTCCGCTTTCGCCATCCTTCTGTGTCAACGAGCATATGATCAAATACTTTGAGATATTTATGGGCTATATGATTGCGTATTTGTGCAATATGCCATGCTTCCGGTTGTACTTGACTTTCATTCGTTTCTTTGAAATCTTTACTAAGCCAGTATAGCCCTCTAAGTGCCCAGTTTTCAGATGAGGCAAATGGCTTTGCCAGTCCTTTGGCTGGGTTTCCGTTATTAAACCAACATGATGTGAAATTTATTTTTCTAGCGGGTAGTTCTAATGACCAATACTTATTCACTAAATATGCAATCTTGTCAAAAATTGCATGAGCACCAAGAAACGCCATTTTAGCCTTTTCAATCCAAAGTCTATATTCTCGATAGTCAAGCATGTTATATAGAAGAACTCGCTTGTCCGAGAAGTGAATAGCTTCTTGCGATTCCTCAATCGCATTGAAAAGCATATAACGGGCACTAACATACTCTTGTTTCAATTGGTTATATATCCCGTAGACTTCTGGAGGAGAACTTGAAGGATTTTCTTCCAGCTTGATGATCACTGATGGAAATGTAAGTACATCATTTGCCACAATGTCTGTATTCCAGAGATCATTTAAAGGATTGAGGAATAGTCTATTATTGATGCACCAAGTTCGATAAGTTTTTTCACGTTTTGAACGTCCACGTGATTCTGGTTCTTGATGGAAATTGAAGTTTTCCCAGCTTCCTATTTCTAGAAGATATTTTAACCACTCGCTTATTCCCTCAATTGCATGGTTTTCTATGTCAAAAGAAAGTGATTGTTTTACTTGATGATAGCTTTCATTAAGAAATAAGGTTTGGTGTCCAGGGTCATAAAGATAACGGCCATACCAATAAATCGCATAGCCTCTGTTTAGTGCTGACATGCCATAGTTTGGATGCTTTGCTAAAACCTTGTCCCATAATGCAATCGCCTCGGCACTTCTTCCCGTATGATTTAAAGTATTTGCGAGGTTTGTTAATATTCTGAATCGTAAGTCAGAGTGGTCTTCAGTTTGGCTAACTTTGGTGATGTAATTATATGCAACTCGCAGGTGATAAATTTCTTTTTCTAGTTCGACTGATTCCCAGCTCCAAGATTGATGGTCGCCGCTAATCTGGCGAATAGCAGAAAACAATACTTCGGACAGTTTAGATATGATTAAAAAATAGGCAGGAAGCATCCAGTGTGGGAAGATGTTGTCAACCACGATAACAACCCCTCACCCCAG
>JBDKID010000045.1:0-21309 GCA_039797295.1 Pseudomonadota bacterium | reverse complement strand
CATCTTGCGTTACCGCACCGATGCTTATGATCAGACTCAGGAAAAAATCGGTTACACCGCAGCGAATGCCAGACTTACTGCCATTAAAAAGCTGCCTGAGTTCGCTTTCTTGAACGATATTTCTAGCGTTCCGCTGCAACAATGTTTGCGGAATCAGCAAACGGCATTCAAGAACTTTTTTGAAGGTCGAGCGAAATACCCTGCCTTCAAATCCAAAAAACATCGCCAGTCGGCGGAGTTTACTTACCGCGCATTCACTTTCAAGAATGGCGCGTTGAAGTTGGCGAAGTGTGATAACCCACTGAATATCCAGTGGAGTAGACAACTTCCATCTGCTCCTACGACTGTCACCGTTTCCAAAGATCAGGCTGGACGCTACTTCGTATCCTGTCTGTGTAAATTTGAACCTACGTTGTTGCCCGTCACTGATAAAAAAGTGGGCATTGACGTAGGTCTGAAGGATTTGTTCGTCACCTCTGATGGTTTTAAATCCGGTAATCCCCGCCACACCGCCAAATACGCCGCTAAATTGGCAAAGTACCAACGTCGGCTTGCCAAGAAAAAACTCGGCAGCAAGAATCGGTTGAAAGCCAAAGTCAAGGTTGCCCGTATTCACGCGAAAATTGCCGATTGTCGTTCGGACAACTTACATAAGCTGTCCCACAGATTGATTAACGAGAACCAAGTAATCTGTGTTGAAAACCTCGCCGTGAAGAACCTGATTAAAAACCCAACATTAGCAAAACACATTGCTGATGCCAGTTGGGGAGAATTTACCCGCCAGCTTGAATACAAATCGGCATGGGCTGGAAGAACGTATGTCGAAATCGACCGTTTCTTTCCTAGCTCTAAACGCTGTGCTTGTTGTGGGTTCGTGTCCGAATCCATGCCGCTGGACGTGCGCTCTTGGAAATGCCCCGAATGCGACATTTTAGCCGCCGGACTGGCGGTGTTAGCCTTTGGAGAGAATGTCAGTGGCGATAGCATTTCGGTGTCGTCGCCCAATTCTCGGTGAATTAGGAATCTCCTTGCTTCAGCTAGGGGAGGAAGTCAAATCTCATCCCGAATTTGCGGCATATTCTGCCTGTTAACGTCTCTTATCCTCTGTTTGTGGTAAGGGGTCAAGGTCATGCTAAACTACCCATACGCTCCAACCAAAATATTGCCACGTTATGATTCAATTTCCTTATGGTATCAGTGATTTCCGACGCATTCGCTCCCAAGGCATGTTGTACCTTGACCGCACTGCCCACATCCCCGCGATAGAAGCTGCTGGCGATCAGTTGGTGTTCTTGCGCCCGCGTCGGTTTGGGAAATCCCTGCTGTTGTCAACGCTGGCGAATTACTACGACCGCCACACGGCAGATGAATTTCCTGCATTATTTGGCGACCTTGCCATTGGCAAAAATCCTACCGCCGAGCATAACCAGTACCTGATCTTGCGTTGGGATTTTTCCAAAGTCTCGGCTCAGGGGGATCTTGCCACGATTACTGGCAACCTGTTCCGCCACCTGAACGAGTGCATCAAGGGTTTTGCCCAAAAATATCAGGCAATGCTCCAGTTCCCGATTACGGTTTATCCAGAGGATGCGCTGGCAAGTTTTGATTCGTTAGCCAACAGCGTGAAAAACAGCGGGCATACTGTCTACTTGCTGATTGACGAATACGACAATTTCGCCAATGAAATCCTCACCAGCGACCTGCGTGACCGAGTGCGTTACCACGACTTGCTGGAAGGCGAAGGCGTGTTGAAAACCTTGTTCAAAGTGATCAAGGCCAGTGCTTCCGAAGGCAAAATTTCACGGGTATTCATCACGGGCGTGTCCCCCGTGGTATTGAGCGACATGACCAGTGGCTACAATGTCGCCACTAACATTTATCTGGATGAAGATTTCAACGCGCTCTGTGGCATCCCGGAAGCAGAATTACAGGGGCTGGTGCAACAAATTCAGCAAAGGCATGGTCTAGCCGAAATATCAATTGTCGAAGTCATGGAAACGTTGCGCCGTTTTTACAATGGCTACCGCTTCTGCAATGATTTAACCCAAGCCACGGTGTATAACCCGACCCTGTGCTTTTACGCCTTGCGTCATTACCAGAAAAAAGCCCAACTGCCCGATCAAATGCTCGACGGCAATCTGGCGATGGATGCGGGGCGCATCCGTTACATTGCCAACCTGCCAGCCGGTGCGGCAGTGATTGACCAAATTCTGGATGAAACCCGCACGACCCCCTTGCGGCAACTGGAAACCCGTTTCGGGGTAGAACAATTGCAACGGGTGCAACACGACCCGACCTACATGCTCTCCCTGCTGTATTTTTTTGGCGTGTTGACCATAGCGAATGTGGACGGCATGGGGCGGCTGGTGTTGGCAATCCCCAATCTGGTGATCCGTGGTTTGTACGTTGAGCAACTCAAGGAACAAACCCTGCCACGCTTTGAAGACCAGCAAACCGCGCAACACTTGGCAGAAAACTTCTACCAGACGGCTGATTTGCAGCCCGTGGTCGAATTTGTCGAGAACAAATATTTTGCCGTATTCAGCAACCGTGATTACCGTTGGAGCAACGAACTCACGGTGAAAACTGCCTTCATGACGCTGTTGTTCAACGACTTGTATTACATTATGGATTCGGAAGCGGTGATTCAGCGGCGTTATTCCGACTTGTTGATGATCATCCGCCCCAATATGCGCCGGTTTCCGTTACTGAAAGACATCGTGCTGGAATTCAAATACGTGTCGCTGGCTGATGCCAAACTCACGGCAGAGCAAGTACGCAACCAATCACGCGAAACCTTGGCGGTGTTGCCCGTGGTACAGACAGCAATGCAGGCAGCGTTAACCCAGTTGCGGGATTACCGACAGGCGTTGGAAACCAAATACCAGCAACCCGATCGCCTACACTGTCTGGCAGTGGTGGCACTGGGGTTTGAGCGGGTGTTGTGGGAAGTGTGTTAACGTTCGACGATATTGGCTTTGTCTGAATCAATGCGTCCGTCCACCAGTTCAATAATGCGGTCGCAACGTTGCGCCAAGCGCGGGTCGTGAGTGACGATTAAAAAACTGGTATCACTGGCTTCATTCACACGACGCAGCAAATCAAATACGTTGTCGGCGGCTTTGGTATCAAGGTTGCCGGTCGGTTCGTCCGCCAGCACCAAGGCAGGTTGCATCACCAAAGCACGGGCAATAGCGACGCGCTGCTGTTGACCACCGGATAAATCATTGCTCATGTGTTTGCCCACGTCGGTCAGCCCCACTTGTTCAATCAATTCGGCAGCACGTAAACGCATCGCCTCATCGGGTCGACCCCGTGCCGCCAGCAATGGCAACATCACGTTTTCCAGCGCGGTAAATTCGGGCAACAGGTTGTGGAACTGGAACACAAAGCCAATCGCTTTGGCACGTAACAAGGTCAGTTCCCGATCCTGCAATTGTGTCGTCGGTTGCCCCGTAATCAACAATTCACCCGCCGTCGGTTTGTCGAGCAAGCCAATCAGGTTCAACAGCGTGCTTTTGCCCGACCCAGAGGGGCCAATGAGCGCGACAAATTCGCCGCGTTCAATGGTTAAATCCAGCCCGTGCAGCACTTCGGTTTCCGCAGGCAAACCGATATTGTAGGCTTTGCGGATGCCTTTGAGTTGCAGGGTAATCGCGTTAAAGTCAGCCACGAATCGCCACCGCTGGGTCAAGCCGCGCCGCTTGCAGGGCAGGGAACAAGGCGGCAAGTATCCCCACCAGCGTTGCGCCCACGGCTGCGTACACAAACAGCATCGGGTCAAACGTAATCGGGAAAAGTTGCGTGCCATCCGCATTAATGGCGATATTGCGCCACGCGATTAAGAATAGCCAACCGACGAATGCGCCCAACAGCGAACCGATCAAACCCGTCAACGCGCCTTGCAGCAAAAACAGCCGCAGGATTTGTTGGCGAGATGTACCCGTCGCCCGCAAGATACCAATCGCTTTGGATTTTTGCACCACCGACACCACCAAGACGCTGGCAATGCCCAGCGCGGCAGTCAGCCCGACGAAAAAACGGATCACGGTGTTGGACATGGATTGTGCTTCCAACGCGCTAAAGAATTGCGCATTGGTGGCAATCCAACTGTCAACTTTCAAGCCGGTTTGCGCCTGAATGGTTTGCGCCACGGTTTCGGCAGTAAACGGCGCATCCAGATTCACTTCGACGCTGGTGACACCGCCCGCCAAATCGAGCAGGCTTTGCGCGGTACGCAGCGCGATGTACACCGAGCGCGAATTCATCCCGCTATTGCCGTAATCGAAAATGCCGCGAATGCTCAAGGTTGCCGTGCCGCCGGACGCGGTTTGCAGATTGAGTTTGTCGCCTGTCCACACGCCTAAATCTTTTGCCAAATCTAGGCCGACCAGCATGTCCGTGCCGGTGATATTGGCTGTGCCTGCGATGATTTTGCTATTGAGCGCGATGAGTTGCAGGTAGGTTTCTGGCTCAATACCGGTCAAGCCGACAGCCTTGTTAGCCTCGCCGCGCACGATAAAACCCGCGCCGGATACCACTGGCGCGACCACGCTCACCCCATCCATTTTGGCGACTTGGGTGAGGACGGTTTGCCATTGATCGACCGACTGCAAGCGTTGCGCCCGTGGTTGTACCAGCGTGGCAAGCATCGCCCCGTCCCCCGCTTGATGCAGCGAGCGTGATACTTCTTTGGGCGGCAGAATGATGATTTGCGCCTGAAAATCCAGCGTGCGGCGAAATAAATTGCTTTGCAGGCCGCTGATCAGGGCGGAAATAAACACAATCACTGACACACCCAACGCCACGCCCGCCATGATCAGCAAGGTTTGCATCCGTGCTTGGCGCATGAAGCGAATCGCTAAAATCCATTCAAAGGGCATGGCTGAATTCATGGTGGCAATGTCACCCGCACGCGCTGATCGGCTTTGATCAGGGCGAGATTCGCCGGAATCACGGCTTCACCTGCGGCGAGACCGCTTAACACTTCCACGTTTTCATCGCCGCGCAAACCGAGTGTGACGGTCTGTTTGACAGTACGGTTATTGCGCACTACCAGCACCCACGGTGCAGCGCTGCTGGGTTCGTGTAATGCGCCAGTGGGTATCACCAACGCATCCGGCTTTTTGGCGGTTTCGATGTCGACCGAAACCGTCATGTCTTGGCGCAAATACGCTGGCGGCTCTTTGACCCGCAATTTCACCGCTACCGCGCCGCGTGTGGCATCCACGCCGGGGTTAATGTAGGCGACTTCGGCATTAAAACGCTGTTGGGGAAAAGCATCGGCGGAACTCAGTGCGACTTGTCCAACAGCGAGTTTGCCGAGGTTTTTTTCGTCGATTTGCACTTCGATCTGGGTTTCGCCTTGCGCTGCCAACACCATTAGGGCTTTGCCAGCGGTGGCAATATCACCCGGCTCAATGCTGCGGCTGATCAGCGTGCCGTCGGCGGGGGCGAGAATAGCGGTTTGCGCCAACTTCACTTGTGCGAGTTGCAAGGATGCGCGAGCTTGATTCAGGGCGGTGGTGGCAAGTAGTGCGTCGCTGCCTTTGGTTTGGTTGCTTTGCACTTGTAATGTTGCCGCTTCCAGTTTGCTGTTGGCAACATCCAGATTACGTTGGGCGGTATCCAACTCGGTTTTGCTGAGGTATTTTTGGTTGTTGAGCGAGCGAATGCGGGTGAGTTGCTGGCGGGTTTGTTCGACATCGGCTTGCGCTTGGCGCAGTGTTTCTTGCGCGGTGGGCAACCCGACTTCACGTTGTTGGCGCAGCTTGGCTTCTGCCAATGCCTCGGCGGTGGTGGCTTGCGCGAGGCTGGCACGGTCGGTGTCGTCTTCAAGCTGGACGAGTAATTGCCCGCGTTTGACTTGCTGGCCTTCCTTCACTGGAATGTGACTGACGCGCCCGGTGACTTCCGCCGCGACGGAGACGCGCTGCGGCCAAGTGACGCGCCCGCTGGCAACAACGGTTTGACGCAATTCGCCCTTAACGACGGCGTGGGCTTCAACGGGCGTGCCGAAGAGCAGATTTCGTGCGAAATAGCCGCTAATGCAGAGTAAAACCACCGCAATAAGACTAACTTTCAGCCACGAAGTCAGGGTTCTTAACACGCCGTTACCCACACGCCTACGTTCAGTGTTGCTCCCGCTGGTCCAACGAACGCGCCCGCGACGGGTGGTACGGATTCGGGTAAACGTGCGACGGCGACGGCAATGTGATCCGTGCCGACGATTGCGCCGATGGTAGGGTCGAAGCCTTTCCAACCTGCACCGGGCAGGAACACTTCCGCCCATGCGTGCGTCGCGCCGAAATTGCTATCCGAGGGTGGTGTGTGCAAGTAGCCGCTGACAAAGCGGGTGGCAAAGCCTAGGCATCGCGCCGCTTCCATGAACAAAAACGCTGAATCACGGCAAGAACCCGTGCCACGCGTTAAGGTTTCAGTGGTGGTTTGCACCCCCGGTTCTTCGCGCAATTGGTACATCAGTGTTTGTTGGATACGCAGCGCGAGGCGTTGCAATAAACCGTAAGTTTGAATGCGTTCCCCCGTTTGCCAAACACTGGCAACCCACGCCTTTAACTGCGGATGCGGTTGCCCATACTGCATGTATGGCGCGAGTACAGCGCGGTCTTCGGGCTGATAAGCAAAGGGATAGTGGGTGGCATAATCGGCGACCAGAAAATCCAACGGTGTTTGATTGTATTGCTGAATAATGACGGTGCTGGTAATCAGCAATTGCGTGCTGGGGGATTTGAAGGTGGCAATGGCGACCGAATTGTCTTCCACATCACGATGCCAGCGCAAAGTGGCTGGCGGCGTAATGTCGAGATTGGACGATTCAATGCGTAATTCGTGACCTTCTCTCGGACGCAGGCGCAAAGTGTGTGGTTCAAGGCGCACTGTGTCGGTAAAGTTATAATAAGTGCGATGCAGGATTTTATAGCGTTGCATAGTTTCCCCTAGTTAGGAAATTTTTGCTGAAGACTGCTTTTCTGTTCATCAGCAAATGGGATCTCGGCGTCTTGTTCATAACGTTTTTTTGCCCACGGGCGGTAAACGTAAATGACAATGGCGACGAAAATAATGGGTGTTAGGTAATATATCCAATTGTTCAAGTCTAGTATGCCTGTTTGCGTTAATAAATGATTGGATTAATAAACTTGGTGACCAATAACACCACCGACAACTGCGCCACCGACCGTGCCAGCGGCAGAACCATCAGAAAGCGCACTGCCTGCAACAGCACCAACACCTGCACCAATTGCAGCATTTCTGTCGCGGTGGGTCATGTTAGAACACGCGGTAAGGCTGATTAATGCTACGCAAATAGCAAAAGTCAGGGTATTGAGGGTAAGTTTTGGTAGGATTTTCATGATAAACACCTTTGTGTTTGGTCTCCATCCGTGGAAACAGTAAAAATAGAATGGATATGGCTCTTACACAATAATGAATGTGTCGCATTATTTGAGACGATACGTAACACCCATGAATAAGGATTTATCCACTTCATCATTACCATTATTGTCAGTATTGTCATTTACTTTGGCTAAAGCAACGACCGTATCAAACGCTAATTTATTGCTAATGTAATAACGATAAGTGGAACTAAGCGCGTGAGTGGTTGTGTTTTTATTGGCAACATCATTATGATCATAATTGATTGCCCAGCTATTTAACCAATCCACACGGTCAGACACCTCATGCGTGAGGCTCATGGCATTTTTAGCGGTGTAGCTTTTATCGTTACTTTGCAAAATGCTTGAAGTGGAAGCTTCATCCGAAAACTGGGTCAAGTTACTTAATGGACGATGGTATTCTGCACCAACATCTAATGCAGGTTTGGTATCACTGCCGTCATAATCTTTCAAGACTTCGCTTACGCCGGTTTTGACCAACCAGCCGTATTTGCGGGTGGAAATGCGTTCATTAACCAACACATCGCGTGCTCGCAAAATACCAATAGCCCCTAATTCACCCGTGGTTTTACCAGTGGCTTGCAGGACTTTTTCAATGTCGTTCATCCAATATTGTTGGTAATCGACAGCACCATAACGGGCACTGTATTCGGTTTCTTTGGCAATAATATCGGCTACCTGATTGTATTCTGCTTTGGTTAAACCACCCGTTAGGCGTTTTTTGTCCTGCAAAGCTTGGACTAAACGAATGGCTTGTGCCATTGGTGTCACATTGACAACCCGACCATAGCCAACGCCGACGCCTGCTTTGACGCGCGGATCATTTGCCCCTTTTTTCACACCGACTTCGCCGTCGCCATACCAAAACGCGCCTTTGCTATTAGGGCGTAAGTATTTATTCATGCCGACTGAGCCAGTGCCAATGTAGTTTTCTTGCGTGCCATCACCTGCATTGCCACCACGTTTAGATGAGCCTTGTAAATCCCCATTCACTTTTACATCACGATCGGGCGAACTAAAAACACGTTCATAGTTCATGTCTAGATTTAAGTCGTGACTGGTTTGTGCTTGATTGCCGCTATTAACATTTAAGCGTCCAGACACATAAGCATCTTGATAAGCACTGGTTGGTTGTTCGTAATCAAATAAAGTGATGTCATCAGCAATAGCTGGGGTCGCCAGTATTAGCAGTAAAGTGCTTATAGTAGGCGTTAATGTTGGTTTTGTGTTTTTCATAAAGACTCCGTGGCTACCGATTAAAGGCTAGCTTTGGTTAAAGATGCAAAGGCAGTATTTATTTTAACGTGAAAATGAAGGCAACCCGTAAATTAGGGAAAGGTCAATAGTGAGTTGCCTCAATGAGTGTAGTGTCTATGAGCTATTGTTAGAATAAATACGGGGCTTAGGCTTTGAACTTATTAGTGGTGTCACGAATTGACGCGCTTAGGCTTTCCCACGCATTTTCCACGCCGTCTTTTAAGTGTTCCCATGCAGTATCACTCGCATCACCCAGCTCTTTTAGTCTGACTTTAGCGGTATCATATTTGCGTTCCAGCTCACTCACGTGTTCATAATAGCTATTATGGGTATCAAGCGAAGCAGCTTTCACCCGTGCTTGCATTTCAGCCAATTTAGCTTGTGCTAAATCTAATTCGGCCTCTACTTTTTGCTTATAAGCTTCTTTCATGTTCATAATAATTTCCTCCGTCAGCAGTTTGGGGTTTTTCGCCTTTTTTAATTTAAGGCTTAGTTTGTTATTTCATTAGGCTCTCTATTGGTCTATATAGCAAGCTAAATTACTGGAAATGCATAAATAATAACAACTAAGGGTGGAATTAAATATAGTCATTTAATTCCTTGCTATTTGTTAATTACCGTTGGTTATTATTACGCGAATTTGATGTTCACGCCGATCATTTAATAATGGAATAATTCCATTGGCTTGTTCAATACCATCCAGCGTGATAATGGTTGTCTGCATGGGGTTATCTAGCTGCACCATCACGATATGGTAAAACGTGTCGTCATAACGATAACGTAATGCACATTCCGCCCAATCATCGGGTAAACACGGCGTAAAGCGTAAATGATTCCCTTCACGGCGCAAACCTAATAACGATTCGGTAATCAACCGATACATCCAACCCGCTGAACCCGTGTACCACGTCCAGCCGCCACGTCCGGTATGCGGAGCAACGCCGTAGACATCTGCCGCAACCACATAGGGTTCGACTTTATAAGTAGCAATGCCAGCAGGGGATTTGCCGTGGTTGACGGGGTTAATCAGCGTCATGATTTCCCATGCCCGCGCATTATCACCCAAGTGGGCGAATGCCATTGCAGCCCAAATCGCGGCGTGGGTGTATTGCCCACCGTTTTCCCGTACCCCCGGCACGTAGCCACGGATATAACCGGGGTCGAGGTTGGAAGTATTAAATGGCGGGTCTAATACTTGGATTAAAGCCGCATCACGTCGCACCAAACGTGTGTTCAGCGACTGCATGGCTTGCACAGCGCGTTCCGGCTCGGCGACATCAGAAAGCACCGCCCAGCTTTGCGCAATTGAATCAATCTGGCATTCGGGGTTGCTGGCTGAACCCAATGGTGTGCCGTCGTCGAAGTAAGCGCGGCGATACCACGCTCCATCCCAGCCGTGCTGTTCGAGGTTTTGGTGTAATTGGTAGCCTTCGCTTTGGCAACGTTCGGCAAAGGCGAGATCACCACGTGCGTTTGCTACCGCTGCAAATTGCGTCAACACTTCGCACAGGAAAAAGCCTAACCAGACGCTTTCACCTTTGCCCGCAATGCCGACCAGATTCATACCATCGTTCCAATCACCTGATCCCATCAGCGGCAAACCGTGTGCGCCAAAACGCAAGCCGTGCAGAATCGCCCGCACGCAATGCTGGTACAAGTTCGCGGTTTCATTAGCAGTTGTGGGTAAGTCGTAGTAAGACTCTTCGCCAACATTGACCGCGCGTCCGCTCAAAAAGGCGGCAGGTTCATCCAAAATGCTGAAGTCGCCCGTGGTAGTGAGGTAACGACAGGTCACGAGCGGCAACCACAAGTAATCATCCGAACAGTGAGTACGCACGCCGCGATTAGCAGGCGGATGCCACCAATGTTGCACGTCGCCTTCCGCGAATTGGTGATTGGCACATAACAGCAAATGTTCGCGCACTCGTTGCGGCGCGGTATGTACCAACGCCATTGTGTCTTGTAACTGGTCACGAAACCCGAACGCGCCACCCGATTGGTAATAACCGCTGCGTCCCCACATCCGGCAAGCAAGGGTTTGGTACAACAGCCAGCCATTCGTGAGCACATTAATGCTGGGGTCGGGCGTGGTCACTTGTACCGCATCCAAGGTGTGTACCCAGTATTGTTGCACGGTCGTAAGGGCATGACGTGCAGCTTCCACGCTGCGAAAACGTTGGATTAAGGCATTGGCATCCAGCATATCGCGCCCTGAGCCGAGGCTGAAAACCAGTTCCCGCGTTGCTCCGGCGGCTAAAGTGAGCGGGACTTGAATGGCGGCGCAGGGGTCAAGAGCCGCCCCGACTTTGCCCGACAAAAACGCGCGTTGCATTGCTATCGGATTTTGCAATGTACCGTTACGCCCAATGAATTCGCCGCGATCACTGGTGACGGTGCGGTTCGGGTCATCCACATCGAAAAAGCTCACCCGTTCGGCAAATTCAGGGCTGTAAGCATTGCGTGCCAATAATGCTCCGCAACCCGCCGCGCATTCGGTAATGATGTACGGCGTGGATTTCGGGCGTAAATCCCCCAACACCCATTCGACATAACCTGTTACGGATAAGCGGCGTTCGCGGTTGGCAGCATTATGGATTTTCAGTAAGGAGCATTTCACGGCGGCATCGAGGGCGACAAACACAATCAATTCGGTGTGAATATCGCCTTCGTGGTGTTCAAACACGCTGTAACCAAAACCGTGCCGACTGATGTAAGCCCCAGTACCCGCACGCGGTAATGGTGTTGGCGACCAGAAATGCCCGCTGTCTTCATCGCGCAAATACAAGGCTTCGCCGCTGGCATCGCTAACAGGATCGTTATGCCACGGGGTTAAGCGAAATTCGTGGGCATTTTCAGCCCAAGTGTAGGCTTGCCCGCTATTGCTAATAATCGTGCCGAAATGGGGATTCGCTAACACATTCACCCACGGTGCGGGCGTGGTTTGTCCGACGGGTGGGGTAATGACGTATTCGCGCCCATCTGCGGTGAAACCACCCAGACCGTTGAACAAAATCAGATCAGGACGTGGCGGTAACGTAGCGCGAGTGGGTACGACATGGCACAAACTGGGTTTAAGGCGTGGCACACGCACCACCCGCGAACTGCGGCGATTGATTTGCTCCGCCAATGTGCCTTGGCTATCGCTGAGAATCACCCGCGCCACGGACTGAATCAGAATGCGGTCTTCGCTGGAAATCTGATCGGCGTGGCGCACAAAAATACCGCCAGGGTGATCCAAAACTTGCGCTTCTACCCCCCAAGTAATCAGCCCCATGATTTGTTCTTGCAGGAGTTGGCGGTAGCCGTCGCGGTCTTCGTTCCAAATCATTAAATCCACCGCCAAGCCTTTTAAACGCCAGTAAGCATGGGCTTTGACTAACTGGCGTGCCAGTTCAATGTTTTCCAGATCGTTGATTTGCAACAGCACAATCGGTAAGTCGCCGGAAATGGCGTGCGCCCACAAACCAGATTGCCCACGGTGATTACTGCTAATAATGCTGGCATCGGCGCGTAAGAATGCGTGCGAATAAATCACGCTATTGGCTAAACGCCCGTAGCTTTGCGCTTCGGCTTCCGAGGCATTGAGTTGGCGTAATACCACTTGGCTGTGCGTCCATGCCAAATCGAACACACGATCCGCAAGGCGACGATCACGGTATTTTTCCACCAGTTCCAAACTCGCCGCACGGGTATCCGCCACGCCAATGACCAAATCCAACGTTACCGAGGCTTCCGGTTCTAAGGTAATGCAGTGGCGAATGGCAACAATCGGGTCCAGTACCGCGCCGACACTGCTGGATAACGCCGTGCAAGCGGTGAGCGCGTGCGGTGCGACGAGGCTATTACCACGCCCGATGAATTGCGCCCGGTCAGTTTCATAGGAAATCGCGCTGGATTCACCTTCATGCACCGCCAATAAATGGAATAACCACGGGGTTTTTTCCTGCAAAGCGCGTGGGCGGCGAGTACACAAAATCGCTTGCAAGGGTTCGACAATTTCGGTTTGCACAAACAAATTGCTGAATGCCGGATGCAGCGCGTCGGCAACTGCGGGGGCAAGCACCACTTCGGCGTAACTGGTGACATCCAAGGTGCGGCGCGTATTGGCATTGTTGGTAATGCGGATGCGGCGCAATTCAATGTCATCTTCCGGCGATACCACAATGTCGATGTGCGTCTCGAACTCGTGGTCGAGGCGGCGAAATTCGGCACGCCCTTCGGAAAAAATCGCTTCGTAATGTTCGGCGGGCGCGAGCGTGGGTTGATGCGCGGTTGACCAAAATTCACCGCTCGCCACGTCACGAATGTAGCAAAACGTTCCCCACGGGTCGCAGGTCGTGTCTTCGCGCCAACGGGTAACGGCAAGGTCTTGATGGCGACTGTAACCCCCACCGGCATTCGTTACCATAACGTGGTAATGCCCATTGGATAACAATTGCACTTCTGGCAATGGCGTATTTGGGTTATTCAGCACGCGCACTGGAATTTGTGCTTCGCTGGTGGCTAACAGGATTTCCGCCACTTCGCTGGTTTGTGTGTAATACGCCGAGGCTTTGGGAATGCGTTCTTGCAACAGTAATAAGGTCGATTGCAACAAAGGATTCGCGGTGAAACGTTGCTGCATGGGGCGATTCAGCAAGACATACGCCAAGGCTAACAAACTCATGCCTTGATGATGCGCCATGAAGGATTGAATCACCACGCGCGGTTCGCCACGCCGTTGACGGGATGGGGTGTAATCCACCGCTTCGTAAAAGCCGAACCGCCCAACCATGCCATCATCCGCCAAGCGTTGCAGATTGCTGCACGCCGCATCGGGGGCAACCATTAAAGCCAGCGCGGAGGCATACGGTGCGATCACCAAATCTTCCGCCAGCCCGCGTTTCAAGCCCAAGCCGGGTACGCCAAACGCGCGGTATTGGTAATTCAAGTGAATGTCGACGGTGTTATAACCGGATTCGGAAATGCCCCACGGTACGCCGCGTTGCTTGCCGTAGTCGATTTGGCGTTGCACCACGGCGCGATAGGTTTGGTCGATCAAGGTATTGCTGTAAGTCGGCATGACCAGCAGCGGCATTAAGTATTCAAACATCGAACCGCTCCACGATAATAGGGTCGGTTCGCCGTCGGTTGTCACCAGCAATCTGCCCAAAGCAAACCAGCTTTCTTGCGGCACTTGTTCTTGCGCAATGGCAACGAAATGACACAAACGCGCTTCCGAAGCCAGTAAATCGTAGAAACTGTTATCGCGTTGCCGTTCGCTGACGTTATAACCAATCGCCAACAATCGCCGTGTTTTATCGAATAAGAAGTCGTATTGCACGCACGCCATGTCTTGCGCTTGTTGGGCTAATTGTTCCAACGCGTTGAGGTATTGTTGGGCGCGTGTGCTGGTCGCGGGAAAGCGACTGAGTTCACGCAAGGTCGGTATTCCAGCAAACGTTGCGTCCAATTCGGCGGAGATCAGGGCGTTTAAATCCGCGAGCAGCATTTGGCATTGGGCAATGAAGGCCAAGCCCCAATCATCCTGTGGCGTAGCTTGGGTGTCTTCCGTGTAGGCGTTTTCTGCCAAGGTTTGGCAATGAATGAGGCACTGTCTTACCGCCGCTACGGTTGTCGGGCGCGTAAGGTGTGCGGTTTGCAACGCGGTTTGTAAGGGTAATAACGGCGGGGGCGCAATGCCGTGCGTACTTTCCAGCCAGACATTGAACGTATCTTCCAAGCCTTCCAGCCAACGTGCGCTCAGTATCGGTTGTTCCGCTAATGCCATGCACGCCGGATGCAAAGTGAGCAAATGCCCCGCCAGATTTCCGCTATCCACGGTTGACACGTACAAAGGGTAAAGCGGGTGTAAGGTTTGCGTGTCATACCAATTGTAAAAATGCCCGTGGAAACGTTCCAGCAAGTTCATGGTTGCCAAGGTATGCTGACAACGTTCAATGAATACGCCCAGCGGAATATAACCAAAATCATACGCCGTTAAATTCGCCAATAAACCTAAGCCCATGTTCGTGGGGGAAGTGCGATGCGCCACACCTACCGCTTGATACACTTGGTAATTATCCGGCGGCAACCAATGATCTTCCGCGCATATCAAGCTAGCGAAATAGCCCCAAGTGCGTCGTGCGGTGCGGCGTAAGAACTCGGTTTGGGTAGCATTTAGGCTGGCTTCGCGGCGTGCTAAGGGTTGGCTAATCCACCACGCCAATGCGGGGGATAAAAGCCATAACAACAGGATCGGGGCGGCTATCCACCACACCTCCGCGCGGAACACGGCGAGATAAGCGGCAGTGAATAAAGCAAGGCTCGGCGCGAACCACATAGCGCGGTAAGTGGCGGTTACGCTGTCGCTGGTGTCGCGGCTGGCTTCGCTGGAAGGTTGCCATTCCAACAAACGCCGCTGGGAAACCTGCATCCGCCACACGGTACGCACAATAGCATCCACACTGAAATAGGCTTCGTAAGGCAGGAAAACCAGCGTGAGTGCGGCTTGAATAAAATGCCCACTCGTGGCACGCGCTTCCGCAATGAAATGCTGACGTAGCAATAAATCCACGGGTTTGCGTGCCAAACTCAATAGCGAAGCACTCAAGGATGGAATCACCAGCAGCGCAACGACTGCCAATGTCCAAAAGCCAGCGGCGGGTAAGAGCATCCAACCCGTTAATAACAGCGTGGTTAAAGCCACAGCGGTGAGGCTGCGGCGTAGATTGTCGAAAATTTTCCAACGTGACAAAGCAGTGAGCGGATTGCGTTGGCGTTGCGCTCCCAAGCCTGCAACTTGCGGCAGTAACCAAGCGGCTAATTGCCAATCGCCGCGAATCCAACGGTGGCGGCGGCTTACATCGGCGCGGTAACGTTGCGGGTATTCCTCATACAATTGCACATCGCTGACCAATCCGGCGCGGGCATAACAGCCTTCCAGCAAATCGTGGCTTAAAATTTGGTTTTCCGGCAAACGCTCGGCGAGGGCTTGTTCAAACGCTTCAAGGTCGTAAATGCCTTTGCCAATGAATGAACCTTCGTGGAAGACATCTTGGTACACGTCGGAAACGGCGCGGGTGTAAGGGTCAATCCCCGTTTCCCCGCCGTGCAAACGCGCATAACGCGACAAACTTGTGCCGGATAAACTCACGCTAATGCGCGGCTGCAAAATACCGTATCCAGCAATCACCCGTTGTTGGTTCGCATCGTAAACCGCCCGATTCAACGGATGTGCCATGATCCCCACCAACTGACGCGCCGCATCACGCGGCAATTGCGTATCGGTATCCAAGGTAATCACATACTTCACTTGCGCCAGTAAGCTGGTATCACCGACGATCAGCGCGAAAGTGCTTGTCACACCGTTGCGTAAGAACTGGTTCAAATCTGCCAATTTGCCGCGTTTACGTTCGTAACCCATCCACGTTTGCTCTTGTTCATTCCAACGGCGGGGGCGGTGAAACAAAAAGAATCGGTTTGATTCAAGCGGGGCGTATTGGGCATTGAGTTGTGCGATTCCCGCCTGTAATCGCGCCAATAATGGCTGGTCACGCGGCGTGGTTTCCGTGGGGGCATCGAGAAAATCGGTCAATAAGCCAAAGTGCAGATGGGCATCACGATTCGCGAGAAAGCGCACTTCCAAGGCTTCCAACAAGCTGTCGATTCCCGCCACACTGCTCAACATCGTCGGCACAATCACCAAGGTACGGTAAGGTGCTGGAATCCCCGTGGCAAAATCCAAGCGCGGTAAGGCTTGCGGCGTGGTCAATAACGTTGCTAGCCAATTCACCAAGGCAACGGCCAAATGACTGGTTGACAGCAATAACAGCATTCCTAACAACACCATTCCCCACACGGGAATGCCTTCAGCGTTGGCTTGGAACAATAAGCCGCCCGTCAATAACACGGTCAGTAAAGCGATTGCCCCGCCAAAACTGCTGAGCGGGAAGCGCGTCAAGAAGCGTGTGAATAAGCGGGGTAAACGGGTGGCAAGCGTGTGGCGCAAGCTGTGACGTGTTTCTGCTAATGCTTCGAGTTGCACGAAACCTTGGTCGATCAGGTAAAAACCGACGTGCGCTTGGCGGTCATTGTGACCGTGGTTGACTGCTCCCGCTTGCGCTAATTGCAAGGCAAGTTGGGCAATCCGCGCTTCGGTTTGCTGGGTACGTTTAGCCAGTTTTTCCACCACATGGCGATAACGGTCACGGGTGGCGAAATCCATCGTGGGGTAAGTGCCGCTGGCATCGTCGCGCAAGGTGCGTTCCACCACGCTCATGGCTTCGACGAATTCGCGCCAGTCCATCGCGCTCAAAAAGCGTAAGCTGCTGATACTATTACCGATGGAAACTTGATCCGCCGCTTGTTGCTGGTTCTCGATTTGGATTAATTGCTCAATGGTGAGGTGCGATTCGGCGAGTAATTGCTTAATCCAAGTCAAGGGCAAGGACAGCGCGGCACTTTGCCCTTGCAAGCGGCGCGTAAATTCCGCCACGAAAGGCGTGGTCATCGGCGGGTTGGAACGTGCCATGTCCGCGATCACCAATACCAAGCTTTTAGGGTCTTGATCCGCACTGTCGATCATGCGTTGCGCCCACGCATCGGCGAGGTCTTGATCCGCGCGTCCGGTGGTAATGCGCACAGCAATGCGCCGTAAATTTTCGATCAATGCCAGCCGCAACATAATGGGAATCGCCCACAATTCGCCCAATTTAAGCGGTGTCACCGTTTGGTAAGCAGCAACAAAACGACGCAGGCTTGCGGGGTCGACACGTCCATCACCGTGGGCAATGGTTTCCAACGCAATGTCGTACACACGCGGCAAACCCGCCGATGCACCGTTCAATAAGCGTGGTAATTCGCGGCTGTAACCCAGCGGCAAATGACGTTTAGCGGTGCGAATTTGTTCGTCGATGAGGTAGAAATTATCCAGCAACCATTCGCCAGCGGGGGTAAGCCTGCGGCTGGCTGTCACGGTCGCGGTCAAAATCCGTGAAGAAGCAAGCAACACGTTCTCATTGTCGGCGAGGCGTTGCAGCAGCAAGTCATGGGGTGAAGTATGCGTGAGGGTGTGATGGGTGGCTAAGGTACTGCCATGCCGTTCCATTTGGTCGGCACTGAACAGTTCGGCTTTGAGGGGCAATTCGTTGGCAGGCTGGTCTTGCCCATTCAGCATCCTGCCGAAAAGGTTTTTGCGGCGGGCTGGCATGGTATCGTCCTTGCTACGTATGTGGAATGCAGCGTGTATGGCGGGAATAAAACTGCATCCATCGTATCACAAGGGTGACGCTAGCGGGGGAAACACTGCCATGAAATGTATGGCAATGTTCCAATAGCACAATTAATGCGTATTAATTGGCTGCTGCGTTTGCGAGGAAACGGTCAAACTGCTGATAGCTGTGTTGCAACCACACGCGCACGCGCTGACGTTCAGCGGTAGTCATGGCTTCGCGGTTATTCGCCGCTGTCCAAAAACTGAAGTTATTGAAATCCACTTTTTGCATTAAGCGCGGTTGTAACTTATTTAATGTCAGGCAATAAGCATTCCGTGCTTGCGCAGCTTGGTAAGTGCTGGATTGCGCAAACTGCGCAAAACTTTCGCCACGCCCTAAGTTCTGCACAATAACAAGTTGCACATCCGTTTGCGGGTAACGTGCGAGGGTTTTGTCCAGCAATTGCACTGAATCCGCGCCATCATCCATCACATGCCAGATGAAAACTTGGTGTCCGGTATCGTTGAAAATGCCGAATACATCGCTTTCATCCAACCAGCGTTCCAGCGGTGCAGCGGTTTGTGCGGCTAAATCAATGATCAGGTCGTGTTCAGGATTTTGTTCCGCTGCGTCAATAATGCCATCCAGACTGTCGTAGTCGTCGATGATCAGCGGGGACGTGAACTCATTGTAAAAGCGTGAAAATGAGCCGTGTGAACGGTCAGAATCAAAGCCTGTCAGCGGTGCGCCATGATCAATCAAGTATTGCGCCAACAAACGCGCGGTTAGCGATTTGCCAACACCGCCCTTTTCGCCGCCGATAAAGTGTACTCTACCCATTATTTTGTCTCCATTATGATGATTAAAGAGTCTCGTGACTCGGCTAATAGTTTGGGCAGCGGCAGCTTACGTTGTTGTGCGTTGCAGCGAAAGCTTTATCCGATTGCGCGGAAACCCTCGCCCATCAGGATTGGGATGGATAGCAGGTAAAGCAGTCCACCCTGCGATGGGGCGAACTGCCTTACACACCAGTTGGGTGATTGAGCGGATTTTGTTGCCGCATTCGTTAAATGAGTTGGCGATTTACGGGGAATACTCTACAGTTTATTACACTATTTGTAATAATTTGTAGAGTATTGCGTGCAGCCCTTATCACGATTAAAGGTAGTGTTAAAAACCGTCGCTGATGCGGAGCATTACCTATTCACCCAAAGTGACCTGAGCAGTATCTTTCCGCAACATAGCCGTTCCTTTAAACTTATACAAACTTAACCAAGGTCAAGTTTGCGGTTAAATTCCTGCTTCATTGGGGCTGGTTTCACTTGCCGCTTGCGCGTCAAGCCAGTGCCTTCCCCTCCACAGGCAGCCACCGTGGAACTCACGGCGTATTCTTCTAAATTCTTGGCTGCGTTTACGTCACGATCATGAACTGTACCACATACAGGGCAAACCCATTCCCGTACCGATAATGGCATTTTGTCCACTTTATGCCCACAGCTGGGGGCAGAACAGGTCTTACTTGAGGCAAAAAACCGATCAGCCACCACGACCACAGCACCCCGCATTCCCGCCTTGTATTCCAGTTGCCGCCGGAACTCAAAGAAACCCATGTCGCTGATGGCACGGGACAAATGGCGGTTTTTTACCATGCCCGACACGTTCAAATCCTCAATGCCGATAGTATGGAAGCGGCGCGTCACGTGGTAAGTTTATGCAAAGAATCCTTGCGGATGTTGGCGATACGCGCATGAAGTTTCGCCAACTTCTGTTTTGCCTTGTGGTGGTTGGCACTGCCTTTAACCTTGCGCGACAGGCTGCGGGACAAGCGTTTGAGACGGGAAAGTAGGGCTTTATGCGGCTTCGCCCCTGTCACTTTTTCCCCCGTTGACAGCGTTGCCAGTGCAGACACGCCCAAATCCACCCCTACCGTGCCTTGGTTTTCGGCAGGTGGCAGGTGGTTTGAAGCGGTGTCCACGGTGATGCTGGCGAACCACTGATCGGCAGTACGGGAAACCGTGGCAGAGAGGATTTTGCCGGAAAAGCGTAACGTTTCCCGCATCCGCACTAACCCAAGGTTGGGAATGCGGATGCGGCAACCGTCAAGGCTGAACTGGTCGTTAGTCAGGGTGAAACTGTCGCGGCTTTGGCCTTTCTTTTTGAATTGCGGGTACTTGGCATGTCCGGCAAAGAAGTTGTTAAAGGCTTGACCCAGTTGGATAATCGCCATTTGTGGGGCGTTTTTAGTGACTTCCAGCATCCACGGGAATTGTTCGCGCTTCACCGCGTTTAGCTGGCGGCGCAGTGACATTTGGTTGGGTTTTGGCTGGCTGTTGTCTTCCTTCCATGCGGCGTATTGGGTTTGCCATTCCGCCAATGCCCAGTTATAGGCAAACCGCGCCGTGCCAGCGGCTTTCGCAAGGTAAGTCGCTTGTTTGCTGCTTGGATTGAGGCGGATTTTATTGATCAAAAGGATGCTGTACAGCGTGATATTTGTCTAATCAGCGGTGTTTTTACTGCTGTTATTGACTGACAAACGGTAACGCTTTTTACAACCTATCCAAACTGGATAATATTGGATAGGTTTTATGGTAACTTTTTCAAACCCCAGCAAAACCCGCGTGGTACGCAGCAGCCGTAAAATCATCTTCCTCGGCGAACCGCTCCCCGAACCCAGCAAAGCGCGGCGTTAAATGTTCCGCCACGTTTTTTGCAGTATACTTCGCGTATGACAACCACGCGGGAAGTGCTTATGTTAGCGATAAAAATCACCGACAGTTCCGCCTATATCAGCGAAGCGGACTATTTAGCGGGTGAACAACGCACCAAAATACGCCACGAGTATGTGGATGGCAAAGTTTACGCAATGGCGGGGACATCGTTGCGCCACAATGACATTGCCATGAACATTGCGTTTGCCCTGCGATTAGCCGCACGCGGTACACCCTGCCGCGTGAACGTTTCGGATGTCAAGGTTCGCGCCGACAAAAGCAAAGCCTATTATTACCCCGATGTTATGCTGGGCTGTGAACGCGACGAATCCAGCAAACATTACCTAGAAAAACCGTGCGTGATTATCGAAGTCACCTCACCTTCCACCGAATGGAAAGACCATCACCAAAAGGTCGTGGCGTATCAAAAAATCGACTCCCTGCAAGCGTATTTAATCGTCGCGCAAGACCGCATCCAAGTCACCGCGTATTACCGCGATGCCGACGGCGCGTGGGATGTCGCGCTCTACGACCAAGCCACACAAACCATCCCCATGCCCTGTGCGACTGAAGTGTTAAACGTGGCTGACATTTACGAAGGGATCGATGATTTAATGCAACCGACCATTCCAGATGCAGAAACACCTAGCGACGACGACACGTTTGCTCTATAATCAAAAACCATGCAAGCACTTGATGTTTGCGGCTTTTTAACAATGCACGATGCTCTGTTTGCTG
>JBDKID010000044.1:0-20247 GCA_039797295.1 Pseudomonadota bacterium | reverse complement strand
CCTGCGGCTTTCGCAAGGTAAGTCGCTTGTTTGCTGCTTGGATTGAGGCGGATTTTATGGCTGATGATCATGATCAAAAGGATGCTGTACAGCGTGATATTTGTCTAATCGGAGGTGTTTTTACTGCTGTTATGTACTGACAAACGGCAACGCTTTTTACAATCTATCCAAAATGGATAATATTGGGTAGGTTTACATAGGTATTATGGTAACTGTTTCAAACCCTAGCTTTGCGTTTAAGCGCGGGCTTGACCGCGTGTGGATTTGTGCGTATTGTTTCTGTACCGAATGTTCGGTTTATGAAAGGAATACAACCATGTCCGCACCACAACCCGTTAAACCATTGAAGTTCTACGATTTTGAAAAATCCGGTCACGCCCATCGTGCACGTTTAATGGCGGCATTATTGGGTTTGCCGTATGAATTGCAGCACGTTGATTTGCTTGGCGGTGAACAAAACCAACCCGCCTACCGCGCCCTCAATCCGTTCGGCAATGTGCCCGTGTTGGATGACAATGGTGAAATCGTGTGGGATTCCACCGCCATTTTGGTGTACTTAGCGAAAAAGTACGGCGACGCAACGTGGTTGCCGGAAGATGCCGTTGGCGCGGCAATGGTACAGCGTTTCTTGTCACTGGCTTCTGGCGAAGTGTTCCGTGGTCCGTGTAGCGCACGTCTGGTCACGCTGTTCGGTGCAAAATTTGACCATGAAGCCTGTAAGACTACCGCTTACCAATTGTTCGACATGCTCGAAGCGCATTTGCAAGGACGCGATTGGTTAGCCGCGCCGCAACGCACCATCGCTGACGTGGCGTGTTACAGCTACATTGCGCACGCGCCGGAAGGTGATGTTGCGCTCGAACCGTACCCCAATATTCGTGCATGGTTACAACGGGTGGAAAGTTTACCCGGTTTCATTACCATGCCAGCAACGAAAATTTGTCTTGCGGCGTAGCGTTACGAACAATTACGCCCCCCATGCTGCCGTCGGCATTTTAATTTCCCACAACTGAAATCTTTCAGAGATACTTGTATTTGACCGACCAGTCAACTAAGATTTAGCGCATGAACACACACGCTAACAACGACACCCGCCAACGCTTGATCGACAGTGCCAGCAGCTTGTTTTACGCACGCAGCTATGGGCATGTCGGTGTGAAAGAAATTTGTGACGTTGCAGGCGTGCAAAAGGGGAGTTTTTACCACTTTTTCCCGTCGAAACAAGAACTCACGATTGCGGTATTGGATGCGTTCGCGGCGGATTTCAAAGCCAATGTGCTAGACAAAGCCTTGCACCCTAGTCTGCCGCCCTTGCAACAATTGCAGTCAATTGTCGAACACTTATACCTGCGCCAACAGCAAATGCACGCCCAAGACAGCAAGGTATTGGGTTGCCCTTACGGTAATATCGCGTTGGAACTCGGTTCGCAAGATGAGGCGATTCGCCAACACATTGATCAGAAATTCCAATTGTTTGTTGCCACGATTCAAACCCTGCTCGAAGCAGCGGTGCGCAATGGCGAGTTCACGCCGTGTGACACGCACGCCACGGCAATGGCGATGTTTTCGTTTATCGAAGGCGTGTTACTCATGGCGAAAACCAGCAATAACCCCGAATTGATTCGCACAATGGGGCAAGCAATTGTCGGCGTGCGTATTGAATCCACCATGAGCTAAATTTTTTACCTATAAATTTTACCGACCAGTCAACTATTAACAAGGAACACCAGCATGAGTTATTTAACAACCCAAACCCCAGACAATGCCACGGGCGATGTAGCAGCCGTTTACCAAGAAATCGCCAGTTTATTCGGCGGCGTACCGAGCATTTTGCAAGCATTAAGCACATCCCCTTTCCTGTTGCGCCAACAATGGGAATTCATTAAATACAGCCTTAAAAACCCGAACTTGTCTGGCGCATTGCAAGCCTGTATTCGCATGACCGTTTCGCAACAAACCACCTGCGCTTATTGCGTCGACATGAACGCGGGGATGTTGGTGAATATGTTCGGCTGGACATTGGAACAAGTCGAAGCGACCAAAGCTGATCCGGCGAACGCCAACTTACCTGCGCGTGAAACCGCTTTGTTATTGTTCGTCTTAAAAGCGGTGAAAGATTCGCACAGCACCACGCAAGCGGATGTGGATGGGGTACGCGCTGCTGATTACAGCGATGAAGACATTTTCAATGCACTCGCCATCGGCGCACGCATGGTCGCGGGTGACATCATGGCAAACGCACTGCACGTCGAACGCGATTTCTAAACATTTTCCGTTAGCGGTAAACGCACTTGCGCTTGCAAGCCCCCACCTTGGCGGTTTTGCAGGTGCAAGCTGCCGCCGCTGCGGTGCAAAATGCGTTCGACAATGGTTAAGCCTAACCCTGACCCCGCCTTGTGTTGGGTATGGTCGCCGCGCACGAATGGCTGTTTGATGCGGGCTAATTCTGCCGCCGTCAGACCCTTTCCGCTGTCCAACACATCGACATAAACCCCAACGTTAGCGGCATAAGTGTGGATTTCGCAAGCATCATCCGCGTACTTCAGTGCGTTTTCGATGAGGTTTTGCAACACGCGGGCAATGGATTGCGGCGGGAAAGCGAAAATCGGTAATTCACCCAATTGCAGGGTAATTTGGCTACCTTGCTCGCGTAACGGGGTAACAAGGTAATGCACCAATTCGTTCAAATCGGCATCGACAGCGGTTTCGGCGACATCAGCACGCGCAAAATCCATGAATTGCCCCAGTTGTTGGTTAATGGTTTCAATGTCACGAATCATGCGTTGCTGCAATTCGGGGTCAGTCGTGGGCAACAGTTCCAACCCTAGGCGCACCTTGGTTAAAGGCGTGCGCAAATCGTGCGAAACCCCAGCCAGCATCACGTTTCGCGCCTGTTCCGCTTGTGCCAAACTGGTTTGCATCACATTGAAACTGTTGGCAACGGTAGCAATTTCAGGGGGTAAATCGGTTGCGTCCAATTGCACGCTTTTTCCCTGCCCTACTGCTTCGGCAGCCGTCACCAAAGTGCGTAAGGGGCGATTAATACGCCGTTGGATTAAAATCGCCCCCGCTAAACTGAGCAAGCCACTGCACAAAAACGCCCACGCCCATACTCGTGATGGCAACCATTCCAAACGGTGCAAATCCACTTTCACCCAATAGCCACCCGATTCTGCCGATAATGGCAACCACAGACCGGGGTCGGGTAAGGCTTGCCAACGCACCCCAGCGTTAGGGAATTGCCACGGCTCTGGCAATTGTTCTAACAGCACTTTTTGCAATAAACGTGGCATGGCGGTTTGTGCTAATGGTGCGTCTGGGGTGTGGGTTTGCAACTGCAAATAGCCTTTAGCATTGATGTAATCTGCCAGTGCAGGGCGTTGCGTCTCTGGTAGGCGTTGCAAGCTGGCATCCATTGCTAACACTTGTTGGAAAGCAAAATCGACTACCGCTTCTAAACGCGGTTTTTGCGCAAACACCAAAAGAAAAACCGCCGTTAATAGTTGCCCAATAATGGTCAAACCCAATAATAAGCTCACATTTTGGCGTAACAGGCTTTGTTTCATGCGCGGTGTTGTTCCGCTTTGCCTTCGGGAATGAAGACATAACCCGAACCCCACACCGTGCGCAAAAATTGTGGGTTGCTGGTGTCGGTTTCGAGCAAACGGCGTAAGCGCAACACCTGCACGTCGATGCTGCGATCCGAAGCTTCGCAATCGCGCCCACGCGTGAGTTCGATCAAGCGTTCGCGCCCCAAGGTTCGCCCTGCATTCGCGACAAAGGCGCGGAGTAATAAAAATTCGGTGGACGACAGCGGTAAAACTTCACCGTTGCGCGTCAGGGTTTGCGTTTCCAGATTCAATACAAAGTCGCCGAAACTCACCGTGTCGCTGTGGCTGCTGAGTTTGTGCGGCGCGACGGGCTGCATGGCAAGGCGTTGGCGGCGCAAAATCGCTTGAATCCGCGCCACCAATTCACGCGGGGTAAACGGTTTGGCGAGGTAATCATCCGCCCCCATTTCCAAGCCAATAATGCGATCCAACGGGTCGCCGCGTGCGGTGAGCATAATAATCGGCAGCGATTCGCCTTGGGCGCGTAAGTTACGGCACACGCTTAAACCGTCTTCGTTGGGCATCATTAAATCGAGCACGAGCGCGTCGAAACTTTCACGCTGTAACAACTTATAAAGCTGGCTGGAATCGGCAAGCGTGCGGACTTGAAACCCTTGTTCGCCCAAATAGCGTTGTAATAATTGGCGTAACTCGGCTTCGTCATCTAATACTAAAATCTTGGCAGGGCTGGGCGTGGTCATGCGCATTTCCTCGGTTGCTTTGCCAGCATCCTACCGAAATCTTTTCCACACGCCGCAGCAAATTATTACAAACGGTTACACAGCAGCGCGTTTGACATGCTTTGTTATAAAGTCGTAAGCCGCTGCAATCAGCTTCTTACATTTAACCCGTACAGTGACAACCATACCGCAAGGCACACAACACTTCGCGGTGGACTTAACCCATCAAGCTGTAAGGAGACTGAACCATGCAACACCTCAACACCACTTTAACTGCCAGCGTATTAGCTTTGAGCGTTTTATTCGCGGGTAATGCGTTTGCCGAAGGTCATAGCCGTAGCGGTGGCGCAACCGTGACCACCGACGCTGGCAAAACTTACGACATCGACCATCATGTTTCCACCGACGGCAATGGCAATTACAGCAAAAGCACCGATGTCAACGGTAAAGAAATTCGTTCCGTCGATGGCGGTAATGGTTCACGCACCGTCACTCATGGCAATGGTCGTTCACGCCATGTAACACGGAGCAACTAATGAACTTACTGTTGAATGCTTTACCCGTGCTGGTGGTATGCGCATTCATCGAAGGGGTCTGGCTGCAACGCCAGCACCCCAACGGTTACGACTGGAAAGAAAGCCTCGCCTCGCTCGGTGTCGCGCTTGGGCAACCGTTGTTCAATGTGTTGAGCCGTGGCTTAGCGTTAGGCGTTTTCAGTTGGGTGTGGGAATACCGCCTGTTTACCATTCCGTTGGATACGCTGTGGGGCATTGCCCTGTTATTAGTCGGTATGGAATTCGCGTATTACTGGGAACACCGCGCCGCGCATACCGTGCGTTGGTTTTGGGCTTCGCATCGCGTCCACCACTCACCGAATCACATGATGTTGGCGAACGCTTACCGTTTGGGTTGGACAGCGAATATCAGTGGCACATTTGTGTTCTTCGTGCCTTTGGTGCTGTTAGGTTTTCCCCCATTAGCCGTGGCAACCATGTTCGCGCTGAATTTGCTCTATCAGTTTTGGTTACACACCGAATTAGTACCGCGTTTAGGGTGGTTTGATCGGGTGTTTAATTCGCCATCGAATCATCGTGTGCATCACGCTTCCAACCCCGACTACTTGGATTGTAATTTCGGCGGCGTGATCATGCTGTTCGACCATGTATTCGGCACTTATCGCCCCGAAACCACACCATGCCGTTACGGTTTAACTACACCGGAATACAGTTACAACCCGCTGCGCATTGTGTTTAGCGAATGGCTACAAATCGGACGCGACCTTTACCACGCCCGCCACTGGCGCGAACGCTTAGCGTATCTGTTCGCTTCCCCCGCGTGGCAACCTAAAAACAGTTAAGGAGTTATCCACATGAAAACTTTACTCATCAGCGTATTACTAACCTTAAGCGCGTCGTCTGTCGTACACGCCGAAGCTTTGACCCCTGCACAACAAGACAAACTGCAAGCCACGTTGGAACAGCGTTTCGCGCAAGCCGATGCCAATAAAGACGGGCAAGTTACCCGCGAAGAAGCCAAAGGCGTGATGCCGCGTTTATTCCGCAACTTTGAACGTGTCGACGCGGATCACAGTGGCGCGGTAACAATGGCAGAAATTCAGCAGGCGATTCCCGCCGAAATCGCCGCTGCGGTGGTGTTTCTTGTCTCAATTGAGGAAAGCAAATGAGTAAGCATTGGCTTTCTCATTTTCCCTGAAGTTGGTAAGGCACTCTCACCCACGGTTCGCCTTCGGGAAAGTCTTTGGTATTGCGCGATACCAACAGGGCATGTTCACCTTCAGCAGTCGCGCGAATAATCGCGTCAGGTAGACGAATTCGGGTTTCACGTCGAATGTGGACAGCGCGTTCGGCAATTGCCGCCGTAATCGGGATTTGTTCAAAGCGCGATAAAAACCGCCGGACAGCGGCGGCTTCTTCCGGTTTTGTGCCGACCATGACTTCCATCCAAGTGCTCATACTAATGGCGATGTGCAGATAACGCTCGATTTCAGCTTTTGCAGCCTCAATGCCATTGAGGTAGTCAATCAGGATATTGGTATCGAACAAGGCTTTCATTCAAACAACCGGGCGGCTAACCCACGGCAGGTGTGTTCCACCGATTGTGCTGCTGCAAACTCAGTCGTAACGATTTGGCAACGTTGCTGCATTGCCGTTGAAGCTAAAATCGCGGCGAGTTTGCGGGTTAAGCGATGCGCATTCAAACGGTTAGCGGGAATGCTATCCCCCACGCCTAGGGCGGTAATCCGTGCGGCATTGTCGAATTGATCCCACGCGAATGGCACGATCAATTGCGGCACACCCGCCCGCAAAGTTTCCGCTGTTGTACCAATACCGCCGTGATGCACCACCGCCGCAACGTGTGGCAATAAAGCTTGCAATGGCACATAGGCTTGCCAATGAATGCTATCGGGTAAGGAGACAGGCAATTGCTCACGGTATTGAGTCAGGAAAATCGCGCGTCGCCCCAAACGTTCCACCGCTTGTTGCGCAACACGGAAATAATCCGCCGCGTGGCAATGCGCCGTACCCGCCGTGAAAACCAGAGGTGCGTCACCTGCCGCCAAGAATGCTTGCAAATCCGCCGCTAAAACTGGCTTGGTATCCGGCTCGAACAAGGGGAAATCGCCCTGATACAACACGCGCCCCCAATCCGCTTGCGGTAGCGCAAACCATGCGGGAAATAGCAGAAGGGTCAAATCTGGCACATCCGTGAGGTGCTGCATAAAATGCCGGATCGGTGGTAACTCGCACGCGGTACGCGCCGCATTCACTTCGGTCACAGCTACCGGATCAATCAGCAACACATCCGTCAGCCACCAGAGGATTTTGCGCATTCCCATTGGCAACCAACGCGGAATGGGCGTTGCACCAATCAGCAACGGGTCATAACAAGTACGCAAGGAAGCGGGGGCTAAATGCACGCCGACGATTTTCGTTTGCGGATGAATCACACGAAACAAATCCGCGCTGGGTAAAGCAAACGGATGCGACACCACCACGTATTGCTCATCACGGGGAAAATCAGCAAAAATGCGCCAACCTTCCAGCAAATGTTCGCGGTAATGACGCAAAAACACCTGAAAACCTTTCACTGGATGCCACAAATTCGGGTCTTGCAAACGACCTAAATATTCCTCATCCGTACCAATGCCCACGAATGGAATGCCCGCTTGCTGCACAATGGGCGCGTGTACCGACACACCAAAAAACGTCACCTTGTACCCTAGACGCTGCAACGTTTTCGCCAGACTCAAAAACGGATACAAATCCCCCAACGAACCCACCGAAATAATCACGAAATGCGGCTGCTGCATTGGTGTCACACCTTCATCAAAAACAGGCATTGCAGCACTATTTCCGCAGCGAAACAACTTAACGTTTACCCAACAAACTCACGCCCGCCATTACCGCGAGTAATGCTTTCAGCGCGAATAACGCCGTCCCGATTACCGCCATTAACCAACCGTTACGGAAATGCCGCGTCGAAGCGGCTGAATTTAATAAAGATTGCTGCACAAAACACTACTTATCATTTAGGGAAATCAACATCGCTGTCACCGCATCAAGTGGTAAATTCAAATTTTTAGCAATGAAAGCTGCATCAAAACCGTTTTGCTGCAATGCTAAAACCGCTTGTTGCTTACCCAATTCCACACCACGTTCTAGCCCAAGTGAAATACCCTCTTCACGCCCTTTTTGTTCAGCAGTATCGGTGACATTTTTCAAATCGCGGTAGTATTTCAAGCTATCTTCGTAGGCTTGACGCTCCTCTGGATTAAAACAAGCGATTTGTGCCGCTTCAAATAATTTTAAGAATATCGCTTCATGTAAAACAGTTGGGACTTCTTGCAACTCGTGTAAATGCCTGAAAATATAGAACCACTTGTCTTGTTCTGTCACTAACTCTTGCTGTGTCTTTTTAAAATTGGGTAACGTAAGGTAAATAAATGTTAGTTTATCGTAAAAAACATGACCATTCTGATTCTTTAACTGAATCGTGTGCATAACCTCTTTATTATCAGCCGCTTTATCTTCATCAAACACAAAATCCAAAATACCAATAGTATAAACTGCTGCTAGTTTATAATCCCAGTCGCCACGCTGCGCTTGTTCTTGAATCGGAAAAGTTGAGTAATAAACACTACGATCTTTAAAATAATTCTGCTTAGCCTTTTGCAACTCCACAATAAAACGCTCACCAGAAGGGCTAACACAGTTTAAGTCAAAAATGGCTTTACGATCCAGCGAAGTATACCCCTGATATTCATTGCGGGTGTACTGCAAGTCTTGGATACGGTGTTTTTCGGGCAATAATGTATTAAGGAAACTAATTAATAGCTCCTTGTGCGGTTCTTCACCAAAAAGCTTTTTAAAGCCGAAATCCGTAAAAGGATTAACGTATTTATCCTGAATCATCTTTACCGCCTAACGGTTCAGCACTGGAAAAGCGCATTCTAACACAGTTTCCCGCCCTGCTTCGGCTTGTGGCTTGAATCCTACTGGCAGTAGCTGCTGATATTCCGTCATGTCAGCGTGTCAGCGTCCAGAGGTTTCAGAGTACAGAGTAATGGGGTTGGAAACAGTTACCATAATACCTATGTAAATCTATCCAATATTATCCACTTTGGATAGATTGTAAAAAGCGTTGCCGTTTGTCAGTCAATAACAACAGTAAAAACACCGCCGATTAGACAAATATCACGTTGTACAGCATCCTTTTGATCATGATCATCAGCCATAAAATCCGCCTCAATCCAAGCAACAAACAAGCGACTTACCTTGCGAAAGCCGCTGGCACGGCGCGGTTTGCCTATAACTGGGCATTGGCAGAATGGCAAACCCAATATGCAGTATGGAAGGAAGACAATACCCAATCCAAACCCTCGCAGTTTTCACAATGGACTTGCCCTGTATGTGGTGCAGTTCATGATCGTGACGTAAACGCAGCCAACAATTTGCAAGAATACGCCGTGAGTTCCACGGTGTCTGCCTGTGGAGGGGATGGCTCTGGCTCTCGGTGCAAACCGATAGTGAAACCAGCCCCCGTGAAGCAGGAATTTAACCGCAAACTTGACCTTGGTTAAGTTTGTATAAGTTTAAAGGAACGGACAACACAACACCGAAATCCAACGCCGTCGTAACGGGAGTCTAGCCCGTTGAGGTTGCGCACAGAAGAACGGACGTCCCACTGATAGTTGAGGAACGCCCCACCGCGCAACACGCAAACGGTTCGCTCACCGTTTGTACGTTCCTTCCACACTTGCGTGCCAACCGCTGGATAGGGGTAATCACCTTTCTCACTGCGCGTCCATTCCCAAACATTACCACTCATATCTTCACAACCATACGGGCTTGCTCCCAATGGAAAAACACCCGGCGTAGTGACTTGTCCAATTTTCATAGCGTAATTCAGATGCTCATCGCTGATGTCATTGCCCCACGGGTAACGGCGTTGTGGTTCGGGGTTATCTTCCAGACCACCTCGCGCTGCTTTTTCCCATTCGGCCTCATCCGGCAAAGTCACACACAAATTCGAAGCTAACAAATTTTTCTCATGTAAATGTTGCGTCAAC
Organism: Pseudomonadota bacterium; assembly: GCA_039797295.1. GTDB lineage: Bacteria > Pseudomonadota > Gammaproteobacteria > Thiotrichales > Thiotrichaceae > Thiothrix. The sequence goes on along the minus strand of JBDKID010000044.1, from coordinate 10,366 downwards.
CATTCACAAAACTGCATTGCCCCAACTTGTGATACCCAAACGACTGGAGTATTGGCAGCACCGAGCCAAGCATCTTTATAACGCGTCTCAAACCCAGTAGCAGCGACAAACTGTTTAAACTGCGCCACCGTGACCGGATATTTCGCCATTTGATAAGCGTAGCTTAAATTATATTCACCTGCTGGCGTTTCATCGCTATAAGCATCTTCGTCATGCTCACCCTTGCCCATCCAGAACTTGCCTGCGGGGATTGGAAGAAACTCCATACCTTCAACTGTTGTGATTTCGGTGCGAGGGTCGCCGATGATAGCGAGGTAGCGACCGATGGCGGCGCGTTCCACGGCTGGCAGATGCGGCGTGATTAACGTTTGAGGCAACGCAGCGCAGATACGTTCAAAAATAGGCTTATGGATACGCCCTACCTGATCCGACTTGAGGTTTTCCGCCAAAATTTCCCCCGCTAAACGCAAGCCCCAAGCAGTTTCTTTACTTGACGCTTCTGCAACCGGATACAATGCCGCCAGCAAATCCCAAACAGGACGTGGATTGGTTTGCGCATTAATACCGCCCGCCAACACAATCACTTCGCGCCAACGGTCAGGGTCAGTTTTGCCCAAATGCGCTGCCATTTCCTGCCATGTGCTGAAATCGTTATCGGTGGGAAACAAGGCATCCTCTTCCAAACGGAAATAGGACGCTGCCAAATACTCCTGAAAACTGCGGTGCGGGAAGGTGTAAACCGCATCCATTTCGGTTGCACCACCGCGCTGATAAAGGATGCCCACCCGGTCACGCAAGTATTCGCATAGACGCAACGCCTTCACATCGCACTTACCCGCCGCCTCTGCTGCCCGCAACAACTGCGTGGTCAAATCGCCAGCCGAAATGTCAGCGGTTTCTTTTTGCCCCGCATCTTGCTTTTGGTGTGCCTGAAAAGCCAAACGTTTCAGCACCAGCCGGATGCTTTCCTGCCCGATTTGCAGGTATTCCGCCAGACTGTGCTGCTCACACCTCAAAGCGTCATCACTGTCATTGGCTTTGAAACGCGCCTTTTCCCACTCGTCAATCAGCAAATCCAACAGCTTTTCGTACAAATCGGCACGGCGTTCCGGCAATTCGTAGCGGTTAGCATCCAGATACGCAATCAAACTCAACAACAGCGGGCGTTCACCCAGCTTGCGCAGCGAATCACGCCCTAACACTGCGCGTTGCAACCTCCCCGCCCGTTGCGCGGCACTGTCAGCCGTAAACTCTGGCGAATGACCGTACCACTGCTGGATAAAGCGGATAATTTGCCCTTGGTTGAAATCAGCCAGATGGCTTTCAGCAAAACCTGCCAGCTTCCATTCTGCTTTTTCGTAGGCATAAGGGCGGCACGTCACCAAAAAACGTGCTTTGTGGAACGACTTCACGAAAGCGTCAATGCAGGTAATCAGGCGTTTACGACGTTCGCCCGCATGTGGCACTTCGTCCAAGCCGTCGAACATCACCAAGGCTTCACCTGTGCGCAAATGCCCTTCGAGTATCTTGCTATACCCCTCAAAGCAATTGTCTTGCAGGTGGTTGTGCAGGAAATCCAGCACACAACGGGCATTCGCTGCTTTATCGCTGGCGGGAAAATAACGGGAGGCGGAAAAGTCCCGCAAAATGATGCGAACCGGAATCAGTGCCTGGTGATCCCACGGCTGGCGCACTTCACGCGCTTCCTCTTTGCCCTCAACTTCGACCTCGACCATTTGCGGCTTACCCGCTTGATCCGGCAGAGGTGCAGTCAAGGCTTGCAGATTGGCGCGTTTCCGGATGTTGCTGCACGGCGTTGGTTAATACATCCGCCAATTGCGCCCTAAGATTCATGTCCAATGGGTGTTGTTGGTATTGCTGCACCGCTTGGCTTACTTCTGATTTGCACAATAACTGATCTTTGAGTTCAGCGAGTTTGAGCGTGGCATTAACGGCAATGCCCTTAATCGCTTCAACAGCAGCATCACTACCGCCCATTGCAAAATAAGTAACCAAAGTGCTAACGACGGTGGGAATATCAATCAAAGCGGTCATAACTATTTTCCTGTGATGTGAATAATGCCCACATTATAAGCACAATCACATAGATAGGCAGGAATAGAATATTAAATAACCATTCAACTCAGCATCAGCGGTTTGCTTTTAAGGTTTCCCACGCGGCAATAACATCAATGTCGTAATATTTTAGGTGTTTGGCATACAGTCCCACGATGGTTTCTTCAAAAACCGTAGCGTATTGCAGGCGCGGTAACATACCCCAATGGCGTTCTTCATCTGTTAACGGCGACGCGAATTCTGCTTGGCAGGCGTATTGGTTCGCCATGCGTTGCAACGCCGTGGGGAATAATTCGTGTAACCATGTGCGGGTTTCAGACCACGCTTCATCCGCCCATGCAAGGGTCAACCAACCAAAACTGGCGTGACGCGGTTCGTCTTGAAGAATGCGTTCGTAGGCACGTAACGCGCTGGCTTGCTGCGTGTTTTTGCGCATGGCTGCGAATAATGGCACGGCAGCCGTTTCACCCAGACAATAAAAATCCAGCAATGCCGCACACAAGTTTTTGCGCAAATCGGCGTGAATTTGTGGAAAGCGTAGGCTGAAATTGTCATCAGCAATCGTCCCCGCACTTCCGGCTTCCGCAGCCACAGCGTAACAAACGGCGGCGTGGTCAACTTCATCCTGCGCAATGCACAAGGCTTGCCGAATCAAGTCGGGCGGTGCGCCGAGTTGCAACAACCAGTGCGCGAACTCGGCGGTAACAGCGGCAGAGGCGTATTCTGCCATGACTTGCCCCTGCCAAAAGGCTTGCACGCGCTGCATTATTTGCTCGTGGTTGCCGGTGTCGCTGGCTGTGGCATCGGCGGATTCAGTGGCGGTTTCGGCATAACAACCGGTGGTGGCGGCGGTGGATTCACCGATACTTGCGGTGTGCTGGTGTCAGGTTTGGGCGCGGGAACTTTCGCGTCTTCTTTTACCGCGTCGTGGCAGGCACTAACGCCCGCAACGGTGACAAAAGATACCGCTAATGCTGCTAACTTGGTTTTATACGGATTCTGCATGGGTGTTTACCTTGTTGACCTATTACGGGTGAAAATCGCAGTCTAACAAAGCCGTTCTGGAACACAAGCGCGGACACTTTACCAACTTCACAAAACTTTACATTCGCGCCACATTGCAGCAATGCACGCGCCGCATGATATGCCCATACCCAAACGGGTTAAACCGATAATAGATTGATTGTATGGAGCATTTATCATGACTGACGAAATCAAAAACCCAGAAACCAACGCCACTAACACCACCGAAAGCGCGAACACTGGCAACACCACCGACGAATGCCGCTGGAATCGTTGCCGTCCGTTTGGTCGTCCATTCGGTAGTGAAAAAAGTGATTGCCACGGCAAACGTTGCTGCAAAAAGAAAGCGATTTTGGGCATCGTGGCGATTGCGTTACTGGCATTTTTTGCGGGAAAAAGTTGCAGCCATCACCACGCGGAACACCAACGCATGGGTTACATGGAACAACCCACTGTTACCCAATCGTTCAACGGGCAAGTGCAACAAATGCCCCTGAGCACCGTGTTGGATGGTATTGCCGCAACGCCTGACCAACGCGCCAAAGCGGTTACGTTACTGCATTAAATATTCTCTCTCACGCAAACTTTCAACGATAATGAGGTGGCGTTACTCCAGTCGGGGTAACGCTTTTCGTCTTGGGAGGATTCATGCCAGAACCATTGCTATTAATTGATGATGATGTACGTTTAAGCCAAATGCTGGTGCAATACCTCGCCGAAGCGGGTTACGCCGTGACCTGTGCTCACACTGGAAAAAGCGGTTTACAACTCGCCGCGCAAGGACACTGGGCATTGATTATTCTGGATTTAATGCTGCCCGATGCGGACGGTTTGGATTTATGCCGAACATTGCGTACTGGCAATACCGCCGCCATCCCAATTCTCATGCTCACTGCACGCGGCGATGCCACGGATCGTATTATCGGCTTGGAAATGGGCGCGGATGATTACTTACCCAAGCCGTTTGAACCACGTGAATTACGCGCACGCATCAAAGCGATTTTGCGGCGTGGCGCACGCGATGCCGCACACGTTCCCGTGTTACGTTTCGGACGCTTGGAAATTGACCGCGAAGCCCGCGAAATCCGCGTTGATGGGCAAATCCGCGAAGTCACCAGTTACCAATTCGACCTATTGGTAGCAATGGCGGAACGCGCCGGACGCGTGTTGAGCCGCGACCAACTCATGGACATGGTGAAAGGCGAACCGCTGGAAGCCTTCGACCGCTCGATTGATGTCCACATTTCCCGCTTACGCGCCGCGATTGAAGACAACCCGAAACATCCGCGCCGTATCTTAACCTTGCGCGGTGCGGGGTACGTGTTTGCACGGGCGCAAGACAGCGACGATACCCTATGAAATTTAAACGCCATTGCCACAGCAAACGCGGCGTGCATTCCATGCGCCAACATTTGCACCAGCATTATTTGCAACACACCGAAGGCTTGGAAGAACCGCGCCGTTTTCGTCGCCTACGCAAACGCTTGTTCTGGCAAATTTATGTGGTGGTGATCAGCAGCGTGATGCTGGTGTCGGCATTGTCCGGTGTGTTGCTGCATTTACGCGCAGAAGGTGTCACTCACATCCCGATTATTCCGCTGTTAATGCTTACCGCCTTGGTGGTGTCGTTGGGTGCGTACCCGATTGCACGGCGACTCACGCACCGTTTGGAACAATTGCGCCAAAGCGTTGCAGCCTTGGGCGAAGGTAAACTCGACACGCGCATGACCGTCAAAGGCTGCGATGAAGTGGCGGTACTCGCCAGCAGTTTCAACCAATCCGCCGCCCGTATTCAGGCATTGTTAGCGGGGCATCGCCAATTGCTGGCAAACGCTTCGCACGAATTGCGTTCGCCGCTGGCACGGATGCAAATGAGCCTCGCCATGCTGGCCGAACAGCAACACCTTGAAAACGCGCCCACTGTTACCGCGATGCGCCAAGACATGCGCGAGCTGAATCAATTGGTGGAAGAAATTCTGCTCGCCAGCCGTTTGGATACCTTGGAAATCCCACTCGAACACCAGCCCGTCGACCTTGCCGCCTTGCTGGCGGAAGAATGTGCGCGAACCGCCGCAGACTGTGCCGCACAAGCCATTCAAATCATGGGCGACGAACGTTTATTACGCCGTTTAATCCGTAACTTGCTGGAAAATGCGCGACGACACGGCGGCGGCGAAGTCACCGCGCAATTGTGCCGCACGGATTCCCAACACGTTACTTTGCAAATCATGGATCGCGGTGCAGGGATTCCGCCCGAAGCGCAAGCGCATGTCTTTGAACCGTTTTATCGCCCTACCGGACACGGCGAAGCGCAAGGCGGCTGGGGTTTGGGCTTAAGTTTGGTTAAACAGATTGCCATGCGGCATGGTGGTAGTGTGATTTGCCAAGCCAGAGACGGCGGTGGCACGGTATTCGCGGTGGAATTACCCACATTGTGAGGCAGGAAGCATCAGGAGAGCCGACCACCAAGCCCCAAGGACTTGGCTGCGGAAAGACTAAGCGATCAATGACTTATGCAGCAGTCACGTGTTTCGCTTCAAAACCTTTTTGACCTTGTACGACTTCAAACTGTACAACCTGACCTTCCGTCAAGGTTTTGAAGCCCGTACCTTCAATGTCACGGAAGTGTACAAATACATCCGCGCCATTTGCACGTTGAATAAAACCAAAACCTTTGTCGGCATTGAAAAATTTGACTGTACCACTGATTTTTGAGGACATAGCAATCACCTTAGTGTGTTTATAAAAAAATTTGGTTAGGCATAATGATTGCTAGGCTACTAGAGAATCACGACACAAAACTTGTTCAATTTCAAACTGCAACTTAACAGTTATAAACAACTAAAGGCAAGCAAAACGCTGGGAACGAGCAAATTTAGGAAACACTCAGCCCCCCCCAGCATCAACCGCATTGCAATAATTCAGCCATACTCAGGATTTGCCCGTATTCGGGGTCGCTCATGTCAGTGAATTTGTACAAATTGCTACTTGTGAGACTAATCGGCGACCAAACAGGGGGCGTGCATAACCAACCCTCCGCCGTTTTCATGTGGCGGCGATCACTTTGCAAGGTCGTGGCATAGGTTTGTGCCGACATCACACGAAACCACGGCACACACGACGCATTCAAACTATTCTCAGCCAAAAATGACCGCTGCACATACTGCATAACGGGCGTACAAAACGGCAAGGTCGTATCAAAATCAAGAATATAACGCTGATCATTAGCGGCGTGCCACAACAAAACAACGTGATAATCCCACAGTAATGGAACGTGTGGTGTCACGGCTTGACGCTGGCATAACAGCGGAAAAAACTCCCCGCGCGATGCCATGACAATCACATCACTGCGGGCAAATTCGGGGTATTGGCACAAATGCCAAATGTTCTCTTCACAATACTGCGGGTGATAAAGGTATGTTTCGCGTTGTGGTAGCTTCATAGCGGTTCTCCTCCTCCTTGGAATCCACAACACCAGAGTATATCGCTAACACACCGCAAATGAGCTTTGGCACAAAATAAACTCGGAGACTAGCTGATATTTTGCAGAATATTTGCCCCTAAAACATAAGCATACAAACTCGCTGGACGAAAATGGAAGCGCACACCTTGGTAAACAAAGTTTTCTGCTTCAATGGTACGACTGGTAATCAATAAGGGTTGTGCAACACTAGGATTTTTGTCAATAAACTCAATGCAATTATCCAATTTTTCTGGTTGATAATAAGGTTTATCCGTCCATTTAACTTCTACAGCCCATTCGGCATTTTGGGTAGAGCTAGATAAATAAATAATATCAACTTCACCACCATTCCAACGCGCATAATAGAGATTGGAATTTTTGCTGTGTTGCCACTGACTGAAAATCGCAGTCTCTGTTAATTCCCCCATCGCATCGGATTCCGCATCTATCTGCCCAAACAAAGCAGCACGCATGGATGGATTTGTCAGGTACACTTTGAAAAAATTAGCACGCTTGAAACGTTTGGCATTCTGATCAAGACGTTCCACACGTTTAATCAAAAAAGCGGCTTCCAAATACTCTAAGTAACGCCGGATGGTATTTTTTGCCACACCCGATGATTTGGATAAGCTTTCAAGGCTAATTTCATTACCCGTATTATAGGCAATGGTTGTGAAGAGCCGATTGAGTTCTTGAATATCACTAATGCCGTATAAACTGGGTAAGTCGCGCAATAGAACTTTATCAATAATATCGCTTTTAATGTATTGCTGAGGGTCTTGGCGTATTGTTGCAGAAAATACTGCTTCAGGATAACCACCATAATTTAAGTAATTAACAAACTCTTGATTTAACTTTGCGATATTACCACACCGATAATCAGTTTTTTGCACACCATTTTCAACTTTATCACAAGACTGAATCAATTCCTCTTGTTGTTCAGTAAACATGAGATACTCGGCAAAAGTAAGCGGCGGTAAAACATAATCACTAAAACGCCCTGCACCCGACTCTTGACTTTTAAGGCGCAAAGCTGCCGCTGCTGAACCCGTCGCAATAAATTTATAATCAGGATATGAATCAACCAACGATTTTAAATGCACTTCCCATTGTTTTAAATATTGGATTTCATCAAAGAACACAAAGAGATTTGCATCTCGTTCATGTCCAAATGATTCCTGAAAATAATTCAGAATGCGCTCCAGCGATAAACCTGTATAAATCGGTGTTTCAAGGGAAACATACAAAATTTGCTTGGCAGGAATGTGTTGATCTAGCAGTGCCTTGATTGCATGGTAAACCATGACCGTTTTGCCTACCCGACGCGGCCCCATGAGCACCACAGCACGACGCACACTGTTGTCCATCACCGTTTGCAAAAAAGACGCAAAGTATTGACGACGCGGGGTTGTTTCAAAAGCGATACGACGTTGCGCAGCCGTATCCCACCACGGATTGTCAAAACGTAAGCGGTTCAGAATATCTTGTTTTGCTATTTCGAGCATAACAGTACCTAAGATTAGTTAGCTGAACTTAAGTGTAGGTTAGCGCGTAACTAAGTTCAATCGACTAATCTTAACTTCACAAATCAAACAAACTCAAAAAATGAAATCACTATTGTAAAAATTCTTAAAAAGTGAAATTATTGTATTGTAATTTCTGTTTAAGGTGCGAAACATGAAGATCAATGAGCAGGATAAGCAGCTTACGCGGGTGCGTATTCTTGAAGCGGCGGTGGATGTGATCACCATCAAGGGCTTCAAGGCGGCGACCATGCGCGAGATTGCCAAAGAAGCGAAGGTGGGCGATGCGACCATCTACAACTATTTTCCGACCAAGGAAAAAGTGCTGTACGGTTATTGCGAGTACGTGCAGCAACAGGTGATGCTGGAACTCAAGGAAATCAGTAACTTCCACGAATACACATTGCACGAGCAATTGCAGCAATTGGTCGAAACCAATTTGCGCGTGTGGTTGCCAGCACGGGAATTTTTGCAGCAGGTGTTCGAGATCAGTTTCGCCGAACCTGTCGCCGGAATGACGAACATTGCCGAAACCAAGCGCTTGTTCACCGCAATGGTGGTGGACATGCTGGATGCTGCGGTGGAGGCAGGTGAAATTCCTGATCAGCCATACCGTGAATTATTGCCGCGCCTGTTCTGGGATTACATGACCGGGATTATGGCGTATTGGTTGAAAGATACCTCGGAAGGTTTCGCTAATACCACGCAAGTGATTGATCGTAGTATGGAATTAGTGGCGAATCTGTTGCAGCAAGGCATGATCGGTAAAGTATTGGATTTGCTGTCGTTTTTGTTCCGCACGCACCTTTTGACGCACCTTGACCAATGCAAAGCACTAACGCAAGCTCCTGAGTTGGTGAGCGCGAAACGTCGTTTTATGGAGGGCAAATAATGCAAGACATCATCCCTGCCGGAAAATGGCAACGCGCTGGCATTGTCGGCTCTACCGCGCTGAAAGTTGGCTTACGCGAAGTGCAGCACAAAGTGAAACGTCCGTTTTTGTCCGCCGAACGTCAGGTCGCAGCCAAGCAAGATGTGGATGAGCAGAACGCCCGCCAGTTGTTCGCCGCACTCACGCAATTACGCGGGACAGCCTTGAAAGCCGCGCAAATGCTCAGCATGGAAGTGGAATTATTGCCCGAACGTTACCGCAAGGAACTGGAAAAATCCTTCCATCAAGTGCCGCCGCTGAATCGTGTGTTGGTGCGCAAAGCAATCCAAGAACAGTTCGGTAAACCGCCCGAAACCTTATTCGCCACCTTTGATGCGCAAGCGTTTGCGGCGGCGAGTTTAGGGCAGGTTCATGCCGCAACCTTGCCCGATGGCACGTCCGTGGCGGTGAAAATTCAGTACCCCGGCATCCATGTGGCAATGGATAACGACATGAAATTATTGCGCAGTTTGGCGCGAAACGTACCAAATGCCGAGATTGCCTTACAGTCGTTGGATGAAATCCGCGAACGTTTACGCGAGGAAGTCGATTACTTGCACGAGGCGGCGACGACGCGCTGGTTTGCGGAACATTTGCGCGTCGAAGGCGTAAGCGTGCCGCAAGTTTTCCCCGCCTTCAGCAATGAACGGGTCATTACCACGCAACGTTTGGACGGCAAACATTTGGAAGCATGGCTGGCGGATAATCCATCGCAAGCGGTGCGTGACCGTGCCGCGCAATGTTTGTACGACACCTTGGTGTATTCGGTGCGAACCCTGCATCGCTTACACGCCGACCCTAACCCCGGTAACTACATGTTTTACGCCGATGGTTCGGTGAGTTTGCTGGATTTTGGTTGCGCAAAACAGCTTTCGCCAGAATTTGTGAATCAGTTTCCGCACTTGCTCAAAGCATTTCACGATATGGATCGCGAGGGCATGTTCGCTGCGTACCAAGCCTTGGGCATGGGGTATAACGCCACCGACCCCACGTGGTACGACGACGTGTTATTGCCGTTTGCGGAATGGGCGGCGCGTCCGTTGCGTGCAGACAGTTTCGACTTCAGCAAAAATGCCGATTACACCAGCAATGCCCGCGACATTATCCACCGCCTCGCCGCCACCAAAGGCTTGGATCGTATCGCCGATGAGTTCATTTTCTTTGACCGCACCATTTATGGCTTATGCAAAATCTTTGAACGCATGGGCGCGAATGTGCGGATTCGCCACCATTGGCTTTAAGCGGAAATTGGGGTTTGAAACAGTTACCATAATACCTATGTAAACCTACCCAATATTATCCATTTTGGATAGATTGTAAAAAGCGTTGCCGTTTGTCAGTCAATAACAG
>JBDKID010000043.1:0-20364 GCA_039797295.1 Pseudomonadota bacterium | reverse complement strand
CCTGAAAGTCCCTGATGTTGACCTGAAAGTCCCTGATGTTGACCTGAAAGTCCCTGATGTTGACCTGAAAGTCCCTGATGTTGACCTGAAAGTCCCTGACGTTGACCTGAAAGTCCCTGACGTTGACCTAAAAGTCCCTGATGTTGACCTGAAAGTCCCAGACGTTGACCTAAAAATTCCGGGTATTGCATTAGCAACATCGGGCGTTGTAGCCACTGCTTCTTCTGCATTCTCCGACTGGCTTGCCAGCTTTGACCCTCACAAACCGATTGTCGATGGTGATGCTGAGGCGCATGTAACGGTTGCACCTATTAGCATGGAGGTGGATTCGGTCGGTTTAGCCAGCAATCAAGTAACAAAAGCATCAAGCATGGATGTTGCGTTGGACAAACCTAGCGTTACCAAACCAGTGGAAATCAGCGGTTCAACATCCAGTGGCTTGTTCGGCGAATGGTTCAACAAAGCCAAAGAAGCCGTCGAAAAAGCCAGCCCAGTAGCTAATGAGTTACTGCACAAGGCGAAAGACACCGTGGAACATTTGGGCGAGAAAGCGACACCTGTCGCTAATGATTGGTTGCATAAAGCCAAAGACACCGTGGAACATTTGGGTGAGAAAGCGACGCCTGTTGCTAATGATTGGTTGCATAAAGCCAAAGAAGTTGGCAGCGAGATCTCTAGTAAAGGTCTAAGCAGTGCGACACTGGCTGGTATTGCCACGAAGCTATCAACGCCGACAAGCCAACACCGCGATGATTTCCAAAAGTTAAGCGGTATTGATGTCATTATGGAAAATGTGCTGCACAAAGCGGGCATTCACTCTTACCAACAATTGGCAGAAGCCCCCTTACAAAGACTGCAAGGTATTGTAGAGACTGCCAATATTGCCATGAGCGAAACCGACCTGAAGCAATGGGCGGCACAAGCTAAACTGGCGGCAAGTGGTGAATGGGATAAGCTCGCTACGCTTAAATCTCAATTGAAACCGTAACGCTTGTTAAAGCCCTAAAAAAGAAACCAGCCTCGGCTGGTTTTCTTTTGGGGCACACAATAACAATGACACTTAGGAACGAAACGCACTTTGAATGTATTGCACCATTGATAACACCGTTAACGCCGTTGCAGCAACCAGCGCGATTAAACCAATCACGCGAGTCGGTAAACCCCACAAGTCTTGATTGTAGAGCAAGCAAACTAACGCCACCATTTGCGCAGCGGTTTTCACTTTACCAATGTAAGCGACGGCCACTTTACCCCTCGCCCCCACTTCCGCCATCCATTCGCGTAACGCCGAAATCACAATTTCGCGACTAATGATCGCGCTCGTTGCTAACGTTACCCAAAAATTCGCTTCGCGTTCCACAATCAAAATTAGCGCGACGGCAACAATTAATTTGTCTGCAACGGGGTCAAGAAACGCACCGAAACGGGATTCTTGCTGCCACAAACGCGCTAAATAACCATCCGCCCAATCGGTAATTCCTGCTAATGCAAACACCACCGCTGTAGCCAAAGGTGCCCACGGCTGCTGTAGATAAAACAAGAAAATCATTAGTGGAATCAAGGCGATTCGCACCCATGTCAGCAATACCGGCAGGTTGAATACCATATCAACTCTCTTCCCCGTTAAAAAAATCGTAAATTTTACGGGCGAGCTCCGCACTAATTCCTGACACTTTTGCCAGTTCTTCCGCACTCGCACGTTCAATGGCACGTAAACCGCCAAACTGCTTTAGCAACACTTGCCGTCTTTTCGGCCCTAAGCCAGTAATTTGTTCCAATGGCGATTGGGTACGTGCTTTTTGGCGTCGCGCACGATGCCCCGTAATGGCAAAGCGATGAGCTTCATCACGAATTTGCTGAATCAAATGCAGGGCTTTGGAATGTTCGGGCAAGGCTAAGCGTTCGCTGCCTTGTTCCAGAATCAAGGTTTCTAAACCGGGCTTACGCCCTTCACCTTTCGCCACCCCAATCACTTCGACACCACTAATCTGCAACGTCATTAGCACATCCAAAGCTTGTGCCACCTGACCTTTGCCACCATCAATAAACAAAATATCGGGTAGCTTACCATCTTCTACGGTTGCTCGCCGAAAACGCCGCGTCAAAGCTTGATGCATGGCGGCATAATCATCACCCGCTTGAATCGCTTCGATATTATACCGCCGGTATTCGGCTTTGAGTGGGCCATTCATGTCGAATACTACGCAAGAAGCGACCGTGGCTTCACCCATCGTATGACTAATGTCGAAACATTCCATACGGGCGGGTACAGTTTCCAAACCCAAGGCTTCTTGCAGAGCGGCTAAACGTTGTTGCATCCCCGCTTTGGAAGCTAACTGCATCTGCCACGCTTGTTCGGCATTGCGTTGTGCCATATCCACCCACTTACCACGTTCACCGCGTTGTGGCTGACGAATCACCACTTTACGCCCTTGTTTCAAGGTCAACATGTCTGCCAACACGTCGACATCCGCTGGGATTAAACCCACCAGAATTTCGCTTGGTACATCGTGATTCAAATAATACTGTGCGAGGAAAGAACTGAGGATTTCCGCCGCTGCAATGTCTGAATCGGGTAGATTAGGGAAGAAATTACGATTCCCCAAATGATTGCCATTGCGCACCGTAAACACTTGCACACTCGCCACACCGGATTCAGCATGAATCGCCACCACATCCACATTCCCCGAACGCCCACTGACGTATTGTTGCTGGGAAATGTGGCGCAAACTCTCAATCAAATCGCGGTATTCAGCGGCCTTTTCAAACTGCAAGGCCATTGCCGCCGCTTCCATGCGCTGTACCAATTCATCAATCACTTCAGCGGTACGCCCCTGCAAAAATTGGATCGCATGGCGAATACGCTGGGCGTATTCCTCCTTGCTAATCAAATCCACACACGGCGCACTACAGCGTTTGATCTGGTATTCCAAACACGGACGCGAACGATTGGCAAAATAACTGTCTTCGCATTGCCGCGCTTTAAACAGCTTTTTCATGAGGTGCAAGGTTTGGCTCACCGCCCCCGAACTGGGGTAAGGACCAAAATATTGCCCCGCTTCTTTGCGCGAACCCCGGTAAAACTGAATGCGCGGAAATTCCTGCTGCGTAGAAATGTAAATGTACGGGTAGCCTTTACCATCTTTTAAGCGAATATTGTAATGCGGCGAATGCTGCTTAATCAGATTACTTTCCAGCAATAAGGCTTCGGCTTCGGTGTGTGTGATGGTAATTTCGACACTACACACCTGTTTCACCATTGCGTAAATGCGCGAATTGGCAAGCGTGCCACGAAAATAACTAGAAAGACGATTCTTTAGGTCTTTTGCTTTGCCGACGTACAGGATCTGGGCATCATGCCCCAACATACGATATACGCCGGGCTTATGCGGCACGGTTTTCAGGAAATCTTGTGGGTCAAACGGGGGGCTTTCACTCTGCATGAAGCTATTTTGCCACATTCACCAACCGCTTACACAAGCCCATACGCGAATAATCCTAAGCTTATCGCACGACTATCGAGCCGCTAATCAAGGCTGTGATACAATAAAGCACACGTATTGATAAAATTATCACATGCAAAACCAATCCACACCCATTCCAACCACTCAAGCCGCGCTACCCACGGGCTTAGAACACTTGCAACTTCCGTCACAACGCTGGCGTTGGCTGTGGCGACTGTTAAAACGCCACCCCAAAACCGCCATCGGTGTGTACCTAGGTGTAACGCTTGGCGTATTTGGCTTAACAGAACTCGTAGCACCCCGTTGGGTGTTGCATTTTACCTTAGCGAACTTAATCGGTATTAGTGCCAGTGTGATTACCGTCCTGATTCGTGATGGCTTAAGCGATACGATTAAAAATCGTGACCAATTGCAAAAAACCTTGCCGCTGATTTTGCTAGGAGTCGCACCGATCACACGCTCGCGTTCGCGCCTACCTTACGCGCTCTACAGCAGCCACATGCCGGATTCGCCCGTTGCTCATGCCTTCCGCGCTTTGCATCAAAACTTACTTAGCGTCACGCAACAACAACCGCTCACCGCACTAAACATTACCAGCACCGATGCCAGCGAAGGCAAAAGCAGTACCACCATCAATCTTGCGACCGTGTTTGCGCAATCCGGCAAAAAGGTGTTACTGGTCGATGCTGATCTACGCCGCCCCACACTGCATCAACACCTGAATTTGGATAACACCAAAGGCTTAGGGCACTTTCTCGCCGAACTCAGTCCGTTGGAATCGGTGATTCAGTCCACCGCTATTGACAATCTGTTCCTCATTCCCGCTGGCGCAATCACCCCACATCCGGTTGAATTGCTGTCCACTGAACATTTGCCCGAATTAGTCGAATACGTGCAACGCCCCGACAATGATTTCGACTTGCTCATTATTGATTCGCCACCCGTCATGGGTTTAGCCGACGCACTGCTAATCAGCAATCGCATTCAATCCACCATCATGGTCGTAGCGGCGTATCAAACCAAACGCGCTTACCTCGAATCCTGCGTCGAACGCCTGCAACAACAAGGCAATGCCAGCCTCATCGGTATGGTACTCACCAAGTATGAATAAGCGGTAAACCACTATGCTACAATCTCCCTAAGCACAGCAGCGTAGGATAGCCTCATGATGAAGTTCCCTTATGGCATTAGCAATTTTGCCACCTTGCGCACAGAAGGATTCCTGTACTTCGACCGTACCGCAATGATTGCATTATTAGAACAAGCCGGTAAGCAACTTTTATTTCTACGTCCACGTCGTTTTGGCAAATCATTATTAGTCTCTACATTAAGTAATTACTACGATCTTCAGCAAACCCAGCAATTTGCGGCATTGTTTGGCGATTTAGCCATTGGTAAATCCCCTACTTCCGAACATAATCAATACATGGTCATGCAATGGGATTTCTCGCAAGTATCACCACAAGGCAATACTGAACAAATTAAAAGCCATTTATTCGACCATATTAATCAAACTGCCAAGGCATTTGCGCGGCGTTATGCACCTTATCTCAAAAATGAAATCGACATTTACTCGGATAATGCTATTGCCACAGTCGAATCATTATTAAATGCAGTTGATAATAGCAGTCATCAACTGTACTTACTGATAGACGAATACGATAACTTCGCCAATGAAGTATTAATGCATAACCGTGGCGACAAGCAACGCTACCATGCCTTATTAGAAGGTGAAGGCATTTTAAAAACGCTATTCAAAGTGATTAAAGCTGGTGCATCACAAGGAAAAATCGCACGGGTATTTATCACTGGTGTTTCCCCCGTCGTTATGAGTGACATGACCAGTGGTTATAATGTAGCAAAAAATATTTCGCTTGATCCACGTTTTAATGCCTTGTGTGGCATATTACAATCCGAACTACAAACAATAACAACACAGGTTCTAACGCAATGTTGCGCGACCGATACATTACCTACCGTGATGGAAACCTTACGCCAATTTTATAATGGTTATCGCTTTTGCTATTCCAACCATCAAGCACAAGTTTACAACCCCATTCTATGTTTTCACTTTTTAGAACATTACCAACTCGAATGCGCCGCTCCACGTGTTATGCTAGATGGCAATTTAGCAATGGATGCTGGGCGAATTCGCTACATTGCCAATCTAGAAGGCGGGCAAGCCGTGATTGATTGGATCATGGATGAAGAAAATAACGTAACGTTAGACAATTTAGCCGATGATTTCAGCGTGGAAAACATCTGGCATTTAAAACAAGATAAACGTTACATGTTGTCATTAATGTATTATTTTGGCATATTGACCTTGCAAGGTATTTCCCAACTATCTGGCAAGCCACAACTAGGTATTCCGAACTTAGTCGTGCGTGGTTTATATTTAGAACAATTAAAACAACAAGCCCTACCTAATCCACAAGACGAAAGTAAAGTCGGAGATTTAGTGGATCAATTCTATCAAACAGCAAACTTACAGCCGTTAATTGACTTCGTGGAACAAAAATACTTTATGATTTTCAGCAATCGTGATTACCGTTGGAGTAATGAACTTACCATCAAAACAGCTTTTGCCAGCTTATTGTTCAATGACTTGTATTACGTGATGGACTCTGAAACAGAACTTGAGCGGCGTTACACCGATTTAGTAATGACTGTACGTCCGAATATGCGCCAATATCAAGGGCTGCAAGATTTCGTTTTTGAGTTTAAATACCTAAGTTTGGGAGATTTAGGACTATCAGGTGAACAATTAAAAAATACTGCATACGAGCAATTAGAAAAATTAGCACCAGTACAAGCAGCAATACATAATGCACTGACACAATTAACACACTATCGCCAAGTATTAGTGGAAAAATACCAAGAACCACAACGCTTACACTGTCTAGCAGTCATAGCGTTGGGATTTGAAAGAATTATTTGGAGGAAGTAAGCAATACAACAGCTTATTGCTATTAAAATCATACAAGGCCACTTGACTTATTATAAACCTTCAACTTTATGTAAAGTGTAACTTTTCTTTATCTCACCTGTTAGTTTATTCACCTGATCTTGTTCGCTCATGCTTATACAAACATAACTTGGCACACTAAATTTCTGTTCTTTCATAGCCTTAGAAAGCTTTCCACGGATAAAACAACCATCATCAGTAATAAAAGCAAAAAAATCATTTTTTACATTGATGCCAACAAGTTCCCCTTTATAAGTAGAGCACTCAGAATTCAGAACATCAAAATCTTTCAAAAATCCCAGAGCAACTTTTAAGTCATCAATACTAAGACTAACATTCTCTCTGCCATGCCTCCCACTTACTACTAATGAAAAATATAAGCCATTTTTTACAAAACAGTCAATGAACCCTAAAAAACTTTTTTAACTAAAAGACTATATTCTTTAATCAAGGACAAGTTGACATCCACTTCTTTTATTAACTTTAAAACATCAATACACAAATAAAAAGGGGTATCTGATCTATTTCTACCAAATAAGTCACCATCAGAAGACATAATAAAAACAGATTATTCCTTCTTATAGCCATCAAAATAAATCGAGTTTTCATTCTTTATATCGTTTGAAATAAACTTTTTCTCACAATTTTGCCCCATTGCTAATGAGTTAATTACTCTCCTTAGACAAATTAACACTTCACCAACTTCATCACAATTGACACTTCCTTCCCTGTAAATATGAAATAATGATAGCTCCAGCTTATCATACACCATAAAAAACACCTTCAGAAAAATAGACTACTACCGAAGAAACAGACACATTGTTCCAATCTATTTCCACCAATATTTAGACAGAATACTTGTAACACCCCAATGATCTGCCATAATTTACGACAAATCACATTTCATGACTAAAATTTATAGAAGATAAATCAGTACATTTCTTGTTAGAAAACCAACCCTAATTTGCCTTTACCTAGCGTCACGCGCAATTGCCGTAGGCTGTCATCATCCAATGCAATGCTCCAGTTTTGCCCTAAACGCAGTTCGGCACGCGCTTTAGCATTGGCATAATCAATGACAACATGGAACTTGGTTTCTGCGGCAGGTTTGAGGAAAGGTCGAATACCTTCCCACAAGCCGTCGAGAAGCTGTTCGGCTTCGACGGGTAACACAACTTTTTTCAGGTAGTTTTCACGCACGGCTTGCATGTTATGGATTTTTTCGACACGCAAACGGGTATTGCCGGAACGTTGATCGGTATCGAGCGTACCTTCGATGACAATGCAGGCTTCTTTTTCGAGCAAATGCCCGTATTGGTTAAAGGTGTCGGTAAACACCAACATTTCGTAATACGCGGTATTGTCGTCTAATTGCACAAAAGCGCGTTTACCATTGTCGGTATTTTGCGTGCGTACTCCGGCGACTAATCCCGCAAGCATCACCGGTTCACGACGGTATTTCGTGCCATCATCTTCGGCAATGTCCGCGAGGCGACGACGTTTGGGCAAACCTTTGACCTCATCCGCGTACTCATCCAATGGATGCCCCGTCAAATACAAACCCAAGGTTTCTTTTTCGAGACGCAAGCGTTCTTTGTCAGGGAATTCAGGACGGGCTGGCATCAATGATTCCGGCGCATCTTCGCGCACACCACCAAACATACCGCCGAACAAATCGGTTTGCCCCGTGCCTTGATCACGATTGTATTGCTCCGCCATGCGCAAGGCTTCGGGTAAAAATTCCAGCATCGCGCGGCGCGTTCCACCCAACGAATCAAACGCCCCCGCCTTAATCAGTGTTTCCAACACGCGCTTATTCACCTTTTGTGAACTGGCACGTTTGCACAAATCAGCTAACGATTTGAACTCGCCATCCTTGCGTCGCTGCTCCACCAACACGCTCAACGCCGCTTCACCCGCGCCTTTCAACGCCCCCAAACCGTAAATAATGCGGTTTTTATCATCGACGGTGAATTGGAATTCAGAACGATTAATGTCCGGCGGCAACACGGTCAAATTTAACTGACGGCAATCATCCAACAATGTCACGACTTTATCGGTATTGTCCATATCCGCCGAAAGCACCGCCGCCATGAACGCCGCCGGATGATGCGCTTTTAACCACGCGGTTTGGAACGCCACCAGCGCGTAAGCCGCTGAGTGGGAGTTATGCACGATAATGCCATCAGCAACAAAATTATGATCCTGCTCGACCGTTAAATCGTAAGTATCCTGCTCACCGCGAGCTTCAATCGCTACCACGCAATCCCAAAATACATCTGAATTGGCAACTTGTTCGAGACGTTCCGAACTAAAAAATACAGCTAACTTTGCAATCGTACTGCGACGAAACGCTTGTTTAACATGACTACCTTTACCACAAAACTCCTTCATAGATACGCCAGAACGTTGTTCTAGCTCCGTCCATGTAATACCCAACTTTGCGCGTTCTTTCGCCACCCATTGCCGTACTTCAGCCGGAATGGTGTCTTTACTGGTTTGCCCACGTTCAGTCGTTGCTAAATGGGCTTCAAGCTCCGCAATTTGTCCCTCACGGCAAATGACATAGGGCACAACGCGTTCAACAAAGGTTTCAACACTACCATCACCCAACACATGCACTGTATAACCAACACGCTGCCCATTACGGTAATTAAAATGTTTGGTATGAATACAGCTAGGAATGCTCAAACGTAGCAATAATGTCTGTACATCGAAAGCCAATTGCTTTGAAGAAGTAGCATAAAACGGCACATGCAACTGCTTATTCGCAACGAAACCATCACCTGACCATAAACGCCCTAAAAACAAGGCAATTTGTGCATGTGGTAACGTAAAGATTACGTCTGGTACTGATTTTTCAGTCGCTTTCTTGCCCAATAAAGCTAAATCGGCTGCCCATGCATACGCACCACTACGCACAGGCAGGCTGGTGGTTGCTACGGCTGCATTGCTACGCGCATTCCACGGTATTTGACCCGCCTGAAAACGCGAGTTTTGCCCTGTATTAGCACACACTTCAAAACGCCCATCGCTACGCCTGGTAACACGCGCACAAGTGTGGGAGAAACACTCAATCGCTGCCGCAAAATCGTCAATCATTTCCCGTTTATTATTAAAGAAATACAAAGATGATGGGTGGCAAGTATTCCCTTCAGATAATAATCCCGCCAATGTAATCAGTTCATAATCCTGCCAGTGATTTGAACCTTGTACCGTTAATTGACGCGGTACGGCAATGCGTTCACCGATTTGTAAATCACCGAGATGTTTCCAGCCATCCCAAGTACGGAAAGGGTGATTAGCCGTAGCAGTAATGCGCTTCCCCAGACGGGTACGCAGTTCATAAACAGGCTTGCGTCCATTCCACATCACATCCACAACTTGACGTTTATGCAACTGCCAATCATCGCCCAAAGCATGGATCACAAATTCACGGCGACTGTTAAATAACTCACCGACCGTCGTCATTTCGCCTGTATCAGCGTGCATAATACGCGTATCCGCGACAACACATTTGTTGAAACCATATTCCGCGAATTTCTCCATTAAATCAAAGATATAGCCAGCTTGGCTCTCATCGATTTGGTTGTTTCGCGCCCCATCCATGAAGATGGAACGCTGTTTTGCCATTTCTTCAGGTTTTTTCTTACCCATTGCACGGCGTAGCATGTCCGCGCCGCCAAGTGTGTAATTTGCCAGCACTTGCGCAATCTGCATAACCTGTTCTTGGTAAACGATTACGCCGTAAGTGGGTTTGAGGATTTGTTCCAAACTCGGATGCGGGTACTCGACCTTGGCAATGCCTTTTTTACGGTTGATGAAGTCGTCCACCATCCCCGATTGCAATGGACCGGGGCGGAACAATGCCACCAACGCGATCACGTCCTCAAACACGTCAGGTTGCAAGCGGCGAATCAAATCTTTCATGCCGCGCGATTCAAGCTGGAAAACGGCGGTGGTTTTTTGCGCTTTGAGTAGGTCAAAGCTGGCTTTGTCTTCCAAAGGAATGCGGTTAATGTCGACAGGTGGCAGTTTTTTCGCCGCATTTTGCGCATTAATGGTGTGCAATGCCCAGTCAATAATGGTCAGGTTACGCAAGCCCAAAAAGTCGAACTTAACCAACCCCACCGCTTCCACATCGTCTTTATCGTATTGCGAGACAATCCCATTGCCTTCGTCATCGCAAGCAATCGGCGTGAAATCCGTCAAATCGGAGGGCGAAATCAACACCCCACCCGCGTGTTTACCTGTGTTGCGCGTCAAACCTTCGAGGGCTAATGCCATGTCCATTAAGGCTTTGACTTCTTCGTCTTTTTCGTACAAAGCGCACAAATCTTCGGAGACTAATTCCGCATCTTTCTTCGACTTTTCGGTACGCCCCAAGGCATCACTCAGCGACACGCCCAACACATTCGGGATTAATTTTGCGACACGATCCACGAAACCATACGGATGCCCCAACACCCGCCCCACGTCACGCACCACCGCTTTTGCCGCCATTGAACCAAAGGTAATGATCTGCGAAACCTGATTACGTCCGTAAGTTCGCGCTACATAATCAATCACCTTATCGCGATTATCCATGCAAAAATCGATGTCGAAATCCGGCATGGAAACCCGCTCAGGGTTCAAAAAGCGTTCAAACAGCAAGTCATACGCCAACGGATCAAGGTCAGTGATTTTTAGCGCGTAAGCCACCAATGAACCCGCACCCGAACCCCGCCCAGGGCCAACCGGAATGCCGTTATCTTTTGCCCACTGAATAAAGTCCGCAACGATTAAGAAGTAACCGGGGAAGCCCATTTTATTAATAACATCGAGTTCAATGCGTAAACGTTCATCATAAACCTTACGCTTTTCCGCAAAGGCAGGCGTACCGCGTGGGTATTGATCACCCAACAAGAAATCCAGCCGCTCTTCTAAACCTTTCTGGCTAACGTGACAAAAATATTCCGCCTCCGTCATGCCCTCTGGAATCGGGAACTGCGGCAAATAGTTTTTCCCTAAAATGAGCGACACATTACAACGCTTGGCAATTTCCACCGTATTAGCAATCGCGCTGGGAATATCCGCGAATAACGCCACCATTTCAGTGGCAGTGCGCAAATATTGCTGCGAGCTGTAATGCTTCGGACGTTTCGGATCAGCCAACACATTGCCGCTGTTAATACAAACCCGCGCCTCGTGCGCATCAAAATCACTCGCCGCCACAAAACGCACATCATTGGTCGCCACCACAGGCACGTCATGCGCCAATGCCAAATCCACCGCCGCGTGGATGTAATCTTCCTCACCTTCACGACCCGTGCGCTGCAATTCCAAATAATAACGCTCTGGAAAAACCTCAAGCCACTCACGCAAGCGTTTTTCTGCCAACTCCTGATTACCGGACAATAATGCCTGACCCACGTCGCCATCGCGCCCGCCGGACAACATAATCACCCCATCGCTCAACTCACGAATCCACGCCCGCTGCACACGCGGCACACCCAACACCTGCCCGTGTTGCCACGCCCGCGAAATCAAGCGCGTCAAATTCCGATAGCCCGTATTGTTCTGGCACAACAAAATCAGGTGGAACAAAGTATCAGTGCCCTGCTCGTCCACCAGCAACACATCCGCCCCGAAAATTGGCTTGATCCCCGCTCCCATCGCCGCTTTATAAAACTTCACCAACCCAAAGAAATTATTCTGGTCAGTAATCGCAATCGCAGGCATACCCGTCTTTTCTACCGCCTTCATCAGCGGCTTAATGCGGATCGTGCTATCAATCAACGAATATTCAGTGTGTAAACGCAAATGAACGAATTGGGTCACAGAGAGAATCCCTTATTTGATGAAGCTAACCAATAATTTAGAAAAGATACAAAGGCTGGATTTTTGCCGAGATAGGCTTTTATACGCCTCAAATCTTTGTTTCTAACATCTATTGCAAATCTTTTGATAAATTCAGTTCGTGCAATACTTCTTTCATTATTTAGTCGTGGATTATTTAAGTTTAATAACTCAATGGTTTTACTTGTACGCATATCATCTTTGCCACTTGACTTAATCGAGCACGAGGTCAAATCATAAGCAAAAAACGCTGCCACATCAGTTAATTCCACAGGATTTAAAAACTCACCCTCATTGAATACTTTACCCTTTTTATGACCACATGAATGTACATCTTCAGGTTTAAAATACTTCTTTTGTTCTGGGTCGCATTGATCACCATTACAAGATAAAGTTAAATTCTTATATTCAAATGCAATTTCTGGATAACTATCTTTTGGCAGAACATGTTCAAAGTGACAATTACTTTTCTGAAAAGATACCATCCCTCCACTTTCATCTTTATGCTCAACATCCAAATGAATTTTGCGTTCACAATACACACATAAAGCAGACTGCTCATTCATCAAATGCTGTTTAAAGTCCTGTTTACACTGACCTAGCTCTTTATTTCCCTCGAAATGATCCCAAATCGCGTTTTCTGGCAAACTTTTCTTGCATTCCTCAAAAACAGCGGGCGACTCACCTTTCTGAATGTAACGCATCTTACAAATCCCGCATATCAATAAGGAAATTCATTTCTTGCATGAATTGTGAATGGTCACTTTCCTCTGAAAGTTTTGCTCTTACTGCTAATGCTTCTGGTGTATTTTCCTTGCGCTCTTCAACAAATTGTCGATATTGACGATACAGCTCTAACACCTCTGGCGGGCGCGGTTCAGCTCCCATGATTTCAGACAAAATGGAATTAACGTCTAAACCAGATGGCGGCTGGCTACAATGAACTGGGGCAATTTTACCGTTTTCCTTACGCAATAAAATGCGATTTTGATAAGGCACACTGGCAATAATTTGCGGTGAATGCGTAGCCACAATGAACTGGTTATTTTTACCAATCCGACTGTAAATCTGCATAATCTTTTGTTGCCAAGCAGGATGCAAAGCAATTTCAGGCTCATCAATCAGGATAATACTATCTGTAGGATTTTCGATTATTATTCTAATGACGCTACCATATAATTGTTTTTCACCATCACTAAGCTGATCAATTGTTACCAGCGAACCTAATCCATTATCAAACAGAGGACGATTTCTATTAAGTGCCGAGTCTAAATCAACCAATTGACTACTGACAATCAGTCCTTCAAAAATCTTACTAAATGCCTTAATTGCTAGTTTTGTACGATTTTTAGGATCTGCATCAAACACTTTTCGCTCTTGTTCAACAATAAATATTTTTATCCACTCTTCAACAGCAGATAGGATACCATTATTCGGCAATTTTTTAGAGAAAGAACTATCCCTCGCTTTTTGATAAGATTCTAATGGAGTTAAGTCTTGTAGTTCTTGTTCTTGTGACTTTTCATACATTAAAGGCAAAGTGGCTCTGACTAAAAATACTTTCTGAATACTTTGACTTCCTTTCCAAAAAGCGTTTTTTGTGCCATTGTGATTACCATCCCCACAATCATAAATAGCTTCTAACAAACTAGTTTTACCGCAGCCATTTACGCCTGCAATGACATTAACCACATTGCCCGTTTCGGGATGAGCCGTTGCGCTATTCGGTGCTTGAAAGCATATTTCAATGTCTTCCAATACACGGAACTTGTCGATTTTTATTTTTTCGATGTACATCGTTAAATCCTTTAAAATAGTAACTTATCAAGCATTAAACAATGCTATCCAAAGTCTGCTTGGATTGTCTCCAAATACTGCTTCGGCATGGTGCTTGAGTGTAACACGAACGACCTTTAGGGTACGCCAGCAGGGCAATTATTCAATCCCGACGCAAGCCGATTATAATGCCTATCTGTAGACTCGACAGAATAAAAGGACATCAATCATGCTTAAGTTTTTACCGGGCATTTTACTGTTACAGCTCATTACCGTGGGGTTGGTGATGCTCGCGCCGCCGGATTTGAGCGGTTGGGGCTGGTTGCGTTTGCTCGTGCCGGTGTTGATTGCAGGGCTATTGACCGCATTTTGGTTCGGGGCAGTGGCGGCACATCAACGTAAGGATGAGATCAGCCGTTTGCGGGAAAATCACGCCAAAGAACGCGAAAGTATCCGCGTGAATGCCGAACGTGCCAAAGCGGAAGTTGCTCATAAAGCGCACAAGGAAACCTTGCAGGAAGTACGCCGCACGTCCACGCAAGCCAATATCAAAGTCGGTATGGCATTGGCGGGCATGGCGGGTTTGGGTGGTTTATTGTTACTCACGCAATTCATTACCTTGGGTTTATTGACTTTAACCACGGCGGGTGGGGCATTGGGTGGGTATGTGTTGCGCTTACGGCAGGAAAAGCACAAAGCTTTGCCACAACCACCCCATGCTAATCCGAAAGTGTTGAATGCGTCCCCGACTACCGCCCGCTGAATAATACGCTTGCCCATAAGCTTGGGTCAGTTGCGGCACGATTGTCGTTTGCTACCCAGCCCAAACGTTTATCGCGCTTGCCGCCGTCATCATCGTCGTCGATTTCGACTTCCATGCCAATAACATGACGGATTTGTGGTTGCAGTCCAAACACTTGCCACGGTAGCCGTGCTTCGAGGGTATAGCCATCGGTTTCGCGGCGCATCGTGGTTTGCATACTGCGCAAGGCAGCGGCACTCAACGGCGCGGATGTTTTGCCCACTTGCACCCCATGCAACGGCGTAAAGATCAGGTGAAAATCGCTGACGCCATCCATTTGCGCGGCACGTTGATTGTTACTGTCGATGAACAACTCCACCGCATCGTCATCGGTCGGATCGGGCGAATCATGCATGGGATGATCGTCATAAATGCGTACCGTAAGGTACAAATTATTCGCGTCCCAATGTGCTTGCCAACGCCCGTAGAAATCCTTTTTGTTCCATGTTTTACCTTCTAAAACCTGATTAAATGCAATGGGGTTTTCTATGACAAAAGGGTTATCTGCATCCTGCACCGGACGCAGTGCATTCACAGGCTGGTGAGGATCACGCTTGGCTGCTGGAAGCACCACATTGGCAGGTTTTGGCGGTATTTCATCCTGCCACCAAGCTTCACGCTCGGCTAAAAACTGACTGACTGCCATGAATTTGGGCGCATCCGCATCCGCTTGGCGAATGTGTTCTTTTAACCCCCAGCAACCGTACCACTGACAAGGGCGCGGCGCGGAAAATAGCATCAACAGTTTACCGCCCGCTTGTTCCCAACCATCCAAGAATGCGCGGTACAACTGCCCCATGCGCGGGTCACGATTCGCCGCAAAGAACAGGGGATTAGGCGGCTGATCGGATTTGCGACTTTCCCAATCCACCAAACCTTGCCCCGCTTCGTAAGCGATTAAATCCACACCGAATTGCCGCGCCAATTCCACATGCGCCCGAACTTTTTGCAACACATCCGGCAAGGAACGATTCACATGCGGATCGGTCAGTTGCTGAAACACTTCATCCACGCTGTGCGCTTGACGTAAATCCTGAATCTTGCCGGAAAAATACGGCGCAATAGCAAGCGCGTCCACGTCTCGGTAAGTGTTTTCATACGCCAATACGGTTTGCGCAAAATCCGGGTGCGTATCCCAACCGCCAATCACGCGCACCAAACGTTCGCGTCCGCCGAAGATTGCTTCCCATGCTCGAAATACTTCCCGCGCTCGCCGACTGTAAAAGCGTTGCCCCGCTTCCACCGCATCACGACTCAAGCCCAAGGCAATGCCTTGTTGCTGGGTGTATTCGGCGTGGGTAAAGGTCGGATTCCACACTTCATTGGAATATTCGAGGTAGATTTTTAAATCAGGGTCGAGGTTATCACGCACATAAGTGGCGAATTGCCGCACATAGTCGTCATCGGCGGCGTGCGGTATGTTAAACCACGCATCTTTGTGCAAGCGATTAGCTAACGCCACCATGATTTCCAACGGTGCGCCGCGTGAACCGTAACCGCCGCCCCACGTCGCTTGTGCCATGCGCGGACGTTGCGTCCAATGCTGAAGCGGATTGCGCGTAATCCCCGACATGGGCATGAAACGCATCGCCCGAAAATCTTTCATGAAATTTAAGTAATCGGGATTGAACACAATCATGGCGTAGTGATCCACGAATGGCAGGTATTGACCGCGCCCGCATTCCGCCGC
This sequence comes from Pseudomonadota bacterium, assembly GCA_039797295.1. Taxonomy (GTDB): domain Bacteria; phylum Pseudomonadota; class Gammaproteobacteria; order Thiotrichales; family Thiotrichaceae; genus Thiothrix. The sequence goes on along the minus strand of JBDKID010000043.1, from coordinate 3,826 downwards.
ATTGCTGACACGCTGCAATGGATTATTCCGGCAAATCCCCCCCGATGGCAGAATGCGAATATTGCGCAGGTAATTCGCGGGATTCGATTGCACAATCAGCAAACTCGCATCCATGCGCCCATTATTCCCCGCGTTTAAACGGATGGTATCGCGCCCCGCTTGATGCTGAAGCAAAACCGCATCGTAACGGTAAGCGAGTTCACCTTCGCCATCGTACAACACGGTGTAATCACCATCGGGCAATGCACCAGCAGGAATTTCATTGAGGAAGGTTGTACCCACTTGTGTGCCATTGAGTTGACTTGGCCAGCCGTTCGCGTCGTACACCACTTTGTCTTGCGCGGCTAAATGCAGCACATTTTCCCGAAACGGTGCGGCAGCACGAAACAAATCCACAAACGGTAAACTGGCATCAATCGCCCCGACTTCATTGGTGTTCATGCCAACGGATGAGGCTTGGTGAATGGTCGGCAGCGTCAGCGCGGCGGGATACCACTGCCGATACAGGTACAAGCCGAGCTGTATTAAAAATAACAGCGCGGCAAGCATCACGAGGATAGAAAGGAGCTTACGAAACATGCGAGGGAGTGTAGTCTATTTATGCGGGTACTGACGCAGTTAATCCCAACCTTTCACCCAAATGCTTACTCCAAACGCTGCAAATAAGCCGCCCCGCCGATGTAGCGCATTTGGCGCAAAACACGACTTTGGCGCGTGCGCACATAGCCCGATGGTTTCATCACACTGAATTTACGTGGCGCGGGTAATACGGCGGTGAGTAATGCGGCATCGTTCTTACTCAAAGCACTCACGGGTTTGTGCAGTAAATTTTGGCAAGCCGCAGCGACCCCATAATCGGCATTACTGAATTGCGCGGTGTTTAAATACACTTCCAAAATGCGTTCTTTCGACCACAACACTTCCATAAGGCTGGCAATTGTCCATTCCAAACCTTTACGGATGTAGCTGCGCTCTTCCCACAGAAATAGGTTTTTCGCCAATTGTTGGGTAATGGTACTACCGCCACCGGTTTTCTTGCCCTTTAGCTCGGCATTAATCGCTGCGGTAGTGGCTTGCATATCAACGCCCCAATGCTCAGCAAAGCGTTGATCTTCGGAGGCAATCACGGCTAACTGCATAGCGGCGGGAATTTGCTCAAGGCTAATCCATTGGTGGCGCACGAAAGGCGTTTCGCTGCTAAAAATCGCAGTGATGTCCTGCCGCAACATAAATGCCGATGTCGGCACGGGCACAAAGCGGAAAACCACTAACCATCCGCACAATAAAAACATTAAAATCAATGGGATACGCCACAACCATTGCAGTCTACTTGTTCCAACCATTACGCTACTCAGCCCTGTCAACTCAATAATGCCGCTTATTATGTCACAACAAAACCACACTCGTGAGAGTCGTGCTAACATCGCTGCTTTTCTTCCCGACAGCTTATTCATTATGACAGCAGCATTGGACATTCAAGGCTTGCGTAAAACCTACAGTAATGGTTTTACTGCTCTCAAGGGCATTGATTTGCGCGTTGAACAAGGCGATTTTTTTGCCTTACTCGGCGCGAATGGGGCGGGCAAATCCACCACGATTGGTATTGTCAGCTCCCTCGTTAATAAAACCGCTGGCAAAGTCGCTATTTTTGGTTACGACCTCGATGCACAACGCGAACAAGCCAAAGCGCAAATCGGTTTAGTCCCGCAAGAATTCAATTTCAATATTTTTGAACCCGTGGTCGAAATCATCGTCAATCAAGGCGGGTATTACGGTTTGCCACGCAAAGTTGCTTACGAACGCGCTGATTTACTGTTAAACCAATTGGGTTTATGGGAAAAACGCCGCGAACAAGCGAAAAACCTTTCCGGTGGCATGAAACGCCGCTTAATGATTGCGCGAGCTTTGGTACACAATCCGCGTTTGCTGATCCTCGACGAACCCACGGCAGGTGTGGACATTGAAATCCGCCGCTCGATGTGGGAATTCCTCGCCGCACTCAATGCGCAAGGCACAACCATTATTCTCACCACGCATTATTTGGAAGAAGCCGAAAGTCTGTGCCGCAATATCGGTATCATCGACCAAGGCGAACTCATCGAAAATACCAGCATGAAACAATTGCTGGGGCGTTTGGATACCGAAAGTTATGTGTTTGATTTGGTCGAAGCGATTACGCAATTACCCACGCTGAATGACCAATGCCATTTTACCTTGCGTGATCCCACGACGTTGGAAGTGACATTCCACACCGCGCATTATTCGCTGAATCAAGTGTTTACCTTCCTCAATACACAAGGCGTGACGATTCGCAGTATGCGTAATAAAACCAATCGCTTAGAACAGCTTTTCATGGATTTAGTGGAGGCCAACAAAGCATGAACCTACAACAACGTTGGATTGCGTATTACACGATTTTAGTGCGCGAAGTGTTACGCTTTACACGAATCTGGGTGCAAACCATTGTGCCACCGATGATTACCACGGCTTTGTATTTCGTGATTTTTGGCAGCTTAATTGGCTCACAAATCGGCGAAATGGGCGGGCATGATTACATGACGTTTATCGTGCCGGGGCTGATTATGATGTCGGTGATTACCAACTCGTATGCGAATGTGGTGTCGTCGTTTTATGGCTCGAAATTTCAGGGCAATATTGCGGAAATGTTGGTTTCCCCCACGCCAAATTGGGTGATTTTGCTGGGTTATGTCAGCGGTGGGATTGCACGCGGACTCTGCGTCGGCATTGCTGTCACCTTGGTATCACTGTTTTTCAGCCACCTACAAATTCAGCACTTATTCATTACCTTCACTATTGTGGTACTGACTGCCGCGCTATTTTCACTGGCTGGATTAATCAATGCGGTTTACGCGAAAAGTTTCGATGACATTACCATTGTCCCCACTTTTGTCCTGACACCGTTGACCTATCTCGGCGGGGTATTTTACTCAATCAGCATGTTGTCACCGTTCTGGCAAAAACTGTCGCTGTTGAATCCGGTGTTGTACATGGTTAACGGCTTCCGTTATGGCATTCTCGGCAGCGCGGACATGAGTGTGTGGGTAAGCTACGCGGTGATTATTGGCTTCATTGTCTTGCTAAGTAGCTACAGCTTGTATTTGCTGAATAAAGGCATAGGGACACGGAGTTAAACTCCGTTTTCCCCATCAAAGTAATCACTCGCTTATTTCACGATTGAAACGCGCGTCGCCACGCAATAACCCGTGTAACGTTTGGTTGTCTCCACAATTAACGACACGGGTTTGTTCAACGAAAAGGCTAACAATGCTGTGGAATAATGGCGATTACCCGCTCCATTCACATTAAACTTTCCATCACAGTCAAAGCTCACAATACTGCCTGTACAAGTTGAACCAACCGGAACACTCAAAGTTGCATAACAACCACCGTAGGCAATATCCGAACTGACTTGCTGAAGTGCGGCATTATTAATCGTCAAACTCGCGGCATGTGCTGCGCCTGACAACAGGCTGACACCTAAAAACGCACTAACCATTAATTTCATTGCAAAGCGCATCGTTTACCTCCCTCACCGACAAACTCAAGGATAAAACGACAGCATAACCATAGTGATAAATTTAGTCTATGATTCGACGCTTGGCGAAAATAAGCCCAAACAAAACCTGACTTAACTTAATGATTTAAAAGGATGGCTCAATATGTGTTTCAGGGTCTTGTCTTTCTTGGCATTGCAACCGTCACGGACAGCGGTAAAGTTAGCCATTTCCGATAACCAAGGAGAGGCTTCATGACTTCGCTCATCAGTATTTCCAGCCTGACCAGTGATGCCGCCTGTTTCGAACAA
>JBDKID010000042.1:0-27623 GCA_039797295.1 Pseudomonadota bacterium | reverse complement strand
TCTGGGGTGAGGGGTTGTTATCGTGGTTGACAACATCTTCCCACACTGGATGCTTCCTGCCTATTTTTTAATCATATCTAAACTGTCCGAAGTATTGTTGTAACAAGGCTTTAGCGTGAGCCACCACAATGTCCATGTCGGGTGGTGAATCAATCGCCACACCCGGCCAGCGTAAAATATCGACAGCTTTCAGTGGTTCTGGATTACTGGTCAACGATTCCAACTGGCGGCAGGCAATGATCAAGGCGCGTGCTAGCGGTTCGTTAATACGGATTTCGTTGCTATTGCCATTGGTGGAGCTGAAACGCAGGGTGAGTTCGACTTTGCCACGTTTCAAGCTGTGTTGAATGAGTTCGCGCAAGGCATTTTCTTGGCTGCGGAATTCTTCGGATAAACGCAGGCTAATGTCGAGGTAACGATGGTTGACGGAACGTGCCTCCCAACTCAATGTGCCGTGTTCGGTTTTTAATTCGCGATGGGAAAAGGCCGTCATACTGCGGATCATGGGTGATGTCTTCCAAGGTTGGTTAGCGTTTTATGAATGTTAGTCGATTCTGGGTGTCAGTGCATGGTCTTGGCGTAGGATTGCTCGCGCACACGACCAAATGTCAACCCGTTCTACCCCATTGGTAAGCAAAAGCGATGCCAATTCACTGCTGGTTGCCCCCGTGGTAATCACATCATCGACAATCGCAATGTGTCGATAAGGTAATGGCGAGCGTACTTGAAAAGCTTGGTGTAAGTTTTGTTGGCGTTGCTGAAAGTCGAGTTCCGTTTGCGCTTGCGTAGCTTTTTGGCGGATGACGGGGCGCGTCAGCAAGGGAATTTGCAGTTGTTTCGCCAGCGGGCGAGCCAATTCCAAGGCTTGATTAAAACCGCGTGTTTGCAAACGACTCATGTGCAGCGGAATGGGTAAAATTGCGTCGGGAACAGCATCTAACTGCGGCAGGATGGCGGTTGTCATTAGACGACTGAGGGTGGCAATTTCGCGTAATTGCTTGCCAAATTTCAGGCTCAGCAATAAGTGGTTAATGGGGGCGTGGTAAGCGAACGCACTAATGCAACGGGTTGCTGGTGCAATGGTTAGATTTGCCTCATCGGGTAGCCACGGCAAAGTTTGATAACACGCCAGACACAGAGGGATGGTTTGTCTGTCGGATGGTGCATCACACAAGACGCATTGCGGTTGCCAATGACAGTGAAAATGCTTCAGCCATTGTTGTAACGGTTTAAGCAGTTGTTCGTGCATAGCGTATTCCGCTGTGAAGCATGGCGATAAGGAGTGCTGTGATCATGCCATATACATGTGCGGCGTAAATAATCGGCGCAGCCACCAAGGTGCTCGATAACGATTCACCATTGTGTTGCCAGTCCCACAGCGTTTTGCCGCAAATGCCTAATAAAAGCAGTATTGCTGGTAGCCATGCGCGTTGTTGTAAAAATGTTAGCCCCGTCAGTAGGTACAAACCGTATAAAATACCTGAAAAACCAACGTACCAAATAACCTGTGGACTAAAAAACCATAAACCACAACCAACGCCTAAACCCATCACTGCCAAATAAGGTAGCAGCCAGCGATTGTAAAAGGGTTGGGGGTTTAGCAGGAATAATAACCAAAAACCTGCTAAATTTAAGGTCAAATGCCAAACGTTGGTATGAACCCAATTACCTGTCCATACACGCCAATATTCACCATTGCTAATCAACTCGCGTTGATAAAGCCAATGTGCGGCTTGGAATTGCAATAGAATGAGGCATACGGATACAAGGATAGCTTGCCACGGCAAACGACGTTGGTTGGCACGTTGGTCGGCAGAGTTTACGGTTTTGTAATCATCGTGGGTGTGCAACATGTGGCACAGTATGCCAGAATCGCGCCCATGAAGCTTGTATGAAAGGATGAAGCGCAATGAACTCACAACAAAGCCCCGTCATGCGGCGGCAACAGAAGGGTTTCTCCCTAACCGAGTTAATGATCGTTATCGTCATTATCGGGATTTTATTAGGTTTGGTATTCAGCAATCTGAATGTTATGGGAGATGCTCAAAACCTTAAAGCCAAAAAAGAAGTGGGCGACTTAAAGGTTAAGCTGGAAATGTTCCGTTCTGAAAACGGTACGTTGCCCACATCAGGACAAGGCTTGAATGCTTTGGTCACGAATCCGGGTAATGCACCCCGTTGGCGGCAGTACATGACCGCAGTACCCAAAGACCCGTGGGGCAATGACTACAAATATTTGAACCCCGGCACACACAATGGCAGTGAATTTGACGTTTACAGCAGTGGGCCTGATAAACGTGAAGGCACGGAAGATGACATTGGCAGTTGGTTGTTACAGCAATAAGTTGCCAATCGCTTCGCAACCCGTAGCACGGCAGGGGGGATTCTCCCTGCTGGAAATGATGATTGTTATTCTGGTGATTGGGTTGTTGTATTCATTTGCAGGGTCAATGTTGAGTTTGTCAGTGTCTGACCCTTTCACAGCAGAAGTGGATCGTTTGCGCGAACGGGTGCAATTGGCGCAAAAAGAAACCGTCGTGCGTTCACAAGCCTTCGCGTTAGGCTTTGTGGATGATGGGTACGCTTTTTTTACCCAAAATGACCAAGGTCAGTGGGATTTATTAGAGCACGATGAATTATTTGGGCGTTACAAGATCACAGGTGATTATGAGCAGGTGTTGTACTTGCAAGGTCAGGCTGTGGTATTACCCCCCGCGAAAGCATTACACCCACAAGTGTTTATTTTGCCAACTGGCGAGATGATGCCGTTTGAATGGCATTTGCGCCAAGATTTGCAACGCGAAACGATCCTTAAATTCGACAATATCGGACGTTTGGTCAATGCAAATCCAACCTAAGCATGGTAAGGTCGGCAGCCGTCAACAGCGGGGTTTTAACCTCATTGAAATCATGTTTGCCTTATTGCTATTAGCTTTAGTGGTGACGGTGAGTGTGGAAACCAGCAGTGGTGATTTTGCGGCTTTCACCCGCATGAAAGATGCCACGTTTGCACGTTGGGTGGCGTTTAATCAAATTTCTTTAGCATTGACAGCAAAAGATTTTCCCTCAACCGGTAAGCGTGAAGGCTCGACCGACATGGGGCAAACAACGTGGGTTTGGCAACAGGAAATTACCGCGACGGCGGACACTGATGTACGGCAAATTACCGTAATGGTGTTTCGTAAAGGCCAAGAAAAACAAGTACAGGCAATGGAAGTGGGTTATGTGACTAATCCACAAGCAAAAGCTAAGGCTGGCGCATCATGAGACTGGTGCGAGGTTTTACCTTAGTCGAATTAATGATTTCGTTAGTCATCTTTGCTTTATTGGTAACGATGGCGTATGGCTCGGTGAATTTACTGTTGGATGCGAATCGGCGTATTCAAGAACCGCAAGCCGATTTTCAACAATTGCAATGGGCCATGTTGTTGTTAGAACGGGATGTGCACCAAATGGTGCTACGTAAGCGCAATGCGGGTTACAATGATCAAGAAGCAGCTTTGCTCGTGCCTGAAGACAGTATGGGTGCATTGATGACGTTTACACGCGGTGGCAATCCAGACATGGGTTGGCAATTACGCGACGGTGGTAGCGGGCAAATGCGTAGTACGCTGCAACGTGTCAGTTATGCATTAGAAGACAAAAAACTGGTACGGCGCAGTTGGAATTTAATTGATTATGCTGATAATGCTGAAGCTGTTTCCGTGGATTTATTCACGCAAATTAGTGCAGTAAAACTTCGCTTTTTGGCCACAAAAGGCGGTGAATTTCAAGATACGTGGACAGAAACAGAAAAATTACCGCTGGCGATTGAGGTTTCTATTAAGCATGAACGCTTTGGCGAGTTAAAACGTATCTTTTTGGTTTGTCTATCATAATATTCTAATGAGCTAATGTCCTGACTAGAATTTAACAGGCTTAAACGTTATAGTTCGGCTTGCAATGCTGGGAGAGATGAATAGTATTTGCTCACTGGGAAAGTGAACATCCGTCGGGGAGACGGAGAGTAAGACGTAGGACGGATATTTAATTAGGAAGGAAAAGCTAACGATGACAATGTTCAATAAAAAACGACTTGCTGCGGCAATAGCTATTGTTATGCTGAGCAGTAGTACTTGGGCTGAAACAAAAGACATTCCCGCTCCACCGCCAGGGCCATTCGTAGCGGAAGGTGCAGAACAGCCTGCCGTTACAGAACCTGCTCCGGTTGCGGCAGAGCCTGCTCCTGCTGCACCAGTGGCGGTAACACCAGCACCAGCGGCAGAACCTGCTCCGGTTGCGGTAACACCAGCACCAGCGGCAGAGCCTGCTCCGGTTGCGGCAGCACCAGCGGCAGAGCCTGCTCCGGTTGCGGCAGCACCAGCACCAGCGGCAGAGCCTGCTCCGGTTGCAGTTGCTGCGCCAGCTCCTGCGACGGCGACTCCAGATCCGAAAGCAGCTCCACAACCGCCAGTCGTGCCATCTGCACCAGCGCAAGGTTACTACTACTTGTATGCTATTCCGTTACCTCCTAATTACGGACAAGCACCAGCAGCATTACCTGTTGTGCCACCTGTACAAGGTCAGGTTTATGTGGTTCCTCAAGGTCAAGTACCTGCTCAACCCGCTCCGGTAGCACCCGGCGTACAACCTGCGCCACCAGCACAGCCTGCACAGTAAGAATGCGTGCTTTTTAAGGAGATTTACATGAATACATTACGTTGGTTATTAAAAAATCCTCTCGCCCTCGCATGGGTGTTAGCGGGATTAGCAATTCTGTTGAATTTAGGTGCTGGTGGTCACGAAGCGCAAGAAGCGCATGAGAAACACGAGAAAGCAGAAAAATCGCCTGTTGCTGATAAAGCGGATAAAGCTGATAAACACGAAGGCAAATATGCAGGTCATGAAGCGCAAGCTGACCAAGATCATGCAGCTCAACCAGCACAAGCCGCTAAAGCCGAAGTGGTTAACGCTACTGATGCGAAACCAGCCGCTGCCGAACCCGTTAAACCAGAAGTCTTGTTAGTCAATGCGCGTAAAGCTTATTGGGATAACGCTTTTAGTGCTTCTGAAGCTGCTTATAAAGCTTTGTTACAACAACAACCTGATTCACTGGAGTACAAAGGTGAATTGGCTAACTTGTACTGGAAACAAGGCAAAACCAAAGAAGCTTCACAACTGTTCGTGGAAATCGCGCCACAGTTGGCAGCTAAAGGTCGTACAGCAGAAGCATTGAACATGAAACTGTATGTCGACATGGTTGATGCAGAACTGGCAAAGAAAATTGACGCTGAACTGAAAAAATAATTTCGTCCGGTGTTAGAATGCGAAGGCAGGTTGCGGTTGAAAGACTGCACCTGCCTTTCATTTTTGTGGCAATGTGTGCAGCAATGTACAGGGATTTCAGAGGGATAGCATGTCAGCAGATAAGCGTGTAGAACAACGTCTCAAGCGTTTGCAAGAACACCTCCGGCGTGAGAATCCGGTACTGGTGGAAGTCGTTAACCAATACCGTGAGCTGGATGCTGTCGCGCGTAAACTCGGTCTGTTGAGTGCCGAAGATTCCTATGCCACACAGATTTCATGGTGGCCGCTGATTTCCGTATTGGGAACATTTTCGGCGGGCAAATCCAGCTTTATTAATACCTACCTCGACATCAACCTACAGCGCACGGGTAATCAGGCGGTAGATGATCGTTTTACGGTCATTACCTTCAGCCCAGATGATCAAGTGCGAACCTTGCCGGGTTTGGCTTTGGATGGCGACCCGCGTTTCCCGTTCTACCGCATTAGTGAAGAAATTGAACACGTTGCGGCAGGTGAAGGCGCGAAAATCGACAGTTACTTGCAGATGAAAGCCGCCCCAAGTGAAAAATTACGCGGCAAAATCGTGATTGACTCGCCGGGATTCGATGCGGATGAACAACGCAAAGCCACTTTGCGCATCACCGACCACATTATTGAATTATCCGACTTAGTGTTGGTGTTTTTCGATGCACGCCACCCTGAACCGGGGGCGATGCAAGATACGCTGGAACACTTGGTTAAAAATGCGATTCGGCGCAATGATGCGAGTAAGTTCTTGTTTATCCTGAACCAAGTCGATACGTCAGCGCGTGAAGATAACCTCGAAGACATCGTGTCTTCGTGGCAAAAGGCTTTGGTTCAACAAGGTTTGTCCGCAGGCAATTTCCACATTCTTTTCAACGAGAAGTTGGCGATTCCCGTGCCAGATGAGACGATTTGGGCACGTTATGTTGCCAAACGTGATGCCGACTACCAGCGGATCATGGGGCGTATTGATGGTGTGAACACCGACCGTGTGTACCGCATTATTGGTTCGTTAGAAGCGCAAACCAATCTGATTGAACAGCAAGCTGTACCGAGTTTACGGGCTGCACTGAAATCATGGCGGACGCGCGTGTTGATTGCGGATGGGGTCATTATCAGTCTGCTGGCGGTGGTGTTATTGGCCATGAGCGTCGAGTTTGGGTATTGGAAAGGTCTACAATTTGATCCGCCGTGGTTGGCATCGTTAGCGGGTAGCCCGATTGCAACCGCGATTAGCATTGCGATTCCTGCGTTGATTGCCTTGGGTTTGCATTTGTTGATCCGTCAACAAGTGGCGAGTCGTTTAGCAGCAAAGTTGGGCACAACCGAAGCGTATGGCAATTTGGCGGCAGCTTTCCAGCAAAGCACACGTTGGTGGCGCAGCTTATTCTGGACAGCCCCATCCGGTTGGGGGGCGCGGTCACGGAAACGCTTAAGTACCATTCGTGATATGAATGACCGCTTTGTCCAATACCTGAATGATCGTTTTACCAACCCCTCCGGTGCTGTTAAAGAACAGCCCACAGGTAAGAAAAAACGTTAGCCTCAAGGCTGAAAGGTTGCTGCATGTTATTGCGCTATCATCGTTCAATGCCAACCTTCGGGTTGGCATTTTTTATGTGCCTTACGACCAGTATTGGTGTGAGTGCGTGCTATCAAGAATCCGCCAGCGTGAATGTGGAAGGCATCGTCGGTACGGCAACGTGGCACGCGACGCTGAGCCATCCGCCGCAAAATGTGACCGCTGATCAGGTGCAAACGGGGCTAGACAATGTTCTAACCGCTGCAAATCACACCATCGCCAGTTGGGAACCTTCCTCGGAGTTATCGCGTTTTAACCAGTATCAAGGCACGGATTGGTTCAACGTTTCCCCTGATTTAGCCCAATTGGTGCAGCTAACCTTGCAAGTGAGCGAGCAAAGCGGTGGGGTATACGATGTCACTGTAGGGCCGCTCATTAAGTTGTGGGGGTTCAGTGCAGATGGTATTGCACAAGATCGTGTGCCGTCGCCAGCCGAAATTGCCGCTGCACGCGCGAAAGTCGGTTATCACAAATTGCAGGTTCGCCTTGATCCCCCGGCCTTACGCAAAAGCCAAGCCGATATTCGGGTGGAACTGGCTTCAGTGGCGGATGGTTTTGCCGCCGACCAAGCAGGGCATTACCTCGAATCGTTGGGCGTGCAACAGTACATGGTGGAAGTAGCTGGCGAAGTGCGCACGCGCGGCAATAGTCCGCGTGGTGATGCATGGCGTATTGGCGTTGAAAAACCACTGGATTTGGGGCGTGCCGTACAACAAGGGATTCAGTTGCAGAATGCAGGTTTGGCAACTTCTGGCGACTACCGCAATTTCTTCACCGAAAAGGGCAAACGCTATTCGCACACGCTTGATCCAGCGACGGGCTACCCTGTGCAACACAATCTCGCTTCTGTCTCTGTATTGGCGAATGAAGCGGCTCTTGCTGATGCTTATGCCACCACATTAATGGCAATGGGTGAGGTAAAAGGCAAGGCATTTGCGGATCAACTGGGGCTAACGGCTTATTTTATCTGGCGCACGGATAAAGGTTTTGATGTTTACCCTACTGCTAAATTTATGCCTGTTTTGATTCCTTAGCAGACCTTGGCATTGTACGAAATCCATGTGAAAGTGAATTACATGGGTTTCTATCAGTGAAAAATGCCTGTTTATCCTAGATGATTGAGATTGATAGCATTGGATATTATCGATAATGCGTTAAGTTTGATTAAATAATAATCAATTGAGTTAATGAGCACTGTTGGTACAATAAGGCTGCTTAGTATTGATCAGGTGTTATATATCAGTTGATTACCGAATATCCCTGAAAATGTGACACTTATCACAATAAAAAATTATTATAATAAACTATAGAAAAATTCTAATCAAAATGAAATATTTTTATCTCGTTGAAATTAATCATTAAAATTACTGTTCCTGATAACCGCGCATTAATAGCCGATAGTTAGTAACTATTATTTTGGTAAATGTATGCTATAAATTATTTAGCCAAAGTGTCATGGTTAAATAAATTTATTTTTGATAAAGCAGGATTATGATCATGTTTGAAATCATTACAGCTAAAAAACCTCAAGAAGCTAATGAAATCGCAGCCATTGTTAAACAAACTAGCCTCGTTTTAGCGACTGTTTTGCTGGCATCTTTATTGACAGCATGTGGTGGCGGTAGTTCCTCCAGCGACAATAATAACAGCGGTGGTACTACGCAAGTTGATACCGATAATGACGGCATCGCTGATGTTTCTGATACTGACGACGATAATGACGGCGTTCTCGATAGCGAAGATGCTTTCCCATTAAATGCCGCAGAATCCAAAGATACGGATGGTGATAGTACTGGCGATAATGCCGATACCGATGATGATAATGATGGTGTTGCTGATAGCAGTGATGCATTCCCATTGGATGCGGCTGAATCCATTGATACCGATAGTGATGGTACAGGTAACAATGCTGATACCGACGATGATGGCGATGGTATTTTGGATACCGAGGATTCTGATCCACTGAATCCACCGGCAGCGACAGGTTTCACTAAATTGGATGCGGCTGGTAAAGCATTGTCAGCGGATTCCGCTTCCTGGTCTTGTGTGAAAGACAATGTAACCGGTTTGTTGTGGGAAGCTAAAACCGATGACGGTGGCTTACAAGATAAAGACTGGAAATATTTCGTTGGTCAAAATAACACCAGTGGTAATTGCGGTGAATCTTTAGAGTCATGCAATACAGTTAATTATGTTGCAGCAGTTAATGCTAAATCATTGTGTGGTAAAACGAACTGGCGTTTACCAATATTTGATGGTCAACAGATCGTTGATGCAACAACTGGTCTGCCTAATTATGGAGAGCTGAGTGCATTATACGATGTCACTAACAAAGCCAACCCAGCGGTATTCAAAACATACTTCAGTGATACTGTGAAATTTGATACTAACCCTGAAGCTTATGATGAAGGCTATTGCACCAGCATCGGTACAATGGGCGTGAACTTTGTTTCTTCTGGTTGGGCATGGACTGCCGCAGGTAATAACTGCCGTATTCGTTTGGTTAGCGGTACTGCAAAATAATTAAGGCTTAATCAGCATTAATGAGTGCAAGGCGTGATAAGTGATTATCACGCCTTTTCTATTAGTGATGCAGCATTTAGTTTAAATGGCTATTTTGTTTGGTAAAAAGCAAAAAGGCATAACGCTTTCACATTATGCCTTGCTTGTTGCGATGAAACCGTTGGAAGGCGATTAACTTTTGCTTTGTTTAAGTTTATCCGCTAAGCGTAAACTTAATGCCAATATGGTCATGGTGGGATTTGCATAACCACCGGAAGGGAATACCGCACTGCTGGCGACATAGCAGTTATCAATACCGTGTAGTTTGCAATCACTATCCACCACCGATGTACTGACATCCGTACCCATGCGAGCTGTACCCATCAGGTGATGGCAAGTCCGTGTGTAATAATTCAGTTTGCCACTGGCATTATCGTAGTAGGAATGGAATTGCCCGAAACCTTTTTGTTGCAAGGCTTCGACAAGGCGTTTTTCGGTACGCAGAATGGAATCTTTGTCGGTTTCGTCCCAATCCATGTGCACATTCACACGCGGCATACCTAAGCTATCAACTTCATTACTTAAGGTAACGCGATTGGTGGATTTCGCGCGTTGTTCGGTGAGACTCATGAGTTCGACGATTTGATAACGTTTGTTGAAGTTATCTTGCGAAAGTTTCGACCAGCCGCCGGTAGCAAGACCGGGCATGAGCAACATGCCATTGAAGTACTTCTGATAGGCGATGTACATCAAATACGGCATACCCAACAGGACATTCTTGGTGTTTTCCCACAGCGTATGTTCCATTGGTTTGGCGTTTTTGGCTACCCATGCAAATTCCTGCAAGCTTTTGAATGCATTGTAATTTCGCAAGCCCGGTTTCGGGAATAACATCGCTTCCGCATTTTGCAGACCTTGTTCGCGTTTGATGTCTTGGGAGAGACCAATACTGCCAATCACTGATACGCCATTAATGTCACGCATGTCGTAGAATTTCAGCTTGTCATACATGTCGTTGCTGACATTGAAATAGCCATTCAAGATCAAGCTGTGGTCAATGTAATAACGCCCGACCACATCGTGTTGGTTGCCTAAACCATTTGGGTAAGCTTGGCTTTTGGAATTCAGCAATAGTTGCGGTACGCCAAAACCACCGGAAGCGATAATGAATTGGTCGGCTTCCACACGGAATTCGCTTTTATCAGGGGAGAGCACTTTCGCCGCTACCACTTTTTTGCCGTCAGCGGACGGAATCAATTCGCTGACGGTGGCGTGTTTGTAGAGGTGGTGGGTATTACTCGCCTTGATTTTTTGTGGAATTTGCGTGGTGAAGTAATGCGTGGCGCAGAAAGAGAACACACTGGATTTGAGTGAGTCGCTGGTGAGCGTATCGCCAGTTGTATCGCCAATCCACGGTGTCACGCTGTCGTAAGAAAATGGCCCTAAATCGTATAGTTTGTGCAATTGTTCGTAGTACGGATCAACATCGGTTTTTTTGATAGGCCATGTTGCAAAATCCATTTCCTGTAACGGCACATAACGGAAGCCATTTTCATGGGTTTCTGCCATTTTCACAATCCAGTGATTGGCAGTACCGCCCACCTGACGTGCGCGAACTTCGTCAGGTGTTTGATTCAACATGCCGGAGAGCGAGCCTTTGTTAAGGTCGTCCCCGAATTTAGTGCGTTTATCGTCACCACTTTCGAGAATGGTGACGTTTAAACCTGTATCAAATAACGCATTGGCAAGAGTCATAGCGGCTGGACCGCTACCAATAATACAAATATTTGTTTTGATTAAACTATTATCGCCAATGGATTTGAGATC
Organism: Pseudomonadota bacterium; assembly: GCA_039797295.1. Taxonomy (GTDB): domain Bacteria; phylum Pseudomonadota; class Gammaproteobacteria; order Thiotrichales; family Thiotrichaceae; genus Thiothrix. Next base: position 16,402 of record JBDKID010000042.1, on the reverse strand, counting down.
GTATTGCATTTTATTTCCTCAAATGATTTTATGCTCTTGATGGTAGCGCAATAACACTCTTGCCTTTGATAAAGTTACTGACTGACCATAAAGAAGAGGAAACTAAACGGTTTAATAATGACAGTTTAGTGCTCCAATCCAATGGGTTAATCAGTGCAGTCAGGATTAAAGAGCCGCGAATTTCGATACCCCGCATAGCCTTATCAAATAGATTGCGTTTTCCCATTTCTTTAATATAGGTTGAGCCACTGTGAGAGTAATATATTTTCATGGGTGGGGCATTTAGCGTTGCAATACCCCCATGAATGGCAGCTTGTGCTAAGTACGGAACTTCCAAGTCTGCAATCATATTGCGCCATGTTTTGCGCGGCAGTTTGCATTGCTTAGCTACATCGGTGCGATATAAACCAAAAATACAGTGATATAAGTGGTTTGGATCACCGTAATTAAAGAACAAACGCCGATTCGCTTCGTAATCTTTTACGACATTTGGTAGACGAATGGCTTCCATACGGTCAACGTGAATGATTTCACCCGTTGGTACAATGGTTTTCACATCAGTCATAGCAACCGCTAATTGTGGGTTTGCTTCCATGCATTCGACTAGGCTGCCTAAAAACGCTGGTTCACACAAATCGTCGGATGAGCACCATTGGAAATATTTGCCTAAAGCATTGTCTTTGACGTAGGTGAAATTACCTAAGATGCCTAAGTTTTTTTCTTGGCGTACATAGCGGATGCGCTGGTCTCTAGCAGCATATTCCCGACAGACGGTCTCAGTATTATCAGTAGAGGCATTATCGGAAATAAGGATCTCGAAATCTGTAAAAGTTTGTGCCAATAAACAGTCTAGGGTTCTGCCAAGTAACTTCTCACGGTTATAGACAGGGATACCAATTGTGACCATTGGGGTTTTGGCTGGAGTCATACTCAATTCTCACAAATCAATTTTTAGGGTTTATAGCGGAAATAAAGTTAGCTTTATTATTTCCTTGAAACTGAAGAGGCACACCTTGATGTAATACCTACCTAAGTTATTTTAATGATATAGTATGAGGTATATATATTTTGTATAAACAGCTACCGTTTGTTGTGATTTTATACCCACTTAAGCAGTATAGGTTGCAGTCGGGGCTTTTGTGAGTTTTTTTGATCAATTTTTCTTATTGAAGTTAGCTGGTTTTATGCGCCAATGATAATTAAATTTTATTTGAGGCTGTTTTTAATAAATTAGTTTAATAGATTAATCTAATGGACTAAGCATGGTGCTACTCACTATTTGGTTAGTGAGTAGAATTTCAGTGGGATGTCGCGTTTAATCCATTCAAAAGAGGTGGCAGCTTGCGCATCGCCACCACAACTTTTGCTGCTGCACCCTGAACCACAACTGGTGGCTTGGGTGCGGATTTTGCCCTGTTTCTGCCAGTAGTTAAGTGCGAACAAGGCAGTGTCTTCGGCAATGTCAAAGTGCGTGGCAACGTCGCGTAAACTGGCTGTGCCGCGTTGTTGAAGGTAATGGCGTATTTCACCGAGTAACATGGTATTGCTCCCTAACTCATGCGCAATTGCAGCTTATTGGCGCTGGTTTTGTCATGGCGTCCGGCAAGGTAGAGCGCGTACACCGCTGCAAAGAATGCTATTAAAATTAGACTGATCCAAACAATGGAAGTGACGGGATGTTGGAATAGGGTCGCGGTTTGGTAAAACAGTGTTGCCGCGCCGTAACCCAAACCTGTGCTCCACGCCACGCCTAATAATGTCCAACGGCTGCCGGTTTCGCGGTACATTGCCCCCGTCGCGGCGACGCAAGGGAAGTACATTAGAATAAACAGTAAGTAAGCAAATGCCCCAATCTTGCCGTCAAAATGCTGTTGCATGGCGGTGAAAGTGCTATTGCTAACTTCTTGCTCTTCATTAATCGCGCCGAAGCCAAGTGGGTCGCTTAAGTTGCCCAAGGCATCCATGAGGTTGGCGGGAATCGTGGCAAATGCTTCTGCCAAACCCTTGCTTAGGCTATACGGTGCGGGTTCGACAGGCGTGGTGTCAGCAGTAATGTCCATTTTGCTGTACAGCGCGTCGAGTGTTCCAACCACCACTTCCTTGGCTAATAAACCGCTGACAATACCCACCGTCGCAGGCCAGTTATCTTGGTGCAAACCTAAGGGGGCAAACACGGGCGTGACGGTTTTGGCGGCGGCACTGAGCACGGATTTTTCGGTGTTTTGATTGCCGAAACTACCATCTGTGCCGAGGCTGTTCACCACATTAATCACGGTCACAACCAGTACAATGATTTGCCCCGCACCAAGGATAAAGCCTTTCAGCTTATTCCACGTATTCAATAAGATATTGTACAAACCGGGGACTTGGTAAGTCGGCATTTCCATCACGAAATGATCTGCCCCGCCTTGTAATAAGGTTTTGCGCATGATCACGCCAGTCAAAATCGCAAAAGCAATCCCGACTAAGTACAGCAGAAAGACAATGTTTTGCCCGCCACTGGGGAAAAATGCCGCTGCAAATAACGCATACACCGCTAAACGTGCGCCGCAGGACATGAAAGGTGCCATGAGTACGGTCAAAATCCGTTCGCGATGACTATCCAAGGTGCGTGTTGCCATAATGGCAGGCACATTGCAGCCGAAACCGACAATTAGCGGCACGAATGCTTTACCCGATACGCCTAAGCGCCGCATGAATTGATCCATGACGAAAGCAGCGCGTGCCATGTAGCCGGATTCTTCCAGCAGTGTGAGGAATAAGTACAACGCAGCAATAATGGGAATAAAGGTCGCAACGACTTGTAAACCGCCGCCCAAACCGTCCGCGAGTAAGGCAATCAACCATTCGGGGGTATGAATGCTGTTTAAAACGTGACGCACGCCATCCACGGCAACGGTTTGCAAGCTGATGTCGAAAAAGTCGATGAATGCGCCACCGAGGTTAATGCTGAACAAGAACAGCAAATACATCATGACCAGAAAGATAGGAATGCCTGTCCAACTACCCAATACCCAGCGGTCGACTTTATCGGAAAGGGTACGACTGATTTTGCCGCGTTCCGTTACCGCATTTTTAGCCGTTTGGGTGGCAAGGTCAAAACGCGCATCCGCTAGCAGAAAATCCACGGATTCTTGCGTTGCTGTTTCGATTTGTTCGCGCAATGCCGCAACCGTTGGGTCATCTTTTTGGGTTTGCAGGGTAATCAGTGCAGCTAAACGATCATGCTCCGGCGCATCGTGTTGTAAACGCTGTAAAGCCGCTTCGACTTGCTCATGGTAAGGAATATCAAAGTGCAGGGTGGATGAGCTGGGAAGGTAATGGCAAATCGCGTGATGCACGGGTGCGAGGTCTTTGTCTTGGCGCAGTGACACAGGAATCACCGGGCAACCCAATTGTTCGTGCAAAGCTTGCGGGTCGACTTTCATGCCGCGCCGTTCTGCCACATCCATCATGTTGAGCAGTACCAGCATCGGTACATTGAGTTCGCGCAATTGCAGGGTCAAATACAAACCGCGTTCTAAGGTGCTGGCATCGACAATATTAATGTACAGGTGATCAGGATTGTCTTGCACGAATTGACGGGCGACTTTTTCATCGGCTGAGGTGTCGCTGAAATCCAAGGAATACGTGCCGGGTAAGTCCACGACGTGCAAATCTTCATTGAGTAAGCGGCATTGACCTTCTTTGCGTTCGACCGTTACGCCCGGCCAGTTACCAGTGCGTTGCCGTGCGCCCGTCAGCAGATTGAAAAGGGTGGTTTTGCCCGCATTGGGATTGCCAAGTAGGGCAATTTTGCGGTGTATCAGGCTACGCGGGCAGCGTTTTTCATCGGTTTCACAGCATGACTTAGCCATGTACTGACTCCTGCACTTGCACAAAAATGTGGTCGGTAATGCTACGACCTAAGCTGATACGATTATTGCCATTACCGAGTACAATATCGCCCTTACGATTGCGTAACACTTCAATGCGTGTGCCAGAACCAATACCCATACCCAATAAACGGATGCGTGTGGTGTTATCCGTTTGAATACGCTGAATATGTGCAGAAGTCATTTCCGCCACACTGGAGAGCGGTTTGGCTGGGCTAAGGTTCATAATGTTGCACCTGCATAATGAAAATGATTCTCAATTGTATGTTAGCTCCTTGTAATCTTCAAGTAATACTGAACATTTTAAGGGGGAGCTTGTCTTAAACTTCGTTTTCCATTCATCGCGACGAGGGCTACTGTGAAAACCAAACCTTATTTATTGGCTGCCATGTTGTTATGGGGATTAACAGGCTGTGATCGGCTGGAAAAAGACATGCTCGCCGCGCCATCCGATGCTGAAATCGACCGTTATGGCTTGGAAACCGTCAAGTTAGGCGATAAAAAATCCACCGCTACCGCACCTTTAAACGCTTTACTTAATCAGCCAATGCAATGCCAATCCACGGTAACGGGGTTAGGCAATAGCCGCAAAGCTTTCACTTTGGAAGAATGCACCGCCACGCCGCTCAACGGTACAGTCGGTAAGTTGTGGGATGAAAAACTCACCGCATTCAAAGCCACGTTTGTCGAAAACCAATTGTGTCGCTTGGAATTGCAATTACAGACTTCTGGTGATTACGCAGCCCTTTATGACCAATACGGTAAAAAGATTTTGAACCTGTTTGGTAAGCCGGACGATTCCACCGCTACCAGCGTGCGTTGGCAGCGTGACAGCGACGAAGCCACGGTGAAAAATTTAGGGAACGGTAATGTCGCCATCAACATTACCAACAAGCAAGTCATGCAATCCCTGCACCACACGGGTAAATGATCTTTGCTATGATGCGTGGCTTGTTTACCTGAGTTAGTGATACGGAAAGCGATGTCGCGCATTATTCTTTTCAACAAACCATTTGATGTGCTCTGCCAGTTTACCGACGGACAAGGGCGGCAAACGCTGGCGGATTTTATTCCCGTACCGAATGTTTACGCCGCAGGGCGGTTAGATCGGGATAGTGAAGGTTTGTTATTACTGACCGATGACGGACGTTTGCAGCACAAAATTGCTGACCCCAAACACAAAACCAGTAAAACTTATTGGGTGCAAGTCGAAGGTGCGCCGACGGAAGCGGATTTGCAGCCATTGCGTGATGGCGTGATGTTAAACGATGGCATGACGCGCCCCGCGACGGTACGCATGATTGCCGAACCCGCAAATCTGTGGGTACGCCATCCGCCGATTCGCGTGCGTAAAGCCATTCCCGATACGTGGTTGGAAATCACCATTAGTGAAGGGCGTAATCGCCAAGTGCGGCGCATGACCGCAGCGATTGGCTTTCCCACCTTACGTCTGATTCGTTATCGCATTGGTTCATGGACGTTAGATGGGATTGCCAATGGTGCGTGGCGGGATGCTTGACCCCGCTACAATCAAAATCATTAATTGGTAGCCCACTACAACTAAAGTATTATTTTTTACAACCAATCTCCTTTTGTGCCCCGTCTTCAAAATGCAAACGACACATACCGGGGGTGACTACTTCAAACTTCACAATCACAGGAATGGGTTGTGTGACTTTGACAGGTACAGAATCTGCCACAGCAAAAGATGCATTGATAATCAAAGCAATAGATAAAATGGCTTTTAACATAACCGAACACCTAACAGATGGTTACACACACTGATTAACACAAGCCTCGCAAAATACTCATGTTGAGGCAATTATGTAATATTTTTTATGTAAATTGTGTGATAGAAACCATATTTTTTACAAAAGTCATAAAAAAGTTCTGAGCCGCGTTGACGCGCACGAGATAGGGTTTGAAACAGTTAACAAGTTGGCATTAGGTAGAATGTGAAGCTTCGTTGTACCATTCGCCCTTCGTTTCCTTGGTAATGAACATCTATAACCCATGCTAGTTTTTTCTGATCTGACTTTACGGCGCGGCTCTAAAGCCTTGCTGGAATCCGCTTCGTTTGCGATTCATCCCGGCCAAAAAGCGGGGGTGACGGGCGCGAATGGCGTGGGGAAATCCACGTTATTTGCCTTAATTCGTGGTGAATTGTCGCAAGATAAGGGCAATTTCAGTATGCCGCCGAGTTGGGTGATTGCGCATGTCAAGCAAGAAACGCCATCGAGTGCGCAAACCGCGCTGAATTACGCTTTGGAAGGTGACGCGGAATACGTCAGTTTGCAGGCGCAATTGGAACACGCAGACGGGGCGCATTTGGGCGAATTGCACGCGCGTTTGGATGCGATTGACGGTTACACCGCCGAAAGTCGTGCCGCGACTTTATTGCACGGTTTAGGGTTTAAGCCGGAAGAAATTCAGCAGCCTGTGAGCAGTTTTTCCGGTGGTTGGCGGATGCGTTTAAACCTCGCGCAAGCTTTGATGTGCCGTTCGGATTTGTTATTGCTCGACGAACCGACTAACCATTTGGACTTGGATGCAGTAATTTGGCTGCAAGATTGGCTGAAAAGTTACCGTGGTACATTGTTGCTGATTTCACATGACCGTGAATTTTTGGATGCGATTTGCACGCACATTGCGCACATTGAACATGCGCGTTTGACGCTGTACACGGGGAATTATTCGACCTTTGAAATCACCCGTGCAGAAAAACTCGCGCAGCAACAAGCTGCTTACGAAAAGCAAAAGCGCGAACGTGAGCACATGCAAAAGTATGTGGATCGGTTTCGGGCGCAAGCCACCAAAGCGCGTCAGGCGCAAAGCCGTTTGAAAGCTTTGGAGCGCATGGAAGTGATTTCCGCTGCACACGTCGATTCGCCATTCAGTTTTAGCTTTAAAGACCCCGAAAAACTGCCAGATCGCTTGCTGCATGTATTAAAAGTGCGGTTAGGTTATGGCGAAAAAACCATTGTCGATCAGGTCGAATTGCAAATCTTACCCGGCGAACGCATTGGTTTGATTGGCCCAAATGGTGCGGGTAAATCCACGCTGATTAAGTTTCTGGCGGGTAAGTTAGCTCCACAAGCTGGCGAAAGTTGGCAAGCACAGGATTTAAAAATCGGCTATTTCGCGCAACATCAGTTGGAACAGTTAAAGGTCGATCAGTCGCCGTTGCAACATTTGCGCGAGTTGGATAAACAAGCCCGCGAACAGGATTTGCGCAATTACCTCGGCGGTTTTGCTTTCCAAGGGGAGCGGGTGGATGAAGCGGTTGCACCTTTTTCAGGGGGCGAAAAAGCGCGGTTGGCATTGGCATTGTTAATTTACCAACGCCCGAATTTGCTACTGCTTGACGAACCCACCAACCACTTGGATTTGGATATGCGCCTTGCTTTGAGCATGGCTTTGCAAGAGTTTACGGGGGCGATGGTGATTGTTTCGCATGACCGCCACATGCTGAAAACCGTGACCGACAAGCTGATTTTGGTCGACAGCGGCAAAGCCACGGAGTTTGAAGGCGATTTGGACGATTACGCAGTGTGGTTACAAAACCGTTTCCGTGCCGAAGAAGCTGCCAGCAAATCCGCCGACGAACCCGCCGCCGCGCACAGTGCCGCCGGACGCAAAGACCAACGCCGCGAATCCGCCGAAAAGCGCAAACGCTTACAACCGTTAAAGCAAAAAGTCGACAAACTCGAAAAGGAAATGGACAAACTCAACCAGCGTAAAACCGCATTGGAAGCGCAATTGTCCGAACCCGACATTTACAGCGACGCAAACAAAAACAAACTCAAGCAATTACTGCTGGATAAAAGCACGGTTGACACGCAGTTAGAGGAAATCGAGATGGCATGGATGGAAGCCAGCGAAGCCTACGACAGCGCGATGGCAGCGGATTAGCGCACAGACAAATAGCGCGATAATGGCGACGTCCCGCAATATCAGCATCAACAAGCTGTACGAAGAATTCACCATCATGGCACTCACCCAGTTTGATGCTGAAAACCGCTTTAAGGCACTTGCCAGTCGGGGCAACAAACAGCGTGGCTTGGAGTTGCTGAAAAAACTGCAAAACCATTACGGGGATACTGGCTGAATTTACTTGTGTATTGCTGGAAGGAATGTCCTTACAAAATAGCCGATAAACAGTATTATCAAGCCCATTGTAAAGTGAATAAGGCTTGCTCACACCATGAACCAGCAATTCGACATTTTCCTTTCCCACAACAGCAAAGACAAAGCCGCCATTCGGGAAATCAAGCAATTGCTGCGGGAGCGGAAATTGTCGTGCTGGCTGGATGAGGATGAATTACAACCGGGCGTGAATTGGATGCCTTTGCTCGAAAAAGCTATCGGTACTTGCCAAAGCGCGGGCGCATTTGTCAGTAGCAACGGTATCGGGCCATGGGAAGATGAAGAAATACAGGCTTTGCTGACCAAGGCTGTCCACAACAAAATTCCGGTGATTCCTGTGTTGTTACCCGGTACTTACGACAAGCCTGAATTGCCGCTGTTTTTGGAGAATCGCACCTTTATCGACATGCGTCCGGGTATTACCTCGGAGTTGATCGACAAACTGTACTGGGGTATCACTGGCAAAAAACCTGAAGCACCGCAGAAAACACAAGTCACGACCATCCACTCCGACCGCCTCCCCACCGTCAAAGGCGGCTTCTTCGGACGCACCGCCGAATTGCAACTGCTGAACAATGCTTGGCAGGAAGACACCCTCACCCCCCAGCCCCCTCTCCCGCGAAGCGGGCGAGGGGGAGCAACACGCATCGTCCAGTTCATCGCTCCCGGCGGCACAGGCAAAACCAAACTCCTGCGCCACTGGCTCGACTACACCGCCGACATTCCGGTGTTGATCGCGTGGTCGTTCTATTCACAAGGATCAAGCGAAGACAAGCAGACTTCCGCCACGCCGTTTTTCAGCCATGCCTTTGCCAAGCTGGGTTCGACCCGCGAGCGGTTTGCGTCGGAGGAGGACAAGGGCGACCACCTCGCCGAGTTGCTGCACGGCAAACGCTACGTGCTGGTATTGGACGGTCTGGAGCCGCTGCAACACGGCGGCGCGGCGATGCGCGGCGAACTCAAGGACAAAGCCATCCGCCAGTTGTTGCGCCAGCTTGCCCGCCATCCGTGCGGCTTGTGCATTATCACCACGCGGATTGCGCTGCATGAACTCAGTGACCGCGACGCGCCCACCGTCATCCGCCACGATTTGCAAAATCTGACAGCGGCGGATGGCATCCAGTTGCTGCAATCGTTGGGGGTAACGGGCTGTATGGCGGAACTGGGCAAGGCGGTGCGTGAATACGGCGGTCATGCGCTGGCATTGAGTTTGCTGGGGAATGTGTTGCGGCTGCGGCATCAGGGCGATGTACGCAAACGCGATACGCTCAAGGCATTGGTCAAACCCACGGGCAACCGCGACAGCCGCCACGCCTTCAAGGTAATGCAGGCTTACGCGGAATGGTTTGCGGGTGAGCCGGAACTGGCATTGCTGCACTTGTTGGGGCTGTTCGACCACCCCATTGGGCAAGAGGTGCTGCAAATGCTGTGGGATGCGCAGATTCCGCACCTGACCGCAGGCATTGATGAAGACGAATGGCTGGAAGCCATCGCCAGTTTGCGCGAAGAACACCACCTGTTGTCGCAGCATGACAGAGGTGGCGACCTCGACTGCCACCCGCTGATCCGCGAATATTTCGGCGGGCAACTGCAAACCCAGCAGCCGCAAGCGTGGCAGCAGGCGCATGAACGGCTGTACGGCTACTACAAAGCCCTGCCGGAAAAGGAACTTCCCGATACGCTGGAAGAAATGCAGCCGCTGTTCAGTGCGGTGGCGCATGGGTGTGCGGCGGGTTTGCATCAGCAGGTGCTGGATGAGGTTTATTGGCCTCGTATTCAGCGGAAGAGTGAGTATTACCTTGTCCGCAAACTCGGTGCTTTCAGCGATGACCTCGCTACCGTAGCGCATTTCTTCACGACCCCGTGGCACACCCCCGCAGCGGGTTTGCAGGAAATGTGGCAAGCCGTAGTGCTGAACTGGGCAGGTGCTTGGTTACGCGCCTTGGGGCGGCTGCGTGAGGCACTGGAGCCGATGCAGGTAGCCGTTGATTTGTTACCAGCAACCTCAGCGAACTGCAACTCACCCTCGGCGATGTGGCGCAAGCGGTGGAGAGCGGCGCACGCAGCAGCCGCTACGCCGACCAGTCCGGGGATATGTTCGAGCGTCTGAGTGACCGCACCACCCACGCCGATGCCCTGCATCAGGCAGGGAACACCGCCGCCGCCCTTGCCCTGTTCCGGGAAGCGGAGCAACTCCAGCAGGAACGCCAGCCTGCGTACCCGCGCCTGTATTCGCTGTTTGGTTTCCGCTACTGCGACCTGCTGCTGGCGCAGGGCAGCACGGCGGAGGTGCTGGAGCGGGCGGAATATGCTTTGAAAATTGTGCTGAATGGTTCAAAGAATTTGCTGGATATTGCCCTGAATCAACTCACCCTCGGACGCGCCCATCTGCAACAACGCTTACTCCCCTCTACCTCCGGGAGAGGGGCTGGGGGTGAGGGTCTTCACTGGCTAGAGCAGGCTGTCGCTAGTTTGCGTGCAGCAGGAGTTCACGAGTATTTACCACTCGGTTTGCTCGCCCGCGCCGCCCTGCACCGCCACACACACGACTTCGCCCGCGCCCGGCAGGACTTGCAGGAAGTGTTCGACATCGCCAACGGCAGCGGGATGCGGCTGCATTTGACGGATTATCATTTGGAGATGGCGCGGTTGTTGGTGGCGGAGGGGGCGGTAGCGGGGCTTCAAAAACACATCGAAGCCGCCGCCAAGCTGATCACCGAAACCGGCTACCACCGCCGCGACCCCGAACTCGCTGACCTAAAGACCAAACTTTCCACCTGACAAACGCTAGCATATACGCTAGCATAAAAGCATTGAAACCGTAGCGAGTCACCCGCTTGAAAGTTGTTGTTGATACTAATGTCATGGTCGCTGCCCTGTTGGGAAAAGAAGCGGCTACTGCCCGACAGGTGATAGAGCTTGGCTTGCAGGACAAAATTACACCCTTGATGGCGGATGCCCTTTTCAACGAATATCTGGACGTTATCAGCCGCGACGATGTAATGCAGAAATGCCCCTTCGATGGCGATGAACGCATGGAATTTCTGTCGGCTTTTCTCGCCTGCTGTCAGTGGTGCAAAATTTATTTCGGTTGGCGACCCAACCTGCAAGATGAGGGCGACAACCACCTAATTGAACTCGCTATCGCAGGTGGAGCCAAATACATCATTACCACGAATGTTCGTGATTTCAAAAACGGGGAGTTGCCGTTCGATGGGCTTAACATCGTCACTCCCCAACAATTTATCAAGGAGGCGTTATGGGCGTAATCACCGTCAGATTGCCAGAAGACACCCACCAACGGGTCAAAACGCTGGCTACATCCCGCAATATCAGCATCAACAAGCTGTACGAAGAATTCACCATCATGGCACTCACCCAGTTTGATGCTGAAAACCGCTTTAAGGCACTTGCCAGCCGGGGCAACAAACAGCGTGGGTTGGAGCTGCTGAAAAAACTGCAAAACCATTACGGGGATACTGGCTGAATTTACTTGTGCCTCAGCGGAAGGTTGGCATGGGGGGAATAGCTGCGAAGCGGCTGACCTTACGCACCATATCGAAGCCGCCGCCAAACTGATCAATGAAACGGGTTATCACCGCCGTGATGCGGAGTTAGCGGAGTTGCAGCAGTTGCTGAATGAGCAGTGACTTACACCCCCACCCACAGTTGGTATTGTTGTGCGGTGAGTTGTAAGCGTTCGCACAGTTCCTGCAAGCGCGGTAAGTCTTTGTTGCCGCGTTGTATGTCCAGTGGTATTTCCGGCACGTTGCAGTGAATTTCGGTGAGTTGTCGCGCGAGTCGGATGGTGTCTTGATGCTGTTGAATCAAACCTTGTAAACGTTTCGCGCCTGCGGTTTTCATTTGCCCGATTTCGGGAATACGCGACAGTAGCATTTCCACCGTACTGAATTTTTGCAGCAATTTCGCTGCCGTTGCCATGCCAATGCCGGGGACACCGGGGATGTTGTCGGCGGCATCGCCTGCGATGGCGAGTTGTTCGGCGATTTGTGCAGGCCACACGCCAAATTCGCGTTTGATGCCACCGGGCGGTAACGCGGCGCGTTTGCCGTAATCCCACCACAGATCGTCTTTTGCCACCAATTGCGCTAAGTCTTTGTCACCACTAATGATGCGGCAGGGCATACCTTGTGCCTGATAATGCCGCGCCCATGTGCCGATAATGTCGTCGGCTTCGTACTGCAAACTGGCGGCTTCCACCAACCCTAGGGCGCGTAAAAATTCGCGACAGGTTTGGAATTGGTATTTCAATTCGTCGGGGGCGGCGGGGCGATGGGCTTTGTAGTCGGGGTAAATGCTTTTGCGCACCGAGGTTAAGCGGCTGGTATCAAACGCGAGTGCAATGTGTTGCGGTTGCTCTTGTTGTAACAGCGTGTATAAAAAGCGCAAAAAGCCTAGCACGGCGTGAATCGGTTGCCCATCGCGATCCACAGCGGTTTGATGGCGCACGAACCACGGGCGGAAAACGTAAATACTGGCATCAATTAACCAAACAGGTGTGCTGGACATGGTTTTCTACGGTAAAGGTCGGGGGTGTGGACTATAAACAGGGAAGCATAAAAATGCACGCTTCGATTTTTTGTGCCAGAATTCCGTTAGATTGGTGGATGTAAGGAGTGGCTATGCTGAATTTACGCGCAATGATCGGGTTGCTGGTTGCCAGCCTGCTGTGTGTTGCTTGCCAAGAAAAACCCACGCATTCTCAAACGGCTGCTATTAAACCGCTGGAAATGCTTTCCGTGGGTGGTGTCGGGCCATTGAATGCGCAAACGCCGTTTAATTTGCACGATATTACCGCCGCTTTCCCCGATTTAAATGTCATGCAGCAAACCAATTTCACCGAAGGGCAGCAATACCCTGTGATTACGGTGAGTCAAGACCTCAAACTGCTATTAACCATTAACCCTGATACCAAACACTCCCATATTTTTTCGGTAATGGTGCACGACAACCTGATTGGCAATCCATTAGGGGTGAGTATCGGTTCACCATTCAGCCAAGTTTACAGTTATGGGCATACTGAAGAATGCGCGGCAGCGACTGAAGAATTGGCGGGGAAAGTGTTGTGTTACGCACCGAAGGCGGGAAATATTCTGTATTTATTCAGCGGTGATTGGAATGGCCCGAATAATGCCATACCACCGCAAGACATTCTGAGTAATTGGACGCTCGAAGCGATTATTTGGAAGCCACCTGTTAAGCGATAACAAGTGGCTGCTGACAATTAGCTCGGCAAACCAGGTCATCAAACTAGGCAATGATTACGCTGGTTTGTAATTGTCGATTTGGCTTGCACCTTCGCCGAAGAAGAATTTTTCCATTTCTTGTTCGAGGAATTTGCGATCTTTCGGGTTGATGGGGCTGAGGCGGTATTCGTTAATCAGCATGGTTTGTTGGCGCATCCATTGTTGCCATGCTTCCTTAGAAACGCTTTCGTAAATGCGAATGCCTAATGCACCGGGGTACATTGGGCGGTCTAAACCTTCTGCTTCGCGTCCTAATAAGGTGCAGTTCACCATGCGTGTCATGTGTTTTCCTCCAATCAGCTAAAGATTAATGATCAACATTCGGGTAAAAATTGGCGCACAGCGGCAGAAAGCCCACCGTTAATGCTTGCGCCTGCTTTATACCAGAGCCAGCCAGAGCCTTCCATTATCCGTGCAGGTGATGTGTCGGTTACATCGACCGCGTATAACGGCAATTGCAAGGTGTAATGCGAAAAAGTATGCGTTTGCGTGGTTAGTACCACACCACTTGTTGTAATACCGAGCTTATCCATTAACCATGTTTGCAGTTCGCTGATGTCGGCAAATTCGGGGAAGCTCCACAATCCGCCCCAAATACCAGTGGGTGGACGTTGAATCAACAAGCTTTCCCCCATTGGATTGCGCAATAACAAAGCAATGCGGGTTTTTTCAGGTGTGGCTTTACTCGGTTTTTTCACGGGGTAAGCGGTGGGATTACCTTGTTGAAATGCCAAACAATCGCGTTGCAATGGGCATAACAAACACGTCGGTTTACTGCGGGTACACAGCGTCGCGCCCATGTCCATCATTGCTTGGGTGTAATCGCCAAAGCGTGAGTTGGGTAAATGCTGTTCAGCGTAATCCCACAATTGCTTGAGCGTGCGCGGTTCATTGGTGGGTGTGGCAACCGCATGGTAACGCGCCAACACGCGCTTCACATTGCCGTCCAAAATCGCATGGCGTTGGTTTTGGCTTAAGGACAAAATTGCTCCAGCGGTGGAACGCCCAATGCCACTTAACGCTTCGACTTGTTCGATTTCAATGGGAAAGTGGCCTGCGTAATGATCTCGCACGAACTGCGCGGTTTTGTGTAAATTACGTGCGCGAGTGTAATAACCCAATCCTTCCCAATGCTTTAACACGTCATCCAATGGTGCATCGGCAAGGCTAAGCAAATCGGGGAAACGCTGCATAAAGCGTGCGTAATACGCAATCACAGTGCTGACTTGCGTTTGTTGCAACATGATTTCTGAAATCCACACGCGATACGCCGTGGGGTTGTGTTGCCACGGCAAGTCTTTACGCCCGTGTTGGTCAAACCAAGCGAGCACTCGTGCGGCAAACGTATCGGTCAGTGGTGCGGTTAAATTCATGATTGTCGTCCGTGGCAAAACGCTCTACAATGGTGAGTCTGCAACGTTATCCCATAGCGCGGGTGTAGTTCAATGGTAGAACGGCAGCTTCCCAAGCTGCATACGTGGGTTCGATTCCCATCACCCGCTCCACTCCCCTGTTTAGTTTGATTCCCCTTTATCCCAAAAATCCCCTAAAATCCTGTTAAAACCGTTACTTACAAGGTTTTTCGTGTGTTTTGTTGTGCGCGGTTATGTGCTTGCGGTTGAATTTTTCGTGTAGTAGCGGCATGTAGTAACGTTAGGTTTCGCCATTCAAGTGCATTTTGAATGTAGTACGGCATGTAGTAGCCAGCCTGCAAGCCGCGTTAAACCTAGCTGTATGAATCCCTTATGACCAAAAAAGCGACACATTACGCCAGCACGGACATGCAGGCAAAGAACGCGCAACCCCGCGAAAAGCTGTACCGTTTATCCTTTGGTGACGGCTTGCAACTGGAAGTGAGACCCCTTGGCGGTAAGTATTGGCTGCATCGTTACCTCAATCCCACGACCAAAAAACAAACCGTGTACACCATTGGTGAGTTCCGTGATAACAAAAAACCGCCACACATTAGCCTGATTCAAGCCAGAACCGTGCTGTATGAAATCAAGGGGTTGATCAAGCAAGGCATTGACCCCAACACCCAAAAACAGCGGGCAAAGCTCCAAGCATCGGGCGTGAGTTTCCACGCCATTGCCACGGAATGGTACGACAACCAGTTAAACCGCTGGACTGCCGCGAATGCCGCGCAAGTATTCCGCTGTCTGGAAAAGGATATTTTGCCCTTTATTGGTTCACGCCAGCTTGCCAGCCTTGATGCACTCGATTTCCTGCAAGTCATTCGGCGTTTAGAGGGGCGTGGCGCACTGGATAAAGCCCTGAAAGTTAAGCAACGACTGGGCGCGGTCATGCGTTACGCTGTCGCAACGGGTAGGGTGAAATACAACCCTGTGCCTGATCTCAGTGTCGCCATGAAAGCCAAAGCCAGCGGGAAACATTTCAACGCCTTGAGCCGTGAAGACTTACCCCGCTTCCTGAAAGACTTAGCCGCCTACCGTTCCGAAATCATGCGGCGGGCGGTGCAATTTGCCTTACTCACCTTTGCGCGGACGGGTTCAATCAGACTGGCGGAATGGTCAGAAATTGATTGGGATAACGGCTTATGGAACATTCCAGCCGCACACATGAAGATGGGAGAAGCGCACATTATCCCACTATCGCGGCAAGCCCTGACGCTGTTGGCAGCATTGCGCGTTTTCACGGGCGACTCGCGCTTGATCTTCTACACCTATCACCCCAACAAAGCACTAAGCCAAAATGCCTTACTCAGTGTGCTGCGGCATACGGGCTGGAAAGACAAAACCACCATTCACGGCTTCCGCGCCTTGGCTTCCAGTATCCTCCACGATAGCGGCTTTGAACCGCACATCATTGAAAAGCAACTTGCTCATGCTGAACGTAACAAAGTAGCAGGCGCGTACAACTACATGGCGCACTACCTGCCGCAACGTATTGAACTCATGCAATGGTGGGCTGATTTCCTTGATGAACAACAAGGGCGTGGTAAAGTTATCGTCGGCAACTTCACGCGGGCGCAACCTTGAAACCTGTTACACTAATCAACCATACAACACCCTAACGCCAGCGCATTAGGGGAAACCTTGCCCGACTTGAGCGAGTACACCATGAGCGACACACCCAAGAAAACCCTAACCATCA
>JBDKID010000041.1:0-23601 GCA_039797295.1 Pseudomonadota bacterium | reverse complement strand
TTCGCTGACCATCTGGCGGGCGCGGTAAATGTCCGTATCCCAGTCAAACACCGCGTACACAAACGACAACCCGGCACTGGATACCGAGCGTACCGACTCGATCCCCGGCAAACCGTTGAGGGTGGTTTCCAGCGGGAAACTGATCAGGCGCTCCACCTCTTCGGGAGCCATGCCGCCCGCTTCGGTCATCAGTGTGACGGTGGGACGGTTGAGGTCGGGGAAGACTTCAATAACCAGTTAAACATGGCAGCCTCCTAACGGATTTGGTTAATCAGATTGGTGGCTTGCACCACCACGCGCTCACCGTCTGGCAAACCTGAGGTAATCATTACCCGTTCCCCGTCCAGCGGCTGGTATTGCACGACTCGCGGGGCGTACTGTTCCGGCGTGGTTTTGACCCATACCACCGTTTGGTTACTGGGGTTACGAGCGAGGGCTTCAGCGGGGACAGCGACACCTTGCAGCGTTTCGCGGGTTTGTACGGTCACTTGGACGGGTGAGCCAGCAGCGAGCTGGTTAAGTGCCTCACCTTCTACACTGAAGCGCAGGGGTAAGGCTTGTTGGCGTAATTGTTGGCTGTTGCCTTGATAGCGGAGTGCGAGGGTTTGCTTACCGATGGTGACGTTAGCGGCGGCAATGTTAGCGGGTAAGGCAGGGTCATAGGTGACGGCTTCCACCTGCAATTTGCTGGGGTCGATGATGTTCAGCAGTAAGTCGCCTGCTTGTACAGCTTGTCCGTTGGCGGCGTGACTGGCGGTGACAATGCCACTGATGGGGGAACGCACGGTTTCGGTAACGCCTTTTGCCCCTTTGCGGAATACGGCAAGACGGGCTTGCAAGCTGCGTACCGTCGCAGCAGCAGCATCAACTTCGCGTCGTGCAATAACATTTTCCACGCTTTTAAGACGTTGATATTCTAATTCTGCCAGCTTGAGTTGTTCCTGCAAATCGGCAGCTTCGACAGCTTGGTTGATGTCCTCTTGTACATCCTTGACCAAGGTAATCGTAGCGAGGGTTTGCCCCTTTTCTACCTTGTCGCCAATCGCAGGCAGGCTACCATTGGCAATGTCGAGCCGTCCGGCTTGCAATGCCTGCACTTTGCTGCTGGCATCCATACCCGCCACCACCTGACCATTCAGGATGAGGCTACGCGGCAAGGTTTCGAGCTTGGCAGGTTGCGTGCGTACTTGAATAAAACGTTGGGTTTTTTTCGGCAAGAATACGCTGCCATCCGGCAGGCGTTGCGGGGCATTGGGGTTGGCAGCAGTCGGGGCAGCTTCGCCGTGGTCGTGACCATCGTCCGCTATTGCCAGCGTGGGTAATAGCAATGTACCGATTAGAAACAGTAGGGCTGGTTTCATGCTTGCACCCTCCGTTGGTGGCGGTCACGCCGTAAAGTAAACACCACGAGAGCCAATGCAATGACCACCAAACCCAGCACCCACGGCAGGAAACCCCAACCGCTGGCTGAGGTGATGGGTTCAGCGTGCATCGCTTCCGCCGCGTGTACGTCCAGATCACCCGTCAGCAAGTCACTGGTTTCACCAGCTAAAATGGTTGCCATCACCGCGTATTCCCCTTCTGGAAGCGGTTGTGACATGGCAGCATGGTAACTACCATCCGCTTCCGCTTCGGCTTTAATGCGCTGCCCTGCAATCTCCAGTTCCACACTGGCATCCGTCACTGGGGCGTTGCTGGTGTGGTCATCAAGGAACAGGTGCAAACCGTCACCCTCCAACGTGCCGACCAGTTCAAACTGGGTAGACTCCATCACCAGACGCGGTGCTGCTGGGGAATCAGGGACAGCAGCGGCTTTTTCTTCGCCGTGGTCATGCCCATCACCCGCAACAGCGGCACAGGCGAATAACAGGCTGTATAAGCAGCCTGCAAGTAATTTTCGCATGATTTTTCCGCCTTATTGTTGGTGGGATTGGTTGTGCCAAACAATAGCAGCGTGGTGTATGCCAACTTGCCACGGCTGTTGTAGCGGAATACGAAAGTGTGAAGCATTTGGGGAACGGCGTTGCTTGATTGCGCCACTGTAATCAGTTTGCCCGCTTTGCAGCACCTTGCCGCTGGAGTCAGTCACGTGGTAGTCCAAATGCCCGAAATGCACGGGATTATGTCCGATACGCACAAGACTACCCGTGAGTGTTTCACCTTCAATTTGCACGTTATGGAAAGCAACCGTAGATGCACCGTCTACGCTGATGCCTTGTGTTTGCAGGGTGGTTTTTTCGATGGGCGTGACACAGCCAACAACGAATAAGGGCAACAATGCTGCCAGCAATTTCTTGTTCATGATTTTTCCTGAATCCGGTTTAAACAATCAAAATAAAGTTTGATGGAAACGCAGTCAGGCTATTGGTGGACGAATCAATAGATCAGTGTGAGGATTTCGGTAGGGTTCAGAAGAAAATGGGGGGATCACTGCACCCGGTTTCGAGCGTGGCAATGACAGGGCAATAGTCGGAACAGCCACACTACTGGCTGTGGTATGGCAGCATTGATGGTGATGTTCACCAACGCTATCTTGTTGCCCCACATGGTGGGTGACGTGGTGTTGTTCCATCGCAGCACAATGTACGGTTTGGCTACTTGAAACGGTGGCAGGAATATCAACATGCCAATCCGCCATGCCCACAGCCGTCTGTGCCAGCAGAAAGCAGGCAAGCAGGAAAGACAGTAAGCGGTGGATGGTTGGTTTTCTCATGAGGGCAGCCTATACCAGCAGGGGGATGCAATGCAATAACCCTGACGACCAGCGGAAAAATACATCAGACAGTAGCGGCACAGCGCAAATCCTGTTGGGCATAACCCCACATCTGCCACGCCCCGCTCAAAGCCAAGGTAGCCATCACTCCCGCCACGATCAGGTCAGGCAAGCCGGAAGCTGTCCCGAATACCCCAACCGCCGCCAATACCACCGCCACATTGCCGATGGCATCATTGCGCGAGCAAATCCACACGCTGCGCATATTACTGTCACCCTCACGGTAAACGTACAGCATGGCAGCAACCGCCACATTAGCCACCAGTGCCAGCAGTGCGACACTGCCCATTGTCATAGCATCCGGTAAGTTTCCTATCCATAACCCCCAGCCAGTACGACCCAGTACCCACACACCAAATACTGCCATCGTCACGGCTTTCAACAAGGACGCTTTGGCGCGGGTAGCCAGCCCCATGCCCAGCACCCACAAGCTGATACCGTAGTTGGCTGCATCCCCGAAAAAGTCGAGCGAATCCGCCAGCAAAGAAGCCGACTGCGCCCATACCCCAAACAGCATTTCCACCCCGAACATGGCGGCATTGATGAGCAAAGCCAACCATAGAATCAGGCGGTAACGCCCGTGTGGGGGCTTAGCTTCAGTACTGCAACTGTGGTTACAACCACATTGTGTACCCATAATATTTCTCCAAACCGTTGTATTGGGGTTATGCTAAACCCTGTAGTCGCTACAGGGTCAAGCCATGAACGCAATATTGACAATTGGGAAACTGGGTCAAGCATCTGGGGTGAATATTGAAACCATTCGTTACTACGAACGCAACGGCTTGTTGCCTGAGCCTGCCCGTTCCAGCAGCGGTTATCGGCATTACCGTGAAGATGATGTCAAGCGGCTACGGTTTATCCGGCGTGGGCGTGAGCTGGGTTTTAGTTTGGAGGAAATCCGTTCCTTACTGCAATTGACCGATCAACCACACCAGCCCTGTGATACCGCTGACCAACTGGTGCAAAAACACATGGCGGAAGTGGACGCCAGAATCCGGGATTTACAGGCTATCCGTAACGTGTTGGAACAGCTTACTGGATGCCAAAGCCAGACAGCGGCACATTGTCGGTTGCTGGAGACACTTCAATCCCATTCATAATTCAAGCGTGTCATCAAGCGCTCGCCATCCGTATTCCCTACGCCAAAGCCAATACCTGCGCCGACTTCCAACCCTTTGGACGGTTTCCAGAATACCCCCGGTGTAACCCACTTTTCCTCTTTGCTCCAGTTGTATTCACCAGTCAGGACGTGGTTGCCGGAGGCGTGGAAAGCCGCCAGATTGGCGAAGGACTGGTGCGAACCTGTACTGTGTTCACTACCGATTTGCAACGATGCCTGATTATTACCTACTTCGTCCAGATCGCGAGCAACCGTGACGTATACCTCATCGCTGTCACTGGCTTCTTCGTCATCATCCGCGATAACTTCAGCATCACCATTGGCAAATGCATGTTCGTAACCCACAGCAACACTGGTCGGCGAACCGCCAAGATTCATCCAACTTTTTTTCAGGCCAACGGAAGTATTACCTTGCCCATCAAGAGTAGCCTCATCAGCATCGGCAGGTTTGATGTGGATGTAGGGAGTGTGATCCAGCTCGACTTGCACACTATCCGTAATGCCATACTCCAAGCCAGTGGATAGCTCAGTGGTTTTGTGTGCATCATTTTTGGTGAAATCTCCCCCCACCTTTACTTCCCATTCACCCGCTTCTTGCGTAAACACGGATTCCGTCTGGAAGAAGTCATTGAGTGGCTGCGGCATTTCTGCTACAGCGTCAGCGGCAAACGCCGGGGCAGCACACAGTGCGCTACTAATCAGACTGAGTAAAAAGGTACGCGAGTATCGCATGGTTGCTCCTTAAAACTTGCAGGTACTATCACGCTCGTCAAAACCGAGAGTGTCGAGGTTATTTTTTTGGTGTAGGAAACCTTGTACGGGGGCAACTTCCGCCACCCAGTTTTGCGTTGACAGCAATAACGGCTGACGGAGTTGGTGATCCCACGGGCGGAAATCACTCGCGCTGCCTTTCGTACCATCCAAAGCATTGTCCGGTGTGCCGAGGAAATCGCGCAGCTTGGCGAAATCATCGGTATTGGTTTGTTGCACAGCACGCCCAACGATTTTAACCGCCATCCACGCCGCCCAATCCACGTCCGCCATGTGACGATTCGCTTGTTTTTCAAAGCGTTTTTGCACTTGCGACGCGCCATCACGATCCCAAGCCCATGTCCATGCCAGCGCATTTAAGCCTGCTGAACCAATGACTGGACGGGGTTCTAAAGTTTGGTAAGCTGCATTACGGGCAAATTCACCATCGCTATCGGCAATGTAAACCGTATCGTAATCGGCATCCCCCGTGAGCAAAGCGATGTTATTTTTCTCGCGTTCGCGTGGATCAGAACCGAGCACGAAATCGCGCGTTTCGGTGATTTTCACGCCGTAACGTTTCGCCGCACGCGCAAACGCAGCGGTAAGCAATTTGTCGGTTTCGGATGGACCTTGCAGCACCAAGACTTCTTTCCACTTGTGTGCGACCAAATATTGCACCAAGCCATCCGCTTGCATGGCGTAGTTGGGAATGGTGTGGAAGGTGTTGGCTTGGCATTGTTCCTGACGCAGGCTGTCGTCTTGCGCGGACACATTGAGGAATACCACGTCTTTGCCTTTGAACGCACTTGTCACAGCGGTCAAAGTTGTCGCAGGCAAATCCGCCAGTATGAAACGCACGCCTTTGCCTTGCAGGGTTTCGACTTGCTTAATCAAATCCGCAGCAGTGGCAGCTTCGGCTTTTTCCAAAGCGAACTGCACCCCTGCGGCTTGACCGTGGTATTTGATTTCTTTCAGGGCAACTTCTGCACCAGCATACGGGCGACCGAGCGGTTCGCCGAGGAATTCGGCGCGAAGGTGTTTTTCGTCATAACGCGGGTCGTCGGTTTGTTCCAAATACCCAAACGTAAGGGTTTTTTGTGGTTTTGCGGCATCGGGAGAGGCATTCGCTGCCGCAGGTTCTGCTGCTGCCGGGGTTGCAGGTGTGTCTGAAGGGGCGGCGACACGGGAAGGGTCTTCCGCCCAGGCTGGGTAGGACAACGCCCAGCAGCAGAGAACAGGGTAAAGCCAGTGGCGCATTAAAGGATTCCTCCGGCTGTGAATTTAATCATCGACCACGACCATGTACGGTACGCGCCCGACGGGAACGGATTTGGTGACTTTACGATCCGCGACATTAATAATGGATACGTCATCACCCGCACCATTCGCCACGAATAATAAGGATTCGTCTTGGCTCAAGGCGGCATTCCACGCACGATTACCCACCAAAATGTAGTTTTCCACCTTGCGCGACGCGACATCCACCATCGCGACACGATTCGCCCGCCCAATGGTGACGAAGGCGGTTTTACCGTCTTTGGTCATCGTCAAACCAACGGGGGTAATGTCTTCTTTACGGAAACCTTCGGGGGCAAACGTGATTTTTTCTTTCACCTTATTGCTTGCCACGTCAATGATGCTGATCGAAGCATCCATTTCACTCGTTACCCACAAATCTTTGCCGTCTGGGGTCAACGCGAGGCGACGCGGACGCGCACCGACCACAATCGCGGCTTTTTCGCTGTTACTGGCGGTATCAATGACGTGCACGGTATTCGCGACTTCGGAAGTGACATAAACCGTTTTGCCATCAGGGCTGGCGAGTACGCCTTCGGGTTCTTCACCGACTTCGACTTCCTTGGTCATTTTCTTGGAGGCAAGGTCAATCATGCCTAACGCGCCATCGTCTTCGAGTGAGATGTACAGCGTTTTATTGTCTGGGCTAAGGTCGAATGCTTCAGGGTCTTCAATGTCTTCGATCTTATCGCTGACTTCGAGCTTCGCAACATCAATAATATCGATGGTCGCACCGTCGCCACACGCGGCGTAAATCAAAGTTTTATCGCTGTTAAAACGCAAGTGGCGCGGACGTTTGGAGGTTTTAATGTCTTTAACTTTTGCATACGTTTTGCCGTCTAGCACCGTGACAACACTGTCGTCTTCGCTACTGACAAAAACATAGCCCGTACCTTTTGCAAAACACGGGCTACCTACCAACAGGCTTAAAGGTAGTAATGACAGAACAAAACGGGAAAGAATGCGCTTTGAGAATAACTTCACGGTGTCCTCCTCATCTGTGAATTTCAATGCCCCGACCTTAGTGTATAAGCGGTTGGCAAAAGGTTGGTTTACAGACGACTTTTATCCCTTAACAATGTAAGGGTTACGATATTAAATCCTTGCTAGAGATTATTACCCCGTGTTTCCTTCATTACGCCAACGTTTGTATGCGATTGCGATTTGCTACCTAGTATTATTACTGGGTTTGGCAGCGTATAGCGTTTATAACGTGCGGCAGTCAGCCTATTTGCTAGAACGAGCAGGGAAGTCGTATGCGCAGTTGGATTTGTTGCACCGTTTGGACAGTGAAATGCACCACCATTTCACGCGCCAATTGGAAGCTTTAACCCGTGGCGAACCTGCGGATAATTTAACCGTCTCGAACGTGCAAATTGATCATTACTTCTCCGAATTACGGCGTTTAACCGAAACCGAATTGGCGTTTATCAACCCTGTTGAACGTGAAAATGAAAGCGACGAACTACCACGTCTTGCTGACATTTACAGCGGTTTAAATGAGTTACTGGAACACGCTCTAGCGACTTACCGACAAGTCCCGACCTCAGAACGGGCGAATACATTGTTATTTTTCACGCAACAAATGCTGGGGAATTTTCAGCAATATTTACAACCGCTGATTACTCAAGCCTTAACCGGTGAACAAGATGAGGTGCGGGAAAGTGAAAATCGAATGCAGGCATTACGTCAGCAATTAGATAATGTGATTACCTTGGAATTGGCATTGACCGTGCTGGCAACGCTGGTGCTAGCGTATACCTTATCGCGTTCGTTATTGCGTCCAGTGGCGGCATTAACCCAAGCCACGGATGCGTTGGCGCAAGGGCATTTGGAAACCCGTTTACCACCGTTGGATAGCAGCGAATTTACCCACTTACGCCAACATTTCAATGCAATGGCGGATCAATTGCAGCAGCATCGCCAGCATTTGCAAACGCTGAATCACGAATTGGAACAGCGCGTTGCCGAGCGTACCGTATCCTTGCAGACCAGCAATGCGCGTTTGCAGCAGGTGGATGCGAATCGCCGCCGTTTTTTGGAAGATGTTAGCCACGAATTGCGTTCGCCCTTAACGATTTTGCAAGGCGAGGCGGATGTGGCATTGCTTGACCCCAGCGCAGATGCGGCAAGTTACCGCGAAGCTTTGGTGAGCGTGCAAGCCCACACGGGGGTTTTGCGCCGTCGGATTGAGGATTTAATGGCACTTACCCGCGCCGAAGATGGTTGTTTACCGCTGCATTACGCCCCAGTGGAGATGCGCGTTTTGGTGGAACAAACCGTGCAAACCGTCACACCGTTAGCGCGTATTAATCAGTTACGCATTGACTGCGAACTACCCACCACGGCGGTCACGCTGCAAGGTGATGCGGGTTGGTTACGCCAATTATTGCTCACGCTATTGGACAATGCGGTGAAATTTTCCCACCCCAATGGCGCGGTGTGGGTGCGTTTGCAACAGTGCGAGCAAACCCTGCAATTAAGTGTCTGGGATGCTGGATGCGGCGTGGCGAAAGCGGATTTGCCGCATTTGTTTGAACGTTATTACCAAGCCGCAACCCCCCAAGCAGGGCGTGGTTTTGGTTTGGGATTAGCCATTGCGCGTTGGATTGTCGAACAACATCGCGGCACGATTACCGCTGTGCCCTGTGCGCATTTGCCCGATAAACCGCGAGGTGCGACGGGATTGTGCATCGTTGCCTGTTTTCCTATCGAGGAGTAAACCGTGAATCAGCGTGTGTTATTGGTCGAAGATGATCCCGGAATCGCGCGTTTTTTACAACGCGGTTTGGCGATTGAAGGCTATCAAGTCGACTGGGTGGCAACAGCGGCGGACGCATTAATGGCAGCGCGGAAACAACCCGCCTTGGCGATTTTGGATTTAGGCTTGCCCGATATGGACGGCTTAAGCGTGTGTCGAGCGTGGCGACGCAGTGCGCCGGATTTGCCCGTATTGATTCTGTCGGCACGCGATGCGGTGGAAAGCAAAGTCGCGGGTTTGGACGCAGGCGCGGAAGATTACCTCACCAAACCCTTCGCCTTTGAAGAACTACTCGCACGGGTGCGCGTTTTGTTCCGGCGCGGGCAACAAAGCCAAACGGCAGCCACTACGTTACTGCGCAGCGGCGAATTGGTATTGGACATTGCTACTCGTCAAGTCATTTGCCAAGGACAATTGCTGACTTTGACCGAACGCGAATTTGTGTTGTTGGAATACTTCATGCGTCACGTTGGCAAAGTTTTAAGCCGCGAGCGTTTATTGGACAGCGCGTGGGGAGCACGCGATGACATCAGCGAAAATGCCGTGGATGTGTACGTTGGCTATTTACGCCGCAAACTCGAAGAAGCCAGCGGCACGAAATGGATTCATACCGTGCGCGGGGTCGGGTTCAAACTGCTACCACCCATTGAATGAATTTACCAATCCAGTGGACAACCTTTACAGTTTTTCATGAACGTGCCTTGGAAAATGGCAAAGCGAATGATTGAGCCTTCGATCACGACATCTTGCATATTGGCATCGTAGAATTTGGCTTCTTGCAGGTCGCTGCTAATGAATTTCGCGCCGACGAACTGGGTGCGATCCGCCCGTGCCATTTCCAGATTGGCGGCGGTAAAATCTGCACCATTGAAATTTCCACCGCTAATACGGGCAAATTCGAGATTCGCGCCGTGCAGGTTGGTATTTTGGGCATTCACACCTTGGGCAAAAGCAAGGCGTAGATCAGCCGTATCCAGTATCGCGCCCGTTAAATTCGCACCACGTAAATTAGCATGGCGTAAGTCGGCACGGGTTAAATTCGCACCGCTTAAGTTAATGCCGTGCAAATCTAATTGTTTGAGGTTGGCGTGGCGTAAATCAACGTTTGGGCATTGCGCTTCGGGGGCGAGTTTGCAACCGTTAATGATAAGAGGTTCTGTGGTATTGGGTTCATTATCGGCAGCAAACGCTACAGTGGAACTCAAGCATAGAATGAATAATGCGCGTGGTAGTGGCATGGCGAGCACTCTGAAGAGGGTAGATGAGTGCCTCGCCACTGGTTGGGAGTCCGTGACGAGGCAAACAAAAGCAGACGGAGAGGTTTGTCTGCCTATGCATTACTCAAACTTATTGTGGTAGTTCAAATACCCAGAATGAACCACCTTGTTGCACTTGTTTGGTCAAGTCAGCCATGTCGCCACCCCACAGTGGCACTGCACCGCCGTAACCAGAAGCGATACCAACGTATTGCTTGCCATCCATTTCCCAAGTAATCGGGGAGGCAACCACGCCTGAACCTGTTTGGAATTTCCACAATTCCGCGCCAGTGCTGGCATTAAAGGCTTTCAGATAACCATCGGATGTTCCGGTGAATACCAGATTCCCGGCGGTGGCCATTGTGCCTGCCCACAGAGGCATGGTTTCTTTGTGTTCCCACTTTTTCTCGCCTGTTACAGGGTCGAATGCGCGTAAGATACCAACGTGGTCGTCATGTGTTTTCTTGATACGGAAGCCCATGCCGAGGAATGCCGCTCCGGGGTTGTACTCAACTTTTTCTGTCCAGTAATCTTCGCCCCAATGGTTGCCGGGGACATAGAACCAGCCAGTATCTTTGCTGTAGGACATCGGATTCCAGTTTTTGCCACCCAAGAATGGCGGGGAAACACGCACGGGTTCGCCTTTGTCTTGACCTTCTTTCGGTAAAGCAGGGCGTTGTCCTTCGTTTTCAATCGGACGACCTGTTTTCAAGTCAATGCCTTTTGCCCACGTAATGCCATCCACAAACGGGAATGCATTCAACAAGCTGGTGGGGCGATTAATGTCACCGCCACGCGCGGCGAGTTTTTCACGATCCGTGACATAGAAGAAGCCGTTACGGTCAGCGTGCGCGGCGGCTTTGACGGTTTTGCCATCTTTGCTGTAGTCGAATAACACCAACTCATTGTTACCGGAGAAGTCCCAAGTGTCATTCGGGGTGTGTTGATAGAAACCAACCAGTTCACCATTGCTCGGATTCACATACGCCTGACCAGAGGTGAATAAGCTGTCACCGGGAGAACGCGCATGACCATTCCACGGGGCGGGGTTGCCTGCACCAATCACAATGGTATTGGTTTCTACGTCAAAGCTGGCGGATTGCCACGGTGCACCGCCACCATGACTCCACGCTAACACTTTACCCGTTTCGCTTTTTGGGTCATCCGGCCATGATGGGGCTTTGGGGTTGCCTGTTACGGTACTGTCTTTGCCATCCAAACGCCCTTTGTGACCTTCAACCATTGGACGCATCCAGATTTCTTCGCCAGTGTCTGGATCACGCGCATACAACTTGCCGACCACACCAAATTCATCACCCGATGAACCGTGAATCAGCATGATTTTGCCCGTTTCTTTATCTTTGATAATGGTCGGAGCACCCGTCATGGTGTAACCGACTTTGTGGTCTTCAAATTTCTTTTTCCACACCACTTTGCCCGTGTCTTTGTTCAGGGCAACGATGGCGGCATCCAATGTGCCGAAGTAAACTTTATCACCGTAAATCGCCGGACCACGGTTGACCACATCGCAACAAGGGCGAATGTCATCAGCTAAACGGTGTTGATATTCCCAGATTTTTTTGCCTGTTTTGGCATCAATCGCAAACATGCGCGAATACGACGCAGTGATGTAAATAATGCCATCACGCACTAACGCTTGGGTTTCTTGCCCACGTTGTTTTTCATCACCGAAGGAGAATGACCACGCTGCTCGCAGATTTTTCACATTATCTGCATTAATGGTTTTCAGTGGGCTATAACGTTGTGCAGTAGGACCGAAACCGTACATTAAAACGTCGCTGGTGCTATCCGCATCGTTTAAGATCTCCTCCCACGTTACATTGCCTGCTAACGCGCTCGTGCTGGACAAAATGCCAGCCACTGCGATAACTAAAGCGGCTTTTTTCAAAAGCATACTGTGGTCTCCTCAATCACTTTATGAATATTTCTCTCTCTCGCCGTGCAGTGTAGGTCGTAAATATTGAGAAAATCTTGAGAAAGCCCTGAGTATTTATGAGAAGCCACCCAGCATTTTGGGGCAAACGTTGGGAAAAAGTTGGTTTACCCTGTTACTGCGATTACGGACAATGTATACCTGACGTAAAAGAACTTCGGAGATGTCATGCGTTTAGCGGGTTGGATCGGGGTGTGCCTCAGTTTACTAGGAACAATCGCAATGGCGCATGGGGTGGATGATCGCACCGCACAGTTTTTGCAGGGTAATAATGGGATCGCATTAATCCCTTATTTGTATATTGGTGCAAAACACATGTTGACCGGATACGATCACTTATTATTTTTAGTTGGAGTAATCTTTTTTCTATACCGACGGCAAGACATTATTTTGTATGTCAGTTTATTTACTTTGGGGCACAGTGTAACCCTATTATTCGGGGTATTAAACCACATTCACATGAACCCGTATTTGATCGATGCGATTATTGGCTTTTCGGTAGTTTATAAAGCATTTGATAATCTGGGTGGCTGGCAGCGTTTATTTGGCTTTCAACCCGATACCCGCTGGGCAGTGTTAATTTTTGGATTATTTCACGGTTTTGGCTTGGCGACTAAACTACAAGATTTTCAATTACCACAAGAAAGTCTACTACCCAATATGTTAGCGTTTAATATCGGTGTGGAAATCGGGCAGGTTTTAGCATTAACGCTAGTGTTATTACTGATGAATGCGTGGCGTTTAACTCATAGCTTTCAACGTTTTGCGGTGATAACCAACACATTATTAATGACGGCTGGCTTGATTTTAATGGCTTATCAATTAACAGGTTATTGGACGATTTAAAAACATGAACATGACAGCACAAAGCAATACCAATTCATTACCCAGTAAAGCAACCTTATGGAAAGCCAGTTTCAGTGCTACAGCATTAGCGGCTGTTTTATTTGTAGGTGTGGTATTACCTGCGGAATACGGCATTGATCCGACGGGTTTTGGCAAAATGTTAGGATTAAGCGCATTAGCCACACCATCTAAAGCCACACCTGTGATTAATACCCCCACTGACGTTAATAGCCGTAAAGATACTGTGAACTTAACCATCCCGCCCGGTGGGGAAATGGAATACAAACTCGCTATTGCACAGTATGGCAAATTACAATATCAATGGCGGGCGGAAGGTGGCGATGTGGAGTTCGATTTTCACGGTGAACCGAAAAATGATACCACTGGCTATTTTGAAAGTTATGCCTTAAGTGTTGGTAAAGAAATCAGTGGTTCACTTACCGCACCTTTTGAAGGCTCGCACGGCTGGTATTGGAAAAATCATGGTACTACACCCGTCACCATAAACTTAACGATGGCGGGTGTTTACAATATTATTGGTGTGAAGTAATTAGACTGTCATGCCTTATGCCGATTAAGTAAAGAATAAGACGGCAATAAACACCAGCACAATAAAAGTGATCAGGAATATTTCGGGTTTGAATTTTTCAATTAATAACACCCGTTCTAAAGCAAGTGCTAAGTCGAGGCGACCATCCAGCGACATGCGTTTCACCATGCCTTGCTGTTCCTCACTGGACTGTTCCAGTGCAGCAGGCAAAATAGCACTAATGGTCTCAACGTGTTTTTGCGCCGTCATGGGAATCGAGAGGTATTGCGAAAACCAAGACAATTGCGTTTTTGGCATCGGCGGTAGTTTAATTTCTGGCTCTTTGGCTTTTTTCTTGGCTTCCTCTTTTTTCTTCTCTTTGTATTCTTTAATTAAGCTCTGCTCGGTTTTCTCAAAGGTATTAACGAAACTACTTTCTGCTAAATAAGCCAATTGTGCTGCTTCTGGCGTTTTAGCTTCCGCAATAAAATCCGCCAGCGTTTTCTCAATTTCCAACGTTGGACGAGTCCGTTTCTCATCATCGCTTAACCACAGATGATACTTCTCACCATCAATGGTTTCCTGAATATCACCATTACTGAGTTTTTTACGCTGCTTTAAGTATTCTTTAGAGGTGTTTTTGATAAAATCAATGCGCTCTTCCACATTAATCGCCGCGATTAGGCTTTCAATACGATGGTCAATGACTTTAATACCCTGCCCGACTAAGCTCATGCAAACCTGTAAAGCTTCGGAACGCACTTCTATTTTTTTCTCATTAGCCAAAACTTTGTTCAATAACTCCACCGCGTATTCGGTGTTGGATTTATAGCTCTTACCAATGGTTTTGAGTGCGACAGTAATGAGACGCTTATTATTTTCGATTTGTTCTTTCTTCAAATCTGCATTATCAGCGTCAATTAAGTCAACCCAACGATGCAATAATGCCCAAACTGGTTTGGTATGGTCAGCCATCGCCGTTGATAGCATGTCGGGCATCACTTCATGGAAGCTATGCTTACAAACTAATTCCTCAGCGAAAAATTCAAATTGTGAAAAGTGTGATTTGTAAATGGATTTGAGAATAGTTTTCCCCAAATGCTCTTTCAAACTCGCCGCTTTAACACCCGCTTTAGTCACACTAACAATGGAGTTCTTCAGTGTTTCCGGCACTTGATTAGCAGGAAATTGATTGGCAATAAACATGAAACTGAAAGCTAATAATGTCCGAATCTTTTCCAATGCTTGCTGACTGATTTGTTCTTTATCCGTCAACTCGCTCGTTGCCATTAATAGCTTTTTGAGTGCAGAATCTTTTTTCTCATCCACCCACACATTCATAAGTTTTTCAGCAGTTTGCGGTTGTTGTGCATAGAAATGTGCAACAGCTTTACCCGCAGCAGCATAACCATCCGTCGCATTTAGGTTAATCAGGTAGGCAAGTTGTTCTTCTGCCAACACCGTGTCTTTGACTAACACAAAGCCTAATAAGCGCGACAAGGTATTACGCACCTGCTCTTTCTTTTTCGCTGTACCAAACAACTCACGATTACGCGGTGGATTCGCCAATGACTCAGCAATTAAATCCATCGACACCGCTAACAATGTTTTAAGGTAACGTGGTTGAGTTTGCCAGCCATGATTTAAACCCATCGTGAGTAACTGATCGTTAATCACCTCAATGTAATCACTACTAACTTTTAAATAGGGTGTTAGTTTTTTTACATCACTGTAATCAAAATAAGTAGCTTTACCTTGATACGGCACACGATCTAATATCGCAAACAGTTGTGGCGCATTTAAACCGTATAAGGCAATCCCCCCCATAACCAATTGACGATCTTTATCCGTCAATTGCTGATCAAACCATTGCGTAAAATCAGCTAATAATGGTTTTGTGTCAGGCGTAGTTTCACTTGTTGGATTCGGGGCAATGTCCTGATCCGTGATTTCACACCACGTTTTGCTTAAGTTGTTAGGCAAATACCAATCAGCTTGCGGAACTTCCGTGGTAAAAATAAAAAAGAATAAATTACTGGTTAAAGCCAATAATTGTTCATAACAGAACCCCAACTCGCTGGGTTTGATACCTTGAAAAATGAAAATACCGCCACTGCTGTATTGCTTCAGTTCATCCGTGATTTTTTGTGCACTGGGGTGTATCGCATGGATTTCAAAAATCCCCACATTAAATACTTGTTCTTTTAGTTGATTAGCAATCTGGCGTGCTAATTGTTTTTTATCCGTTACACTTCCGGCGATAAATAAAACACGCTGATGCCATAACTGATCTTGGTATTTTTTAATACTACAGTCTAGCGTTTTTTCTTGAATTAATGCTTCAATATTTAAAGGTGTAATATCAAAATCACTACCATAACCAGAGTAGTGGGCATTACTGTCTGTATTACTACTATCGGCGGTCGTTTGCATAATTACTTCAGCTTTGACGTTGGCTTTGATGAGGGGGCTGGAGACGCAAGTTCGTTCAGCTATCGTTAATGTTTATACTACTATACGCAGAATATTCTTGGCAATAATTTATTCATTCGATTTATTACGTTTTTTTGTGGATTTGTGCAGCACAGGTTGGCAAAAAGTTGGTAGATAATGCCAGCCATTTACGGTATCTAGTAACTTCAAAGCCCATCGGGGAGGATGTATGGCTACTACTATAACAAGGCACTGGCCTGCCATGTTGGCGATTTGCCAGCGTGAAACGGTGAAATTCTTGCATCAACGCGGCAGATTATTGTCAGCCTTGGTGCGTCCAGCATTATGGTTGCTGGTATTTGCCGCTGGCTTTCAGAATATTTTCGGCGTGTCGATTATCCCGCCTTACGACACCTACATCGAATATCAAGTTTACGTCGTCCCCGGTTTATTGGGTATGGTATTGTTATTTAACGGAATGCAGTCATCATTAGCAATGGTGTACGACCGCGAAATGGGCTTAATGCGCCTGTTGCTGATTGCCCCGCAACCACGCTGGTTCTTGCTACTGAGTAAGTTGGTTGCCGGAACGCTGTTATCCGTACTGCAAGCCTATGCATTTTTGGGATTGTGTGCGGTGTTTGGGGTGGACATTCCTTGGTCAGGTTGGTTGTACGCTTTCCCAGCATTGGTACTCGGCGGTTTAATGCTCGGTGCATTAGGCTTGTTATTATCGGTGTCCGTGCGCCAGTTAGAAAATTTCGCGGGCACGATGAATTTCGTGATTTTCCCCATGTTTTTCTTATCCACCGCCTTGTATCCGCTGTGGAAACTACAAGAATCAGGGGCAACCTTTGTCTACAAAATAGCGCAATTCAACCCCTTTACCCATGTGGTAGAACTCATTCGTTTTTCCCTGTACGGTCAGTTTTCATTCCTCTCCTCCCTGATCGTACTGGGCTCTTTGATTTTCTTTTTCGTGCTAGCCGTGTGGGGTTATGACCCACAGCATGGAATGGTAAAAAAAGCGCGCCAAGCTTAAAAACCTGTTAGTCGTTGGAGGCATTCAATATGTTGTGTCGTAGTTTATTAGCATTGGGGTTGAGCGTGGTGGCATTATTCGCCAACCCCGCTGTCGCGCTGGAAAAAATCCGCGTGGGGGTGTTGGAATTCGGCACGGTAAGCTGGGAAATGGACACCGCGCAGCAACACAAACTCGCCGAACAGCAAGGCGTGGAGTTGGAAGTTGTGCCCTTGGCATCAGCGGATGCTTCCACGGTGGCTTTGCAAGGTGGCGCGGTGGACGTGATTGTGTCGGACTGGGTATGGGTTAATCGCCAACGCGCGACGGGGCAAGATTACACGTTATTCCCGTATTCGTATTCCTTGGGCAGCGTGATGGTGAAAACCGATAGCCCGATTAAAACCTTGGCGGATTTAAAAGGCAAAAAGCTCGGTGTTGCGGGTGGTGCAAACGATAAAAGTTGGTTGTTATTACGCGCTTATGCGCAAAAACAAGGTTTGGATTTAGCCAATGATGCAAGCGTGCAATTTGCCGCGCCACCATTATTAAATGAATTGGTGGGTAACAGTGAATTGGATGCTGTTTTAAACTTCTGGAATTTTGCCGCGCGTTTACAAGCCAATGGCATGAAACCCGTTGTTACCATGTCGCAAGTTATCGAAGGTTTAGGCATTAAAGGTGATTTACCTTTAGTCGGCTGGGTGTTTAGCGAAAAATGGGCGGGCGAACACAAAACTGCTATGCAAGGTTTCTTGAAAGCTTCTTATGACACGAAAAAACTGCTGAAAGAGGATAATGCCGAATGGGATCGTTTACGCCCACGTATGAAAGCGGAAAATGATGCAGTATTCACAGCATTACGCGACAGTTTTCGCTCAGGTATTCCGGCTTGTTTTGGCGATAAAGAAAAACAAGCGGCAAGCGATGCCTTTACGATTTTATCCGCAGCGGGTGGCAGTGAATTAGTGGGCGAAGCGAAAACGCTGGATAAAAGCGTATTCTGGGCAGACTTCAGTTTACCCGCGTGCCCATGAATAAAATGAGCCTATTTCGCCATGTGCGCTTATTGGTGCTCATAGGCTTTTTATTGCTGTGGCAATTAATGGCGTGGTGGCTGAATACGCGCAGCTTACCCACGCCATTAGCCGTTTTGGAAGTATTAATTCAACAGCTTACGAATGGTGAATTGCTTAAACATTTAGGCGCAACATTAGCACGCATGGCGGCGAGTTTTACGCTGGCAATGTTAGTCGGCGTCGCGCTCGGCATTTTAATGGGCAGTCGACGGGTGTGGAATGACATCCTCGACATATTATTAATACTCGCGTTAAACATTCCTGCGCTCGTCACCATTATTTTGTGTTACGTGTGGTTGGGTTTAGGTGAAACCGCTGCCGTATTAGCCGTAGCCTTAAATAAAATGCCCACGGTGGTGGTAACATTACGCGAAGGTGCACGGGCAATTGATACGCAATTATTACAGGTTGCACAGATTTACCAACTATCGCGCTGGCAAACTTTCAGTAAAGTGTATTTACCGCAACTCTACCCGTATTTATTTGCTTCAGCACGCAACGGTTTAGCCCTGATTTGGAAAATTGTCTTGGTCGTGGAATTGTTAGGGCGCAGCAATGGTGTGGGTTTTCAACTCGGTAATTATTTCCATTACTTCGATATTAAAGGGATTCTAGCTTATACATTTGCCTTTGCGCTGATTGTCTTGGCTTTAGAAACTTTATTGTTACGTCCGCTCGAACAACGTTTAAACCAATGGCGCACATGAATTCTGCATCTTCCTTTTTGACAGTCGATTTGCAACACAAAACCTACCCGAATGGGGTTTGCGCGGCACAAGATTTGCGATTTCAAGTTGCTAAAAGTGAGTTTGTCGCCATTGTCGCGCCATCAGGTGCGGGTAAAAGTACGCTTCTGAATATTTTATCCGGCTTGGATGCAGATTTTCACGGCACGATTGATTACCCTGCATCATCAACCTTAAGTTTCATGTTTCAAGAACCGCGCTTAATGCCGTGGTTAACCTTGGAAGCAAACATTCACCTGATTTTGGACGCACCCTCCCGCCAAAACGATACCACTCGTTTTACCCGCATGGACTCGTTACTGACCGTATTGGGTTTAAACGATTTTCGCCAAACTTACCCGAATCAATTATCCGGTGGTATGAAACGCCGTGCGGCATTAGTCCGCGCTTTTGTTACGCGCCCTGATTTATTATTAATGGATGAACCGTTTCAATCCTTGGATGAACCCACCGCGCAAGGTTTACGCCAATTATTGCTGCAATTGTGGGCTGAGAACAGCCCGACAGTGTTATTCGTGACGCACAGTTTAAATGAAGCCTTATTATTAGCGGATCGCATCCTGTTTTTATCCGCGCGACCCGCACAAGTGATTCTGGATTACACCGTACCATTAGCACGCCCGCGTCCCACTGAAGCGCATCATTTACAGCATTTACAAAACCAATTATTGCAACAACACCCCGCCTTATTATCGGGGGTATTGGCTTGTTAAAGCCAATGCATCCCATCAGCCAGCGTATACTGCACCAATCCTGCACATTTCTCCACGCTAACTCCATACCTTGCCCACAGTTTTTCCATTATCGCTGTTTATAGTTAATGCGTGTGAAAAACCCCATACGCAACAGGAGTGTGTGATGCAAGGTCGGCGTTTTTATGTGAAATTAGCATTCATCGTTTTTTTGATGGTATTCCTATTAGTGCCACAGGCATTTATTTTTGGCGTGGTCAGTGAGCGGGCAGGATGGCGCGAACAAGCTTATCAAAGCATTGGACAGAGTTGGCCGGGGGAACAAACCTTTGCGGGACCTTTATTGGTTTTGCCGTATCAATTAACCCGCACCGTAAAAGAAAAGGTGAAGGATGCGGATGGGACAGAGCATGAAATTTCCCGTGATACGCTGAGTCAAGAACGTTTATTGCTAATGCCAAAACAATTAAACATTACCAGCAAACTCGATAGCACGTTACGTTATCGGGGGATTTATGCTGTGCCAGTGTATAGCAGTACGCTGCAAATTAAGGGGCAATTCGACCAACAACAACTCACCGATTTATTGAGTGGTTATCAAAATCCCAATCTGCAATGGGGGAAGCCGTACCTTGCCGTCATGGTGCGTGATCAGCGCGGGATTGTTAGCCCACCCACGTTGCAATGGGCAGGTAATAAAGTGGCTTTCGCACCCGGTAGTGATTTACCCGGCAACCGTGTGGATGCGGGAATGCACGCCGTGTTACCAGCGATGAATCCGCACGAGTTGGGTGAAATGGCGTTCAATTTTGATATGAGTTTAAACGGGATGCGCGGCATGAATTTCGCGCTATTGTCCGAAGATACGCAAATCCAACAAGCGGCTAATTGGTCTAGCCCTAGTTTCACGGGGGAAATTCTACCAACCGAGCGCAATGTTACGGAGGGTAGTTTTACCGCACAATGGCGGGCTTCATCATTTTCCATCAATGTGCAAGACGCATTGACACAATGCCGCACGGGTGATTGTTCCAACCTGACCCTGCGTACCGTGGGTTTCAACTTAATACAGCCTGTGGATGTGTATCAGCAAGCCGAACGCAGTGTGAAATACGCTTTGCTATTCATTGTGCTGACGTTTGGCGTATTGGTATTGTTTGAATTGTTGAAGCAATTGCGCATTCATCCGGTGCAATACACGCTGGTGGGTTTCGCGTTACTGGTGTTTTATTTGTTGCTGATTTCATTGTCCGAACACGTCACCTTCGCGTTAGCTTATGGCGTGGCGGGGTTGGCAAGTGCCAGTTTACTCACGCTGTATTTCGGGGCGATTCTGCACAGTCGTAAGTTGGGATTATTGCTGGGCGCGGGTTTGGCGGGGTTGTATGGCTTGCTGTATGTGATTTTGCAGGCGGAAGAAAACGCGCTATTAATGGGCAGCATCCTGATCTTTGCGGTACTGGCAGTGTTAATGTTAACCACGCGCCACTTTGACTGGTACGCGCTGATGGGGAATACCAGTACGGATACGCCGTCTGCTGCATCTGCACAAAATCTGCAAAAAACTTCCGCCGTATCTCCATAGAATATGAACAATCCGTTCACAATTGGGGAGTAGTATCCACAACTGACACTACTCACCGAACCGGGAAACTGACCATGAAAAAAATAATCTGGTTTCTGTTAACGTCAGTTTGCTCGGAGGGTTTTAGAACCCCAAAAACTCACCGGATTCCCGTCAGTCAAGCGACATCGACTGGCAGGAATCCCATGTTTTCTGGGCGTATCCGCTCCATTCACAACACAAGTGCCCTGCATTTGCGCTAAAATGTTTTATATTCAACCCCATAATTTACTAATCGCACGGCTAAGTCATGAACAAGCATATCCTCATTGCTGACGACGACCCACACATTCGTGATGTACTCAGTTTTGCCCTCGAAAAAGCGGGAATGCAACCCACGTTAGCCGAAGATGGGCGACAAGCATTAGACACCTTTCGCAGCCAAGCCGCGCGTAACCAATCCGCTGACTTGATTGTGCTCGACATTAACATGCCGGAACTCGATGGTTTGGAAGTGTGCCGCGAAATCCGCAAGTTTTCCGACGTACCGATTCTGTTTTTGTCATCACGCGATGAC
Organism: Pseudomonadota bacterium; assembly: GCA_039797295.1. Lineage (GTDB taxonomy): Bacteria > Pseudomonadota > Gammaproteobacteria > Thiotrichales > Thiotrichaceae > Thiothrix. The sequence goes on along the minus strand of JBDKID010000041.1, from coordinate 2,198 downwards.
GAAATCGACCGTATTTTAGGGTTGGAAATCGGCGGCGATGATTACGTCACCAAACCCTTCAGCCCACGCGAATTGGTCGCCCGCATTAATGTGATTCTGAAGCGCACGCAAGCCGTGGCGCGTCCGGTTGCGCCCGTGATTAGCGAGGTGCGCCACGGCAAACTCAGTATCCAACCCGAACAGCACACGGCCAGTTGGCAAGAGCAGGAAGTGAGTTTGACCGCTACCGAATTTGCCATGTTGCAAATGTTCGCCCGCCAACCGACACGGGTATTTAGCCGCGACAGCATTATGGGCAGTGCGTATGACGGTAATGTGTACGTCAGTGATCGCACCATCGACAGTCACATTCGCCACATTCGCCAGAAATTTGCAGAAGTCGGTTGTGAGAATGTGGTTGAAACCGTGCATGGGGTTGGGTATAAGCTTGCTTCATGCCGATAAATGCTCGTTTACCGTTACCACGCAAAACCCTGTTCCGCCTACGCACGATTTTACTGATCGTCATGCTCGCGGTATTAGCCCTGCCATTAGGCGGCTTGTACTTCTTTCGCATTTATGAAAACGAATTGGTGCAGCAAACCGAGCTGGAATTAATTTCACAAGCTTCGGTATTAGCCGCTACATTCCGCCAATTAGTGCGCGAAGAACGCCAACAAACCACTAATAACCAAACCCAACAAGATTACGGTTATGTGCAATTCGCTCCGCTCTTAAGCAAAGACACTTACAGCGAACGCTCACCGCACAACAATACTTTGCCGTACACCCCTGTTAACCCGCATTTGGATTTGATTGAAGCGATTGCCCCGCCGCGTCCGCAAGCCTTTCCCAGTACCAAAGCCACCGACCCGATTGCCAAAAAAGTCGGCGCGCGCATGAGCAACATCATGCAAGATACGCAACTGGTGACCTTATCGGGCATACGTTTGTTGGACATGCACGGCACGGTGATTGCGGGGCGCGAAGAAATTGGCTTGTCATTAACTCACATTCCCGAAGTGAAACGCGCTTTACAAGGGGAATACGCCAGCGTGATTCGCCAGCGCATTTCCGACGAACCGCCGCCGCCGTTGTATTCGATTAGCCGTGGCACGCACATTCGTGTGTTTGTCGCCTTTCCGATTGTCGATCACACGCGCTTGCAAGGTGTGGTGTATTTATCGCGCACACCAACCAATATCATTAAACACCTGTACGAAAATCGCCAAGCGGTATTCTTAGCGACCTTGATTTTATTAGCCTTAGCCGTGTTGCTGATCTTGTTTGTTTCGTCAACCATTTCGCGCCCGATTCGCGAATTATTGCGCCAAACCGAACGGGTACGCCAAGGCGAACAACGTGAAGTCGCCCCCATTCACAACCCCGTTACCGAAGAAATTGCCCAGCTTTCCGAAAGTTTTGCGGGCATGTCGCACGCTTTAGCCGAACGTTCGGATTACATTCGCCGCTTTGCCACCCACGTATCGCACGAATTCAAAACGCCGCTGACTTCCATGCAAGGTGCGTTGGAATTACTGCACGATCATTTGGATTCGATGCCGCCAGAACGTTCGCTGCATTTCATTAATAACCTATTAGCCGACACCCAGCGTTTAAAACAATTGGTAACACGCTTATTGGAATTGGCACGCGCGGATTCGTTAGAACCGAATAAACAAACCTCGAATTTGCCCACCGCGTTTCGGGGTTTGCAAAATCGTTATCATGAACGCGGTTTGGCATTGCAATTCAGCACACCATTACCCGACCATCGTTTAGCGATTGCCCCTGAAACATTGGAAACCATTCTGATTAACTTGCTAGACAATAGTTTGCAACATGGCGCGAAACAGGTAGTGGTACACACCAGCTTGCACGAGCAATGGTTGCAATTGTCGTTACAGGATAATGGCGAAGGCATTTCCCCCGCGAATCGCGATAAAATTTTCACGCCGTTTTTCACCACCAAACGCAGTCGCGGCGGCACGGGTTTAGGTTTGGAAATCATTGTGTCGATTTTGCGTGCCTATGGCGGCAGCATTTACCTCGGTAATGGCGAGCCGGGGGCAGAATTCGTCATTGAATTGCCCCTCGAAAAACCAGAAAGCAAAGAGCGTTAAGAACCTGCTCATAATCTTTCTAAGAGCAAAGATAAGAATGTCAAATTAACTATTTGTAGGCAGTTGTTGATTAGAACCTGCTCATAATCTTTTTCA
>JBDKID010000040.1:0-23435 GCA_039797295.1 Pseudomonadota bacterium | reverse complement strand
ACCTGATCCCTTCTCGAACTCAGAAGTGAAACGCAGCATCGCCGATGGTAGTGTGGGGTCTCCCCATGTGAGAGTAGGTCAACGCCAAGCACTTATTCCAAAGCCCTGCATAGTTTTTGACTATGCAGGGCTTTTTTGCGTCTATTACTTACACCACCCAGATAATTATTCTTGTATAGATGCTAAATAATTACAACATCTTAAATAATATTTGAGAGTTGCGTTGATAGTTATATAGCGACTTTTTATGCTGGGGTAGGTCTGCGATTTCCCCAAGTTGAAAACCGCGCTCACGAAACCAATCTGTGGTTTGCGTAGTCAAAACTAATAAGCGCGTATTGCCACGTGTTTTGGCAAGTTGTTCCAAGTGTTTTAGTAGTTTATCTCCACGATTACCATGGCGGTATTGTGGATTAACAGCTAAACAAGCCAATTCAGATGTATTTGGGTCGTCGGTGGCATTTAATGCTACACACGCAATGATTTCGCCGTCGCGAGTAATAATGTGAAAGTTATTAATTTCTAACTCTAATTGTTCGCGTGAACGTTTAATTAGAATGCCCTTTTCTTCCAATGGGCGAATGAGATCCAGAATCCCGCTAATATCTTCTTCAGTTGCTGCTCGTAAACGCTCAAATTGTTCGGCTGTAATCATACTACCGACACCATCGCGCGTGTATAACTCCAATAGCAATGCACCATTGGTAGCAATGTCGAGTAAGTGAATACGCTCTATTTGATTGTTAATGGCTTCTAACACGGCTGCTAGTAACGGATGATTCGGTAGGTAATTTTGTGCTTCGTCGGGCGTTAATTCATGGGGTAAATCTAAGGTTTGCGGGCTAATAAAAATTAATTTATCCGCTTTTAGTGCTTTAGCCGTTTCAATGGCAACTTGTTCGTAACCTAAGTTATACGCCTCGCCATTGGGCGAATAACCGAGCGGTGATAACAACACGAGGTTATTAGCATTCAGTTGTTGATTGATGTGTAAGTGATTAATTTTGCGAACTAAACCACTGTGACCATAATCAACACCATCATGAATCCCTAGCGGGCGAGCCGTAATAAAATTGCCTGAAATAATCGCTAAACCTTTAGTGGACAGTGAGGGTTGGCTAAGCGCGTGTGTGAGTAAATTTTCAATGCGTACCCGTAAATAACCAATCGCTTCTTGTGCGGCACGCAAGGCATGGTGATCGGTCACACGAATGCCTTTGTGAAAACGACTCGGTGTGTGCTGTAATCGCGCATCAATTTGTGGGCGCGTGCCATGCACTAACACTAATCGTGCCCCTAATGTCGAAACGATGGCAATGTCATGCAGTAGTTGGCGGAATTGTTCACTTTCAATGACTTCACCGGCAAAGGCAATGACAAAAGTTTTGCAGCGATGGCTGTGGATATAAGGTGCAGCTTCGCGGAAAAACAAAACACTGTGTTCACCGAGTTCGGGTGTCATGGCGTTACCTTGTTATTGCGCTGGCATTAAGTGGCGGGATACAGAATCATCTGATCAACCAAATCACAGATGCAATGGATTATCAGCAGATGGGTTTCTTGAATTCGAGCGGTGCTTTCCGCTGGGACACGTAATTCAATATCATTAGTTTGCAGTACGTCTTTCATGCTGCCACCGGCTTTACCACTAAGCGCAATTACACGCATCCCACGTTTATGTGCCGCTTCAATCGCACGATTCACATTGGCGGAATTGCCACTGGTGGAAATGGCGAGTAACACATCACCCTTACGCCCTAATGCCTCGATTTGACGTGCAAAAATCCGTTCATAACTGTAATCATTGGCAATGGAGGTAATGGTGGACGTATCCGTGGTTAGTGCAATCGCAGCCAAACCTTCGCGTTCTTGTTCAAAGCGATTGAGCAATTCGGAGGAAAAGTGCTGAGCATCCCCTGCTGAACCGCCATTACCACAACTCAGGATTTTGCCATCTTGTTGTAAACAGTTGAAAACGAGCTGAGCAGCTTGTGCAATAGGGGCTTGTAAAACGTTAAGTGCTTGCTGCTTGGTCGCAATGCTGGCAAAAAAATGTTGCGCAATGCGTTGTTGTAATTGTTGTTGGTGCTGCTGTTGATTCATGAGTTAGCCCGCTTAACTGCCATCGAAGGCATTTTTTATCCAATGAAGTTGTTGCCCTTCCACTGCCACCACATCGAAACGCGCTAGTGCGTTGGGTGCATGATACTGAAGGTAATATTGTGCGGTACGGATAATACGCGCTTGTTTGCGTGGGTCAATACTGTGCAATGCGCCGCCATAACGTTGCGTTTTACGATAACGTACTTCGACAAACACAATGGTCACGCCATCGCGCATGATTAGGTCAATTTCACCCATTTTCAGGCGATAATTGCGTTGTAATAGCCGCAAACCGCTGGCTTGCAAATGCTCACAAGCCAGTTGTTCGGTATCGCTGCCGCGTTGTAAATGCGCCGCAGTGGGTGGTTTGGGTTTATTGTCCAAGTGCTTGCGGTAAACCATTCGCGAAGGTGGCAAACATGAGGCTGCGTTGCACCTGACGATTACCTGCTAAATGGATATTGCCAGTTTTGCCTTCGACTTGAGCATTGGGATTGCGTGCAATGCTAGGCAAGTTTTTGGCAATCAAGAACGCATCCATCCCCAGCGCGTACATGCGTGGGAAACTCGTGCTATTGAGTACACCGCCTTGCAAGTTCTCCATTACCCACGGGATTTCGGTGTAGATAATGCCATCGAGGTCGTTGTCTTTACTGGGGTCTAAGCGCCCGGAGAAAATGTGGGATGTAGCATAAACGGGTAAACCAGTCGCTTGCGCTTCAATCAACGGGTGCATTAACCGTGCTTGACTGGGTGATGCAGCGAGGAACACCATGTTGGCACGACCTTGTGCGCTGGCAAGCGCGTTTTGCACATTTTGTGTGTAGAGTTTAGAAGGAGCGTCGGGGTATTGTTGAACAGTTAAGATTTGACCACCACGGCTTTGGTACGCGCTCTGAAATGCGCCTGCCACTCGTTCGCCCCAACTGGAATCCGGTGTCAGAATAATGGCGGTACGTTGTCCGCGTGTAATGGCAAATTCTGCCACTTGACGTGCTTCGTCTTCGGGTAGCAAGCCAAATTGGTACAAAGCCCCCGGAATGCTGCGGCTATTGGTTAAGTAATTCAAGCTGAGGATGGGTTTCGTCAGTGCTTGAGGTTGTGCAAGGAGTTCCGCTAAAGATTCTTTATCCAATGGCCCGACAATAATGTCCGCACCTTCTGCCACGGCTTTTTGGTATTGACCAGTCGCGTTACCGGCACTGACATCGTACAGTTGCACGCTGCTATCCGCACCGAGGGTTGAACGTGCTGCTTGCATCCCTTGGTAAATGTCCTTACTCACGCTGCCTAATGCACCGGATTGGGGTAATAATACGGCGATGTGATTCGCAGCAGTTGGGATCAGTGCGCTTTGAATACTGACAGCATTGCTGCTACTACTTTTGCCACCTAAGGCTTGCGCTTGTTGACGTACATGTTGCACTTTTTCCCGCAAAGCTGGGGACAAGCGCTCCACATTGCTTGGTAAGGCACTTAATGCTGCATCAGGATTACGACTTTGCAGCGCGAGCAAGGCTTTTACGTAAGCAAAACGCCCTTGATTTTCACCATCGAGGGTATTTTGTGGAATGCGTGCTAAATAGGAGTTTGTCAGTTGGCTATCACCCAACGAAGCCGTTAATTCTGCTGCTTGCAGAATCACACGTTCCTTTTGTGGTGATGCGTAACGATTCGCCGCAGCGTAATAAGCTTGCGCTGCTTCGCGTTTTTTACCTTGAGTTAACAAGTTGTTAGCTTGTTGAATGCTAGCGTCACCTTGCGGCACACCGCCTTGAGTATCACCGCTACTGGTCGTTGTTGGGGCACAGCCTTGTAGTAATAGCAGCGAAGCCAACAGTGCGGGATAGACGTATGTTAAGCTTCTCTTACCAAATAATTTCTGCATCATGATCAATCCTGATACCACGTCTTCGGGTTATTTTAGTACGAAACTATACCATCTTTTCTGATCTATGCTGAACGGTATGCTGCAAAAGCAGGGGTTTTAGGATTAAATGCAGGGTTTTTAGGATGGATGTTCCCCATGTCCGCAGATACTTCAGCAAATCCCTATTCCGGTATTTTATATTGTGTGGCAACACCCATTGGTAATTTAGAGGACATGACCGAGCGGGCACGGCGCATTCTCAGCGAAGTCGATAAAATTTATGCAGAAGATACCCGTGTCACTCGCCGTTTACTCACGCATTTTGGTATTCAAAATACCCTCGCGAGTTTGCACGATCACAATGAAGCAGCACGCATTGAATTGGTGCAAAGTGAGTTAGCCCAAGGTTTGAAGTTAGCCTTGGTGAGTGATGCGGGTACACCATTGATTAGTGATCCCGGTTATAAATTAGTCCATGCACTGGGTTTGGCAGGGCATAAAGTTGTGCCGATTCCGGGGGCTAGTGCTTTGATTGCAGCCTTATCCGCTGCTGGGTTGCCGACGGATCGTTTTGCCTTTGAAGGTTTCATGCCTGCTAAACCCGCGACGCGCCGTAAAGCATTAGAATCGTTGGCGGATGAAACGCGCACCTTGGTATTTTATGAATCCAGCCATCGCATTGCCGATATGTTGCAGGATTTGGCAACGGTGTTTGGTGAACAACGCCAAACGGTTGTCTTGCGTGAATTGACCAAGTTATACGAAAGCATTTATCGCGGCACGCTGGCGGAATTGGTGCAGCAGATTGCGTTGGATAGTGATATGTCGCGTGGAGAATTCGTGGTCGTGGTAGCGGGGAAAGTACTAGAAGCCGATGCTATAAACCCTGCGGCCTTACCCGTCGACAAGGTGTTAAGCATTCTGTTGGAAGAATTGCCTGTCAAACAAGCGGCAGCGATTGCGGCGAAATTAACAGGTTTGCCCAAAAATCAATTGTACAAACAAGCACTAGAGATGGCGCAGTAAATCCTGCTGGTTCTGGGCATGAGTGGGGAAGCAAAACTGTTCCCCACTAAGATGCGCTAAAGTGCTAGTGAAACGCTGTTTACGCTACATCATTATCAGCATTCGCAGGGCTATCGGCTACTGATGGTCGTTCCATTGGGGGTAATACGCCTGCATCGGGTTGATTGATGATCATGATTTTCGCGGGATCAAGTTCCTGAATGTGTTGCGCAATGGTCAGTGGAATCAAGCAACGTTTACCTTCCATGAAAGTAATGGCTAATGTGCCATCCGCGAGTGCTTGTTGCTGCGTTTCCGTGACGTAAAGGTATTTGATATTGTCACCGACCACAAAGTTGTAGCGAATCTCCGCATCGTCGACATTTTGTAAGTTGTCTTTAATCAGCGTGTTGATTTGCTCACGCATTTGTTTGCGTCTAGCGGCGATTTCGCGTTGTCGCCGTTCTTCCTCCGCACGTTCAACCCGTTCTGCTTGTTCACGCGCTTTGTAAAATTGTTCGAGATCGTCTTTCGACTGCTGTTTTGGCGCATTTTGAGGTCTGGGTGGGCGAGGAACTCTGGGCGCGTGTTGTGGTTGTGGAGCAGCTTGACCATCACGGGGAGCTTGTTTCTGTTCAGGTTTGCTTTTCGAGGTGGTTTGACGTGCGTCTTGACGAGGTTGTGGCTTAGGTTTGGGCTGGCGGGCTTCGTCAACTTGTTGTTGTGTGACCAGTCCGGCCTTGAGCAGTTGGTCGCGTAAAGAATTTGACATGCTGTTTCCGTAATATCTGTCGACAAGTTAGTGTGAGAATCTAAAACTGGCGATATAATACCGTGATTTTTGTACAACGGTAGAGCCAACAATGATTATTGATAAAGTCCCTGTAGGGCGTGATGTCCCTGAATGTGTAAACGTCATCATTGAAATTCCTGCACTTTCTTCTCCAGTAAAGTACGAATTGGACAAAGATAGCGGAGCATTGTTTGTAGACCGTTTCATGTCTGCACCCATGTTCTATCCTGCTAACTACGGTTTTATTCCTCATACATTGGCAGAAGATGGCGATCCAACTGACGTTTTAGTTGTCACTCCAACCCCATTAATGCACGGTAGTGTTATTCCTGTCCGTCCAGTCGGTATGCTGCGCATGGCGGATGAGTCTGGTATTGATGCGAAAATTATCGCAGTACCAATGACCAAACTGACGCCTGAATATAAAGACGTTACGTCTTACACTCAACTGCCGAATTTGTTAATGCAACAAATTCAGTTGTTCTTTGAGCGTTACAAAGAACTCGAACCGGGCAAATGGGTTAAAGTTGAAGGTTGGGCAGACGCGGCTGAGGCGAAACAAGAAATCCTCGCTAGTGTCGAACGTTACAACCAAGCATAAGCAGTCATGCGTTTCCCAACAGGGGCAGGATGCGTTAGCATAAAATTCCATGAGTGATCGTCCTATTAAACTGGAGCGCGATGAGCAGCACTTGTTCAACGTGCGGGTAATTGTTGCTGGCGTATTAATTCTGTTTGCCCTGTTGGGCATTTTGGCACGTCTGTATAGTCTGCAAGTTTCGCAATACACTAAGTATGCGGAACTTTCACGTGAACATTATCAAAAGCGCATTCCGATTCCGCCTAATCGTGGGCAAATCTATGACCGCAACGGTAAGCTGTTAGCCGATAGTCGCACTAAATACGTGCTAGAAATTGTGCGTGACAGCATCGCTGACGAAAACAACAATGGCAAAACCGATAACGGAGACATTGATGTCTTAGTGACACGTCTAGGCGAGTTAGTTTCGTTGTCGGAAAAAGACGTGCGGTTATTTAAAGCGCAAGTCAAACGATTTCGTTATCAGCCGGTATCCATCAAAGAAAACCTGACTGAGGAAGAAGTTGCGGCATTTGCCGTGAATCGCCCACGTTTTACGGGGGTGAATTTAGAAGTGCGCATGGAGCGTTTCTACCCAATGGGTAAAAGTGCCAGCCATGTGATTGGCTATGTCGGTCGTATTGACGACAAAGACATGGAAAAACTCAATAAAGACGAATACACCGGTACGACCCACATTGGTAAAACGGGGGTGGAAGCCTCACATGAACAACGTTTGCACGGGAAAGCAGGCTTCCATTTAGTGGAAGTGGACGCGCACGGTAAAACCCAAGGTGTGGTTAGTGAGGAAGCTCCCATCGGTGGTCAAGATTTATTCCTTGGGTTGGACATGAATCTGCAATCCACTGCTGAACGATTATTGAATGGTGAACGCGGTGCGATTGTGGCACTTGATCCTTCCAATGGTGAAGTGTTGGCATTGGCGAGTATACCAACGTTTGACCCTAACCTCTTTATTAATGGTATTTCGCGTAAAGATTATACCGCTTTGAATGAAGACCCTGATCGCCCCTTATTTAATCGTGTTTTGCAAGGTACTTACCCACCGGGTTCAACTATTAAGCCAATGGCAGGTGTTGCAGGTTTGGCTAATGGTGCGATTACACCGGGTAAGCGTGTCTATGATCCCGGTTTCTTCCGCTTATCAGGTCAAAAACACGTTTTCCGTTGTTGGAATAAGCGTGGGCATGGTTCAGTCGATTTGAAATACGCGATTGCGCAATCCTGCGATACGTTTTTCTATGACATGGCGTATCACATGGGCATTGATCGTTTCTCGACAATGATGAAACGCTTTGGTTTTGGTGAAAAAACGGGAGTGGATTTACCGTCCGAATCTTCTGGTTTAATGCCAACACAAGAATGGAAACAAAAACGCCACAAGCGCAGTTGGTATCCTGGTGATACGGTCAACATCGGTATTGGACAAGGTTATTGGTTAGCAACACCGATGCAGTTGGCTCATGCAGCAACTATTATGGCGAATCATGGTGTACGTTTGAAACCACACATCCTGCGTGGTGTACGGATCACGAAAAACCAAGAAGAAACGATTCTAAAGCCTGAACCTTTTCCTCCTTTTCAAACTGATGCGCGTTATTGGAATCTGGCGATTCAAGGGATGGAAAATGTCTTGCGTCCGGGTGGTACAGCGCGTGCAGCAGGGGCTGGAGCGGCTTACCGAATTGCGGGTAAAACGGGTACAGCACAGGTTTTTGGTTTAGCAGGTGGTAAGTATAACGCGGGGCGTATTGCGAAGCGGTTGCGGGACCATGCGTGGTTCATTGGTTTCGCGCCAGTGGATGATCCCAAAATTGCGATTGCTGTTTTGGTTGAAAACTCATCCGGTAGTGGTGGTCATACCGCCGCGCCGATTGGCCGGAAAATCATGGATGCGTATTTGTTGAAGCAATACGATGACCCTTCCCTTACCGACGTTGATCCAGAAGCAGCGGCAGGAGTGAATGAGCCACATGATTAATACGATTTTGCCCGGATGGTTAGTTCGTGCTTTGCAGCGTGTGGATGCTGTTTTATTGGCAGCATTATCGTTACTGATTTTTTTAGGACTCACCACGCTATACAGTGCTAGTGGTGCGGATGAAACCCAAGTGATCCGCCAAGCGGTACACTTTCTAATCGGTTTGTTTTTGATTGTGGTGTTTTCACAAATCCAAAGTAAAACCTTACGGCAGTGGGCGATTTGGATTTACGGTGCGGGTGTTATCCTGTTGATCTTAGTGTTGGTGATTGGTGTTACCAAAAAAGGTGCAACTCGCTGGTTAAATATCGGCATGGACATTCAGCCTTCTGAAATCATGAAGTTAGGCGTACCCATGATGGTGGCTTATTACCTGTCTGAGAAGCCGTTACCACCGCGTTTCTCTGAAATCTTTGTCTCCCTATTGCTGATTGCCATTCCTATGTTGCTGATTATGAAACAACCGGATTTGGGCACAGCTTTACTGATTGCCACATCGGGTTTCTTCGTGATTTACCTTGCGGGCATATCGTGGTGGTTAATCAGTGGTGCGGTCATCTTTGTTTCTGTGGCAGCACCCCTGATGTATTTCTTCGGGATGCACGACTACCAACGCAAGCGTATCGACACACTTTTAGACCCAGAATCCGATATTTTGGGAACTGGCTACCACATTTACCAGTCCAAGATCGCAATTGGTTCAGGAGGCTTTTACGGTAAGGGTTGGATGCAGGGCGACCAGTCGCACCTCGACTTTTTACCTGAACGGCACACGGACTTTATCTTCGCGGTTTTTGGCGAGGAATTTGGGTTGATGGGCAATCTCGTGCTAATGGCTTTGTATGTGTTTGTGATTTGGCGCGGTTTGTACATTGCCACTAAAGGTGAAGATACTTTTGCTCGTCTCTTAGCGGGTAGTTTGAGTATGACATTTTTCTTCTATCTGTTTGTGAATAGCGGCATGGTCAGCGGTTTGTTACCTGTCGTGGGTGTACCATTGCCCCTTGTGAGTTATGGGGGTACATCCGTGGTCACGTTGATGATGGCGTTTGGTATTATTATGGGAATGAAAAAACGCAAGCGGATTTATCAACAGGAGGGCTGAAGACGGATTTTCCAAGCACTTCTTACTTCAGGATATGAATCATGAGTAATCTGTTTGGTGTGTTGGCGGAAAAAAAGCCGCTGCAATATCTGTTGAAGCCACTGACATCAGTCCGCTATCTTGGCGGCGTTGCCTTTGCAAGTTTGTTGTTAGCCGGTTGCAGTAATGCTCCTGTTGCGCAATGGCCGTGGGTGTTATCGCCTTCGGTTGTGCCGAGTGGGCAGCCCGTACCAACGCAACCACCGACTTACCCTTCATACCCGCCGCAAACGGGGGGGAATCCTTCCTTTCCACCGCGTATGAATCCCCAGATTAATTACCCTCCACCTGCACAAGGGCGTGGTGATTACATGACTTACCCTGCCATGCGCAGTTTTATCAGTAAGATGAATCGCGTACATGGTTTCAATCTGGCTTTCCTTGAGCAAACTTTTGCAGGTGTGCAACGTGATTCAGAGGTGTTGGTGAAAGCTGGCGCACCCGCCGAAGGACAGCCGTGGCGGGCGTATCGTCCCATATTTTTGACCGAAGAACGGATTCGTGGGGGCGTGGATTTTTGGCATCGTAACCAAGCCATACTGGATAATACGGCACGCCAATACGGTGTTGACCCTGAATACATGGTGGCGATTATTGGTGTGGAAACGCAGTATGGTAAGAACACGGGTAAGCACAATGTATTACGTGCATTGACCACGTTAGGATTTGATTACTCACGCCGCAGTGATTTTTACCAACGAGAACTGGAGCAGTTTTTGCTGTTAGCTCGCGAAGAAGGTGTACAACCGCAAATCTTTACAGGTTCGTATGCGGGGGCAATGGGCTTAGGACAATTCATACCGAGTAGTTACCGTAGTTATGCATTAGATGGTAATCGTGATCGCAAACGTGACCTGTGGAATCCGCTTGATGCTATTCCAAGCGTCGCCAATTATTTTGCCCGTAATGGTTGGGTACGGGGCGGAGGGGTTGCTGTGCCAGCGTATGTTTCCGGTAGTAGTTATGCTAGACTCGCGGAAACATCTGCCAAAAAACCTTCACGTTCAATGGCAGAGCTGCTTAGCAATGGGGTAAGACCACAAGCTGCACTGAACTCAGCCAGAGTTAGTCTTCTCAAATTAGAGGGGACTGGTTCAGATGAATATTGGGTTGGTGGCGACAATTTTTACGTTATTACTCGTTATAATCCCAATGTGAAGTATGCAATGGCTGTTCATCAGCTTGCACAGGCTATCCGACAGCGCAAGCTCGGTTATTGATGGGTTATCGAAAGTTATTAGGTCGTGCTGATTCTGGGGTAAGAATCAGCCATTCATTAATCAATAATGACGAAAAGCTAACATTATGATCACAATAAAAAATTGGCGATATTCAAAGGCTGTGTTGGTATCTGTCACCTTGGGTTTAACAGGTTGTAGCACCACCAATACCAGTGTGACTCATGCACCAACACCCACAACAACGAGTACCGCAAAAGCAGATGTTCCTGCTCCCGCACCGAGTTGTGGTAATGACCCTAGTTACACCATTGATGGTAAAGCGTATCAGGTATTAAAGTCAGCCGCAGGGTATGTGGAACAGGGCACAGCAGCGTGGTATGGTGCGGAATATCAAAGCACCGAGACGGCTGGTTGTGAAACATTCGATATGAATGCTTTTTCTGCTGCACATCGTACCTTGCCTTTACCCAGTTTTGTGCGCGTTACGAACCAACAAAATGGTAAGGCGGTTATTGTCCGGGTGAATGATCGTGGGCCATTTGATAGCAATGATTTGATTCAGTTGTCATTCGCAGCGGCGAATGCATTAGGCATTAAGGGTCGCAGTGGTGCGCCCGTAACGGTTGAGGCATTGTCAGCGGATCAATACCAAGGTGTTGTGCCTGCGGAATTAATGAATCCGAATCATGCGGATGCACAGAAAAAACCAGCAGAAGTGATTGATAAATCCAAGCCTTATTACGTCATTGCTGGTACGTGGTCTGATCAAGGTTCTGCGTTGGATATGTTTGTACGCCTCACTTCGGTGGGGTTGGGTAAGACCGAAATGGTTACTGCCCAAGAAAAAGCGCAAGTCGTGCACCAAGTTCGCATTGGACCATTGTACAATCAGGATCAGATTGACAATGTAAAAGACACATTGGAAAGTAACGGCCTTGCTAATTTCCGTGTGGTAGCGGCTAACCAGAATCGTTAATGCTAGCAGTATTAAGGATTATCTGAAGACCGTATTTCTTTAGGTTTATTTATAGCTATTTTCTCGTGAAAGGACGATACATGTCTAAAAGGATGCTGAAAGCACTGTTGCTGGCACTCTTGTTGCTGGGCAATGTCGCGCTGGCGGAGAGTGAAGAATCATTTAAGCAGGTGGAAAATACCGCCCCGTATAATGACCCTTCTATTCCGCCTGAAATTGTAGCTCCTGCGCCGGGCGTGCCTGAGATTGAAGCTCGTAGTTTCTTACTCATTGACTTTCAAAGTGGCGATGAGTTAGCGGGGCTGAATCCGGGTATGAAGGTAGAGCCTGCGAGTATTACCAAGCTCATGACCGCTTACATCATTGATCGTGAACTGGGTAAGGGCACGATTAAACTGGATGATGAGGTGCTGATTAGCGAAAAAGCGTGGAAGATGGAAGGTTCACGCATGTTCGTAGAGCTGGGCAAAAAAGTACGTTTGGAAGAATTGCTACGCGGCATGGTGATCCAATCCGGTAACGATGCGGCAATGGCTTTGGTCGAACACGTTGCGGGTAGCGAAGATGCTTTCGTGCAACGCATGAATCAAACGGCGGCAGAGTTGGGGATGAAAGATACCCACTACATGAATGCTACCGGTTGGCCTGCGAAAGACCATTACACCACAGCGCGTGACATTGTGAAGTTGGCGACGGTCATTATTACGGAGTTCCCTGAACGTTATAAGCTCTATTCTGAGAAAGAGTTCAGCTATAACAACATCAAGCAACCTAACCGGAATAAATTGCTGTGGCGTGACCCGTCCGTGGATGGCATGAAAACGGGGCATACCGAATCGGCTGGTTTCTGCTTGGTGGCATCTGCCAAACGCGACAATATGCGCTTGATTTCCGTGGTATTGGGGACAAAAGGCGATAATGAGCGTGCGGAAAACAGCCAAAAGCTGCTGGAGTATGGTTTCCGTACTTTTGAAACGCACAAGCTTTATGACGCAGGTTCTGTACTGTCAAGTGTGCGCATTTGGAAAGGTGATAAGTCTGAAGTGCCAGCAGGGATTACCGATGATTTGTTCGTGAGCGTTACGAAAGGGCGTTACGATCAATTAAAAGGTGGTATGCAGCTTGATAAAGGTATTGATGCACCCATTAAACGTGGAGACAAGGTAGGCAAAATCATCATCACGGATCAAGGTTTAGGTAAGATTGTGAAAGAAGTACCGTTATTAGCCTTGGAAGATGTCGGTGAAGGTGGTTGGTGGCGTAAAGCCGTGGATGCCATCCAAAAGTTTTTTACGGATTAATACATGATGGATAAATCAATACCGGATCGCTTTGGTGAACGTGAAGAATTGATATTGGAGTTTCCGTGCGATTTTCCCATTAAAGTGGTGGGACGTAGTGCGGCGGAATTCCATGTGCAAATCTGCGAGATTGTCTCGCGCCACGATGACAGTTTTGTGGCGGCACAGCGTTTGCAATACCGTGCTAGTTCCGGTGGCAAATACCACAGTCTAACCATTAATTTGCGTGCGACCAGCAAAACGCAGATTGATGCGGTTTACCAAGACTTAAAAGCGTGTGAGTTGGTGCTGTGGGCGTTGTAGATTCTGTGGTTGATGCTATTCCCTTGCGCATTCGTGTGTTGGGTGTGGTTGACTACACCGAGGTTTGGCAGCAAATGCAAACCTTTACTCGCGAGCGCAATGCCGCTACCCCAGATGAAATTTGGTTGGTGCAACACCTGCCTGTTTTTACCTTGGGGCGTAATGGCAAGATGGAACATGTGCTTGCTCCCCGCGATATTCCGGTGATTCCGATTGATCGCGGTGGGCAAGTCACGTATCACGGTCCTGGGCAGTTGGTGGCGTATTTATTGCTGGATATTCGTCGCAAGGATATTCCCATCCGTGATTTGGTCATGAAGATTGAGCAGGCGGTGATTGATCTTTTGGCGCATTATCAAATTGCCGGGCAGGGTGATCGTGATGCGCCCGGCGTGTACGTCAATGGTTGCAAGATTGCTGCGTTAGGGTTGCGTGTAACCAAAGGTTGCACCTATCACGGTTTGAGCTTGAATGTTGACATGGATTTAACCCCCTTTCAGGGCATTAATCCGTGTGGTTATGCCGGTTTACAAGTGACGCAGTGCAAAGATTTGGGTATTGAACAGATGCCGTTTGAGTTGGCTGGTGAGCTGTGCGAATGCCTTGCTGCCCAACTGGATTACTCCGTGATTGAATGGTGCATGGACTAAGCAAACTGCACAGGTGAGTCGCTTAGTCGCTGAGTAGGTAGGTCAGATGTAGTAAGTGCTGCCCGTCATTACTTTCGACATCAGTGGCATCAACAGTTTGCGCACCGGCAGCGGTAATTTTGCCCCGCCAGACTGCATCGCAACGTCGCCGTGATGTGTTTCGTCTTCCTTCATCTTTTGTAAGATTGCCATGTCGGGTAAAGCATGGGCGGGAAGGCGATTAATGTGTTCTTCTAAATGCTTAATGACTTGATCTTCAGTTTCTTTGACGAAGCCCAAGCTCCATTTGTCGCCGATTTTGCCAGCGGTTGCGCCAATCGCCAATGAACCCCAGTAGAAAAAAGGATTCAGTACGCTTTTGTGGCTATCAACTTCCCGAAGACGTTTTTCTGTCCAATTCAAATGGTCGTTTTCTTCCATTGCGGCACGATCCATTTGGACGCGAATGTCCTCGCGGTTAGCGGTTAATGCCTGCCCACGGTATAAACCTTGGGCAGACACTTCTCCTGTATGGTTAATGCGCATTAGTCGACCAACTAGCTTACGTTCCTCATCCGTTAATGGTGCAGTTTCTTGCACTCCCTCGGCAGGATTCGGGCGTTCTGTCGTGGGGGCGGTGGCGTGGACAACACGTAACGATTGATCCAATTCAATCAATACTTTGTCCAGTAAGCTGAGTTTGCGCATAAAACCTCCGCGTTGTACGATGCTTTGTTAAGGTTTAATCTTAACGTTTACTTAAATAATCAATTACTTGCAACAGTTTTTCTTCGCTGCCAACCATGCTAGGGCTAGTGATGTATTTGCCATTCACAATAATGCTCGGTACAGAATCAGCCTTGGATTTTGCACCAATTTCATCCGCACGAGCGAGTGAAGTCATCATTTCCATCGATTGCATCGCCCCACGCACCTGTTCCACACTGAAGCCATTGTCGGTGAAGAAACGGGTTAAACTATCATCATTATCGATATGACGACGTTGCTTTTGAATCGCTTCAAAAATTTTGGTATGGATGTGTTTTTCGCCAGTCGGGTCGAGCATTTGACTAACGTAGAACAGTTTCGCATGGTATGCCCAGCGCGGGCTTAATGTCGCTGGTACACGCTGAAATACAATGTTATCCGGTTTGTTTTTCAGGAATGTTTCAATGGTCGGTTCTAAGGCATAGCAATGCGGGCAGCCATACCAAAAGAGTTCGGTTACTTCCACTTTCCCTGTTGGAGCTTGTGTCGGAATCGGTGGATCAATCACATTGAATTGTTCGCCTTGCTTAAATTCTTCTGCTTGACTGGAATCCGGTATGCAGCCTGTTAAGGTGGCCATCGCCAGCAACAAAATGCTGAAAGCACGACTTACCGCTTGTTTCATGGGGTAATTCTCTCCCTGTGTTTATGGTTGGTTTATGGTGTGCGAATGCATTTAATGAGACTCTTGTTATAAACTTAAAGTTCACCGTAAGAATGCAATCCTGACAGGAACATATTGACCCCAAGGAATGCGAACAAGGTAACAAACAAGCCAACAATAGCCCACCACGCCATTGGTTTACCACGCCAGCCTTTAGAAAAGCGTAAGTGTAACCAGGCAGCATAGTTCAGCCAGACAATTAATGCCCACGTTTCTTTCGGGTCCCAAGACCAATAACCACCCCACGCTTCCGCCGCCCACATCGCACCTAAAATGGTTGCAATCGTAAAAAACGCAAACCCCAGTGCGATAGCTTTATAAGTTATGTCGTCAAGCATTTCCAATGTTGGCAAACGTTGTACTGCCCAACCATTCGGATGGTGTTCTTCACCGTTTGCTCTTAACAAATAAACAACGCTGACCATTGCAGCAAGCGCGAATGATCCATAACCAATGAAGTTGGCAGGAACGTGGATTTTCATCCAATAGCTCTTGAGAGCTGGAACCAAGGGTAAAATTTTGTCGGCCTCGCGCTCGAAACTGTACCACAGGAGAAACCCTACTGCTGCACTAATTACCAGTAACACGAAACCACCTAAAGAACGGTTTTGATAGCGATTTTCGTAATACAGGTACAATAAACCCGTAATTAAGCAGAATAAGATAAAGACTTCATACAGGTTACTGACCGGAATGTGCCCGAATTCAGGGTCAATCAAGTACGATTCCAACCAGCGCACCATTAAACCCGTCATACCCATGACTAAGGCAGACCACGTAATGGCAGTCGCGGTTTTATTCACGAATGTGCTGTCAGAGAACAAGCCACCAAAGTAGGTGAAGGTTGCCATCACAAACAGTGCACTCATCCACATAATGGCGGATTGGCTGGAGAACAAGAATTTCAAGCCAAACACGGTTTCGCCATTGGCATAAACGCCACCATACAACCAAATAGCTAACAAGCTGCACAGAGCCACAGCAATGGCATAAGGTTGGAAGGCTTTCCAAAACCAACCCAAGCCGATTAAGCTGGGGGCGGATAAGGTTAAAATGCCGATTTCGTAGGCATCCATTGTGCCGCTGTATTTGGCAAAGACAAAAATTGTTGCAGCAAGCACAACGCTTGCCCATAACCAATCACTCAAGCCTAAATGTTTGAACAAACTAGGTCGTTCAATTAAGGCTTCAAGGGTTTGTTGGGGTACTGACATGATGGTTCACCTCTTATCCCATCGCCTGTTTAAAGATGCTTTGCAGGCGTGCAAAATAACGCTCAAATTCTGGCAAGTTGCGATTACTGCTACCTACCAGCACAACTTCCGCTTGGTTATGCTCCAGCGGTTTGATCCATACCCAAATTCTACGATGCGCTACATAAAATAGCAGGAAGACGCCTAGCACTAACATGGCACTACCAAAGTACACCACGTTTTTGCCCGGTGAGCGTGTAATCTGCAACCCAGATGCTTCGATTTGTTGGAAGCTATTCAGATGGATAAACCAAGGTGAACCGTATTCCGTAATTTTATCAATCGCCAGCAAGCTGTCGTCAAAGAACTGCCAATCATCTTTACTGGGTGTGCCAGTGATGCCTTCTTTTTTCAGTGTGTCCAAATAAACAGCGTGTAATGAAGCCTCCAAAACTTTCATGAAAGCTTCGGAAGCCGCCTTTTGTTTATCGGCTGGGAAACGGGCTTTGATTTCTGTATCAATTCCCATCGAACCTTGGGTTGCAAATAACGTTGTCAGGTGTGCCATTGAGTCAACGACTTGTCCCATGATTTCTGGATTGCTGACTTGTGCTTGTTGCATCGAGCTTTGTGTCGTCTCAGTTGCCAATTTTTTCACAAGTTCAGCGTCCTGCAAATCCGACAAAAACCGCATAAACCGTTCTACACCACCTTTGCTGTCCACTGGAATGTGCAAATAATGGAACGGTTCACCCGGTGACGTGCGTAACCCACTTACAAGGTAATTATGACCTTGGATACTCACCGGATTCATGTAATTTTGGTATTCCATCGCTTGTCCGGTAGCATCACGTAACTTAAACGTTATGCTAGGACCAACGTTCCGCTTTTTGGTTGTACCATCCGGCTCTTCCATGTCATTGATATTGAAGAAGCGGAAGTCATCCAATTCCAAGGTATATTTGCGGTCAGTACTGCTTAATTCGTAATCTTTAAAGACATTACCGCTTAAATCTTGTTTGGCATAACGGGTACTGAATGGGTACAACGTCATGTTTAACTTAGAACCGCCATCGCCAAAATTGGCTTGGTAAATCGATACACCTTTGTAAACCAAAGGATGATTCACGGAAATCGTGGTTGTTAGTGGTTTAGCAAGGTCTTTATCGTAGATTACCAAATCACTTTCAAAGGATTTCGGCATTCCCGTTGAATAATGTTCGACACGAAAGTCTTTCACTTCAATGCTAAAAGGTAAATTCTGGATGATGTAGCCGTCACGCACGGGCAAAAAGATCAGATTTGCACGACTGTCTTCAGGAATATCCACATTACCACGGTAAGAAAAACTGCTGTTCGGTGCAAGTTGGCTAATTGCAGGAACGTCGGCGGCTGGAATATTGCGTGTTTCGGGTTTTAATGTGCCTTTCCATTCGGCAATCATGAATGGCAGACGACTGTCGAGCAAACCGCCCAAACAAATGACAATCATGCCAACGTGTGTCAGCCAATAACCCCAAAGGTTGATGCGACCGGTCGTACCTGCAATGACTAGGTGATCTGCCGCCGTTTTAATACGGGTTTTGAAGCCTTGAGCATGAAGAATACGTTGCGCTAACGATTGCGCTTCTTCATTGCTCATGGTTACTGTCATGCCAGCTTGGTGTTTCATTGCCCGCAAGGATTTTTCTTGAATGTTCTCACGGAAATGACGCAATTCACGTAACACGCCAGGAGTATTACGCCCCACACAAGTGGTTGTGGAAATGAGTAAGAAGCCTAAAATACTGAGAAACCAAACCGCCGAGTACACGTCATATAGCCCCAAGGATTTGAATAAGTCAAACCAGTACGGGCCAAACTTGATTTGGTAGTCGGTATACGGTTGGTTTTGTTTGAGTACTGTACCGATCACCGAGGCAATAGCCAAAATCACCAGCAAGCTGATGGCTAGATTCATCGAACCTAGAAAGTTAATCAAGCGTGTCGTGGGTGTGGTGGCATTACGCATACGAGAAAACCGTGGTATTAGAATGAAGCATTAAAACAACAAAGGGTGGCAGATGCCACCCCTCGTTTTAAGGTAAACCATTACAAAATGGTAATTAACTTACTTTAAGCCAGTGATGTACTCAGCAACTGCATCAATTTCAGCTTCGGTCATTTTGCCAGCAACGTTACGCATCATTTTGCCTGCGTCATTAGCACGAGCACCTTTACGGAATGATAACAATTGGTTTTTGATGTAAGTCACCTGTTGACCATTCAGCGATGGGAATTTCGCTTCTGGATTACCAGCACCTGTTGGGCCGTGGCAAGCTGCACACGCTGCAACACCCGTTGCATTGTTGCCGCCTTTGTAAATTTGCTCACCTAAGGTAACTTGCGTTTTGTCACCTTCACCCGGTTTACGTACTTGGCTAGAGAAGTATGCAGCCAAGTCAGCCATGTCTTGTTCACTCAGTGGCGCAGCCATTGGTGACATCGTAGGGTTGACGCGCTCACCTGCTTTGAAGTTAGCCAATTGCTTAACGATATAGCTTTCGTGTTGACCAGCCAGTTTTGGCCATTCTGGGTTAACACTATTGCCGTCTGCGCCATGACATGCTGCACAAGTCGCGGATTTGGTTTTACCTGCTTCTGCATTGCCACCTTCTGCCCATACGGAAGCCGCAGTGCTGATCGCTAAGCCAGTCAGTACAAACATGAGTACCTTTTTCATCTCGAAGTGCTCCTAAAATATCTACAAAATCTGCAATCGTTTAAGCGCATCCCCCGGTTACTCCCCAGACTAACCACAGTTGATGCGATGCCTTACCATCTTATCGCGGCTGAGGCAATCAACTTGCAATCATTCCCCGTGCTCTTTAAGCTGCATGGGGCCGATGCAGGCTTACCATAAATCCACACGCTCTACAGTCTTAAGTTTTCGCAAGCATGTACCCAAGCATACTACTTTTGCTTGAGTGTCGCGAAAAAACGACTGGATTGTATAACATATTCCGTTTCTATTCCGCAAAAAATATTAGAGAATCCTAACATTATGAATCATTACTTTCAGCAGGCCGCTTTCCTGCAAAGTGCAACCACGCATAAAACCCTCCCACCGGAAAGTGGTTTAGAAATCGCATTCGCTGGGCGGTCTAATGCCGGTAAATCCAGCGTAATCAATTGCCTTTGTTCCCAAAAGTCGCTAGCTCGTACCAGTAAAACACCAGGGCGTACCCAGTTAATCAACTTTTTTCGTTTACCTGACCAACACTATCTCGTGGATTTGCCCGGTTATGGTTACGCCAAAGTGCCCGAAGCGGTTAAGTTGGAATGGCAAGGTTTTATTGAGTCCTATCTTACCCAACGCAATACTTTACGCGGCTTGATTTCGGTGATGGATATACGTCATCCATTAACTGCTTATGACCAGACTATGCTAGGTTGGGCATATGCTCGTCAACTACCTGTTCACATCTTACTGAATAAAGCCGATAAGCTCACGCGCGGAGCAGCAGGTAATGTATTGTTGAAGGTGCGTAAAGAAGTAGGCGTGCCGGGGTTGATCACAGTGCAAACATTCTCGGCTACGAACAAGCAGGGTTCGGAGGAGTGCTGGAAGGTGTTGGAAATGTGGCTGGGGCGACTTTGAATGCAGAACGCGAGCCGCCAGCTAATAAGACTAACCTATTGCTGTTCAGCATTAGTTAATTATTTATTCGTAGAATGGATTCCATAAAAGGAACCCCGGCCAAACAGGGGGTCTAAAAAGCCGGGGCTAATTAACAGGTTTGGATTGGGGACACCAAACCTGTATCCGCAAACAGAAAACACAAGCACCGGGCTTAAGTGCTTATTTAATGTGCTCTCTGATAGCTTCGCGGAAACTACTGCCAATACAATGCATGATTGTACTGGAATTCCGCTTAAAAACTTACATCAATTTTTGATCATAATCAGTCTTTAAACGGTGAGTCAATTTCTTCCAAAGATATTCGGCAACGGAAATACCCCCCAAACTGTTGAATTAAACATATAGCAAATGCTTTCCCATTGTCAACAGCTATCGCACGAATCTCCAACCTTGAACTTATTGCAAGCCTTTTTCCCAATAGGGTTTTCCTGACGCGCTTTGCAAGGGTAGGGAGGGGGGAGCAGACGCATTATTACCCGATGAGCCGATAATGACCACCACATCACGAGGCTTGCCCGCGCGTAACAAGGTAATGTGAACTTCAGCACCGATGCGTAAGTTGCCAATCATGTTTTTAACATCCACTGCACTGGTAACAGGTACATCGTTCAAACGGATAATGACATCACCTGCTTGCACACCTGCACGTTCAGCGGCGGAATTGGGTAGTACTTTTTCGATCATTGCGCCACCGTTCGGGTTTAAACCCACGCGCCGCGCCGCTTCACCGTCAATATCTTGTACTTCGATGCCAAGTTGACCGCGTTCAACTTTGCCATATTGCACGATTTGTGTGATCACCCCGGCTGCCGTATTGATCGGAACAGCAAAACCAATGCCAAGATTTCCACCTGATTGATCACCAAGAATGGCGGTGTTAATGCCAATCAATTCACCGCGTAAGTTAACCAATGGCCCGCCAGAATTACCTAAATTAATCGGTGCGTCGGTTTGGATGAAATTCTCGTATTCACTAATGCCGGGGTTACGGTGCAAGGCACTGATAATGCCAGAAGTAACAGTTTGTCCAATGCCATAGGGATTGCCGATAGCCACTACAAAGTCGCCAACGCGCAGTCGATCCGAATCGCCAAAACGCATGGCAATTAAACGATCCGCCGGAATTTGCAGTACCGCTAGATCCGCACGCGGGTCTGCACCGACTATTTTTGCTTGGTATTTACGTCCATCATTGAGTGTGACGAAAATTTTTTCGGCAGATTCGATGACGTGATAATTAGTCAGAACATGTCCACGCTGGGCATGGATAACAACACCAGAACCTGCACCCGTAATGGCATGATCACCCGTGCTAGCAGCAGGATTATCACCGAAAAAACGTTTGAAAAACGGATCGTTCAACAGCGGATCATTGGCGGTTTGATGACCTTCCGTGCTGATGTTGACCACGGCTGGTGTCACTTTTTCCAACATACCCGATAATGACGGGAGTGGCTGCCCATTAACCTCAGTCGGTAGAGCGGCATAGGCTGTTTCCAGTGCTGCAACAGGCAGAATCATGGCTGCCAGTAAAATTATATTGCGCATCATCGGAGGCATGAGCAGTCTCGCAGTTATCAGGCTTTCGTTAAGTTATTCAGACAGTTATCTTTGTGGAAGATTTCATGTCACGCTATGTGCTGCCGGGGATTCCAGTCGAACAAGGCTTTCATTTGTGCATAATACTCTTTTTGCTCTATTGTGGCAGCAGGTGGTGTGCTGACGTTCAAAATCACATATAAATCACCAGTTTCTTTACCCGGAAGCCCTCGCCCTTTCAGGCGCATTTTTTTGCCAGATTGCGTACCAGTGGGCACTTTCAAACTGACTCTACCCGCTAAGGTTGATATGGCAATGGTTTCACCTAAGGCCGCTTCCCACGGTGTAATCGGCACTTCCATTGTGATGTCATTACCTTCAATACGGTAAAGTGGGTGTTCTTTAATTTTGACTTTTAGGAAAATATCAGAACCTTGTGGGCCTTTACCACTCAGGCGGATTTTTTGATTTTCTGTCATACCAGCAGGAATACGAATTTGTAAATTCTCCCCAGTTGGTAAGCGAATGGTTTTGTTTGTGCCGTGGTAAACATCTTCTAAATTAAGTTGAACCGTTGCAGTTTGGGGTTCACGCGCATTCGGGTTGCCTTGTCCACGTCGAAACCCGCCGCCAAATAAGCTATCAAAAAAGTCACTGAATCCTGAAGAACTGGTATTTTGATCAAAGCCCCTTTTGGCGATATTTTCAAAAAAGGACGCATCAAACTGTGAGCCATTGTTATTGCCCCAGCTTGGTGGTGGTTTAAAGTTATCACCTGCGTGCCAATTAGAGCCTAATTGGTTGTAACGCGCCCTTTTTTCAGTATCGCCTAGCACTTCGTAGGCTTCATTGATTTCTTTAAAACGTTCTTCAGCTTCCGGCATTTTATTGCGGTCAGGGTGATACTTCCCCGCTAAACGGCGAAAGGCTTTTTTAATCGTGTCTTGGTCTGCGGTGCGTTCCACACCCAGTACTTTGTAGTAGTCCTTGTATTGCATGTAATACCTCTGTCACGGAGTCTACGACAAAAAACGCCGCTATTGCGGCGTTTTTGTTGACCACAGGTGATTTTATCGGGTCAAACTGTTTGTTTCATAAAGCAAGATTGTGAAATATTGCTGGAATAAACCACTTTACTCAAGATTTTGCACTTGTTCGCGCATTTGCTCGATCATGACCTTGAGATCGACCGCCGCTTGTGTCGTATCTGCGTCATTGGATTTCGAGGCGAGCGTATTAGCCTCACGATTGAGTTCTTGCATGAGAAAATCAAGTCTGCGCCCAATCGGTTCATCGCGTTCGAGTACTGCATTGATCTCGTCCAAATGTGCCATGAGGCGATCTAATTCCTCCTCCACATCCAAACGTTGTGCCAGAATCACTAACTCCTGTTCCAGACGATTCGTGTCTGGGGAAATCTCCGTGTTTAATTCTCTGAGACGGTTGAGAATTTTTTCGCGTTGAGCCGCAATAATCGACGGGCGATGTTTGCGAATACGCACAATGATTTCCGCGATTTGGTCGCAACGTTGGAAAATGAACTCGGCTAAACGTTTGCCTTCCCGTTCCCGCATTTCCACGAGATCATCCAAGGTGTCTTGTAACAACACTTCGGACAGTTTACGCAGCGATAGCACCATAATTACAGAGGTCTGCGAAGGCTTGGCTGGATTTTATGGCACTGAAGTCGAGTTTTAAGTGA
>JBDKID010000039.1:0-23933 GCA_039797295.1 Pseudomonadota bacterium | reverse complement strand
TGACAGATTCTTTGCCAGCAGTAAGACCTGTTCAGCGTGTGGCGAAAAGGCGGAAAAACTCCCGCTGTCCATCAGGTCGTGGGAATGCCCGACCTGTGGTGTAAACCATGATCGGGATGTGAATGCGGCTATTAACTTAGCCAACTACGCCGTGAGTTCCACGGTGTCTGCCTGTGGAGGGGAAGGCTCTGGTCTTGGGCGCAAGCCGAAAACGAAACCAGCCCCCGTGAAGCAGGAATTTAACCGCAAACTTGACCTTGGTTAAGTTTGTATAAGTTTAAAGGAACGGTTTACATGGCGGCAGTGTGCCGCTGCTTTCCGGGTAAACAGCCTAAAGGTGGCGACCGGATGCCGAGTGTGGATGAAGTCCTTCAATGTTCGCGTTGGCTACAAGCCGAACTGCAATTACTTCAACCACAATTGATCATCTTGGTGGGTAAGCTTGCGATTGCGCAGTTTTTGAATGCCAAAAAATTGGATGAGGTGGTGGGGCAATGCCATCGGCAGTTAATTCAAGGACGAGAAGTGGATTTACTACCGTTACCGCATCCATCAGGATTGTCGACGTGGTTTAGAACTGAACCGGGCAGAACGTTATTGCAGGATGCGCTACAAACGCTTGCGGCGCATCCTACTTGGTTGCGAGTCTTTAGCGATGCGCCAACTTAACCTGCACCCAGATTATCGCGTTTCATTTGAATGAGTTCGGTTGAACCGCCTTCTGTGCTTGAGATGGCTTTTTCGTAAGCTTCACGCGCTTCTTTCAGCTTGTTTTGCGTGGCGTAAATGTCACCTTTTAACTCTTCCAGCAATGACTGGTAAGCAGCCGGGTAGGTTTGATTAACGATTTTCAAGGCATCATCCGGCTTTTTCATTGCCAGCAACACGCGAGCCAAGCGAATGTTGGCCAGTTGTGTGAAGCCTTCGTCTTTGCTGTGATCAATGACCCATTTCAACGCAGTAACGGCTGCTTCGTAGTCGCCTTTTTCAGCGTATTGCTGTGCTGTCTGTAACGAAGCAATCACTGCATACGGGGTGCTGGCATAATCATTTTGCAGCTTTTGCACATCCGGTAAGGCTTTGACTAAATCCGCTTTCGCGGTTTTACTGGTTTGGGTATACAGTGCAGATGCTTCTGCTGCCGTATTCGCTTTCCAGCTTT
Source organism: Pseudomonadota bacterium (assembly GCA_039797295.1). Lineage (GTDB taxonomy): Bacteria > Pseudomonadota > Gammaproteobacteria > Thiotrichales > Thiotrichaceae > Thiothrix. Next base: position 22,771 of record JBDKID010000039.1, on the reverse strand, counting down.
TCCAATAGTCCCAGCCGAATAAAGCTACAATGGAAAGGGCTACCCCAACCATGACGGAAGTGCCATTTTCTTTCCACCACGCTTTTAGTTCTTCGACCTTTTCGTCGTCGGTTTTGTAATCACTCATTGCTATCGCCCCTGAAGGTGTTAGTGTGCGTTATTGTGCTAAGTTAAGGTAATGCGGCAATTGTTCTGCCAACTGATTGATTGGCAGGGTAATCTGCTCACCACCGCTGCGCAAGGGTTTCAGACCGATTTCGGCACGGCTCAATTCATCTTCACCCAAAATCAGTGCGTAATGAGCTTGCGACTTATCGGCGCGTTTCATTTGCGTTTTGAAGTTACCGCCACCGGTATTACTGGTGAGGCGCAACTGCTGCAGTGCATCACGTAACTGTTCGGCAATCGCAAAACTGGCTTGGATAGCTGCATCACCAGCAGCAATGAAGTAAATATCCGCAGGTTTAATGGGTGTCGACACGCCTTGCGCTTCGAGCAATAAGATTAAGCGTTCCACACCCATTGCGAAACCACAAGCTGGTGTGGGGCGACCACCCAATTGGCTAACTAAACCATCGTAACGCCCGCCAGCACATACCGTACCTTGCGAACCCAAGGAAGTCGTTACCCATTCAAAGACGGTGCGGGTGTAATAATCCAGACCACGCACAAGGCGCGGATTAATCCGGTACGGAATCCCCATGCCATCTAGTAAGCTGCGTAATTGCGCAAAGTGTGCGGCAGATTCACTATCCAAATGCTCGTGCAAATTCGGGGCAGCGGCTACCAAGTCACGCATCGCGGGATTTTTGGTGTCCAAAATACGCAATGGGTTGGTGTGTAAACGGCGTTGGGAATCTTCATCCAATTGCGCGTAGTGGTCGCTAAAATACTCAACCAATAACGCACGGTAAGCTTGACGCGCTTCCACAGTACCCAACGAGTTCAGTTCTAACGTTATGTTTTGTAAACCCAAACGTTTCCACAGGCGTGCGCCAATCGCGATTAATTCCGCATCAATGTCCGGTGTGGCAATGCCAAACGTTTCCACACCCACTTGGGTGAATTGGCGGTAGCGACCTTTTTGAGGGCGTTCGGCACGAAACATCGGGCCTGCGTACCACAAGCGTTGTTGCTGGTTGAAAATCAGACCGTGTTGAATGCCAGCGCGGACACAACTGGCAGTACCTTCCGGTCGCAAGGCTAAACTGAGGTGCGCTTCATCACCTTCGGCATCCTGACGACTTTCCAGCGTGTACATTTCCTTTTCAACGATGTCGGTGACTTCACCCACTGCGCGTTTGAACAAGTCCGTTTGTTCCACCAACGGCATACGGATTTCGCTGTAACCGTAGCCAGTCAGCAAATTACGTACCGTGGTTTCAAATGCCTGCCATGCAGGTGTGGCATCCGGGAGAATGTCATGCATTCCTCGGACTGATTGGATATTTTTAGCCATGCTTACTTCATTCATTCAATTTTGAAACGGGCAACACTGCCTTTCGTGTAAGGGGATTGGTCATAAAGTTGACCATTAATGTAGATTTTTGCACCCGGCGCATTACCAATTTTGAAGTTAAGCGGCGGTTTAGCTTTGAATTCTTTGGTTGTGCCATTGGTATTCAGCGATTCAAAAACGGTTTTTTTGTCCGCGCCTTTGACTTGTACCCAAACCTCATCGCTGAATTCCATTTTAATGGTTGCCTCACCGACAATGGGCGCAAGAGGCGTTGGTTGTGTACCTGCTGCCGCCGGATCGGTTGTGGCAGGTGCTGTAGTAGCCGGAGTATTTGCGGCGGTTGCTGGTGTCGTTGTGCCTGTAGCGGGTGTTGCCGCTGGCGTTTCGGTTGGCACAGGTGCAGGAGGCGTGCTATTCACCGGTGTCACAGGTGCAGTGACAACTGTCGTATTATCGACGGGTTTTGCGGTGTCTTGTGTCGAAGTTGCAATCGGCTCACTCGGTGTCGTCGGTGCTGTAGCGACAGGTGTTGCAGGGGCATCGGTTGTCACTGTTGCATCCGCGACTTTTGCGGGTTCGCTTGATGGCGGGGTTACAGCAGTATCTTGGGTTGTCGCTGTTGCATTTGCCTCCGTTGTCGGCGGTGTTGCTTGCGTAGCCGTTGTGGTTACTGATGTCGCGGCATTGGCTTGCACGGTTGCCGCCGCTGCTTGTTGTTCTGCGGTGACTTTGGCGAGTGCATCCGCCGCCGCTTTTTCCTCAGCCGCTTTACGTGCAGCAAAGGTATCCATTGCTGATGGTGGACGCGGCATCTCTGGCGGATTGGTTTGTGCGGAAAAATCTGTCCACGTATTGTTTGCCCAATTGCGCACACCCGGAATCATCGAAATCAAACCGACGAGCAATACTACCGAGCCAAAACCAATGAATTTGATAGTGGTTGGCGATAGCGATGGTTGCGCCGTCTTATTGTGGAGTGAGCGGGTAGGGGCAAAGTGATGCGCCACATCGTCCGGCGATGCGCCCCGTAGCACTTCGTAGGTACGAATCAAATCTTTGGCATCGCGGTCAGCTAATTTGGCATAACCGCGTAAATAACCACGGATATACGGTGGTTCTGGGAGATGCGCAAAATCTTCCTTTTCCAAAGCGCGTAGGATATTGAGGGACAGATGCATTTCCACTGCGGCTTGTTCGATGTCGAAGCCTGCTCGCTCCCGACAGGCGATCAGTTGCTTCGATAGATCGCCGGGTTGCAGTGTTGAAGAAACTTGTTCTTCAACCGGGGTCTGTGTTTCCGTCACGTATCCTCCAATCTAGTGTTGAGTCAATCAATCTGGCCTGCGGCTGCGCTATCAGGATATTTACGCTGAAGCTCACTGGCGCAGGCTTCGGCTTTGAGTGGTTCATTCATGGCTGTTTGCACTTTATAGCAAAGCAGCAAAGTATCCGGTGTCGCTGGTGCTGCCTCATTATAACGGTAAAGAAACGCTTGTGCTTTGGCATCATCAGCTTTTTCGTGACTGAGTTTCGCCATTTGGTAAAGTGCTTCTGAAAACCGATTATTCGCCAGCAAAGCTTGGTGGAAATAATCTTCTGCCTTGGCATCATTGCCGCTTTTTCGCACACAAATACCAGCATTTGTGTAGGCAAATTCGGGGGTTTTGTAAAGAGGGTCGCGCAAGGCCGTCATAAACGTTTGCTCCGCTTCAGCATAATTCCCCTGTTGGCAAAGAAATGATCCGTAATTATTCAGCAAATCCGAGTTTTTGCCATCAGCCCGTAATGCTTGGTGAAAATGATAGTCTGCTTTGGCATTATTCCCTAAACGCTCCTGTAATACAGCGTAATAGTGATTAGCATCTGCCGAATGACTATCTTTTGCTAAGGCTTTTTCTAAATTTAAGTTGGCTAAATCTAACCGCCCTTTCTTTAAATAGCCTACCCCTAGTTGTGTGTAATAATCATCTGCCTTGTTTTTATCCCCTGACCCAGATGATGCATTAGAACAACCACTAACTGCACCTCCCGCTAACAGCAGGCAGAGTGCATATTTTATTGTTTTCACGTTTTATTTGCCCTGTTCAATACGGGCGAAATGGATCTCTCTGCGGCTTTTATCGTTAACTTTTCCGGCAAGCTGACCGCAAGCCGCATCAATATCATCGCCCCGTGTTTTTCTTGTCATGACCGTGTAGCCTGCCGCCATCAGAATATCACGAAAACGGTGGATACGGTTATTACTAGAGCGTGCGTAGCGTGTCGCAGGGAATGGATTGAAAGGAATGAGATTTACTTTCGATGGTATTCCGCGTAACAGCTTGGCTAGTTGGTGTGCATGTTCATCGCTATCATTGACCCCATCTAGCATCACATACTCCCACGTAATATGGTTGCGTTCTGTGGTTTTTTTGTCAAGGAAGCGGCGACAAGTGTTAAGTAATTCAGAAATCGGGTATTTTCGATTTAACGGTACAATTTGATCACGCAGTTCGTCGTTCGGGGCGTGTAGCGATACGGCGAGTGAGACATCAAGCGTATCCGCTAAACGATCCAATGCAGGTAAGACACCGGACGTACTGACCGTAACGCGGCGTTTGCTTAAACCGTAGGCATTGTCGTCCAACATTAGACGCAAAGCATTCACCACATTATCAAAATTGAGTAAGGGTTCGCCCATCCCCATCATGACAATGTTACTCACCACTCGTGGGCCTTTGGGATCAGCTTGTAAGGTGCGTTTCGCTACCCACAATTGCCCAATGATTTCCGCCGTGGTGAGATTGCGATTAAAACCTTGGCGAGCCGTTGAACAAAACGTGCAATCCAGAGCGCAACCGACTTGTGAAGACACACACAGCGTGCCACGGTCATCTTCCGGGATGAAAACCGTTTCAATCGCATTGCCGTCCTCTAACCGCAACAACCATTTGTGCGTTCCGTCGGCTGATTGCTGGTCGATAATGATCTCAGGTGCGCGAATATCGGCATTTTCGTTCAGAAAAGCTCGCAAGGATTTACTGAGATTGGTCATCTGGTCGACACTGTCGACATTCATCTGATGCAGCCATTTAATAACTTGCGTCGCGCGAAAAGGCTTTTCACCCATTGAGTGAAAATATGCTTTCAGACCTTCATGGCTGAAATTCAGTAGATTAACTTTTGCAACAGTGTCAGACACAGATGACTTTATCCCTTAATGCATTAACGAGTACGAGGGCACAGACCGTCAGTACCGAAGAAGTAAGCAATTTCGATTGCCGCGTTTTCGAGGCTGTCAGAACCGTGAACCGCATTTTCGTCGATAGAGTCCGCGAAGTCTGCACGGATTGTGCCCGCATCAGCGTTTTTCGGGTTGGTTGCACCCATCAGTTCACGGTTTTTGGCAACGGCGTTTTCGCCTTCCAGAACTTGAATCATGACCGGGCCTGAAGTCATAAATGCAACCAGATCACCAAAGAAAGGGCGCTCTTTATGGACAGCGTAGAAACCTTCAGCTTGTTCTTTGCTCAAGTGTTGCATTTTCGCTGCAACGATTTTCAGACCCGCGTTTTCAAAGCGGCTGTAAATTTGACCGATTACGTTTTTAGCAACTGCATCAGGTTTGATGATGGAAATGGTTTGCTCAATAGCCACGTCATGTTCTCCAATATGTAAGTGTTAAGTCCAATCAGGGCGCAATTGTAATGGGTGTGCTCCACTCAGGCAAATTAATCGCGGAAAACGGCAAGCCCGTGCTATCCTCATGTCTCGGAAATGCCAAAATCCAACCACAAAAAATGTTATTAAAGGACTAACTATGCTGGCCAAAATGATTCAACGGACAGTTATTGGAAGTGTGTTACTGCTAGGTGTCAACGGTTGTGGCTCGGTTACGGGAGGTAACGGAACTACAGCAGCTTCATCCGGTTCTGCCATGTTGGGCAAAGCTGCTTATACAACGAGTAATGCTGCTTCATCACTGGGTACGAATACCAATGAAGTCACGGAAAGTGATTCCAGTGCGCCGTTTATTGACCTATTCCGTGCTGCCATACCTTTTGAAGAGTCGCGTCCGTGGACGACCAAAGGCAATATCGTTTACGACACCGATGGCTGGCCAATGAATCTGAATGGCGGGCAAGCGGGCAGTCGCTTTTTATCGAACCTGCCAGCACAAACGGTTCCCGATGGTGTTTACACCGTGTTGTACGATGGGGATGGTGAGATCCAATACCTCAACGATGCGACGTTGCTAGAGCACAAACCCGGTGTCGATACGATTAATATCAGCGCGGGCGATGATCAAATGCTCAATGCGTCATTGATCATTACAGGTAGCGACCCGAAAAATTATTTACGCCACATTCGCATTCTGCCTCCCGGTGGGATTTGCGCGAACAATCCGTTTCAGCGCGTGAATTCTGCCGCCGCTTGTAGTGGTAACTACCAATCCTTTGTTGAACACTACAATAGCATTCTCTTTAACCCTGATTACCTGAATTTCATGAAAGATTTCCGCGCGATTCGTTTCATGAACATGTGTGGCGTTACTCGTAGCCCGATTCGTACTTGGGATCAAATGAACAAAGTGAGCAAGGCAACATGGGGTGGGAAAGAAGGTACACGCGGCGCACCACTGGAAATCATGGTGGAATTGGCTAACCGTTTGAATGCTGACCCATGGTTTACCATTCCGCATGAGGCTGATGATGCGCTGGTGCAACGTTATGCCACTTATGTGAAAGAACACCTGCATTCCAATCTGAAACCACACATTGAATACAGTAACGAAACGTGGAACACCATGTTCACTCAAGGTGGTTACATGATTGATCGTGGTATGAAGTTGGGGTTGGATAGCAATGCGCAACGTGCGGGCTTCCGTTATTACTCACAACGTTCGGTCGAAATCTTCAAGATTTGGGAAAATGTTTACGGCGGTTCTAAACGTTTAGTGCGCGTGCTGTCAGGCTGGACAATTAATGACAAATTGACTGAAACCGTGCTGAGCCACAATGACGCTTACAAACATGTCGATGCGTTCGCGATTGGGCCATATGTGTTTGGTGGTCATGCCGAAGTGCGCACCATTAAAAGTGTTGATGATGCATTGGGCTTGATTACCAATGATGCTTACCGTTATTCCAATGCCAAAGTCATGGAATACATCCGTATGCAAAAAGCCATTACTGATAAATATGGCATCAAATTAATGGCATACGAAGCAGGTCAAGGTTTGGTGGACTTCACCACGAAAACGGATGATGAATTCCCGAACCCGTTACTGTTTGCGGCTAATCGTGACCCTCGGATGCGCAGTATTTACCAAACTTTCCTGAACGGCTGGAAAGCGGAAGGTGGTACTTTGTTAATGCATTATTCCTCACCACGTACTTACACCAAACACGGTGCATGGGGTGCGAAAGAGTACATTACCCAGCCGCCTGCACAAGCACCTAAATACCTTGGCTTATTAGATTTTATTAATGGTACGCCTTGTTGGTGGCAAGATTGCCGTCACTAATGCTTGAAGGAAGTTGTTAATGTTTAATTTGGAATGTCCATCCACATCGGTTGCTATTTACCCTCTTACGTCCAGTGCGTGGGAAGCCTTGCGGCCTACCTTGAGTGCCGCCGAACAGCAATGGGCGGTAGTGCATGACTTTACCGCCAAAGCTGAACAGGTTTGTTTGTTGCCGGATGCGCAAGGGCGGTTGGGTAAAGTGTTAGTCGGGTATGCTACTGATGCAGGGCATACATGGGCAATTGCTGGTTTGCCACGCAAATTGCCGCAGGGTGATTATCACTTGGTGTGTGATTGGACAATTCCAGAGCAAACGCAAGCGTATATTGGCTGGGGTTTGGGTTGTTACCGCTTCAGCCAATTCTTAAGCACTGCACCCAAACCCTTGCCACACGTGTATGTAGCGCAACAAAGCGAGCGGGTTGAGGCATTTGTGCAAGCGATTAATTTGGTGCGTGATTGGGTGAATTTACCCGCTAATCACATGATGCCGGAACATTTAGCCGCTGCGGCACAAACGTTGGCAGCAGAGCATGGTGCGAGTTTCCAGCAAATCATTGGCGATGAATTATTGGTACAGCATTACCCCGCGATTCATGCGGTAGGGCGTACCAGTGCGCACGCGCCGCGTTTGCTGGAATTGTGTTGGGGAAATACAGAGCACCCTGCCATTACCTTGGTGGGTAAGGGCGTGTGTTTTGATACCGGCGGTTTGGATATGAAGCCGTCACAGTTTATGCGCTTAATGAAAAAAGACATGGGTGGTGCTGCGCATGTTTTAGGCTTAGCCAAGCTCATTATGCAATTGCAATTACCTGTTGTCTTGCGGGTATTGATTCCAGCCGTGGACAATGCGATTGGCAGTGATGCTTTCCGTCCCGGTGATATTCTGAACACGCGAGCGGGTAAACAGGTTGAAGTGGATAATACCGATGCTGAAGGGCGTTTGGTGTTGTGTGATGCTCTGACCGAAGCAGCAGCGGCAAAGCCGCAACTCATTTTGGACTTTGCTACCTTAACGGGAGCAGCGCGTGTTGCTTTGGGAACAGAAATTCCCGTTTTCTTCAGTAATAACCATGAGCTGACTCAAGGGTTGCAACAAGCTGCTATCGCGACAGGGGAATTGGTATGGCAGTTACCGTTACACAGACCATATTTTGAACAGCTCAAGAGTTCATTCGCTGATTTTACTAATAGTGGTGGCAGTTACGGTGGTGCAATTACTGCGGCACTATTTTTGAATGAATTTGTACCAAGTAACATCGCTTGGGGACATTTTGATGTCATGGCGTGGAATACGCGTGATCGTGCAGGGCGGCCTGTCGGTGGTGAAGCAATGGGGTTATTTACCGTTTATTCTTATCTGGAATCCGTTTATCGGGAATAATGGCGTTTTCTTCGGGTAGTCCGTTCATGTTAGATTCATATTTCTTATTTTGACCTATAATTCAAAATATTAGTGTGTCAATAGTGGGAACGACATGGATTCATGGTTACAACGTCATGTGGCTGCCCGACAGTTCGCTTTAGGATTTGCCTTGATTGGTTTAATGCTGACTTTTGTGGGGGCGGCATTATTAGTATTTCCCTATAAAGCAACCGCCAACCAAGAATTACAAAGCGAATTATTGTATGACCTGTTAGGGCATTTGGATTATCGTGGTGATGATAAATTTGTCGCCGTGGATGACTCACGAATGCAACGGCGTTTACAGCACCTCCTTGCGGATAACCACTTGGATGGTTTATCTGGTTCTGCCTATATTCGTAATCGCAACAATCATTCGATTGTCTGGCGTTCTGCGAAATCGGCTACGCCTTTGGATACCGATGATGTGAAAAATACCTATAACATGCAATTTGTATACGCTGATCATCGCCAAGTTGCTGTGCAAAACTTTTGGATTAGTAAAAGTAACCATCTGCGCGAAGAATATCAAATGGTTGTAGCCCTGCCCGCTAATTGATACCCCTTGCTGATTAGCGCAGCCCTTTCAGTAAACTATTAATCATTCCCCGCTCTGGCGGGGTTTCTTTTGCTGCTTGAAAGATGCCTGCTGTTTTGGTTTTCGGCGGGGTAATCGTGCGGGCTTCACTCCATTGCTTACCCCAATTACTGGTTTGGTATTGATACCAATGTTTTTCAGCTTGTTTGCCGCGATTCACATAAGCCGCACTAATCAAGCTACCTTTACCAGTGGTATCCATATTGAAATCGTGTAAGCCGGGGTAATGTTCGTGCCAATCTGGTCTGTCTAATTCGGCGGGTAAATGCACAGTTGTGCAACTGAATTGGCTTAATTGTTGCGTGCCATTTAAAGCGATGTAGTCGTTACCTAAGCCTTGATTACCCCAAGTGGCAAATAATGTCAGACGATTGTAAGCGGGTGTACTGTACATGCTCAGTACGGTACTACCTTGTGCAATTGGGTAACTACGCCATTTGCCTTTGTATTGGACAAATAATATTGTGCCTGAGTTTTCAGGGTCTTGCCCTAAGAGTAGTGGTAAAGGTTTGTTATTTAAGCGATAACCGAATAACGCACCGTGTGTTATTAAGTTTTGAACAAATTTTTTGCTAACGATGGTGGCTTGACCACAGCGCCATCCCGGTTGCCACAACAAGGCGGTATTGATCGGTGCTGTATGAGAAAGCGATGGTGTGAGTAACGTCGCTATCATTCCCATACCCGTTAGTAACTTTTTTATCATGGTTTGTTTCAGTTGCCCTTGCATAATTATTTTTCCTATCGCATGTTGTCGCCCTAAGCAGTATCGACCTAGTGCTGTTGGAATTGTTCAATAATTTTAGTGGTAGTGAGTTATTTTATTTATGAGTTTTCTGGCATTAGTGGATTGTCGAGAAGTTGAAACCTATTGCCAAGGGCACATCCAAGGTGCGACTTGCATCCCCGCTACCGAATTAGCGGTGCGTATGCATGAATTACCTAAGCGTAGTGAACCACTGACCTTGTGTGGTGATCCTCAGCAACTGGTGCAAGCTCATGAATTTTTAACGTCTAAAGGTTATCAAATTACGCAGCAAATCACTTGGTCAGCAGAACTGCATCAAGAACTACAACTCAATGGGTGTTTAGCTTTTGGTGCGCAATCGCAACGTTTATGGCAGCCCGCGCCATTAATTACACATTTTGTACAAACCCTGATGCCTGCGCAAGCTATTCAGCCGGGTGTCGGCTTGGACATTGCCTGTGGCGCAGGGCGCGACATGGTATACCTTGCGTTGCATGGTTGGCAAATGACGGGGTTGGATTACATACCGGGGGCGTTACAACGTGCGAATCAGCTTGCCGCACAACATCAAGTGCAGGTGACAACACAGCTATGTGATTTAGAGGTAGGACACGACCCGTTTGTGGCTTATGCAACAGCACAATTTGACCTGATTTGTGTGGTGCGCTATCTGCACCGTCCGCTATTTCCGTGGTTGAAGCGCATCCTCAAACCGGGTGGTATTTTTATTCAGCAAACTTTTATGCAAGGTTGCGAGCAGTTTGGCAGCCCGCGCAATCCCCATTTCTTGTTAAAACCGGGCGAACTCGCCGATGTTTTCGCATCGGCTGAGATTTTGCTGAATGAGGTCGACTATTTGGAAGATGGACGACCTGTTTCAGCATTTATTGCTCGCGTTAGTTAAGCCTAAGCTGTTTTGCCAAAGCGTCTGCGGTATGCCAGCGCAACAATACCGAAGCATAATGTCAAGAAGCTAGCACTACCACCGCCGCCACTGGTAATGCTGGTTGTGCCACCAGTATTTGTACCACCGTTGCTACCGCCGCCCGTATTTGTGCCACCGCCGGTATCTGTACCACCGCCAGTGTCGGTGCCGCCATCAGTACCGTTTCCATCTGTGTCATCACCGCCATTATTACCATCGTCGATTTGGCGAACTTTCAGTTTGTTAATAACGTTTTCGGTGATGCGGCTCACACTGCTGTCGCTGCTTAAGCCTTCTGCCCAGTCTACTGTTGGTGCGACAAATACCGTGCCGCTATTGGCAGTTGGTTGGAAGATACCAATGGTTCCCCAGCCTTGGTTTTTGTAGCCATTGGCAACAATGCCGGGTACGCCAGAGGGTGAATTCACCGCATAAGCTGGTGTTAAACCAAGGATTTGAAAGTTAGTGGGTGTGCCATCTTCACCGGTAACAACAGGTTTACCATTGACCATTTTAAAGAGTGCGCCGTCAACTTCATAACCCGCGATGGTGGTATTGCGTCCGAACACGTCGCCATTTTTCAGACCTGTGCCAGTAAACGCCCAGTGTGAAGCATCGCTTACTTTAAAGCCGCCGTTTGTACCGTCATCACCATAGCCATCTTTGACATAATGTTGTACGCCGCCATCGGTGTAATCGTGATAACCGCCATTACGGAAGCTCACGCCTGTGGAAGTGTTTTCAGGACGATTAATCGGTGAGTTGTACCAGTTAACGGTAACAATATCATTGTGACCAGTGTTCGCAATGGGGTCATTATTCGCCGATTTGTAGCAAATCATTTGTTTCAAATCGTCAGAAAAGCGGACTTGCCACCACATGGTGTTGCCACTGAAAATGGCTGCATTACCACCCGATGCAAGGTAACTATCCCACGAGTCACGCATGGTTTTCGACCAGTATTCATTGTGTCCAACCAGAATAACTAAGTTATAATGTTTTAATAGGGTTGGGTCGCGTTGAATATCCAGCATCGAGGCAGCTTCATAAGCAATGCCTTTTGCATCAAGCCAGTTGACGAAATCCCGATGTTCTGCCCACATACCCTGACCAACCGGGCGTTCTGTGGTAATACGGGTTGTTGCTTGACCGTTTGTGGAATTATAACCATACAGTGATTTACCACCGATCGGCGAATAAGCCATGTTTGTCGTTACGCTATCCAATACCAAAACTTTTGAATAACTACCGGGGTTATTGGATTTAATGGCAACGTATTCAGGGTAATATTCTTGTTGATTATTATGGAGAACAACCTCATAAATACCGCTTTTCCAATCGCTAGGAATATTAACGGTATGTCCCGTACCCCAGTTTAAACCGGCATAACCTGTATCGGTCATGTTGTATTGCACGCCATTATTAAAATGCGTGGTTTGTAAGATAGGGTTGGAAAAACCTGCGCGGCGGATCTGAATATCAAAATCCGGTCTGGAACTTGAAACGTGTACATTCAATTTGCCACCGATTTGGGTGCTTTCGGTAGCAATATAAGCGCAAATGCTGTTGAAGTAGTCACCATTCCTGAAGTCGCAAGGGACAGCGTGCGCTAGTGGGCTATACATTAAGAGTAAACCAACTACACCAATCATTGGCTTTGATGTTATGTATGTCGCTACTGCAATAGAACGACGGGGTGTCCTTTCCATGGGTACTCCAAGGTATACAAATACTATATGGTTTGAAAAATAATTAAGAGAATCTTCTTGATGGAAATCCATTAAAGATAACTATTACTTTATAGTAGTTATATGGGAATAGTGTTATTTTTTTTTCTTATGATGGGAATGCTATATTAATGAGTGGTTGTTTTTTATTCCTAATCTACCTTAGCAAAATAACGCTGTATTGACCATGAAAATATGATAATTGATTGAAAAATAAATCTATAAGCAGTGGTGGTTGTCGATGCATTAAGGCGTTTTTTATATTGATATGTCTTGGGTTAATCATTGTGCATGAAATATAAATAACTCTACGCTAATTAAAATTAATTATTTGCGTTGTTTCTGAAATCCTATAATGATTTGCACTTTTTCTTTAAAATCAGTTTGATATTTGATTTCATGCCATTAAAAAAATTCATGAATGAATAATGAGTAAAATAATAGAACCGTTAGTCAAATAGATTGGCTTGATTAGTGAGCTTGAATAAGTACATTCGTTGATCTTACTATCGTCTATTTTGAAGTTTCTGAAATCTTGCTATGTCAAATTTTAACATTGATTTTGCGACATCTGCGGATATTCCCGCGCTGTGTCAGTTACTTACATTGCTGTTTGCCCAAGAAGCCGAATTTCAACCAGACATCGCCGTACAGCAACGCGGTTTAAACGCGATTCTGACAAATGCAGATGTGGGGGAAATCCTTGTCGCGCGTCAAAATGTGCAAATCGTGGGGATGGTGAGCCTGCTTTACAGTATTTCCACTGCACTTGGTGGGCGCGTGGCATTGCTGGAAGACATGGTGGTCGCGCCGCTACTGCGTGGTAGTGGTTTGGGTTCACAATTACTCACTGCCGCTATTACTCACGCGCAACAGCGAGGTTGCTTGCGTATTACTTTACTGACCGATGCTGATAACTACGTCGCGCAAGCCTTTTACCAAAAGCAAGGCTTTGAAAAATCGCCCATGATGCCGTTACGTTTAAGGTTGGGTTCTGTTGATATTTCATCATGAACCATTCCCTGTGCTGTCAGAGTGTGGCTAGGAGAAAACTGCTCGAAAGAAATGTTAAGAAATGTTGCATTTCCTTCAAGTGGTTGAAGGTTTGATGGTAAATTCTAGCCAATTTTCGTGCTTACGGTATGTTTTTCCAAGTAGGCTGTATTTCTTCAGTCAGTACCATGCCGTGCTTGTTGTATTTTTTTGAAGGAATCCCCATGCACATTCTCGTCATTCTTTTGATATTGCCCGTGCTTATTGCTATCTGGTCACTCAGCCAACCTAAAGAGAAATTGCAAGCTGTTTGGAGTGAACTGGCTTCATCTTTTACCCCTAAAAACAAAGATTTGGCAACGCCATTGCGTGATTGGGCACAAACAGCCTTAGGGAATGAGCAGCCGTTGCAAACGTGGTTGGTTGGGTTGCCCGACGAAGGCTTACAAGCATTGGGTGAGAATATCGCTAATTTCTGCGTGGAAATGGATGTTGAGTTGGATTGGCTTTTCGACCCAGAAGCTGAGATTGATGCTAATGCTAAAGCTGCTGCCGAAGAAATGGTAGTGGACTACTGCAAAATTTGCCTGAAAGCAGTACAGAAACAGACAATTGCTGCGAGTTAATTCAGGGCGTGTCTCCAATGATAATGCACGCATTTCCGTTAACGTTCGCCCAGCGTGAGGTCTGGTTTGACCAGATGTTGCACCCCGATATACCGCTCTACAATATCGGTGGGTATGTACACATTCCGGGCAAATTGAATACAGCGTTGTTTGCGCAAGCAGTGAATCTGTTGGTGCAACAGCACGAGGCACTCAGGACTGTGCTGCTCGAAGACACCGATGAAGATGGTGTGCCGTTGCAAGCATTTTTACCCACATTAGCGGTGGATGTTGTTCTCAAAGATTTTGCAATGGTGTTGAATCCAACCAGTGAGGCTATTGCATGGATGCAGACTCGTTTGGAAGAGCCGTTTGCATTAACCCAGCAGGCAATGTTTCGCTGTGATTTGGTAAGTGTGGCGCAGGATGATTATTACTGCTTACTCCAATACCACCACTTGATTAATGATGGTTGGGGTTTGGCTTTGGTGGTGCGTTCGCTGGCGGAAATTTATTCGGCGTTGGTGTCGTCCAGTACTGCGCCGGTACTGCTGAGTCCGGGATATACCGCCTTTGTTGATAATGACCGACGTTATGTGGAATCTTCAACTTTCCAGCGCGATCGTGATTACTGGTTGGCGCAATACCCCACTCCACCCGAACGCTTATTAACCCCACTCAATACGGTTCGCCCTAATCCTCAGGGTATTCATGCCAGTGAATGCCAAGCATGGCATATGTCGCGATCACTGTATCAGCAACTGGAAGGGCTGGCGCAGCAATGTGGGGTAACGGTTTTTCATGTGTTGCTGGGGGCTTTATACGTCTACTTTGCTCGTACCTCGCAACAACATACTTTTGCCGTGGGCTTGCCTGTTCTCAATCGGTCGAATGCTCAGTTTAAACAAACGGTGGGGTTGTTTGTTGGCGTTAGTCCGGTCTTGCTACGTAGTAATATCAACAGCAGTTTTGTTGAGCTAGTGCAGAATATTAATACGACGCTTAAAGGTGTTTATCGTCATCAGCGTTTTCCGCTCAGTGAAATCAAGCGTTTGGTTAATACACAGCCTGACGCTGGCGCATTGTTTGATGTGAATTTTTCCTTCCAGAAGCTGGACTATGACGTGCATTTTGCGGGTATTCCTGCCCAAAATACCCTGTTGTGGTCACGTTGGGAACAAAGTCCGCTGGTGGTGCATGTACAGGATTTTCAAGGGCACACTACGATCAAGCTGGATTTTGTGTACAACTTGGCGTACTTCGCTACAGCCGACATAGCCAGTCTACAAACACGTTTTACCACCCTGTTAGAAGCTGTTTTAACGCAGCCCGCCCAACCTTTGTGGCAATTGCCGCTCATGCCAGCGCAGGAACAACAGCAACTCCAACAATGGAGTGGGGCAAATGCGGTAGTAGCCGACAGGTTGATCCCCCAACTGCTGGAGCTACAAGCCGCCGCGACACCGGATGCACTTGCTGTCGTATATGCCGCGCAGCACCTGACCTACCGCGAACTCAATACCTGCGCCAATCAAGTTGCGCATTATTTGCGTGGGAAAGGCATTGGCGCAGAAATGCCCGTGGGCTTGTCCATGCAACGCTCTGTCGAGATGCTGGTCGGCTTGTTGGGTATTTTGAAAGCAGGTGGGGTGTATTTACCGCTTGATCCCGCTTATCCCGCCGAACGCACCAACTTTATTTTGGCACAGACACAAGCCAGCGTGGTGCTAACCGAACAGAACATGGCGGAGGCACTGCGGGAACAACCCACTCACAATCCCGACGTGAGCATTCACGCCGCGCAGTTGGCATACCTCATTTACACCTCTGGCTCGACCGGGCAGCCCAAAGGCGTGATGGTGGAACACGGTGCATTGGCAAGCCATACCCTTACCATGCAACAGCATTACGCGCTGACGGCACAAGACCGCGTGTTGCAATTTGCCTCCATGAGTTTCGATGTGGCACTGGAACAAATCCTGCCCGCGCTAATCACTGGAGCGCAGGTCGTGATTGGGCAAACCGATGTGGCGTTGGACGTGTTTAGCCAACAGATACAGGCTCATGGTGTGAGCGTGTGTGATTTGCCCCCCGCGTATTTGCAGCAATTACTGGAATATTGGGAAGCAGGGCAATGGCAACACGTTCCCAGCCATTTGCGCTTGATGATTGTCGGTAACGACGTAGTGCCGCCTGCCACGGTAGCGTTATGGCAGCGGTTGCATCAGGCAACGGGGAACGGTATGCGTTTACTGAATGCGTATGGCCCAACCGAAGCAACCATTACCGCAACCTGCCATGAACTGGCGAGTGACGGTGCAGATGCGCAACGCATTCCCATTGGTCGTCCGGTGCTGGGTAAAACCGTTTACGTGCTGGATGCGCAGTTACAAGCCGTTCCCGTCGGTGTGCCTGCTGAGTTGTATATCGGTGGTAATGGCTTGGCACGCGGCTATTGGCAGCGTGAGGATTTGACGGCGGAACGTTTCATCGCCAATCCTTTCGGGGCAGGGCGTTTGTATCGCACGGGCGATTTGGCGCGTTGGTTGCCGGATGGCACGTTGGAATTCATCGGGCGGGTCGATCATCAGGTCAACATCCGGGGTTTCCGCATTGAATTGGGCGAAATCGAAACGCTATTAACCCAACATCCGGCGATACAGGCAGCGGCGGTGATAGCGCGTGAAGATACGCCGGGGCAAAAACGACTGGTGGCGTACTGGGTAAACCAGCCAGCGCAAGCACTGACAGTGGCTGAACTGACCGCTTACTTGCAAGGTGTATTGCCTGCTTACATGATTCCAGCGGTGTGTGTGCCGTTGGATGTTATGCCGCACACTGCTAACGGCAAAATAAACCGCAAGGCATTACCCGCTCCAGCCGTCACTACCGATAGCAGTGCGGATACCTACGTTGCCCCGATGCAACCACTGCAACAACTGGCAGATATTTGGGCAAGCGTGTTAGGGCGTACCACCGTTGGTATCCACGACAATTTCTTTGAACTGGGCGGCGATTCCATCCTCAGCTTGCAAGTGGTGGCGCGTGCCCGTCAGCAAGGGTTGGTATTCCAGCCCAAACAGCTCTTTCAGTACCAAACCATTGCCAAATTGGTAGCCGTTGTCGAACAGCTTGATGCCGCTCAAGCGCAGGTGGAACAAGGTTTGATCACGGGGATTGTGGAACTTGCTCCAATCCAGCACTGGTTCTTTGCGCAAGCTTTTGTCGATGTGCATCACCATAACCTCGCATTTCGCGCTGAAGTGCCCACCACTATCCAGCCTGAACTGCTGGCGGAAGCGTGGCGGCAGGTGAGTTTGCACCACGATGCTTTGCGCAGCCGCTTTACCCGTGAGGGCGAGGTCTGGCAGCAAACTTGCGATGTTACTGTGACCAATAATGCGGTTGAAGTGATTGATCTCAGCGTCTTATCGGCGGAACAACAGCAAGCGCGTTGGCGCAGTGAGCGTGTTCGTCTGCAAGCCAGCCTTGATTTGGCAACGGGGGAACTGCAACGGTTGGCATTGTTCTACTTCGGCGCACACCAGTCTGCCCGCCTGTTCTGGGTCAT
Organism: Pseudomonadota bacterium; assembly: GCA_039797295.1. Taxonomy (GTDB): domain Bacteria; phylum Pseudomonadota; class Gammaproteobacteria; order Thiotrichales; family Thiotrichaceae; genus Thiothrix. The sequence continues at coordinate 5,231 of JBDKID010000039.1, read as the reverse complement.
TCATCATCTGGTGGTGGATGGGGTATCGTGGCGCGTATTGCTGGAAGATTTGCAAACCGCTTACCAGCAATTGCAGCAAGGCCAGCCCGTCAATCTACCGGCCAAAACGCTGTCGTTCCAAGCATGGAATCGCTGGTTGGCAACGGTTGGTCTGCAACAGGCACGCAGCGAATTGCCGTATTGGCAGCAAGTGTGTGCGACCCCAACACCGGCTTTACCGCTGGATTTCCCCAGTAATCACGCTGCGAATACGGTGGCTTCACAAGCGCGTGTGCTGCAACAGCTAACAGCATCCGCCACGCGCACTTTGCTGCAAGCAGCGCATCAGGCATACCACACCCAAATTAATGACTTGTTGCTAACGGCTTTGCTGCAAACCTTTGCGCAACACACAGGACAAACCTGTTTGCGCTTGGACATAGAAGGGCATGGGCGCGAGCAACTCGATTTGTCACGTAGCGTCGGTTGGTTTACCAGCCTGTATCCGGTAGTGCTGACATTGGCAGGGAACGATCCTGCGACTGCGATCAAATCGGTGAAAGAACAGCTACGTGCTATCCCGAATCGCGGCATGGGTTATGGCGTATTGCGTTATGTGGGCAAAGCGCAAGGCTTGGCGGGGCAGGGTGCAGAGCTGTGTTTCAACTATCTGGGGCAATTCGATACGGCAGATGCGGCGCAGGATGCCTTGTTGCGCCATGCCGTGCTGGATATGGCATCCAACCCGCACAGCCTGCAACAGCAACGTCCTTATGTTTTGGAAATCAATTGTTTGGTGCAGGATGGACAGTTACAAGTTGATTGGTCGTACAGCACCGCATTGCACCAGCGAGCCAGCGTTGAAACCTTGGCGACGGCGTTCATGACGGCATTACAGGCATTGTTGGCGCATTGCCAAGACCCACAAGCTGGTGGTTATACCAGCAGCGATTTTGCCCAAGCCAAACTCAAACAAAACCAATTGGATCAGTTGCTGAACCGGATCAAGGTCGGCAACAGGAAATAAGCATGTCAGATAATCTGGAAAACATCTACGAACTGACCCCGCTGCAACAGGGTTTGCTGATCGAAACCCTGAGCAAACCGGATACCGATGCTTATACCATCCAGTTCATCCTCACATTGGATGCGGCGCTGTTAGATGTCAGCGCTTGGCAACGTGCTTGGCAAGCCGTATTGGATCGCCATGCGGTGTTGCGCTCGGCATTCTATTGGCAAGACCTCGATAAGCCAGTGCAGGTGGTATTGCGTGATGTGGCATTACCGTGGGCAACACACGACTGGCGTGGTCATGCCGAGGCTACCCAATGGGTAACGTGGCAGGATGCTGACTTAAAACAGCCATTTACGCTGGATGAAGCTCCGCTGTTTCGTTGTACCCTGATGCATGTGGATGCGGCAACCTACCGTTTTGTGTGGACAGTCCATCACTTGATCAATGACGGTTGGAGTTACCCCATCCTGCTGAATGAAGTGCTGAGCTTGTATCAGGCAGCAGTAACGGGCAAGCCGTTGGAACTGCCGATGCCGCGTCCATTCGTGGATTACATCGACTGGCTGCAACAGCAGGATAGGGCGCAAGCCGAACGTTTCTGGCGCGAACAGTTGCGTGGTTTTACGGAAACGACTCCGCTAGGCGCAAGCAAGCCAACGGCTACTGGGCAAGCTGATTACCAGACGCAACACTTGCTGTTATCAGCGGAGCAGACGCAGCAGTTGCGTAGCTTTGCCCAACAACACCGCTTAACTTTGAACACCTTGCTGCAAGGTGCATGGGCAATCTTGCTGGCACGTTACGGTGCGGGTGATGATGTGGTCTTTGGCGGGATTGTCTCCGGGCGGCCTGCAACCTTGCCGGGGGTGGAGGCAATGGTGGGCATGTTCACCAATACCGTGCCAGTGCGCATTAAACTTGCATCGACTGCCAGCGTCTTAGCGTGGTTGCACACCCTTCAGCAACAGCAACTCGACCGTGAGCAATACGCGCATTGTTCCTTGGTGGATATTCAGGGTTGGAGCGATGTGCCGCGTGGTTCACCGCTGTTTGAAAGCATTTTTGCCTACGAAAATTACCCGCTACAAGCCGATTGGGAGTCTTTGGGGTTGATCAAGGCAATGAACGCCATTGAACGTGTGCCATACCCACTGAGTTTTGTTGCCATGTTGCGCGGCATCATGGAACTGCATGTGCATTTTGATGCGACACGTTTTGCGCCGTTACTGATTACGCGGCTATTGGGGCATTTGCAAACCTTGCTGGCGGGCATGGTGGTGAATGCCGACCGACTGGTACAGGATTTGCCCTTATTGACGGCGGCGGAACAGCAAGATGTGCTGGAAAATCTCACTGCAACAGCACAGGCTTTCCCAGCAGTTGGCGGCATTCATGCATTGTTTGAAACACAGGTTAAGCGTACTCCAGCAGCGGTGGCACTCGAATATGAGGGGCAAGCATTCAGCTATCAGGCATTGAATGCGCAAGCCAACCAGTTAGCGGTGTATTTGCGCAGTCAGGGTATCCAGTCGAATATACCCGTGGCATTGTGCTTGCCGCGCTCGCCGCAACAGGTGGTCAGCGTGTTGGGGATTTTGAAAGCGGGGGGCGCGTGTTTGCCGCTTGATCCGACTTACCCTGCCGAACGTTTGCACTACATGCTGGACAATAGTGGGGCAACGTTACTGTTAACCACGCCGGAGTTGCAGGCGCAATTACCTGTCACGGCGGGAACGCAAGTCTTTACCGCATGGGATGCGTTGGCGGCGTTACCCAGCGATAACCTGCCTTGCCAGACTCAGCCGCAGCATTTGGCGTATTGCTTATACACTTCGGGTTCGACCGGGCAACCCAAAGGTGTGGGAATGCCGCACCACGCCATGCTCAATTTGACGCAATGGCAGCAAACGGATACACGCTTGGGGCAAGCCGCGCGCACCTTGCAATTTTCGCCGATCAGTTTTGATGTGTCGTTCCAAGAAATTTTCACGACCTTGTGCAGTGGTGGCACGTTGGTGTTGATTCGTGAGGAATTGCGCCGCGATGCTGCCGCATTATTGCGTTTTCTCGATACCCAGCAAGTGGAACGTTTGTTCCTGCCGTTTGTGGCATTACAGCAATTAGCCGAAGTGGCAATGGGTTGGATGCCATCATCCTTGCGTGATGTAGTGACGGCTGGCGAACAGTTACGCCTGACGAATGCGCTGACGGCGTGGTTCAAAGGCACGGTTTGCGCGTTACACAACCACTATGGCCCGACCGAAACCCATGTGGTGACGGCGTATACTTTGCGCGGTGCGGTGGAACAATGGCCTGCCTTGCCGCCGATTGGCAAACCGATTGCCAATACCCGCTTGTACGTGTTGGATCGGCAGCATCAGCCCGTCGCGCGTGGGATTCCGGGCGAATTGTACGTGGCGGGTGATTGTTTGGCGCAGGGTTACATGCACCGCCCTGAATTGACCGCTGAACGTTTTCTGCCCAATCCGTTTGGGGAAGGAATGCTGTATCGCACAGGCGATTTGGCGTACTGGCAGGAAGACGGCAATCTGGTGTTTCTGGGACGTGCCGATACGCAAATCAAGATTCGCGGTTTCCGTATTGAGCCGGGTGAAATCGAATCGCTACTCAACCAGCATTCGGCGGTGAAAGAGGGGGCGGTGGTGGTGCAGGAAGCGCGTCTGGGCGACAAACGCTTGGTGGCTTACGTGGTGCCGAAAAGTGCCGATAGTGCCAACCTTGAAGTGCATGTGAGTCAGTTCTTGCAGGAAAAACTGCCGGATTACATGGTTCCAGCCGCCGTGATGGTGCTGGAGACTTTCCCGCTGACCCCCAGTGGCAAACTCGACCGTAAGGCATTACCCGTGCCGACGTGGGGTTCCGCAGCGTTAGCCGCGCAAGCGTTACCGTCCACGCCGACCGAACAGCAGCTTGCTGACACCTGGCAGGAAGTGTTGGGGCTGGAAGCTGTCGGCATTCACGACAGTTTTTTTGCACTCGGTGGGCATTCGTTGCTGGCAACGCAGGTGATTTCGCGTCTGAGCCAAGCCTTTGGGCTGGATATTCCGTTTCATTACCTGTTTGAACACCCGACAGTGGCAGGACTGGCAGTGCATATCGACACCTTGTTGCGCACCCAAGCCTTGATGCTGGATAGCGAGGATGAGCTGGATGACGAGGAAATGGAGCTGCTTTGACTTCCTCCCCTAGCTGAAGCAAGGGGATTCCTAATTCATCGAGAACAGGACGACGACACCGAAATGCTATCGCTGCTTACATTCTCTCCAAAGGCTAATACCGCCAGTCCGGCGGCTAAAATGTTGACCGCTGCATTAATATCGCGGTCATGGATTGTGCCACATTCAGGGCATTCCCACGACCGCACGTCTAGCGGTAGTTTGTCTTTGACGAACCCACAAGCGGAACAGCGTTTGCTGGAAGGGAAGAAACGATCTATTTCAACATACGTTCTTCCAGCCCATGCCGATTTGTATTCCAGTTGGCGGGTGAATTCTCCCCAACTGGCATCAGCAATATGCTTGGCAAGTTTCGGGTTTTTAATCAGGTTCTTCACGGCGAGGTTTTCAACACAGATTACTTGGTTCTCGTTAATCAGTTTGCGGGACAGCTTATGTAAGTTGTCCGAACGACAATCGGCAATTTTCGCGTGAATACGGGCAACCTTGACTTTAGCTTTCAACCGATTCTTGCTGCCGAGTTTTTTCTTGGCAAGACGGCGTTGGTATTTCGCCAATTTGGCGGCATATTTCGCGGTGTGGCGGGGATTACCAGATTTAAAACCATTGGACGTGACGAACAAATCCTTGATGCCCACGTCGATGCCTACCTTTTTGTCGGTAACGGGCAGCAACGTCGGTTCAAATTCACACAGACAGGATACGAAGTAGCGACCTGCGTGATCTCTGAAAACGGTGATAGTGGTTGGGTCAGATGGAAGTTGTCTACTCCACTTGATATTCAGTGGTTTATCGCACTTTGCCAACTTCAATTCACCATGTTTAAAGGTGAAAGCGCGGTAAGTGAACTCCACCGCTTGGCGGTGTTTTTTGGATTTGAAGGTGGGGTATTTCGCTCGACCTGCAAAAAAGTTTTTGAACGCAGTTTGCTGGTTACGCAGGCATTGTTGCAGTGGAACGCTGGACACATCGTTCAGAAATGCGAACTCAGGTAACTGTTTAATCTCGGTCAATTTAGCATTTGCGCCAGAATAATTGAC
>JBDKID010000038.1:0-24277 GCA_039797295.1 Pseudomonadota bacterium | reverse complement strand
CAGCAAACAGAGCATCGTGCATTGTTAAAAAGCCGCAAACATCAAGTGCTTGCATGGTTTTTGATTATAGAGCAAACGTGTCGTCGTCGCTAGGTGTTTTTGCGGCGGTGTATCCAGCCCTTCACCACGAGCGCGGGAAGGGCGGAGATGTCAAAGCCCCAAATTACGCCAGATAGTCAGGGTCGGTTCGACCTTGTTCATGGTGTAAAAGTGCAGGCCGGGTGCTCCGGTTTCGAGCAGGTTTTCGCTCAATAATGTGACGAACTCTGTGCCAAACGCGCTGATGGATTCGACATCATCGCCGTAGGCTTCGAGCTGTTTGCGTACCCAGCGTGGGATTTCCGCGCCACACATATCGGAAAAACGCGCCAATTGTGTGTAATTGGTAATCGGCATAATTCCCGGAATGATCGGAATATCCACGCCTTGTTGTGCGCAGCAATCCACAAAATGCCAATACGCATCGGCATTGTAGAAATATTGCGTAATCGCGCTATTCGCGCCCGCTTTGACTTTGCGCACGAAATTATCCATGTCGACGCGCAGATTCGGGGCTTGCGGGTGCATTTCGGGGTACGCCGCGACTTCGATATTGAAATGATCGCCCGTTTCCTTGCGGATAAAGTCGACCAGTTCATTCGCGTAACGAAATTCGCCCAAATCGCGTGAACCCGACGGTAAATCGCCACGCAATGCGACAATGTGCTTAATGCCATTGCTACGGTAAGTGTCGAGAATCTCGCGGATTTGTTCGGCACTCGCCCCGACGCACGATAAATGCGGCGCGGCTTCAATGCCCGAATCGCGCTGAATTTCCAGCACGGTATTCAAGGTATTGGCTTGCGTAGAACCACCCGCGCCGTAAGTCACCGAGAAAAAGCGCGGATTCAATGCCGCCAATTCATTGCGCACAGCACGCAAGTTTTCCGCACCTTTATCGGTTTTCGGCGGGAAAAATTCAAAGCTGAAAATAAGATCATCACGGCTGGCGTGATTGTGTTGATGTTCGTCCATCGCTATTGCCTCATCCAGCGGGTACTGACCCGCTTTAATCGGGATTTAATCTGACTGAGCACAGTGGGCATGGTTAGTGGCTTTGTTGCGTGTAGCTCTGGAATGCGTTGCCGTAACTGTTGCGCTTGCATCAACCACGGGTGTGTCGGATGGCGTGTTGGATACGCCGTTAACGCGGTTTCAATCTGTGTCAGCAAAGCGTGGTACACAAACAGGTTTTGGAAATCGACCTTTAAACCTTGTAATGCACACAGTTCTGCTAACTGCAAATGTTGCCACGCCATTGCATCCGTGCTGGGTAATTGCTTGGCTCGCCAATACAAATAGAACGGTAAGGCATAAGGCATGGCTTTACCGATTCCCACTAAGGAATCTGCTGCTAACACCCGTGCTAACCACGTTTGCGGTTGCGCGAATTGAATGCCGAAGCCTTGGTGCAAACCTTGCTCAATGGTTTGTATCACGTTGTCCGCAATACGAATGCCCATTTGCGCGGTATGCGTATGGTAATTAAGCCAATGTCCCAATTGTACCCGTGTATCTTGCATCTGCATGGCAATCTTGCGCTGGTAATACGCTTGGATGCGCGGGGCAACCGCAAACCACGGTTGTAATGTGACCGCGTGATCCGCCAATACCACCATTTGCGTCATACCGAAAGGTTCAATATGACACCAAGCAAAACCCGCTTGTTGCGCAAGATCACGCAGCTTTTCCGGCGAGAGCAAGAAATAATGCGCCCCCGGTGACAATGCTGCATACAACTCGCCCGGCGAAGTTTGCGGATTCAGAGCACCTGCACGCGGTGTGGTCAATAACACCATGCCGTTCGGTTGCAGGTGTTGCTTGAGTTCCTGCAAAAAGCCTAGCGGTTGAGGAATGTGTTCTAACACTTCCGTGGCGTAGATAAAGTCAAACTGTTGACCTTTGACGGCTTCTGCATCGCGTAAATAACTGGCATGAATGGGTATTTCCAATAACTTCCCACCCATAATCCCATACGCAGAAGGTTCTAAACCAATAACCGTTGCGGCATTCCACAAGGAACGACAATAATCGAGCGTGACACCCGCATTGCAGCCAATTTCCAACACAGATTGAAAGTTTGCAAAGGGCAAACGTTCCAGTAGGCTAACTTTCCAGTCCAACCCACCTACTATTTCCAAGTAATGGTAAATGTAATAAGGGAAATCAGGGTCTTGCAAAATAATGTTTTGGTCAGGGTAGGGCACTAAATATTGCTCTACCTGCGGAAACCACGCACTACCGCACTGTCCACAACTTGCTACGGGCAACATACCCATCGTTTTAACCCAATGGGCAACTTGTAAAATCAAGTGATTACCCTGTGTATTGCCACAAAGGCAACACGCCTCGGTTGTGGCTGGGCGTGGTTCGTACCAGAGAACCCGTTCATTTTGCATCCTGATTAGCCCCCTTATGCAAAGGGGAAGTATTACCTTCCCCTTGCTAATGACATTTTTATTGGTTTTTACTTAGTAACGGTAATGCTCAGGCTTGTAAGGACCTTCCACCGCAACGCTAATGTACTGCGCTTGGTATTCGGTGAGTGAAGTCAGTTGCGCATTGAGTTTTCTCAACTGCAAGCGAGCGACTTTTTCATCCAAATGTTTCGGCAGGGTGTAAACGCCAATCGGGTATTTGCCGGAATCGCGTTCGGTCCATAACTCGATTTGCGCAATGGTTTGGTTGGCAAATGAGGAAGACATAACGTAAGACGGATGCCCAGTACCGCAGCCTAAGTTCACCAAACGCCCTTTTGCCAGCAGCGTAATGCGTTTGCCGTCGGGGAAGATAACGTGGTCAACTTGTGGTTTGATTTCATCCCACTCGTATTTTTCCAACGACGCAACGTCGATTTCGTTATCGAAGTGACCGATATTGCAAACGATAGCTTGGTCTTTCATCGCTGCCATGTGGTCGTGGGTAATGACGTGGAAGTTGCCCGTTGCGGTCACGAAAATGTCCGCTTTGTCCGCAGCGTATTCCATTGTCACCACGCGGTAGCCTTCCATTGCGGCTTGTAAGGCGCAAATCGGGTCGATTTCTGTCACCCAAACTTGTGCAGACAAGGCACGCAGGGCTTGCGCAGAACCTTTGCCCACGTCGCCGTAACCCGCCACCACCGCGATTTTGCCCGCCACCATCACGTCGGTAGCGCGTTTGATGCCATCAACCAAGGATTCGCGGCAGCCGTACAGGTTGTCGAATTTGGATTTGGTTACGGAATCATTCACGTTAATCGCTGGGAATTTCAACTCGCCGCGTGCGTGCATTTGGTACAAACGGTGTACGCCCGTGGTGGTTTCTTCGGTCACGCCGCGTACTTCTGCCAAACGGGTGCTGTACCAGTTCGGGGAAGTTTCCAAGCGATTGCGAATGGCAGCGTAAAGGAAGGTTTCTTCTTCAGAAGTAGGGTTTGCCACCAATGAAGCGTCTTGTTCCGCACGCGCCCCCAAATGCAGTAACAACGTTGCGTCGCCACCGTCATCCAGAATCATGTTGGCTTGTTCGCCATTCGGCCATTCAAAAATACGGTGGGTGTAATCCCAGTATTCTTCCAGCGATTCGCCTTTGTAAGCGAACACAGGCGTGCCAGTCGCAGCAATTGCCGCCGCCGCGTGGTCTTGCGTGGAGAAAATATTGCACGAAGCCCAACGCACGGTTGCACCCAAAGCTTGCAGGGTTTCAATCAACACGGCGGTTTGAATGGTCATGTGCAAAGAACCGGTAATACGCGCACCTTGCAGTGGTTGGCTTGCCGCGAATTCTTCACGGATAGCCATTAAACCCGGCATTTCGGTTTCGGCGATTTTAATTTCTTTGCGCCCCCAGCTAGCGAGGGACATATCCGCAATAACGTAATCAGTAAACGTAGACATAAATAGCAAATCCTTAATGAATTACAAACCAGCCGCAGAGCGCAGAGCAGCAGCGCGGTCAGTGCGTTCCCACGGCAGGTCGAGGTCGTCACGACCGAAGTGACCGTAGCTCGCTGTGCCGCGATAGATCGGGCGTAACAGGTCGAGCATTTTGGTAATGCCGTAAGGACGCAGGTCGAAGTGTTCGCGTACCAGTGCTTCGATTAAGGTTTCGTCTACTTTATTGGTGCCGAAGGTTTCCACGGTAATGGAAGTGGGTTCAGCAACGCCGATGGCGTAAGAAACTTGGATTTCGCAACGATCCGCCAAGCCAGCCGCGACGATATTTTTCGCGACATAACGCCCAGCATACGCAGCGGAACGGTCAACTTTGGAAGGGTCTTTACCGGAGAACGCGCCACCGCCGTGACGTGCTGCACCGCCGTAAGTGTCCACGATGATTTTACGACCCGTCAGACCGCAGTCACCGACCGGGCCGCCGATCACGAAGTTGCCCGTTGGGTTAATGTGGAATTTTGTACCCGCGTGCAGCCATTCTTCTGGCAGAACGGGTTTAATGACGTGTTCCAGCACACCGGCACGCAAGTCATCAAGGCTGATGTCTGGGCTGTGTTGCGTGGACAGAACTACTGCGTCGATAGCAACGATTTTGCCGCCTTCGTAACGCACGGTCACTTGGGATTTGGCATCAGGGCGCAGCCACGGCAAGGTGCCGTCTTTACGCATATCCGCTTGTTGTTTCACCAAACGGTGCGCGTAAGTTAACGCCGCTGGCATCAACACGTCGGTTTCATTGCTGGCGTAACCAAACATCAAGCCTTGGTCGCCTGCGCCTTGATCTTCGGGTTTCGCACGGTCAACGCCCATCGCGATGTCAGGGGATTGTTTGCCCAGTGCATTGATAACCGCACAAGTGTGACCGTCAAAACCGATGTCGGAATTGTTGTAGCCGATGTCGTTTACCACGCCGCGCACGATACCTTCGTAGTCGATTTCCGCATTAGTGGTGATTTCACCAGCCAGCACAACCATGCCGGTTTTGGTCAGGGTTTCGCACGCCACGCGCGCGTAAGGGTCTTTCGCAATGATCGCATCCAGAATGGCATCGGATACTTGATCCGCCATTTTATCTGGGTGGCCTTCAGAAACAGACTCGGAAGTAAACAGGTAGCTTCTCTCAGTCATTGACTTTAATCTCCTAAACAAAAATGAATGACCGAGCGTCGTTACACATTTACCCATACACAATCTGAGCCTGGCGGGAATTTGACGCATCCAGCGCACCTCCCGTTGCAACGCTCCTCAGATTGGTTGCCGTCTGCGCAATAAAACTGACGTTAAATTTACTGTTGAATAGGCAGTATGCAGATGCGCGGGATAATAGCCCAAACCCATGCGTTGTGCATCATTCAATAGGGGTTGTATGGCTTAAAATGTCGGGGCTTTTTAATACGGTGGTAATGGTTGCCCCTCACTCCTAAGTCGGCGACAATAGCGCATTTTTAATCCGGCCTGAACAAACGCCTCTACAGGAGAATTTTGTCTAATGACTACTCGCCGTGAACTGGCTAATGCAATCCGTGTCCTGACGATGGATGCCGTCCAAAAGGCAAACTCTGGGCATCCCGGCGCACCGATGGGGATGGCAGACATTGCCGAAGTCCTCTATAACGACTTCATGTCCCATAACCCGCAGAATCCACAGTGGGTCAACCGTGACCGCTTTGTGATGTCGAACGGGCATGGTTCAATGCTGCCGTATGCGGTGCTGCACCTGACGGGCTATGACCTGCCAATGGAAGAAATCAAAAACTTCCGTCAATTGCATTCCAAAACACCGGGGCATCCTGAATACGGTTATGCACCGGGGATCGAAACCACCACCGGACCATTAGGCCAAGGCATTACCAATGCTGTCGGCATGGCATTGGCGGAAAAAGTTCTCGCGGCGCAGTTTAACCAACCGGGTTACGAAATCGTCAATCATTACACCTACACCTTTTTGGGTGACGGTTGCTTAATGGAAGGCATTTCCCACGAAGCTTGCTCTTTCGCGGGCACAATGGGCTTGGGCAAACTGATTGCGTTCTACGACGACAATAACATCTCGATTGATGGTCAAGTGGACGGCTGGTTTACCGACAATACCCCGCAACGCTTTGAGGCTTACGGCTGGCACGTTATTCCAGCGGTGAATGGGCATGATGCAGCAGCAATCAAAGCCGCTATCGAAGCAGCCCGCGCGGAAACCAGCAAACCGACTTTAATCTGCTGCAAAACCACGATTGGTTACGGCTCACCGAATAAAGCGGGTTCACACGATTGCCACGGCGCACCATTGGGCAATGACGAAATTGCCTTAGCACGTCAAGCTTTGGGTTGGGAATACGGCGCGTTTGAAATTCCAGCGCACGTTTACGCGGGTTGGGATGCCAAAGCACGCGGCGCGGCAGCGGAAACTTCATGGGGTCATCGCTTTACGGCTTACCAAGAAGTCTTCCCCGAATTAGCGGCGGAATTCAAACGTCGCATGGCGGGCGCACTGCCAGTAACGTGGGCAGAAGATGCGGCAAAAGCCATTGCTGCCATCAATGCCAAAGCCGAATCCCCTGCAACGCGCGTGGCTTCCAAAAATGCGTTGGATGCGTTCGGTGCATTGCTGCCGGAATTACTCGGCGGTTCAGCGGATTTAACCCCTTCTAACAATACCTTCCACAAATCCAGCCAACACATCAGCCCCGGTCATGGCAAAACGCAGGATTTCAGCGGTAACTACCTGTCTTACGGTGTACGCGAATTCGGCATGGCGGCAATGATGAACGGCATGGCATTGCACGGCGGTTTCATTCCGTATGGCGCGACCTTCTTAATGTTCTCCGAATACGCGCGTAATGCCCTGCGTATGGCGGCATTAATGAAAATCCGCAGCATTTTCGTGTTCACGCACGACTCGATTGGTTTGGGCGAAGATGGCCCGACCCACCAAGCCGTCGAACAAACCGCCAGCTTACGCTTGATTCCACGCATGTCGGTGTGGCGTCCGTGCGATAGCGTGGAAACCGCTGTGGCATGGCAATCCGCGATTGAAAAACAACACGGCCCAAGCTGCTTGATTTTGACGCGCCAAAACTTACCGCATCAAACCCGCACGTCCGCGCAAGTCGCCGACATTGCTAAAGGCGGCTATATTCTGCAAGACAGCACTGGCACGCCGGATGCGATCATTATTGCAACGGGTTCAGAAATCGCTCTGGCCACAGGTGCAGCCGCACAATTAGCCCAAGCGGGTAAGAAAGTGCGCGTGGTTTCCATGCCATCGGTTGAAACCTTCTTGGCGCAAGATGCCGCTTACCGTGAAAGCGTATTGCCTGCCGCCGTGACCGCGCGTGTCGCCGTTGAAGCCGGTGTGACTGCCGCGTGGTATCAGTTCGTTGGTCTGCAAGGCAAAGTGGTTGGTCTGGACACCTTTGGCGAGTCCGCACCCGCTGGCGTATTGTTTAAACATTTCGGTTTTACCGTCGAAAATGTCGTAGCCGCCGTTGAGAGCGTGCTGACAGCCTAAAACAGTTAGCAAAACATTCAGTATTCGCTTATTTACTGGTTCACTTTTTGGAAGAAATTGAGGAAGCAATCATGACAATCAAAGTAGGTATCAACGGTTTTGGTCGTATCGGTCGTATGGCATTTCGTGCAATCGCGAAAGATTTCCCTGAAATCGAAGTGGTCGGTATCAACGACCTGCTCGACCCTGACTACTTGGCTTACATGCTGAAATACGACTCCGTACACGGTCGTTTCAACGGTGACATCGCGGTTGACGGTAGCAACTTAGTCGTGAATGGCAAAACCATTCGCCTGACTGCGGAAAAAGACCCAGCGAACCTGAAATGGGACGAAATCGGCGCGGATATGGTGCTGGAATGCACTGGCTTCTTCTTAGACGAAGCAGGTGCAGCGGCGCACCTTACGGCTGGCGCGAAAAAAGTCGTGATGTCCGCACCGTCTAAAGACAGCACGCCCATGTTCGTTTACGGCGTAAACCACGCAACTTACGCGGGTCAAGCCATCGTTTCTGCGGCTTCTTGCACCACGAACTGCTTAGCACCTGTTGCGAAAGTTCTGAACGACAACTGGGGCATTAAACGCGGTCTGATGACCACGGTTCACGCGGCGACTGCAACGCAAAAAACCGTTGATGGTCCATCCAAAAAAGACTGGCGCGGTGGTCGTGGGATTCTGGAAAACATCATTCCATCTTCCACCGGTGCTGCGAAAGCCGCTGGCGTGGTATTGCCAGAACTGAAAGGCAAACTGACTGGCATGGCGTTCCGCGTACCAACTTCTGACGTTTCTGTGGTCGACTTAACCGTTGAACTGAACAAAGAAGCAACTTACGCGGAAATCTGTGCGGCGATGAAAGCCGCTTCCGAAGGCGACATGCAAGGCGTATTGGGTTACACCGAAGAGAAAGTGGTTTCCACTGACTTCGTGGGTAACACTGCGCCGTCGACTTTCGACGCTGAAGCGGGTATCGCGCTGGATGGTACATTCGTGAAAGTGGTCGCCTGGTACGACAACGAGTACGGCTACACCTGCAACATGCTGCGCTTCGTTAAACATGTTGCTGCGAATTAATCCGCAGAGGGAGCACAGCATGGCTTTCATTAAAATGACGGATTTGGATTTGCGTGGTAAGTGCGTCCTGATTCGTTCTGACCTGAACGTTCCGGTTAAAGACGGCAAGGTCACTTCTGACGCACGCATTACCGCTTCGATGGCAACCATTGAGTTTGCTTTGAATGCGGGGGCGAAAGTCATGGTGACTTCGCATTTGGGTCGCCCAACCGAAGGCGAATGGTCAGAAAGCGTTTCTTTGCAACCGATTGCGGACAATATTGCCGCACGTTTGGGCAAGGAAGTGCGTTTGGTCAAAGACTGGGTTGACGGTGGTTTTGACGTGGCGGAAGGCGAACTCGTCGTGCTGGAAAACTGCCGCGTCAATAAAGGCGAAAAGAAAAACGTCGAAGCCACGGCGCGTAAGTACGCGGCACTGTGCGACGTGTTCGTGATGGATGCGTTCGGTACAGCGCACCGTGCAGAAGCCTCCACTTACGGCGTGGGCATGTACGCCCCTGTCGCAGCGGCAGGCATTTTGCTGAGCGAAGAACTGGAAGCCTTGCACCAAGCTTTGGCAAATCCGGCGCGTCCAATGGTGGCTATCGTTGGTGGTTCTAAAGTTTCCACCAAACTGACCGTGTTGGAATCGTTGGCGGACAAAGTGGACCAATTAGTGGTCGGCGGCGGCATTGCCAACACCTTCCTCAAAGCGTCTGGTTACAACGTCGGTAAATCGTTGTGCGAAAACGACCTCGTACCTACTGCACAAATGCTGATGGAAAAAATGTCAGCACGCGGCGCAAGCATCCCCATTGCGGTGGATGTGGTGTGCGGTAAACAGTTCGACGCGAATGAACCTGCCGTTGCTAAAGCCGCTGCTGAAGTGGCGGATGACGACATGATTTTCGACATTGGCGAAAAATCCACGCAGGAACTGGTCGACATTATCATGCAAGCTGGCACGGTGGTGTGGAACGGTCCGGTGGGCGTATTCGAGTTCGACCAATTCGGCGCGGGCACGAAAGCCATTTCGATGGCCATCGCGGAAACCCAAGCGTTCACCTTGGCTGGCGGCGGCGACACCATCGCGGCGATTCAAAAATACGACATTTACGACAAAGTGTCTTATATTTCGACAGCAGGCGGTGCGTTCTTGGAATACCTCGAAGGCAAAGTCTTGCCAGCGGTGGAAATGTTGGAAAAACGTGCGAACGGTTAAGCCCGTCACGACTATCCTTAAGAAGCCGCTTTAAGCGGCTTCGCTTTTTCCAAGTCGTGAACGCTTGCTGTTACACGACTTTGCACAAAAAACGATAAGCATTAGCAATAATTCATAGTTAGCATACATAACGTAGGGCACTCAGCATGAGAAGAACCAAAATTGTTGCGACCTTAGGGCCTGCAACCAATACCCCCGAAGCCATTGAAGCCATTATCCGCGCGGGTGTGGATGTGGTGCGCTTAAACTTTTCGCACGGCTCACCTGCCGAACACATTGCGCGTGCCGAACTGGTGCGGGAAATGGCGCAGAAAGTCGGGCGCGTGATTGGCATTCTGGGCGATTTACAAGGACCTAAATTACGCATTTCACGCTTTCAGGATGGCAAAATTACCTTAGCCAGCGGCGATACTTTTATTCTCGATGCCACCTTAGACAAAGACGCGGGCAATCAAGAGCGCGTTGGTTTGGGTTACAAAGCATTGGTTCACGACGTGGTGATAGGCGATGAATTGTGGCTCGATGACGGGCGCATTGTGTTGCTGATTACCGCGTTACAAGGGCAAGAAATCCACACGCGCGTGATCAATGGCGGCGTGTTATCGAATAACAAAGGTTTAAACCGGCGTGGTGGCGGCTTATCCGCTGCGGCTTTGACCGACAAAGATAAAGAAGACATTCAAACCGCTGCGGCGATGAATGTGGACTTTTTGGCGGTGTCATTCCCTCGCACGGCGGAAGATTTGCACGAAGCACGGCGTTTATTGGCGGCGGCTGGCGGTCACGCGGCAATCGTGGCGAAAATGGAACGCGCGGAAACCGTCGAACAACCGACAATGGACGAGATTATTCTCGCTTCCGACGTGATTATGATTGCGCGGGGCGATTTGGGCGTGGAAATCGGCGATGCGAAATTGCCCAAAGCGCAAAAAGCCTTGATCAAACGGGCGCGTTATTTGAACCGTGCGATTATTACCGCCACGCAAATGATGGAAACCATGATCGAAAACCCGATTCCGACCCGTGCGGAAGTGTTCGACGTGGCGAATGCGGTACTCGATGGTACGGACGCGGTAATGCTTTCCGGCGAAACCGCCACGGGCAAACACCCCGATAAAGTCGTGGCAACGATGGCGAATATTTGCGAAGAGGCCGAACAAGCCGTGGTGCGCAAAGCCGACCACCGTTTGGATCAGGCATTCGAGCGCATTGACGAAGGCGTGGCAATGGCTACCATGTACATCGCCAACCACATGGGCGTGCGCGCGATTGCGGCGTTGACCGAATCCGGTGCGACTCCGTTGTGGATGTCGCGGGTACGTGCGGGCATTCCGATTTACGCCCTCACCACCAATGATGATGCGGCGCGGCGTGTGAGCATGTATCGCGGTGTTTACCCCGTGAAATGGCACGAACCCGTTACCGACCCGAAAATCATTAATCGCAAAGCCGTCGAATTAATGCTCGAAGCAGGCATTGTCGATAAAGGCGATTTGGTCGTCGTGACGAAAGGTGATCTTTCCGGTATTAAGGGCGGTACAAACCAGCTTAAAATACTGCGCGTCGGTGAGCATCAAAACGGTTAATTACAATGCTTTCCGGCAATAAGCTCAAATTGAATTTGTTACAACTTATGGTAGGAGATACTTCATGGCACTGATTTCTATGCGTCAATTACTGGATCACGCCGCCGAACACGGTTACGGGATGCCAGCGTTTAACGTTAACAACATGGAACAAGTCCAAGCCATTATGCAGGCAGCGGATGCGACCAATTCCCCCGTTATTCTGCAAGGCTCTGCTGGGGCGCGTGCGTATGCGGGCGAACCGTTCCTGCGCCATTTGATTCTGGCAGCGGTTGAAATGTACCCACACATTCCAGTCTGTATGCACCAAGACCACGGTGCAGAACCAGCGGTTTGCTTCCGTTCCATTCAATCCGGCTTCTCCTCAGTCATGATGGACGGCTCATTAATGGCAGACGGCAAAACCCCATCTTCTTACGACTACAACGTTGAAGTCACGCGCAAAGTCGTCGAATTAGCGCACGCTTGCGGCGTATCCGTCGAAGGCGAACTGGGCTGCTTGGGTTCACTCGAAACCGGCATGATGGGTGAAGAAGACGGTCACGGTGCAGAAGGCGTGCTGGATCACTCCATGCTGCTGACTGACCCTGAAGAAGCGGCAGACTTCGTGCGCAAAACCGGCGTAGATGCGCTGGCAATCGCCATCGGCACATCACATGGCGCGTACAAATTCACCAAAAAGCCAACCGGCAAAGTGCTGCGCATTGACCGCATCAAAGAAATCAACGCCCGCATTCCCACCGTCCACTTGGTCATGCACGGCTCATCCTCTGTGCCGCAAGACTGGCTGGAAATCATCAACAACTACGGCGGCGACATGGGTCAAACCTACGGCGTTCCGGTTGAAGAAATCGTCGAAGGCATCAAACACGGCGTGCGCAAAGTCAACATCGACACCGACCTGCGCATGGCATCCACGGGCACAATCCGCCGCTACTTGGCAGAAGACCGCAAAAACTTCGACCCACGCAAATACCTGAAAGAAACCGTCAAAGGCATGAAAGGTATCTGTGTTGCGCGTTACGAAGCCTTTGGCGCGGCAGGCATGGCAGACAAAATCAAACCCGTCTCGCTCGAAACCATGTTCACCCGCTATGCCAAAGGCGAACTCAACGCGAAAGTCGTTTAAGTTAGCCACAGCGTTTAACGCGGCTTAAACCGCTGAAACGAAAAAAGGCGCGAATGCGCCTTTTTTTATGGAGTATTGGGAATAGCCTTTTTAAGAATAGTTTACAATATATCAAATATACATCCCTCTACTTTTTAATATCTATACCCACGGCAAATGAAAATTCGGTTCTTCTAAAATTCGCAACTCATTGATTTTTAAGGATTGATGAAAAATACTGAAACCGAAAAGTCAATTGCCGATGGTATATAGATTAAGGCTAAACTATTCAAGATCAAATGATGTATTTTGTCGAACCCATTTTTGTTGACTAGGTGACATTGATTTCCAAAGCTTCCGTAATTTCCAACTATCCATATTTCGTAATTGATCTTTTTCTCTTTCACGCCTAATAATAATTTTAAAGTCTCGTGGAGAATAATTGATTTCATGTTTATCAAGTCTCCAAAATAGTAGTGAAAGTTGTTTTGGAGTGAATGCCTCTCGATCGATAACATAAGAAATGAACGAGTCAACGTCAAAATCTTTATCAACAGCAGATAATGAGATTAATGTATTTATAAGGTGTCTTTTTTTTGCTTCTTTTATTAAAAATTGACGATCTTTATTAACTTCTCGCCGCGACTCTTCTTTACTTAAGATATTTCCAATTTCGTCAGTAGCTAGAATGCCAAATTTATTAATACATTCAGAACCAACTAACATTTCATTAGCATTGTGATGATTAATAATTTTAAATTGATAACGTATATCTGAGTGCCCACAAAGCTCACATGTTTCGACAGGTTCATCAAGATCATACATATCCCCCGTGTATAACCATTCCTTGAGTGCAATAGCAAATTGCGACTTCTCGATACTAAGTGGAAATAAATTCGCTGTACTTTTTTGTATCCATTTCATATAAGTGTCCTTATTATATATACAATATCTGGTATAACAAACTTAGAGAGGAGTAAAAATACCCTCTCTAACTATTCACTCTGGTTCTACATATTGTTCCGTTGAATATTATGCCTAGTTAATTTTCTGTACTTCTTATCCCGCTATTCATCAATCACGCTTTCGCCCTGCCGTGTTCGCACGCGAACGGGCATGTTTGGCAGTGCGTGTTGTTATGATTGGTGTTGCGATTTGGGTTGTGCAGTAGTGCCGAGTTGCTTGAAACTCTAGCATATTTGTTGGGAAAAAGAATCTGTTTATGTGGGGTTGCAATGTTTTTTATTTAAGCCGCAGATTACGGTTTTTGTGCAAGCAAGATCGTGGGGCGGTGGCTTGTAGAATCTGTCTTGTATGGCATTGTGATGATTCCCGCCACGAATAGTAGACAGCGGGGACAGCGAGTATCTTTAAACTGCCCACTACTTGCGAAGGGGATCATGCTTGGTAGATTCCTTGAACTCCCCTATAATTCGAGTCAACTTTTTGCTTTTTTGTCTTATCGGTGTACTATTATGAATGATGTCTACCTCAATCCTCTCACCGATTTCGGCTTTAAAAAGCTGTTCGGGGAAGAGCCTCATAAAGACTTGTTGATCAGCTTTCTCAATGCCTTATTACCCGCTCATCATCAAGTGTCCGAGTTGACTTATACCAAAAACGAATATCAAGGCATGAGTGTTTCAGATCGTAAAGTTATTTTTGATCTGAACTGCATGAGTCCTTCGGGAGAGCGTTTCATTGTCGAATTACAACGGGTCAAACAAATCTACTTTAAAGATCGGAGTCTGTTTTATTCCACCTTTGCGATTCAGGAACAAGCCAAACGTGGGGATTGGAATTATAAACTGGCAGCGGTCTATACCATTGGCATTCTGGATTTTCTGATCGATGATGAGGAACAGGATGTCATGTATCACGCCCAATTAAAAGACCAGCATAATCGCCTGTTTTATGACAAGTTGAATTTTATTTATTTAGTACTACCGCGTTTTCAGCTACAGCACCATCAATTGGTAACGCTACAAGATAAATGGTTATTCGCGTTTAAACACTTACATGAACTTGAAACGATTCCCCCTGAATTACATGAAGTGATTTTTCAACGATTATTTAGCATTGCCAAAATAGCGCAATTACCCCCTGAAGAACGTCAAGTCTATGAAAGCAGTTTGAAGGACTACCGAGACTTTATGAGTTCCCAACAGACGGCGCATTGGTATGGTTATTGGGAGGGGGAACAAGTTGGTATAGAAAAGGGTAAACAGTTAGGGTTAGAGGAAGGTGAGCAAGTTGGTGCTTTAAAGAAAGCTCAGGAAGTAGCGCGGAATTTACTCCAGTTGGGTGTACTACCCGTTGAATATATTGCTCAGGTGGCGGGTCTTTCGGTGGAGGAAGTGTTGAGGATTAAAAAAGGATGATCTTTTAAAAACCGATCCTTATCGCGAATAGTAGACAGCAGGGAAAGCGAGTATCTTTAAACTGTCCACTATTCGCGGAGGGGATCAGATGTCAATCGCACTTATTTGGCTTTAACCAGCGTCCAATAAACGGCTGGATAACCGCGTGCATCAACGGGTGTCGCTTGGCTGACAATTTTGGGTTTGCCGGATTTGCAACGCCATTCGTAAATGGTTGTTCGACCCGCAGCAACGGCTGGAATAAAATCTGCATTGGGTTCGCTTTTGCAGAAGGTTTTCATACCGTCATTGGGTTTACGGTTGCTATCAGCTTTTGAATCGCAGGGGATATTTGCCCCGACGCTGCAAGTCCAGACTTTTTTATCCATGCATCGCCATGAAACAAAACCCGGATTTTCTAATGCCATTTTGCTGGCTTCTTTACCCATGCCGAGGGCTTTGAATAATACTTTTGGTAATGGTTCGCCCGTGTAACGATTATCAGGGCTATCAATGTTTTTCACTGCGGCGCAATACGCGAAAATATTGGTGTAAGGTTTTATTACGTCGCTTGGCACTAATTCGCTATTGCTGAGGGAATAATCCCCGTTTAACGCTTTATACACGGTGACATGGTAGCGTTTAGCGTCGCTTAAGGTCATATCGATACGATAATTCATGCCCGCTACGACTTGGGATTCTGCTTGGTGAATGGTTTTAACTTGCGCCTTTGCTTGGCTGAGTGTTTTGGCTGCGAAATTGGCAGCTTCTTTCACCGCTGCATCCGTTACCGCTGCAACGCTGTAGCCGCCAGCAATCGCAATCGGGTGGGGAGGGCTGGGTTCTGCACTGATGGCTGGTGCTTGAATACTGATTAATAATAATGTTCCGAGTAATCCGGCAAGCATTTTTTTCATTGGCGTCACGCTGATGTTGGTTGAGTTGAAAATGGTTTAAAACGCATTTGCATGATTAGAGGCAAGCCATGTCGATAAGTTCAGTTAGTTGCCGTTTTTTCTATTGACTTATTTAGCTGGTGTGAATTTAAAACTGCTGATAATGACTTCCACTGCTTTGCCGTTGGTTGGGGCTTCACCGCGATTGAGCCAAAGATTCATGTAAACTGGCATGGGTTGTTGAGCGATGTGTTGTTGATAATTGCTTGGTTTGTATCGCCAAGTGGCATAGGGATATAAATTGCTGTTTTGATGTCCGTGTAAACTTTGAAAATAGATTTGTTGACTCGTCCACGTAAATCGTTGTGTGGTGTAAGTGCCATTTAATAACACGGGGTATTCATAAGATTGCTTACTGACCTTGGGATCCACTGGCCAAGCCGTATAACTGCCACGTAAGTTTTGTGTTTGTCCCCATTGCGCGATTTCAATATCGATTTCATTTGTACCATCCATGCCGACATCAGCAGTAGGATAATTAAATAAACCTAAAACAATATTGGGGTCGAATTTATCAATTGCGCCGATAACTTGGAATTGGTATTTACCAAAACCTAAACGTTGGGTCATACCAACTTGTGCACAATACCATCGCCCATTTTTTTGCGAAATCTTTAAATGCAAATAGCCATTGCTGTCGACCCAAGCATTAGCTGCACTCCAATAATTAGGCCCTGGTGCACCAGTATAAGCGTAGACCATCCAATCATAACCTGAAAAATGCAGGATTTTCGCGGTATTATTAGGAGTGTTGAGTGTGAATTTTTCTTGTTGCGGATTCGCTTGAGCGTCATTCGGAATAGCTGAGATTAATGCGCTACTCACTAATAGACTGAGAAGATAGGGTTTAAAGTTCTGAAGTCGCATGTGAATCACCTGTTGGGGGATGTGTCGCTAATACCTCAAGTGTAGCAACTATAGTAGGGTTAGTGGGGTTGATTGCTCTGTGTTAGAATGCTGCTAAAAACCACTCTCACACAGGCTTACCAATGACCGAACGCATTGCCAGCGTGGAACGTAACACGCTCGAAACTCAAATCCGTGTCACCATTAATCTCGACGGCACGGGCAAATCCCGCTTTGA
The DNA here is from genome assembly GCA_039797295.1 of Pseudomonadota bacterium. Classification (GTDB taxonomy): domain Bacteria; phylum Pseudomonadota; class Gammaproteobacteria; order Thiotrichales; family Thiotrichaceae; genus Thiothrix. The sequence goes on along the minus strand of JBDKID010000038.1, from coordinate 7,430 downwards.
CACGGGAGTTCCTTTCCTTGATCACATGCTAGACCAAGTGGCTCGCCACGGCATGATCGACCTCGATATTGAATGCCAAGGCGACAAGCACATCGACGACCATCACAGTGTGGAAGACATTGGCATTACCCTCGGACAAGCGTTTGCCAAAGCGGTGGGCGACAAAAAAGGTATCCGGCGTTATGGGCACGCTTATGTGCCGTTGGATGAGGCATTGTCGCGCGTGGTGGTGGATTTTTCCGGTCGTCCGGGCTTGGATCACACCGTCGATTACCGTCGTTCGCACATTGGCACGTTTGATACTGATTTGTTTTACGAATTCTTTCAAGGCTTTGTAAATCACGCGCTGGTGACATTGCACGTCGACAACCTCAAAGGGCGTAATGCGCACCACATTGCTGAAACCGTGTTCAAAGCCTTAGGGCGTGCATTGCGCATGGCGGTGGAAGTCGACCCACGCATGGCAGGCATTTTGCCGTCGACCAAAGGGAGTTTGTAATGCAAACCATCGCGATTATTGATTACAACATGGGCAATCTGCACTCGGTCGAACGTGCCGTGGTACACGTTGCCAACGGTGCGAAAGTCGTGGTGACGGCTGATCCTGCGGTGATTTTGCACGCCGACCGCGTGGTATTTCCGGGGCAGGGCGCGGCACGCGATTGTATGCGCGAACTCGAAACCCGTGGCATGGCGGAAGTCGTGCGCGAAGCCATGCAGACCAAACCGTTCCTTGGCATTTGCATGGGAATGCAGGTCTTAATGCAGCATTCCGAAGAAAACGGCGGTATCGAATGCCTCGGTTTGTATGGTGGCAATGTGCGTTATTTCGGCACAGCGCATCAACAACAGGGTGTGCGATTGAAGATTCCGCAAATGGGCTGGAATCAGATTTGGCAAAGCACTCCACACCCGTTGTGGAATGGCATTGCCGATGGTGCACGTTTTTATTTCGTGCACAGCTATTACCTTGATCCTGTCGATAAAACCTTAATGACGGGTATGACGGATTACGGTATTCAATACGCTTCGGCAATTGCACGGGATAATGTATTTGCGATTCAAGCACATCCTGAAAAATCCGCCGATGATGGTTTAAAACTGCTGGAAAACTTCGTGAATTGGCAGGTTTAATTACGACAGGCATGAGTATAAACTGATGCCTGTTGATACTTTTCTATAGTTCAATAGTTATTTCAAATAATTTAACAATAAAGAGAGAGCAAAATGGAACATTATTTTAACGATAATCAGCAAGAACAATTGATACCATCAACTGATGTTACGCATGAGTCTAATGTTACAGTTAAGGCGGATGCTGGGGCGAATTCAGCATTGTCTACCGCTCCTACGCCGTTATTAATGCGCATTGAAACGGCTTACCAAGCATTGCAAGCGAAATTGACCGCGAATCAAGTAACCATTCAAAAAAACCGTGAGCAATTAGCGCAATTACGCGCCCGAATGCGTGAATTAGTGAGTGAGTCGCAATTTGATCAAGATAATGATGAAGCTGAATTGCACAATAGTAAAGTGAATGTGCAAGGTGATAGCTGCCAAAATCTTATTAGCCACGCAGAACAAATTCGTGAGCACATTTACCATAATAGTGCTCATGCTGAGTTTTTATTGAATCCTTTAAAACAACAAGTGGAATTGCTGGCATTACGCATTCAACATGTGCGAGCTATTGAGCAATTATTGGCGGATTTGAAAGAAGGCATGGCATTGCAAGATCGTTTGTCTGATATTACCTTGGTGATTGAAACCTTGGCGCAAAAGTTGGAAGTTACTTATTAATGTGTAGCCCAAAGCTTACTAAAGTGTAATCTGTAGGCGTTTGCTTCCTAAAGTGCGGGGCTTGTGGCAAGCCAAGCAGGTGAGTAATATCACTCACGTAACGGCGGTGGTGCTGCTTGCATCGCCGCCTTTTATTGTTAGGAAGAAAACTTATGAAAAATCGCGTATTGCTGTCACTGTGTGTGGCGGCTAGTGTTGTGCTGATGACGGCTTGCTCTGATCAGTCTGGTAATAAAGAGAAAGCAGCCGCTGAAGCGAAACCTGAACCTTCAATGCAAATTGGAACACCTACGACTGTGAAAGAATTAGTAAAAACTGACGTGAAAGTTGGCGATGGCGCGGAAGCAAAACCGGGTCAATTGGTTGCTGTGCATTACACTGGCTGGTTGTATGACGAGTCTGCACCCGATAAACACGGCAAAAAATTCGACAGTTCCTTGGATCGTGGTCAACCATTCCAATTCCCATTGGGTGGCGGGCGCGTGATTCCGGGTTGGGATATGGGCGTGGCTGGCATGAAAGTTGGCGGCAAACGTACTTTAGTTATCCCGGCAGAAATGGGTTACGGTGCGCGTGGTGCGGGTGGCGTGATTCCACCGAACGCGACTTTGATCTTTGATGTGGAATTGCTTGGCGTGCAATAAGCACCAACCTGCATTTCCTGAAAAAAGGCGCGTCATGCGCCTTTTTTTGTGATTTATTTTTAATCTTTTAATAGCAGAGAGGTTGTATGTTAGCGAATAGTGGTTTTCAGATAATGGGCAGTCCAGTTTCTAATGACAAGCCAAGCAGTATTGTTGTCGTTGGTTTAAATAGGGGAGGAACATCAGCAATTGCAGCGTCCCTTCATGCAATGGGTGTGGCATTAGGAAAAGCGTATAACGAACCCATCTACGAAGATATTCAACTGGCTAGAGCAGTGAGGGCTAAAGATTGGTTATTAGTTAAGTTGATCTTAAAACAATATGAGCAGGACTATGCAAAGTTTGCTTGGAAACTACCTGATAATTACAAGTATTTAGAGCGCATCCATAAATACCTGAGTAATCCTTATTATATTTTTATTTATCGAGATATTTTCGCTCGATCATTACGCCATTCATTGGTGTATGAGTCGGATATTGTGAATGCGATGAGAAGTGGTTTGGAGGGCTATGAAAAAATCGTAAAATTTTTTAATGGCAAAAAGTTAAATGCTCTGCATGTTTCGTATGAAAAAATGCTGAATAATCGTGAAGAGTTTGCACAAGCTTTATTGGATTTTTGCGGTGTTGAGCATCAGCCTGAAATAATGCAGCGTATTATTGATGTCACTTCACCTTATCCCGCTAGTTATACGAATTGGGCAATGGGTCACAAACAGAAAAAGATATTAAATGAACACGCTTTTGATGGTTGGATTGATGGTTTTGAACAACATAACTTGTCGGGTTGGATGGTGAAAATGGGTTCTCCCCAACTTGAACCATTGCGTATTCACGTTTTTATTAATGATGTACTGTGGGGTACATTTTTAGCGGATTATTATCGGCAGGATATTTTGGATATTGGTTTATCCAGCAATGGTAAAGCGGGTTTCCTGATTAATTGTGAGTCTGCTGCATTGAAAGCGCGTGATACGATTACGGTACGCCCTGAACATAGCCCAGTGGGTTTGTCGGTTGTTTATCAAGGCAAGCCTAACTGACTTGCTGGGTTCAATACTTAGATTGCACGCGGGAAACGGTATTCCTGCACGCTCCATTCGGCATCGCGACTGGCGGTTAATACCAAACACGACGCGCCGCCGTGCGTGCGCATTTGCCCCGCCGCACCGGGGTTCAATATCCACGGCAGGGCGAGACGATCTTGTGTTAAGCGATGGGTATGCCCGTAAACCACGACCCGTGCGTGTGCATGGTGGCTGCGCATCGAGCGGTGATTCGGTGCGGCAAGACCGTGGCGGTGTCCGTGTTCAATGCGGATTAAACCACCCGGTAATAGCAATTCGCCCGTATCGGGTAAGGTGAGTTCCGGCATAAAACGCGGGTCATTATTCCCCGCGACGGCAATCACCGTGCCCGTTTTGGGTTGCATCGCCGCCAATACCTGCGCTCCGCAAACATCGCCAGCGTGCATGGCGTAGTCGCAATCGCGAATAATGGCGGCAATGCGCGGGTCTAAATACCCGTGCGTGTCGGAAATCAGTGCAACCGACACACTCATGCTTATAACTCGAATGCTGGCAGTTTTTTCGCCAGTAATGCGTGTTTCAATGTCACGTATTTCGGCATACCGTTTTCGTAAGGTGGGTAATCTTCGCCTTCGATCAGCGGTTGCAAATATTCACGGCACGCCGCCGTAATGCCAAAACCGTCTTCGGTAATGAAGTCTTTTGGCATCATTTTTTCGACGTTAGCAATGTCTTTCAGTTCGCCTACGCCAATGTGCCATTGGTACGGGCTGTTGGAATCGCGGATAACGGCTGGCATAACGGAATTACGCCCTTCAATTGCCAGTTCTACCGCTGCTTTGCCCAAAGCGTAAGCTTGTTCCACGTCGGATTTGGAAGCCAAATGACGTGCCGCACGTTGCAGGTAGTCGGCTACTGCCCAGTGGAATTTGTAACCAAACGCTTGTTTGATCATGTTAGCCACCACGGGTGCAGCACCACCCAATTGCGCATGACCGAACGCATCGCGTGTGCCTTGTTCGGCAATGAATGTGCCGTCAGGGTAATGGCAGCCTTCGGAAACCACCACGCTGCAATAGCCGTATTGCTTAACTTTGGCATCAACAGTAGCGAGGAATTTTTCTTGGTCGAATTCGACTTCAGGGAACAGGATCACGACCGGAATATCGTTGTTTTCGTCCGCCGCTAAACCGCCCGCAGCAGCAATCCAACCTGCATGGCGACCCATGACTTCCAGCACGAACACTTTGGTGGAAGTGGAGCACATGGACGCTACATCGTAGCTGGCTTCGCGCGTGGAAACCGCGATGTATTTCGCCACCGAACCAAAGCCGGGGCAGTTATCCGTCACAGGTAAGTCGTTATCGACGGTTTTCGGGACGTGAATCGCTTGAATCGGGAAGCCCAACGAATCTGCCAATTGTGAAACTTTCAAGCAAGTATCAGCGGAATCGCCCCCGCCATTGTAGAAGAAGTAACCGATGTCATGTGCTTTGAAAACTTCGATCAAACGCTCGTATTCACGGCGATTTTTTTCCAAACTTTTCAATTTGTAACGGCAAGAACCAAACGCGCCGGATGGGGTGTAACGCAAGGCTGCAACGTCTTCGGTAGAGATTTTGCTGGTATCAATCAAGTTTTCCAGCAACGCGCCGATAATGCCGTTTTGCCCAGCGTAAATCGTGCCGATTTTGTCGCTGTGTTGGCGAGCGGTTTCAATCACGCCGCAGGCTGAGGCATTGATAACGGCAGTCACACCACCGGATTGCGCGTAAAAAGCATTCTTGACGGTCATTAACAGACTCCTGATACTGAAAATAAGTGTTAATAATTTGCCTGCAAGCGTAGCAGAAGATGCAGCGAAAGCATGAGGATTTTGCGGATAGGTTCACCTCTCCCGACAGGCAGGAGAGGCGAAACCCGAAGAATTAAGCTAAGCCAGCAAAGATCGCGTCGCGCACGCCGTCAACTTTACCGATGCCGTTAACTTTAATGTAACGTGGCGCATTGTCTTCACCAGACGTTGCCCATGTGGAGTAGTAGCCGATTAAGGGTGCAGTTTGTGCGTGGTAAACGTCTAAACGTTTGCGCACGGTTTCTTCTTGGTCGTCGTCACGTTGGATTAAGTCTTCGCCCGTTTCGTCGTCTTTGCCTTCGACTTTCGGTGGGTTGAACACAACGTGGTAAGTGCGACCGGATGCCAAATGCACACGACGACCGCTCATACGGCGAATGATTTCATTGTCATCAACCGCGATTTCGACCACTGCGTCGATGTCAATACCGCCCGCTTTCAGCGCGTCCGCTTGTGCCAACGTGCGTGGGAAACCGTCAAATAAGAAGCCGTTAGCGCAATCCGCTTCTTGAATGCGTTCTTTCACCAGACCGATGATAATGTCGTCAGACACCAAACCGCCCGCGTCCATGACTTTCTTGGCTGCGATACCCAATGGTGTACCCGCTTTGACTGCGGCACGCAGCATATCGCCGGTGGAGATTTGTGGAATCCCGTATTTTTCCTTGATGTAGCTAGATTGCGTACCTTTGCCAGCACCTGGGCCACCTAATAGGATGATTTTCATAAGCTTTGCTCCTCCCAAAATATTTTGCTGCTGCCTAAAAATAGCAGGGCATCCAGCGATGCCCTGATAAAACCGAAACCCTGATATTAAGGTTTAGTACAGTTGTGAAGCAACCATTTAATGACGGTTTAGTGACGCTTTTGCGAGACGCTGCAACCACACCTCTAAGCCTTGCGCGTTTAAATCCGAATCCACCGCTAAAAGGGCACGGGCTTCGGATTCCGGCACGTCACACCCACTCGCCGCTAATTCACTTAACCACTGCTGTAAAATCGTTTCCCGTAATATTGCTGCGCGGTTAGTGGGTTGATCTGCATGGGCTAAGGCTAAATCACGCAAACCTTGAATGCTCGCGCGTAAACGTGGGAATAGTTCGGGTAAACCCGTGACTTTGCCGTAATGCGTCAATAACATCGCGCTGGGTTGCAAGCTTTCTAGCTTATCCAAACTGTTGACCCAATCGTCCGGTGAAAATGCCACGGGTGTGGTAGGTGCGAAAATCCACACACCTTGCGCGGTATCAAATTCGCGATAGGAAATCCCAAACGTATCGCCCGTGAAACAATGCGCGGTTTGACGGTCAAAAATGCAGCCATGATGATTCGCGTGCCCCGGCGTATCGTAAAAGACCAGTTCGCGCCCGCTCAAATTCACGACGTAACCATCGTCGGCAGCAATCACACGCTCGGTGGGAATCGCCACTAACTTGCCGTAATGTTTGATGAATTCTTCTTCACCATACACCACCGTTGCCCCCGCTTGCAATTTCGACGGGTCAATCATGTGCGGCGCACCTTTCGGATGCACCACCAATGTCGCATTCGGGCAACGTGCCATGAGTTCGCCCGCACCACCCGCGTGATCCAAATGAATGTGGGTTGGGATCACGTATTGCACATTCTCCGCGCTCAAACCCATGTCTTCCAGCATGGCAAGCAAGTCGGGAACGGTGTGATAAGTCCCCGTATCAATGAATGCCACCGCATCGCCTTCGCGCACCATGTAACACGCCGCCATGTGTGGGCGGTACAAATCACTGTCAATGCAGTAAATGCCATTGCCTAAATCTTGAAATCGTGCCGTCATTGTTTCCTCCTCCGTTTCGCATTCGCTTACAATACCTAAAACACGCTGAATCTCTCAGCTTGCTAACGTATAAACCAAGCACGAAACATTCACAAGGAGTCGACAATGGCACGCACCCCCTCCAACCTGTTAGCACTTGGCGCGATTGCCTTTGGTTTGACCACGATGACGCATCCATGCATAGGTTAAGGTTATGATATTACAGCGTAAAAAACTTCCCATCGGGATTCAGTCATTTCGTGTGATGCGTGAGGATCATTATTACTATGTCGATAAAACGCCATTAATTC
>JBDKID010000037.1:0-25022 GCA_039797295.1 Pseudomonadota bacterium | reverse complement strand
TGTACCCGCCGTCACGAATGCCTACGCACTCCCGATAAAACCCGCGCTCGGCAAGTCACTTTCCTGCAAGGCAAGCGTGATGACACCCCCAGCCACACCGATTTGATGAAGCCAAAAATCGACTCCGACCTCGGCAAACGCATGATCACCCAACGTTTCGCCACCGTCGAACCGGTGTTTGGGAACTTGCGCGGCAACAAACGCCTGCACCGCTTCACCTTGCGCAGCAAAGCCAAAGTGGACGGGCAATGGAAGCTGTTTTGCCTGATGCACAACCTCGAAAAGCTCGCGCATCACGGGTATGCCGCATGAAGGGGGAAATGATGCAGCCAAACACGAAAAAATGCACCGTACTGCCTGTATCAGACGGCTTTCAGGGCGTTATGGGAAGGCTGGAAACTGGCAATAGTGAAAATGTCTGCCAACCCTTCACAGCGTTCAAAAAAATAACTGCCCGGTCTGGATGGGACGGTCAGATTCGCGTTTTTCTACACCCTCATCACAGTATTGGAGGTAGCAGATGAGACAATATAACTTTAGCGAAGCCAGAAAAAACTTTGCATCAGTGCTTGAGACAGCAAAGCAAGAAGGAATCATTTGTATTTATAAACGCAACGGAGAGGCATATTACCTTACGCCAGCAAAAGTCAAAAAGTCGCCTTTAGATGTTGAAGGGATAGATTTACGGCTTTCAAGCAGTCAGATCATGTCTATTGTGAGAGAGAGTAGAGAAAGAACTTATTTTTAGCCAACAAGTTGCTCGATGACGGACGCGGTGATAGCGTGAACCACCCGTCCAAACGACTCCGAGATGTTGGACTGATAACACGTTCTATTCATGCCATCATTTCATCATCCACTGCGTGACTTCTTCATTGCGCACTCGTTCGTAAATCTCAGCAATGGTTATACTGAGGTCAACCGATTCTAAAATAATGGTGTCACCCCAATAATAATACGATGGTTGCCAACCTTGGCTGCGGCGAAATACTTCGACTTCTACGGTGTCTTGTTCGATCAGCATGTATTCCATCAAACTGGGAAGCTGTAAATATTCCAGCCGTTTTTCTTGCCGATCCCGTTGGCGCGTGCCTTTGGATAAAACCTCAACGATTAAAACGGGCGACTCGGTGGAATACTCATCCAAAAACTGTTCGTTACAAACTACCACCACATCGGGATAACGGTAACGATCTTTACCCGTTTTAACCAGTAAATCACTGCTAAATGGGCGGCATTCTTTGCCTTTTAAGTGAATCATTAAACTGGTCAGCAGATTTGCGGTGATTTGATTGTGATTCACACTTGCCCCAGCCATTGCATACGCAACACCCTCAACGTATTCATGGCGCGTTTCGCTACTACGCTCGCCTTGTAAATAGGTTGCCACACTTAGGTAATCATTCTGGATTGCTAATGCCATTGATAAAGTTTCTCTTGTTACCGCAAACAGTTTTCTAACTGCTTCGTTAAATAGTAGCAGGTTTGGGTGGCAATACGCGATGTGCGGCGCATCTGGCGACTGTTGTAGCCGCCAGCGTTGCCATACAACTTACGGCAGAATACCGTCAATAACCTGCATTACGGCGGGTTCATTGACGCTGGGATTACGCCCCGCGCTGCTTTCTTGCTGATCCGTCATGCCGTCGCCATCACTGTCGAGCTTGAGCGGGTCAGTGCCTTTTTGGTATTCCAGCAAATTGCTGAGTCCGTCATTGTCTAAATCGCCCGCTGCATCACGGGCATCCAGCGGATTCAAGCCGTATTGCGCTTCCCACGTATCCGGTAAGCCGTCGCCGTCATCGTCAGTATCGGTGTGATTGCCAATGCCGTCTTTATCGGTATCCAGCCATTCTTGCGGATTATCGGGAAACGCATCGCGCGTATTCGGTACGCCATCGCCATCACGGTCTTGGTTATTGTCGCTGAGGTAGCGCAGTAAGGCGGCGTATTTTGCGGACGTGGTTTCGCCAACGTGTGACAACGCCCCCCACGCACCGTAATTACCGGGGGTAGCAATGTCGGAATAGTGCATGAACAAACCGCCACCTTGCGCTTGCCATGTTGCGAGGTATTGGCGGTAAACGTCGCCCATGCGTGGATCAGCATTGGCTTTGGTAAACAAATCCACCACGCCTTGGCTGAGTGCATTCCAAATATTGGCGATGTGTTGCCCACCTTCGTAGGAAATCAGTTGCAGCCCACGTTGTTGCGCGACCTGTTGTTGCGTTGCCATCCACGTTTTGGCTTGTAGTAACGCCCCACCCGTGGGACTGCTGCTTAATACCCCGCCTTGTTGCAGTTCCAAGAATAGTTTGGCTAAACCGCCATCACTGTCATTGAGCCAACCGCTGAGTTCGCTATTCAAACTTGGCGAAGAACCCAAATACCCGCCGAAATACGGTGCGACAGCAAGCGCGTCAATGCCGTAATCTTTGCAAGGTCCTTCTTTCCACAATGGGCAATCCAAGGCTTGTTCCGCTGGATACGACCACGCGGCTTGCCCACCCATTACACACACCACGCGATTGGCTTGATTACCGAACACTTCTTTCCAGATGTGGCACATTTCCGCGCTGCGTTTGCCGTACCAATTCAAGCGCACGGTATGATCATCCGCCACGCTATCCGGCCATAATGCGCGTCCTTGTTTCAGGGCATAACTGCTTTGCGCGAAAATCGTGTTCCACACTTCATTGGAATATTCGACGTACACTTTTTTGTGCGAATCCAAGGTATCGCGCACCATTGTGGCAAATTGACGCATGTAATCATCATCGGCTTGATGCGGCATGTTAAACCACGGTGACTGGTTCAAAGTACTCACCAATTGCAGCATGAGTTCCAGCGGAATGCCGCGTTGCTGCCCGTAATGGGTGTAACGCGCATCGGCAAGGTGTGGACGCTTTGCCCAAGATTGTTCGTCACTGCCATTCGTCGCCATCCAATCCATAAAGCGCAACACTTGGAACGGGCGAGTACGGTCAAGGAATGCCGGCGTAAACACTTGCTGCGTATAGGTTTGCTCATACGCTTCGGGAATCATGCGAATATTGCGCAAGTAATTACCAGTTTTATGCGGGTCAGTGGCAGTCAACGTAACCATAATCGCCGTACCATTATTGGTATCGGGGACAATATTCACCACATCGCGTCCGGGTTTGGATTCGCTGTCGATTTTGTGCGCAGAAAAAGCGTAATTCAGTGTGCCTTCGCCATCGTACAGCACCACATAACGCCCGCCTTTAAACTGCGGGTACATTGCCCAATACGTCGCAACAGTGGTGAAAATCGGCGCATCTTCCGACTTAGGTAACGATTTCACCCAACTGTGTTCGTCCAAATCGAGTTGCGCTTGTTCGCCTGTATCCCATTGTCCAGTACAACCGGGGTCAGGATGTGCAACCCAATACTGACATTGCGTCAGCCACATCCGCGACATTTTGAACAAATCCACGAAAGGCATTTGCGAACTCCAATCCGCAAACCCTGCCAGATTCGTCCCTAATACGTCTTGTGCCCCGTCTTTTTGCGTCGGATTCGTCCCCGCCACGTATTCATCTTTAGTATTCACACCATCTTGATCGGGGTCGGTGGTTGCATCCGTCGCGCTATTGGGATTCAAACCGTAAAACACTTCCCAATCATCGGGGATGCCATCCGTGTCGCTGTCTTCTTGGGTGAGATCAATTTGCAGTGCGGATGCAATGGTGCGGGCATTACCGCTCACATTACCCATCGTCACGGTGATTTTTTCGGTGGCTTCAATCAACGTGTCGTTCACCGCCGTTAATGTCACTACACCAAGGGTATGACCTGCGGGAATGGTCAAGGTTGCGGGGGATGTTGCCGGAGCGATTTGGTAATCCACGCCTTGCGTTGCTGTTCCGCTCAAATTCAGGGTTAAGGTAACGGGCGTACTTAAAGCTTTATCCAAATGCGCGGTTAATGTCACACCGCCACCTTGTTCCGACATCGTGGCAGCGGACGCACTCAGCGTAGCGACTGCTTCGTAATCCGTACCATTCAAGTAATCCACCAGCGCGTCGTATTTCGGCGAATGGGTTTGCAAAACGTGATCCAACACGCCCCAACTACCCCATTTGCTGGGAATGCCAATGTCAGCGTAGTTCATCATTAAACCACCGCCGTGTGCTTCCCACGCTTTGAGGTAATCGAGGTATAACGCTCCCATGCGTGGATCACGATTGGCATTAATCAGTAAATTGGTTAACGCCGTGTCATTTTCGACCCCGCCAATTCCCACTAAATGCTGCCCACCTTCGTAAGCCAATAAGGACAAGCGATATTGTTTGGCTAAGGTCACGTAACTGTCGACCCAGCGTAAACTTTCCGCTAACGCTCCGCCACTTGGACTGTCGCTGAATTGCCCGCCGCTGCGTAATTCGGTGAAAAGCTTATCCAAACCGCCATCGGCTTCGTGTGCCCAACCATCCACCACCGCCTGATGCGCGGGTAAACCAATGTAGTAACCGAAATACGGCGCAATCGTTACTGCATTAATGCCGTGTGCGCTACACGGTTTTTTATCCCACAATGGGCAATCCAACGCTTGAGAAGCCGTCCACGCATTTGCGGCTTGTCCACCGATCACGCACACCACGCGATTGGCTTGATCACCGAACGCGGTTTTCCAAATGTCACACATTTCTGCGGTGCGTTTGCCGTACCAGTTAATGACTTTGGTGTAACCACTGTCCGTTCCGCCCGGCCATTGGGCTAGTGCTTGCGCTGTCACCCAAGTGAATTGGCTGAAAGCGGGATTCCACATTTCATTGGAATACTCCACATACACCGGCAAACTGCTATCCAGAGCATTGCGCACCAAGGTGGCAAACTGGCGCATGTAATCGTCATCCACTTTGTGCGGCATGTTAAACCACGCCGGTTTGTGCGTTTCATTGGCAAGCTGCACCATGATTTCCGCTGGCACACCGATTTGCCGCCCATAAGTGGCGTAAGTCGCAGCAGTGGGTTTGGCACGATCCGCCCAATGTTCCTGATCATTAGCATTGGTATTCATCCAATCCATAAAGCGCAAAGCTTGGAATGGCTGGATGCGGGCGAGGAATTCGGGGTTAAAGGTGTGACTTGCGTAAGTGCTTTCATCCGCTTCACGAATCAAGCGCATATTGCGCATGTAATTGCCGGTTTTATTAGGATCAGTTGCCGTAATCTGGATGTGAATCAGCCCATTATTCACATCAATGTTTAACACATCGCGTCCGACGGTGGATTCCGCACTGATTTTCTGCGCCCCCAATCGATAACGCAGCGTGCCTTCACCGTCATACAGCAATAAATAACGTCCGGCGGGAAAGGATTTGGGGACATCTAACACCGTTCCGGCAATGGAATAGCCAGCGGCAGACGGTGCAGGTAAGGATTTCACCCAACCATCAGCATCAAGGTCGAGTTTGGCATTTTCATTCGTTTCCCAACGCCCATTACAATCGCTATCCCAACTGTTATCACATTGCGTCAACCACGGACGCGCCTGCTTAAACAGATTAGTAAACGGACGTTGTGTCGACCAGTCACTAACCCCAGCCAAGTTAGTGCCTAAGCGTTGCGAGCTATCCGCCGCCCAACACGCGGTAATACTCAGGCAATACAACAAGACTAACGCGATACCACGTCCCCAGAGCATTCGAGCCAACCCCTGATGCAACATAAATCCCTCGCAGTGATCCTTAATAGCGAACCATAAGTTTTTTGTATTTTTACCATACCAGACAGACAATGCAGAAGTATTAAACACAAGGCACGCAATATCGACTTTCAATCCCGCATACTTTCGACTATGTTCAAGCCTGTGTGTGTCGTGTTTAACCCAAATAGGGAGCTTGCTTATGACTCTGTTCAAAACGTATCGCCACGTGGCGATGTTATTACTCACTCTCTTTAGCCTGCTGTTTGCCAGCGTGACCTTTGCCGATGCGGACAGTAAAACCAAACAAGTCAATTTGCCGACGGGTGTAAAGTTAAGTTATGTGGAATCGGGTGCGAAAACCGCGCCAGTGATTATTTTCCTGCACGGTGCGACGGATTCCAGCCATTCTTGGTCATCCACCACCCCGTATTTAAACGGTCAATACCACACTTACGCGCTGGATCAACGCGGGCATGGCAATTCCGACAAACCACCATACGGTTATAGCGTTGCGCAATTTGCCGAAGACGTGATTGCTTTCATGGATCACGAGAAGATCAATAAAGCAGTGATCGTTGGACATTCAATGGGTAGCTTGGTCGCGCATCAAATCGCTTCCGTTTACCCAAGCCGCGTCAGCAAACTGGTGTTGGTGGGTTCAGCAGCAACTGCACACGGTAATGCGGTGATTCTCGATTTGTGGCGCACCGTGGTGGGTAAAGCAGAATTCGTTGACCCCATTGACCCAGCGTTTATCGAAGCGTGGCAAACTGGCCCCAATCCGGTTGAGCCTGTGTTCTTCAACAAAGTGTTGAGCGAAACCGCGAAAGTCCCAGCACGGGTGTGGAAAAACATTTTCCGTATGCTGGAAACCGACAATCACACTTACTTCCTGAAAGACATTACCGCACCTGCGATGGTGATTTGGGGTACACAAGACCCGATTTTCTCGCAAGCGGATCAAGATGCCTTAATCGCCGCATTGCCAACGGGTGCGCAATTCGTGCCGTTTAGCGGGGCTGGGCATAATGTGCAATGGGAACAACCGCAACAAGTTGCCACCGCGATTCAAACCTTCTTAGCGCAATAACGCACAGGCTGTTACAGCCCTTCACTGATTCCTCACTCCGCTATTCTTGAACCCAGCCATCAAGCTGGAATAGCGGAGTGGGTTTCCGCTATGATGCGCCTCCGCTTTCATCCCAAGAGTCGCACACCATGTCCTTTGCCACCTTAAACCTGCCAGAAGCCCAACTGGCGAACCTTGCCAATCTTGGCTACGAAAAAATGACCGCGATTCAAGCGCAAGCCCTGCCGCACGCTTTGCAAGGCGCGGATTTAATCGCCCAAGCCAAAACCGGCAGCGGTAAAACCGCCGTGTTCGCCATTAACTTATTGGCAAAGCTCGACCCGCAAAATTTCGCCGCCCAAGCGTTGGTCTTATGCCCAACCCGCGAACTTAGCACGCAAGTTGCCAATGAAATCCGCCGTTTAGCGCGTTACCAACCGAATATTAAAGTCGTGACTTTATGCGGTGGGCAACCACTTGCCCCGCAAGCCGCATCGTTAGAACACGGCGCACACGTTATTGTTGGCACACCGGGGCGAATTAATGACCACCTCGGCAAACGCACGCTGGATTTATCCAAGATTCATACCCTTGTGCTTGATGAAGCTGACCGCATGTTGGAAATGGGTTTTCTGGAAGACATGGAAACCATCATTCGCCAAACGCCTAAATTCCGCCAAACCTTACTATTTTCCGCGACTTACCCCGACGACATTAAAGCTTTGAGTGCGCAATTCCAGCGCAATCCGATACAAGTCAAAGCCGAATCCGTGCATCAAGCCAATGTGATCGTGCAGGAATTCTTCCTGTGCGAAAAAAGCCAGCGTTTGGCAGCGTTGGAAACCTTGCTGGCGCATTACAAACCGCGTTCGGCAGTGATTTTCTGCAACATGAAAGTCGGCGTGCGTGACATCACCGAGCATTTGCAGCAGCGTGGTTTTAGCGTCAAAGCTTTGCATGGCGAAATGGAACAACGCGACCGCGATGAAGTGTTCGTGCAATTCAAACACCACAGTTTTAACTTTTTGGTGGCCACCGATGTCGCCGCACGCGGTTTGGACATTGAAGACTTGCCCTGCGTGATTAACTACGAACTGCCGCACGACCCCGACATTTACATTCACCGCGTCGGACGTACCGGACGTGCTGGTAAAGAAGGCTTAGCCCTGAACTTATTGACTGACGCGGAACGCCACAAACTCGCTGACATTGGTATTGCACAAAAAACCGACATCGACTTTGAAGTGATTTCCGCACTCGACGGTTCAGCCCTCGTGCCGCGCCCCGCACCGAATGTCACGTTGTGCATTGCTGCCGGACGTAAGGAAAAAGTTCGCCCCGGCGACATTCTCGGCGCACTCACTGGCGCGGGCGGGATTGATGGCAAAGCCGTGGGCAAAATCGACGTGCTGGATTACGCCGCTTATGTCGCTGTCGAACGCCACAGCGCGAATCAAGCCTTGGCGTGCTTGCTGAATGGCAAAATCAAAGGGCGTAAGTTCAAGGTTAAAAAATTGTAAGGGAAGTGGCAGTATCAGTAAAAATCGCTACTATATGTTCACCTCCTCAAACCTCCGATAGTAGAGCTTTTATCACATGAATAGTTTGGAATGGCGCGTTACCGCATCATTGGCGGCAGTTTATGCCGTGCGGATGTTAGGTTTGTTTATGATTCTGCCCGTTTTCGCTTTGTATGCCGAAAGCTTACCCGGTTATACCCCCGCAATGGTGGGTTTGGCGATTGGGATTTACGGTTTAACCCAAGCCATTTTCCAAATCCCGCTAGGTGTATTATCCGACAAAATTGGGCGTAAACCCGTGATTATCGGCGGCTTATTGGTATTCGCATTGGGTAGCGCGATTGCCGCAATGGCGCATTCTTTATGGCTTATTGTGCTGGGGCGAGCAATACAAGGTTTGGGGGCGGTGGCAGGGCCAACAATGGCATTAGCAGCGGATTTGACCCGCGAAGAAAACCGCACGCGCATCATGGCAGTGATTGGTTTAACCATTGGTATGTCGTTCATGGGCGGGATGATTTTAGGACCAATCATTAGCGGTTTCCACGGTTGGGGCGTACCCGGCATCTTCTGGAGCACCATGTTATTAGCGTTTGCGGGCATTGCCTTGGTGGTGTTCGCCGTACCAACACCCGTACACAGCACGCAACACCGTGATGCTGGCATTATCCAAGGTTATTTAGGCACTGCCCTGAAAAATGTCGCGCTGTTACGCATGAATGCGGGTGTGTTCATTATTCACTTGGTCATGACGGCTAATTTCCTCGTATTACCGCCGATTTTTGAGCACGATTTAGGCTTACCACGCATCGAACATTGGAAAGTGTACCTGCCCGTGTTTGCTGGTTCGTTCATCTTGTCGATTCCGCTGATTATCATTGCGGAAAAGCAACACAAAATCCGTAGCTTATTACTCGGTAGCACCGTTGCGCTGATCGCAGCAGAATTGGCAATGGCGTTCGGCTACATGCACATTGGCTTGTTGCTGGCAGCATTTTTCCTGTTCTTTGTTGGCTTTAACTTCTTGGAAGCGGTGCAACCGTCGTTAGTCGCGAAATACTCCGATGTCAGCACCAAAGGCACGGCAATGGGGATTTTCAGCAGTTCGCAATTCCTTGGGATTTTCGCGGGCGGCTCACTCGGCGGCATGATTCATCACCAATTCGGCACAGAAGGCGTGTTCTTATTCAGTGCCTTAGTGGTGGGTTTGTGGCTAATGATTGCCATCCAATTACCGCAACCAACATTTTACACCAGCCGCGTGCTGCGCCTTGACCCGCGTTTATTCACCGACAAAGAACGTTTAATGACCGAATTACGCGCCGTCGCAGGTGTCAAAGAAGTCGCTGTGGTCGTGGAAGAAGGCGTCGCTTATCTGAAAATTGATAAGAACAGTCTGGATGAAACCGCGCTCCGTGCATTCGCTGAACCATCAGCGTAAAATCTTTAAGTCTATTTAAGCGTATTAAGAGCAAGGACAAAAACATGGCAAGAGGTATTAATAAAGTCATTCTGGTTGGCACACTCGGACGTGACCCAGAAGTGAAATACATGCCCAGTGGCGGCGCGATTACTAATGTAACCATCGCAACCAACGATTCCTATAAAGACAAAGTGACCGGCGAAAAGAAAGACACTACCGAATGGCATCGTGTGGTATTTTTCAACCGTTTAGCAGAAATTGCTGGCGAATATTTGCGTAAAGGGCAACAAGTCTACATCGAAGGCAGCCTGCGCACGCGTAAATGGCAGGGACAAGACGGGCAAGATCGTTACACCACCGAAATCGTTGCGAATGAAATGCAAATGCTCGGTGGGCGTTCGGGTGGCGGTATGGGTTCTGGCAGCTATGACGATACCGCTCCAGCCCCTGCCGCGCGTGGTAATACTGGTGGCTTTGGTGGCGGCGGTTATAGCAATAATGCACCAGCAGCTCCTGCGGCAAAACCCAGCCAAGAACGCGGTGGTTTTGAAGACTTCGATGACGATATTCCGTTCTGAGGCAGAAACACACAAAGATACTAGGGGAAACCCTTAGAAATGCACCTTTATGCTGCACTGCGGCTTTTCCTATAATGCACCCGTGCTTGAGGCGGAGAGGCGCGATAGACGCAGACTGCTAGGAGGAAACCCAAGCACACGACGAATATCAACGTTGTGAAAACGTAGAAGCCCAGAACGAAAAGCAACTATACCTAATAGCTAGAAAAGCCTAATTAAGAGAGCCAGTGCGACTGGCTCTTTATCTTTTTTGCAAAAAATATCCAAATACCCAATCATTAGTTCCACCCAGTTTAGTTATTCTTTAACTTTCCGCTTACAAACCTTCTATTATTGCGGTCTTTACAGGGAAACCAACTATGAACTATCAACCGACTGTTTTTATTGTGGATGATGACCCAGCGGTACGGGACTCGTTACGTTGGTTACTGGAATCTGCACAAATGCGTGTGACCACTTTTGAATCCGCTGAAGCGTTTTTACGCTATTACACCATGTACATGGTTGGCTGTTTGGTTTTGGATGTGCGCATGTCCGGCATGAGCGGCTTACAACTGCAACAATGCTTAAGCACCCAAAAACACGCCTTACCGATTATTTTCATTACGGGTCATGGTGATATTCCAATGGCGGTACGTGCTATGCGTGCTGGTGCAATGTACTTTCTGGAAAAGCCGTTTGATGATCAAATCCTGTTGGATTACGTGCAAGAAGCGTTAGATCGTGATCGCGAGAATCAACCCGCGCGAATTCGCCTAGCCATGCTACAAGCGCGGATTGCGAATTTGACGGAACGTGAACGTGAAGTGATGGATTTGGTGATTAACAACCACTCGAATAAAGAAATCGCGGAAAAACTCGGCGTTAGCGTGAAAACGGTTGAATTCCATCGCAGTCACATGATGGAAAAAATGCACGCACAATCGTTGATTGATTTGGTCACTATGGTACGCGAAGCCACCAGTACTCATCCTGACTGTTGATCGTCTCGGTCTACTTGGGCAGAAAGTGGCGTCCATACGCCATCAATCAACCCCTCAATTGGCTGAAAACGTGTCTTGTAACGCATCTTACGTGCCTCGGCAATCCAGTAACCGGGGTACACATACGGCAAACCCAAAGCGCGAGCATGTTCAATCTGCCATAACACCGCAAACGTGCCCAAACCCCGTTCTACCGCAACATCAGGATCAAAAAAGGTATAAACCGACGAAATACCGTTTTTTAGCACATCCACAGTCGCAACGGCGAGTAAACGATCTTGGTCACGGAATTCGACTAATGCGGTATTACACCAACGTGTAAGCAAAAAGCTGGCGAATGTTTCGGTGCTATCCGTGTCCATCCCACCGCCAAAATGCCGTTGCCGAATGTAACGCCGATACAAACTGTCGTATTCTGGCTTAAAACCGTCGTAATTCAGCGTGACTTGCAAATCCAAGTTACGCTTAAAATTACGCCGTTGCGAACGATCCGCCTGAAATTCTTGCACAGGAATGCGCGTGGAAACGCAAGCAGAACAGCCTCGACAATGCGGACGATACACATCGTGTCCGCTACGCCGAAACCCATTATTCAATAAACGGGCGTACATACTCGCCGTCATATTGAAACATGGGTCAACCAGTAAATTCACTGCTTCCCGCTCCGGTAAATACGGGCAAGGATGCACAGCAGTAATGTACAAGTTGAGGCTGGCTTCTGCTTTCATCCGGTTCATGCTTAACAACTCCCGCCGCTACAAGCCAGTTTACGCAGTTTCTCCACGTCTACGATTTGTATAGAACCGCGTTGCTCGTTAATCACATTTTGCCGCTTCCAATCCGATAAGAAACGGCTCACCGTTTCAATGGTTAACCCTAGTAACTCACCAATTTCACCGCGTGATAACGGCAATGGCGTGAAACCATTGGGCGCGGGATTTTCACACCACCGAATCAAAAATGATGCTAAACGTTCCGCTGCTTTTTTTGCACCGAGTTCCAACATCATGTCTTCGGCATCGCGTAAATGCTGAATCCAACGTTTCATCATGGTGTTTTCGATTTCGGGATTTTGCTTTTTCAGTTCCAATAAGTCACTGAGCGGCAACCGACACACTTCAATGTCAGTTAATGGAATCGCCGTGTGGTTGTAAGTTTCACCAGCAAAACCATCAAAACCAAACAAATCACCTTCCCGCAAGACGCGCACAATTTGCGTGCGACCATTCGGCAACGTTTTAACTAGCTTGACCAAACCGCGCCGCAAGGTAAACGCATTTAACGAGGTATCACCTTGATGGTAAACGGTTTCATCCGTTCCAAAGGCAACGATTGAGGGCTGAAAGGACTGTATTTCAACCAAGCGTGTTTCTGGTAACTGCGCAAAAATGCTCAGATGCCGAATTTGGCAGGAGCGACAATGACCCCTGCCTTTAATGTGTGACATACCCTCTCCTTCATCCGTCCAAGCACCGAGTGATGCCCTCTAACCTTAAGGAATATTACTGTGTTCGGCTAGTAAGAACAAAGCCTAAAACGCCGAAGGTGGGTATGACAAGAACCCCAGCTTATTGCGTTAGATTTTTTACCACCACAAACGCCCCGCGCAAATCCCCTTCGTGATAGCCCACGGCTTTATCTTGTGGATACAATTCACCGAGTTTAGCGGTAATCGCAGGACTTATTTGCGTACCGTGGCAATTTAAACACAAGGTCGCTGTAGGGATGGCTTTCATAAAACGAAATTCATTACCCACGACTTCAGCATAGGCTAATGTAGCAGGGTCTTCACCCGCCGCTTTGCGTGTTTCAAATTGGTTTAGCACATTGCTTTGCCATTCGTTTGGCACGTTACTGGGGTTACGATTTTTCAAACTCACACGGCTGATTTGCACACCCTTTTCCGTAGAAACCGTTTTGGTGATTTCTGGTGCTTTGGTATTGCAAATCTTTAAAGCTTCGATAGGTCCACCAGTACGCATTGCATTCTCTAATTCGCCTTTGAGTGTGCCACTAAAGGCTTGTACGGCGGCTTTGGCTTCTTCGGTTAATGCGGCTTTATCAACGGTAGCCGCAGGTTTGGCGGGGGCAGATTCAGCATTGGCGGAAGGTGCTTGTGTGGTGGCTTTGGCAGGGTCTGCCGGAGCTTGTGCCGACTGTTCACTTTTTCCACCACAAGCGGTTAATAAGATCGCCAAACTGCACAGCAATAACTGTTTTTTCATTCGATAATCCTCAACTTTCAACAAATTTAATTAAACACGCCGCAAAGTGCCTAAATTAGGCAAGCCTCGCATTGTTAAAAGTCAATGATTATCCATGATCACGGCTTCACTCTCCATGAATAAGAATTCAGCGTTCATTCCTGTTCAAGATGCGTGTGCCAGCCAACGCTCATCAGCATGTTGCAACTCGCGTAAGCAACGCACCATGATGACTCGTTCCAATTGTGGGTAATGGTGACTCAAGGCTTGCAAATGCTGGATCGCAATGCGGCACACGGTGGTTGCGGTGACGGTTTGTGCGCTGTGATTGTAATAATGATCCACCAAACCATCGAAGCCAAAGACATCCCCCGCTTGTACTAACCGCATCAAATGCTGTTGTCCATCTGGCAGGGTTTTAAATAATTTGACCTCACCTGCCTGTAACACAAATAAATCACACGCCGCTGCTCCCGTTTGATAGAGCAATTGTCCGGGAGCAACAGACAGGTGTTCGCTTTGCAATTGGTTTTGAATCAATGGCAGCACTTCCTGCCAATCATCGACCCAACTCACAGGATTTGCTACACAGGAAGGGGTTGTATTGGTACGCGCTACAGATTTCATCGCCATTACCTTATATCAATATCGTTACCACTATCAACGATTGACGTAAGCGATGCATTGCGAATCCGCAATGGTTAAAATTAACCCAATTTTAACGCAAACGATGCAGCAAACCGCGTTCACGTTCTGGTGGTACATCCTCAATCTGGCGCAACTGCCGACTGGTACTGATGAGGTTATGCATCAGGGGCATGAGAATGACTTCCGCCACATTCAATAAGCGCGTTCCCGGTACAACCAGCGTATTTTGCCGCGCCATAAACGCCCCCGGAATGCCTTGCATAAACTGCGGAAACCACGGGCGAAAATCGCGCTGAAAGCGGATTACCAAATAGCATTCCTGCAAATCCGGCACGGCTGTGTCATGAAACGGGTCACAAGTATCCACCACCGGAATCATCTGGAAATTAATGTGGACGTGCTCAAACTGCGGCATGATGTAGGCAATGTAATCCGGCAAATGGTGCAAAATCATCGCTTGCACTTGCTGTTCCGTGGCATCGTGTTTGGCAATATCCTGTTGAACTTTGCGCGTCCATTCCATGTTGGCATTCGGCGCAATGCCCAATAACAAATCGGGATACTGAAGAATATCAATGCCTTGTGTTACCACGCCACCGTGTAAACCGTGGTACAGCAATAAATCGGTATCCGCATCCATTGCTTGCCACGCAGTAAATGTGCCAGCCGCTTGTTGCGCTTTGCGAGCCTGCCGCGCATTGCGAATATAATGCCGATATTGCCCTTGCCCCGTGGCGGCGTATTGCGCAAATAAGGCTTGTAATTGATCTAATTGATTCGCAGCGGGATGGTAGTGGCTGAATAAACGCTTTTCCGTTTGCGCTTGCTGCATTTTTTCACGCATGACATCGCGCTCATAACGAAAGAATGCCGTGCCTTCGATGTAAGCGGCTTTGACCTGTTCTACCCAAAAAACGTGCTCTAATGCCGTAATCAGGGCATCCGATACCACACTCGATGATCCTGTAATCGCAACAATCGGATGCTCTGCGGACATGAATACCTCTCTTAAGCAATGATGGGATGTTTTTTCAAGCGCAATCTTCTTCCCACTCAAACCCAACAATATTACGCACCTGCGCACTGAATTCCATACCAATCAGGAAAATGCGGTGCTGCCCATCGCGGTATGGTGCTGCGTAATCTTTCGCTTTGATCTGCGCCATTGCGCTGCCGTCGCCTGTTGTGCCATCCACCATCTTGAATTCAAAGATATACACCTGTTTTTGTCCATTGGGTAAGGTGAAACGCAAGGCAATATCCACCCGCCCTTTATTGCTGCTTTCCTCCGCCCGTGTATCAAGACTGAGTGAACACAGAAAAGCGTACATCACCGAGGCGTAATAGCCTTCATACTCCGCCATCGTATTTTTGGTGTGATTTTGGTGGGCGATACCGTCAAACAAGGTACGGAAACGCCGTTCCAGTGCCGCAAAATCGTTAGCAAGGAAGGCATCATAAACCGAGCCGCATTCTTGCCGATCATCTGTCAGGTAGTTTTCGAGCAAGTAGCTCATCAAGCTGTAACGCACTTCGTTGTTGGGGTAGCTCAGGATGTATTCTGGCAAACCACCGGCAAACGGCAGCCGTTCTTCTTGAATGGTCAAATAGCCCGTCTGGAACAGCAGTGTTTCCAGATGAATTCTGTCCACATCAAAATCGCCCAAGGCTTTGTAATCCATGCTCAACGCTTCGAGATCAGGCAGGTAGAATTGACGTTTACGCAAAATATCCACCAAAAACGACGGGGTAGCCGTTTCAAACCAATAAGGCAGGAATCTCTTGCCTTTGGAAATAAACAGCAGCACATCAAACGGGTTGTAAACGCTTTCACCCAACCAGTTGTAACCGTTGTACCACGACCGCACCAGCGGCATATCTGCGCCTTGCAGGTGTTCGGCAAAGTGCTGTTCCAGCTCGGTTTGGGTGTAGCCGCACAAGGCACTGTAGCGCGGGTCTAGCGTAATATCTTCCAGATTGTTCAGGCCGCTGAACAGCGATACTTTGGAAAACTTGCTCACCCCCGTCAGGAAGGCAAAGCGGATATGGGCATCGTTATCCTTGATCACCGAATACAGGTTACGCAAGCCGTCACGCATCTCAGCGGCAATGTCCGGTTTGGTGATGTTATCGAGGATCGGCTTATCGTATTCATCCACCAACACCACCACATTGCGCCCGTACTTGGCTTGGGTATGGCGGATGAGGTCACTAAAACAACTGGTGACATCCTCATGATCTTCGCACTGGACACCAAGCCGTTCCTGATTGACGCGGAGAATATGGCGGATACGCCGCTCCAGTTCTACACGGTTGGCAAGCTGCCCTGAGCCAAAACTGAGGGAAATCACCGGGTATTGCACCGCCCAATCCCAATACGGGTGGATGTGCAAGCCGCGAAACAGCGGCTCATTTCCGGCAAACAATTGGTGCAGCGTGTCCACCAGCAAGGATTTACCGAAACGGCGTGGGCGCGATAGGAAGTAGTAGCTACCATTTCGCACAAGCTCTTGTATAAACGATGTTTTATCTACATAAACACAATCATCTTCAATGATTTTTTGTAGAGTGCTGATGCCGATAGGGAGTTTTTTCATGGGTTGCCGTGCCTTCTGAAGATACAGGGCAAGTATAGCGGAAGCGCACAACCCGACTCCAGCAAGCCCTTCGCTCTTTCACCTTGGCTCTGCTAACATAGGGCACGTTGACGCTACTATAGCTAGAGCTGCATAAGGAATCGCAAACATGACTGAACATTTCATCCAATATATCGACATTGAACGATACAAGTGCTTTAGCGACTTTTCTGCACACGGCTTCCAACGGGTCAACCTCATTGCTGGAAAAAACAACGTCGGCAAAACTGCGCTGATGGAAGCATTGTTCATCAATGTACGTAGCCCTACCGTCAATGATTTTTTTGATTCATTGCTAGCTATTTATCTAGTGCGCAAAACAACAGATTACGCCTACAAAAAATTCAGTACCAAAGATGCTTCTGACAACATTCTAAAACAAGCCAGCGCATTAAAAAATAAAACAAACATTCAATCCCTTGAGTTCAAAGTTAATGATTCAGAACTTACACTTAAATATGAAATAAACATAAAAGACTCAAGCAATAGCATTTTAGAAACAGACATTAATATTTTATCAATCGCAGAAAAATCAACCATTAAAGATATATGCTGGATTGGAAGCTCTCGTGACTCACAAAAAGAAATAATAAACTCTTTTATTAAAATTCAAGAAAAAGACCGTGAAGATGATCTAAATCGCTTTATCAATAGCTTTGACAATGAAATTAAAAAGGTAAAAGTTATTGGTGATTCCATTCAATGCAGAGTTACTGCATCTGATGATACGTTTTCTTATCGTGATATTAGTGAATATGGTGACGGCTTACGCCTTTATATTTCAGTCGTTGCTGATATGTTTGCTGCGGAAAATGGTTGTATATTCATCGACGAAATCGACAACGGCGTTCACTACGCATCACTGGATAAGTTGTGGGACATTATTCTGACATTATCTAAAGAATTGAATGTTCAGGTATTTGCAACCACACATTCGCGCGAATGCATTGAATCCTACTGCCGTATGGTAGAAAAGCACGAGGCACGCGATATTAGTTTTATTACGCTAGTTAAAAACAAAGAAAAGCAAATTAAAGCCATTATCAGGGATTACGATACATTTACTGATAGCATCCATGATTCTCGTGAGGTGCGCGGATGGTAGGGGTAGCAATTCTGCATGAAGGCAATACAAAATCATTAGACAACCTAGTGCTAAGAAAGCTAATTACAGAGCTAGAAAAAGAAAATCCAGTGATTTTTAACTGTAATCGTGTTCAATATTATGGCTTGAAAGGAAAAAGCAACTTCTTTGACATAAGCAACACCAGCTATCGCGAGCTTTTACCTCAGATTGAAGCAGATCAAATATCTAAAGTGTTATTCGTTATGGATGCAGATTCCCATGAAAATGACGCTAGTTATGGCGGTTATAACAACACGTTAGCATCTTGGAAAAAATTTGTAACCGATACACTAAAAATTGATAAAATTAGCGGTTTGTACATTACTTGCGACCCTACAACACAAACAGGCTATGTTGAGTCACTGCTGTTATCAACCTTGGATAACGATCAAAAAGCGTGCATTGAAACTTTCCTGAATTGTTCGGATTTTAAAGCCAAAGGACACGACAAAGCAATTTTTAATCAAATTTACAAAATGGCTTACCCCGACACACCCGACGATCTGCAACACGCACATTTCTATGAACTCAAGCAAAAACTAAGAGCACTGTTCAGTTAAGCGATGAACCGTAGGTTACTATAATCAAAACACCACCCCACCGGATACCAACCATGCTGGACTCGACAGACAACCTACTCAAACAAATTGCCCTCGGTGAAGACTCAACGCTAGAACTGAAAGCCGTTGAATTCAAGGGTGCGCACGTCTCCGCCCCGCACCGCAACAGCCTTGCCGACGAAATGGCAGCAATGGCAAACAGCAACACGGGGGTGATCGTACTCGGTGTGGATGACAAGACCAAAACCATCAGCGGCATTCCCGTGGAAAAAATCGACACCGTAGAAACGTGGGTCAGGGAAATCTCCAACGACCAAATTACCCCACCACTCTTGTGCCGGATACGCAAACTTGCCGTACCCTCAGCCACTGGCGGTGAAACAGCTATTATCCAAATCGACATTCCGCGCAGCCTATTTGTCCACCAAAGTCCGGGCGGTTATCTCTACCGCATTGGCAGCTCCAAACGGCAAATGACACCCGACGCACTAGCACGCCTATTCCAGCAACGCAGTCAGGCACGCATCATCCGCTACGACGAACAAGCCGTGCCGCAAGCCTCACTCGACGACCTCAAAACCCCGCTATGGCAACGTTTCCGCTCACCCCTATCGCCCAAAGATGACCGCGAGTTTCTATCCAAGCTCAAACTGATTACCCGTGACGAAGACGGCAACTTTTACCCCACCGTCAGCGGCATTTTGATGGCGACCGAACACCCCGCCGAATTCATCACCAACGCCTACATTCAAGCCGTGGTCTACCGTGGCACAGAGCGCAATGCCGCCTACCAACTCGATGCCAAAGACATTCACGGCTCACTCGATGAACAAATTCGCCAAGCCTGTTTATTTGTCGAACGCAATATGCGCGTGTACGCCATCAAAAAACCCAACCGCATCGACACCCCGCAATTTTCCTTGAATGCTGTGTTTGAAGCCATCGTAAATGCTGTCGCGCACCGCGACTACTCGATTTACGGCTCAAAAATCCGCTTGCATGTGTTCGCTGATCGGCTGGAACTGTATTCACCCGGCGCAATCCCCAACACCATGACCGTGGATAGCCTGCCCGAACGCCAGTCGGCACGTAACGAATTGCTGTGTTCCTTGCTGGCAAAATGCCCGATGAATGTCGATGCTTACGGCTCGCAACGCAATTTCATCATGGACAAGCGTGGCGAAGGCGTACCCATTATCCTCACCGAAAGCGAACAATTATCCGGCAAACGCCCGATCTATCGCCTGATTGACGATGCCGAACTGCTACTGACCTTATTTGCCGCCCCGTCACCCCACGGCGA
The DNA here is from genome assembly GCA_039797295.1 of Pseudomonadota bacterium. Classification (GTDB taxonomy): domain Bacteria; phylum Pseudomonadota; class Gammaproteobacteria; order Thiotrichales; family Thiotrichaceae; genus Thiothrix. The sequence continues at coordinate 5,298 of JBDKID010000037.1, read as the reverse complement.
CACCTGAAAACACCGCGCGGTTTATGCCCTCGCAGCAAGATTCTGCTACGATACCCGCCTTGATTAAATCCCACGAATTGAAATAACCATGACGCGAACAGCCCAACTCCAACAAGCCCTTGCCCAACGTATCCTGATTCTTGATGGCGCGATGGGGACAATGATCCAACGTTACAAGCTGCAAGAAGCCGATTATCGCGGCACACGCTTTGCGGATTGGCACAAGGAAATCAAGGGCAATAATGATTTGTTGGTGCTAACAAAACCCGAAGTCATTCGTGAAATTCACGCGCAATACCTCGCATCTGGCGCGGACATTCTCGAAACCTGCACCTTCAACGCCACCACGATTTCGATGCACGACTACGACATGCAAGACCTGTCGTATGAAATCAATGTGGAAGCGGCAAAATTAGCGCGTTCCGTCGCCGATGAATACAGCACGGCGGACAAACCGCGCTTCGTCGCAGGCGTGTTGGGGCCGACTAGCCGCACTTGCAGTATTTCCCCTGACGTCAACGACCCCGGTTTCCGTAACGTTACCTTTGATGAATTGGTCGTGGCGTACATGGAATCGACCCGTGGCCTGATTGAAGGCGGCGCGGACATTATCCTGATCGAAACCATTTTCGACACGCTCAATGCCAAAGCCGCCGTGTTTGCGGTCAAACAAGTGTTCGATGAAGACAATATCGAACTGCCGATCATGATTTCCGGCACAATTACCGACCAATCTGGACGCACGTTATCGGGGCAAACCACCGAAGCGTTCTACAATGCCTTGGCGCATTCCGACGCGATTTCGTTTGGTTTGAACTGCGCATTGGGGCCGGATTTGCTGCGCCAATACGTTGAGGGATTGTCGCGCGTGTGCGCCACGGGCGTTTCCGCCCATCCCAATGCCGGTTTGCCAAATGAAATGGGCGAATACGACATGGACGGCGCGGAAATGGCAGTTCACATCCGTGAATGGGCGCAAAGTGGCTTCCTCAATATCGTTGGCGGTTGCTGCGGCACGTCGCCTGCACACATCAAAGCGATTGCCGAGGCGGTAGCGGGTATTGCCCCGCGCCAACTGCCGGAATTGGCGAAAGAATGCCGCCTTTCCGGGCTAGAACCGTTTAATATCGGTGCAAACAGCCTGTTTGTGAACGTGGGCGAACGCACCAACGTCACCGGCTCGCTCAAATTCAAGCGCCTGATCAAGGAAGGCAACTACACCGAAGCCCTGCAAGTCGCGCTCGAACAGGTCGAAAGCGGCGCACCCGTGATCGACATTAACATGGACGAAGGCTTGCTGGATGCAGAAAAGGAAATGACCCGCTTCCTCAACCTGATTGCCTCCGAACCGGATATTGCCCGCGTGCCGATTATGGTCGACTCCTCCAAGTGGGAAGTCATCGAAGCCGGGTTGAAATGCATTCAAGGTAAAGGCATCGTCAACTCGATTTCCATGAAGGAAGGCGAAGAAAAATTCATCCATCAAGCCAAGCTGGTACGCCGTTACGGGGCGGCGGTGATTGTCATGGCGTTCGATGAACAGGGGCAAGCGGATACGCAAGCACGCAAGATCGAAATCTGTTCACGTGCTTACAAAATTTTGACCGAACAAGTCGGCTTCCCACCGGAAGACATTATTTTCGACCCGAACATTTTCGCGGTCGCTACAGGTATCGACGAACACAATAATTACGCGGTGGACTTTATCGAAGCCACGCGCTGGATTCGCCAGAACCTGCCGCACGCGCACATTTCCGGCGGGGTTTCCAACGTATCGTTCTCGTTCCGGGGCAACAATCCGGTGCGCGAAGCCATCCACAGCGTGTTCCTCTACCATGCGATTAAAGCGGGCATGGATATGGGGATTGTGAACGCGGCACAAATGGCGGTGTACGACGATATTCCAGCGGAATTGCGTGATGCAGTCGAAGACGTGATCCAGAACAAGGATGCGGGTGCAACCGAACGTTTGCTGGACATCGCGCCAAAATACAAAGGCGATGGCAAAGCAGAAGAAAAGAAAGAAGACCTCGAATGGCGTTCATGGCCGGTCGAAAAGCGTTTGGAACACGCTCTGGTGAAAGGCATTGATGCCTTCGTCAACGAAGACACTGAAGAAGCGCGAGTGAAACTCGGTCGTCCGTTGCTGGTCATCGAAGGGCCGTTGATGGACGGCATGAACGTGGTCGGCGACTTGTTTGGCGCGGGCAAAATGTTCCTGCCGCAAGTGGTCAAATCCGCCCGCGTCATGAAGAAATCGGTGGCGTACCTCGACCCCTTCATGGAAGCCGAAAAAGCTGGATGTGAAGCGCAAGCCAACGGCAAAATCCTCATGGCGACGGTGAAAGGCGACGTACACGACATCGGCAAGAACATCGTCGGTGTGGTGTTGCAGTGCAATAGCTATGAAGTGATCGACCTTGGCGTAATGGTGTCGGCAGAAAAAATCCTGCAAGTGGCGCGGGATGAAAAAGTCGACATTATCGGCTTATCCGGTTTGATTACGCCATCGCTGGATGAAATGGTACATGTGGCGAAAGAAATGCAGCGGCAGGATTTTCATGTGCCGTTGCTGATTGGCGGGGCTACCACGTCCAAGATTCATACAGCGGTGAAGATCGAGCCGCAGTTTAAGAATGACATCGTGGTGTATGTGCCGGATGCGTCGCGGGCGGTGGGTGTGGCAAGTGCGTTGCTGTCCAAAGAGCAAAAGCCGGATTACGTCGCCAATATTCGCGCCGAATACGAAACCATCCGCATCAAACGTGCCGCCAACCAAACCGAACGCAAACTGGTAACGCTGGCAGCCGCACGCGCTAACGGCTTCAAAACGGATTGGGCAAATTACACACCGCCGCAGCCGCAAGTATTGGCAGCAGCCCCCTCCCCGCTGATCTTCAACGATTATCCGTTGGATGAACTGGTGGAACGCATTGACTGGACTCCGTTCTTCCGTAGCTGGGAATTGGCGGGTAAATTCCCCGCGATTCTCACCGATGAAATCGTTGGCGAAGAATGCACCAAACTTTACGCCGATGCGCAAGCCATGTTGCAAAAAATCGTCGCGGAAAACTGGATTCAAGCCAAAGCCGTGGTCGGTTTCTTCCCCGCCAATAGCGTCGGCGACGACATTGTGCTGTACACCGATGAAACCCGCAGCCAAACCTTAAGCACATTGCACAATTTGCGGATGCAGATGGAGCGTAACGGGCAACAACCGAACTACTGTTTGGGTGATTTCGTCGCACCAGCGGATTCCGGTAAAGCTGACTGGATGGGCGTGTTTGCGGTGAGTACCGGCTTTGGGATTGAGCCACATCTGAAAGCCTTCCGCGAAAAGCACGACGATTACAGTGCGATCATGTTGGAAGCTTTGTGTGACCGTTTGGCGGAAGCTTTGGCAGAACGGATGCACGAGCGCGTGCGCAAAGAATTCTGGGGTTACGCCGCCGATGAAACGCTGGATAATGACGCAATGATTGCCGAACAATACCAAGGCATTCGCCCCGCCCCCGGTTATCCGGCTTGCCCCGATCACACCGAAAAAGGCACGCTCTGGACACTGCTGGATGTCGAAGCCAATACCGGCATGATTATCACTGAATCGTTTGCGATGTATCCGGCGGCTTCGGTGTCGGGCTGGTATTTCAGCCACCCCGATTCGCGGTACTTTGGGATTGGACGGATTGCGCGGGATCAAGTCGAAGACTACGCCAAACGCAAAGGTATGACACTGGAACAAGCCGAACGCTGGTTAGCTCCCGTGTTGGGGTATGAGGCGTAAAATCCTCGTGCTAACATGTTGGGTAACATCGACATGAGGGTGTTACCCATGCAAACGTTTTCCATACGCGATTTACGCGAAAAAAGTGGTCAATTGACCCGTGAAGCTGAAGCAGGACGCATGTCACTCATCACAAAACGTGGTGAGCCGCTTATGGTCGCTTTACCATTCACTGAAGCCATGTTAAGCAAGGGTGTTCAAGTTGCACTGGCTGAATATTTATTCAAAGAAGGTATGCTATCCCTAGGAAAAGCCGCTCAGGTCGCTGGGATGCCCTATGTACTATTCACGGAACATTTGAGTCGTGCAGGTATTCCCGTTGTGGATTACCCTGCTGAAGAATTAGATGACGAATTGGGCATACCCAGTCTATGAGTATGCTTATCGTTGCTGACACTGGCCCAATCGTTATTCTTGCCAAACTTGATCATCTGCACATTCTGGCAAAGTTGTACGCTGAAATTCGCATTCCCGAAACAGTGCTACGCGAAGCAACTTATTTGGCTCATCGCGTGGATGCACAACGAATCAAACGCTTTATTGGCGGACAAATCAAAGTCGTTAGTGATTTAACCGAAGACGACCCTGCCTATCTTAATCGAGGCTTGGATGCAGGAGAAACCCAAGCAATTTCCCTAGCCAAACAAGCGCATTGCCCAGTTCTAATGGACGAAAAACGCGGACGTTCTGTTGCTAAAAGTGAAAAAGTTGATGTCCTAGGAACGGTTGGTCTATTGCTAAAAGCCAAACAAGCACAATTAATTCCAGCAATTAGCCCTTTACTTGATAAAATGCTAGAGAATGATTATCGATTGTCCCCCAACTTAATTGAAAGAGCTAAATATTTAGCAGAAGAAATTGCATAGCCCACATGCAAAAAACCTTCTAATATGAAACACCATAAAATGAATAAAAAACAAAACCGAATAGCTATTGATTATTGTATTGCTGAACTTAATGGATTTTTAAATGCCTTAGAGCGGCTTTGTGGATTTGAATATGGTTTTGGTGCGCGTTTAGTAGCTAAAAAAACTGATTTACTAGCTGATTTAACTAAGCACTTACAGCCTATCGAAAATATTCAGCTTATTAGTTACCGAGATGTCGAAACACTATTGGATCAGTACATTTATAAAAATCTCAATGCCAAAACACAATATGTACGTGAAGTTGATTGGCATCTCATTGAATACTATGGATTAGCATATACGGCTGCTAACCCTCACGATACAACGTGTCTAAACTCACTGGTTAGAGATGGTGCGTGGTTAATTCAACGTACTAAACACAATAATCAAATCGAAAATTTCTGCTTTGTTGTTGATATTAAGAGTTTTTACATATTAACCTGTATTTTAGTTTATCAAAAACCGACTTAAATTTATCACTCATCCTGCAATTCGTCATATTGGTAATAAGTAACCAGCTAAATGTTTCCACGCAGAAACATTTACTGATGTAAGCTATCCGCTTGTCACCGTAAAGATGTCCGTACCCATGAAGTTTGCCCAGCC
>JBDKID010000036.1:0-25898 GCA_039797295.1 Pseudomonadota bacterium | reverse complement strand
GAGGGGAAGGCTCTGGCTTGACGCGCAAGCGGCAAGTGAAACCAGCCCCCGTGAAGCAGGAATTCAACACCATGACTACTTTTAGTTAGCTATCGGTAGATTTGGGTAGGTTTGAAATAACGGTTACAGCCTCCCATTTTTATTGGGTATTGGGTAATGATTATTGTGCGACGATCAAGTCTTTCACCCAAATCAAGCCATTCACAGAACGCAAACGCAGTACGCTAAGACCGGCGGGTAAAGTGACACTGAGAGGGTCGCTGAACGCTGGTTGTCCGCTGTTACTGGCGGTTAAATGCCATTGCCCAACTGCCTTGCCATCCGCTTGTAATTCCAGCACACTATCGGCTGGCGCATCATAAGTGGTAACGCGCACTTGGTAAGTGGCACTTTGTGCACTACGTACTGGAATTAATCCAAACTCGCCATGCCCCGCATCAATCCCCGGTGTTAAGCGGAACGCGGTACTGTCATAACCCCAACCCGCACCGCTGGCCATAATAATCGAGCGATTGCTGTCGTGCAGATTGATGGAATCCGGTACAAGCGAACCCAATGTGGGGGCAGCTTTGGCATGGGTGCGAATGTAATCGGCGGCTTTCAGTTTCAGCGTATTGGTATCCGCGACGCTACCGGGTGTTTTGTCATTCACGAAATCCCACGGTGGCGAACCGCTGTACACGTAATACGATAAGAGTTCTCCACCATTGGCTTGGTAAATGTTATGTGCGGCGATCATCTGCGTTTTCATACGCGGATCAGCATTGTAAACCGCTGCTAAATCAGGCGGTGCGGTGCTAGAACCCGTCGGAGTACCACCAGGGCCGGGGCCGCCTTCATACGCGACGGATTTCAAACCATAACCCCGTGACCATGTTGCATCAATGGCGGTATTTTTAGCGAATTCTGCACTCGGTAAACCGGCAAAATACCCCGACATGGTGATGGCACTCGTGTCGGTTGGTGGTACGTCGGATTCATAGTAAGCCGCACCGCCTGCGCCCCACCACAGGTCTTTGACGCTGCGTACCGTGGGATTAGCGGGTGACGTGCGGACTTGACCATAGAAACCTTCCGCCCATTTTAGCCCTTCGCTTAAGTAAACATTGCCGTCACCGACTTGGCTGGCAAGGACTGGGCGTACCGTGGTCATCATTTTTGCCGCACCAAATACGCTGCGGAACAGGAGGCTAATACTTGCGGAACGGTACGCAATCCAACGCCGTTGCGCTAAATACATGTCATTGGTGACAGAACCATCGTAATTAATCGGGTGGCGCGTGTTGGTACGGTAAGTATTCGCTAGGTCTAATGACCAGCCAAATCCATAAAAACCAGGACCCGAATTCCATAATTCATTGCCGTATTCCACATAAACACGTAAGCCCGTTTTCAGTGGCGGATACACTGGCTTAAATTGTGGGCTGGTGTAGGGATTTTTGCCGTCTGAACCGTAACGCATTAACTGTGCGAGTTTTTTCACGTAGTCGTTATCCGCACGTACTGGCACGTTAAGCCAAATGTCTTTACCGGTTTGGTTAGCCAGTAAGATCAACAATTCCCACGGCTGACCGTGACTGTCGACCATGCCGAGGTGATCCATTGTGGTGCGTTCTGCCCACGTAATGCTGGGATTACTATTGGCAGAGACGAAATCCATGCCGCGAATGAGGTGGAATTTTTTCATCGCCGTGATGAATTCATTGGTAAACACCGCTGAACCATCTGTGGCATAACCGGGTCGCCACAAATGGATGGCTGTTACCCCATCCGCACTGGTGGATGCTGGTGTGCGGCGCGTATTGCTAAACGTTAGCCAAGTATTGCCTGTGACCAGTGTTGGGTAAACCACAGCGGCAGTGGTCGTGTTGGTGGTGGCATTGTATTGCTTATTCGTGATGTAAGGTCGATTAGCCGAACCATCAGCAGGTGTCCCATTCACGAATAGATCGGCTTGCCCTTGAAATACCAGTTGGTAAGTCCCCGCTCGCGTTTGCAGCGATGAGGTAATCATGTGGAAATCTTGACTCGGTGCGCCAGTGGCATCAGCTCCCACATCTTCGCCCCAACTACCAGTACGGAATTGGCTTTCACGCACCGCATCCGCCATTGCGTAAGCCCCATCGAAATACGATAGGCTATTAATGCCGATCCCGATGTAAGGCGTTGCGCTATCCACATCAATGGTTGCTGCGTTTAGCGTTGTACCAACTGAACCAAGGCATAACGCAAGCATTAGTACGGGCTTCGCTAACCCGCTGTGCCAAGCAGTATTCATTGTTATCACCGTTTGTTTTCAATTACACACACAAGACCAAAATTCTATCTATATGTGAATAACAAGTCACGATAACGAACACCACGGTAAAGCTGTCGAGACCGTATTGCCGTGCTATCCTTGCACGTTTACCGCCAGCTTGGTGGACATTAACGCTTGTGGAGGTTCTGCTTTTCATGCAATTACCAAACGATATTCAAACCACCGTTGCCCGCGCTTTAGCCGAAGACATTGGCGCAGGTGATGTCACCGCCGGATTAATTCCTGCTGATAAACAAGCCAGCGCAACGGTGATTAGCCGCGAAGCTGCCGTGCTGTGCGGTACAGCGTGGTTTGATGAAGTATTCCGCCAACTTGATCCAGCGGTGGAAGTCGTGTGGCAATACCAAGATGGCGATAAAGTCACCGAAAATGCTTTGCTGTGTACGCTGACAGGCAGTGCGCGTTCGATTTTGAGTGGCGAACGTGCCGCGTTGAATTTCCTGCAAACCTTATCCGCGACGGCGACGGCAACCCGTGCGTATGTGGATTTGATTGCCCACACGCATTGCCGGATTTTGGACACGCGCAAAACTTTACCGTGTTTACGCACCGCGCAGAAATACGCCGTGCTCTGTGGTGGTGGCACGAATCACCGCATTGGTTTGTATGATCGCGTGTTGATTAAAGAAAATCACATCATGGCAGCGGGTTCGATTACCGCAGCGATTCAACAAGCGCGACAATTACACCCCAACATTTTGGTCGAAGTCGAAACCGAAAACTTAGCCGAACTCGCTGAAGCCACCGCCGCGCAAGCCGACATTATTATGCTCGACGAATACAGCCTCGATGACATGCGCGAAGCGGTGCGTGTCACCAATGGGCGCATTCCGCTGGAAGCATCGGGCAGTGTGAACCCGCAAACCGTGGCGGCGATTGCCGAAACAGGTGTGGATTTCATCTCGATAGGCAGCATTACCAAACACGTTCGCGCTGTGGATTTGTCAATGCGCTTTCAGGGGTAGAAGAGGAGATGGCTTGATGAATCGTGCCTCTACAGTTGTTGGAGGGCGGCTTGCGTGTCGGCAATTAATTTTTCCATGCGCATTTGTTCTTCGACGCGGGTTTCGAGGTCGTATTGTACTTGTAGACGTTCCAGTTTGGTTTTGAGGAGATTGCGGCGGGCTTGGGAAGAAACGTCCCCCTGCCTTCCTTTGTTATGGGAGGTGGAAGAGGGTGTTATCGTTGGCGTTTGATTTTCCCCTTGCAGCGTGGCAGCGATGTCTTTTGCTAGATCAATCAGGTGGGTCTCAAAGTCGGGGTGGCTGCTGTTCAGCGGGTAGGTGCGTTTGCTTTGGGGATCTTGCCACCAGAAGCGGTAGCCGAGCGTTGATGTGACGGCTGCTGGTTTGCGTTCTGGCAGGATAGGGTCGAGTTCAATGCAGAAAATGCGCTCGGAATTTGCGCCGACACGACTGCTGAAGGTGGTGAGTTCATACCTGCACCATTCGGAGGCGAGGTAGCCGGGGGATAGGAAACTGACGAGGCACTGGGCTTGCGCTAGTTGTGCGTTGATTTCTGGGGAAATCTCGGCGTTGCCGCTGAAGCGGTTGTCTTTCCAGATGCGGTTGGGGTTGGTACGCCCCACGTATTGGTTGACGCGCTGTTCGAGCAGGGCGGCGAAGGTGTCTACCCAGTGTTTGTCGACGTGAGCGTAGCTGAGGAAGAGGTCAGGCATCGTTTAGCATCCTTCAAAGGCATCCATGATGTTTTCTCCAAACGGGTATGATTGCAGTATAGCGGTTAGCGTTCAATGGTGCATTTTTCGGGCTTCATATCTGTGCCATCGGGGTTGAGGCAGTATTCTTTCAGCAGCCCCGGTAGTTGTCGGTCTGCCAGTTCCCTGAGTTCTTTGAGGGCGTCTACGCGCCATTGGAGTTGGATGCGCGTCCATTCGACACGCGGTTTGATGGATGCGGCGGAACGCTCGTTGGTCAGGGTGGGTTCGTAGACTTTCAGGGCTTCGAGTTCTTTGTCTGCGCCGATGCCTTCCATTGCCAGCAGAGCGATGTCGATGGCGTGGAACAAGCCTTGGCGGGTGATGGGGTTGTCGGTTGCCAGCCATTCTTGTTCGAGTTTTTGCAGCAGGGGTACGCCGAGGAAATCGCTGTTGGCGAGGCCTCGGGCAGCCGCTTCGCGGACTTTGGCGAGGTTGTGGCCTAGCAGTTTGATGCCTTCGGCGTCGTCCATGTTAGCGATGGCGTAGGCGTATTCGTAGATGAAGGGTGCGGGGTCGGCGAGTTTGTCGGATTCGTTGTTGGTGGTTTTCGGGTCAGTTGCGGTGTTGTCGGTGGGGGCAGCATCACGGCGTTCGCGCCAGTCAGCATAGGCTTGATCGAATCCGTCCAGTTTGGCTTTGAGTTCGTCCAGTGACAGTGGTTTTCTTTCCAAGTCGGGCTGGTAGTTGGTTAGTTTTTTATATGGGTTTTCTGACTTTATATTGAGGTTATATGCTATTGCGTTCAATGCTTTTGAGATTAATTTTTTTTCCACTTTTGAGTATGATTCGGAAGCTATGACTTGATATGCGCTCTTACTATATAATCCTCTTGTTTTAGTGTCTTTACTTTTAAGACCAGTCAATATTGTTTGTAGGTCACAAAAAACAACCCCATTCCCACCCCCATTAATATTATATATAATCTCCATTTTTTTGTGATAGTCAATGTTGGTACTGTAAATCCAGTCAAGCAGCATTGAATACGTCTCTTTTTGCTTCATGTGATATAAAACGGTTGCTGTATCCTCCTGTAGTGTCGAGTTTTCATTCTTAAGCTCTTCAACTAGTCTAGGAATATATTCTTTTTTATTAAGGTGGTAGATATTCCAGATTGATCTGTTCTTTTCAAAAGTATCTTCATTGTTTAAATTAATGGTGGTGTCTTTTTTTGAAATTTCATAATCACTTTCTTTGGTCGCTGTGCGAATTAGTTCTTTGGACTTTTTATCAGTAATCTCAAGGGATTCTAATCTTTTCAGGGTTTTTAATGTTTCTTGTCTGACATCAAAATTAGCGTCTTTTAATAGGGTTGTTAATTTTTCAATCGAGTCTGTGGATTCTAATATGCCTAGTGCCTCGACTGCTTTCTTGCGAACATTTGAATCATTATCGTTTAAGAGATAAGTTTTGATTTCATATACTCCCTCTTTTGATTTTAAATCAATTAAAGCTTCTGCTGCAGCTTTGCGTACATCAGCATAACTATCTTTTGCATATTTTCTTATTTCAGGAATATCTTCTTGTGCGTTCAGTTTTCCAAGTGCTCTTATTGCGGCTGCTCTTATACTGAAATCTCGAAATTTCATTTTTTCTCTTAATTCTGGAATGCTTTCTCTTGCATGGATGTCTCCTAATGATTTAATTGCAGCAATTCTGACTGCCCATAATTTATCATTTAATAATGCTTTTAGGTCGTGAATTGAGTTTCTTGCTTGAATGCGTCCTAATGTCTCAGCGGATACTTGCCGCATACGCGAGTCAGGATTCTTTAAATTTTTGATTAGTAATTCAGATGCGCTTGAGCTAAAAATGGAGTTTTCTATCAAAGGTACATAGTTCCAGTCATTTTTTGATAAGACTGTTAGAATGTTAAAAATAGATTTTTTATTGGCTCTTGAAACGAGTTTTCTATCCCACATCTCTTGATCAACTTGATTTACTATGGATTCTTTTATATTTAGTGCCGGGCGCTTTATATTTAATAAGATACTAAATTCAGATGATGTGTTTCTATTTATAATATCTTTTATTCTGCTGCTTTGTGTTTCGACATATATACTATAAATTAGATTTGCTGACTCCGAAGTTCTTATGTTACTAAGTTGCTTAATGGCCTTTTCAGATATTTCTAAATTGTCAGAGGAAATTAGATTTTTGGATAGGCTTAACGCTTTGCCGTATTGACCTATTTCGGAATACAGTGTTACACGTTTCTCAATAGATATTTTTTTTGTCAGCTCATCGTATAGATCTTCTTTTTTATAAGAGATAGTGTCATCTATACCTTCATCAAACTCAAGATCTTTTGAATTTATCCCTGTTTCTGAAAAATACCTTATTTTTCCAAAAAAATCAAAACTGCTTGTTTTTCCTTTCCAGATTTCTATATTGTTTGTTTTTCTATTTATTGCTTTTGAGTGAAGATGGTAAAATGTTGAATTAACGTAAAAATCCCATGCAGTTGAGATAAATAGTGATGATGTGATTATTACTGCTCCGAGAGTGATTTGTTTGTGAATACGAGTTTTTGCTTTCCATATGTTGTTCCAGTCTTCAATGCTGGATGAAAATATATCGTGATATAGTTCATACCAATCACTGCCATCCCTAATCTGTTTGCGTAATATCCTTTTTTCATCTAGTTTTTCTAAAATATGTGTTAGGGTCTTTTTTTCGATGTGGGATTTCTTGGCCAATGCTTCAGGTGTATAAGCAACTTTAACTCCCCAGTGTCCAACTAGGTAGTCAAAGATTTTAGAAATAATTTTCTTTTCAGGGAAGGAAAAGTTTTTTAATATTTTATCTAAGTGATTTTTTAGAATCCCCTTGGCTTTTCCTGATTTTTCATATGTTATAAGTCTTAATGTATTCTTTGAATCATTTTTATCGGCTTCCCATAAATATGAACAAACTATCTGAAGATAAGGTGGTTCAATTGTCATTCTAAAGTCAGTAACAGGCGAACGGGGAGTCCGATCAAGCTCTCTGCTAAGCAAATCATCCAGTAGTATTTCCAGCAGCAGAGGTTCGTAGCGGAAGCCGACTTGCTCCACGGGGGTGACAATTGCTTCGCATGCGCCGACTCGCCCCAGCTTTTCCAGCCTATAGAAATTTTCAAATAAAATGGTCGGCAAACGCGGCTTGAACGCATTGAGTTCCAGCGCGAAATCTTCCCGCATCGACAGCACCAAGCTCACGGGCAGTTGCGGGTTGGTGATGACCGCCGTTAGTTGCTCAATGAACGGCTGGAAACTGGCAGTTGCCCGCTGATAACGGAAAAACTCCTCAAACTGGTCAAGAATCAGCACCAGCGGATGACGCACAAACAACCCGCAGAATTCCAGCAATTCCGCCAGCGTTTGCCCCGCCTCATCCGCAGTCCCTTCGGGCAATTTGCCACTGGTGTGCAAGGCTTTCAGCACTGCCGCTCGCATGCTGCCTAACGGCTCGCTCACCCAGTCAATGTGGTACACCACCTTCAGATTTTCCCCAGTCGGTGACTTTAAACGCGGGATCACCGCAGCCTGCAACAGCGAACTTTTGCCCACCCCGCTCGCCGCAAACAACAACGTCAGCCGGTTAGTCAGTACCTTGTCAATCAGGATTTCGGCATCTGCATCGCGTCCAAAAAACTTTCCCTGCTCATCCTCGTGATAAGGCCGTAGACCGGGATAAGGATCAGAAGAGGAAATGTTTCTTTTTTCGTTGTTCATGTAGTTACCCCCTCTAAATAAACATCCAGCTCACGGAAATCAAAATGGTATTGCTTGACGTTGCGATGTTCCCAAAACGCGCTTTCCAGCAGCTTGGGTTGTTCGCCTGAATGTGGCGCATTGCCAATCACGTAGCATGGCTCTTGTGCATTGCGGCGTTTTTCCAGCAAGGCACTGACCAGCAAGCGGTCTTCCCACTCTTTGGGGCGGTAGCCGATGAATAAAAAGCCCCGGTTGCGGAATTGCCGTGCCAAATAATCGGGAATAATACGGTCAGCGTAACGCGCAAAGCTGAAGTAGTTGCTTTCCGAAAGCGTCATGGCGTCGCGGCGTAGCAGGTTTTCAGCTGCATCATGGCGTTCGCTGGTTTCGCACGTCCCACGAATTTTGTAGATGATCGAATAGCCACTTTCCAGCAACCGCAATCGTGAAAGTGCTTCTTCTGGGTAAACCTGTGACGGCTTGCTGTGGTCAGAGTAACTTACCACTACATGCCCGATGTCGTAATCTTCACTGCGGTTGATGATAGAGGCGAGTTCCACAAAGTGCTTACCCGCCGCTTGGAAAGTGCTTTCCAGCAAATTGTCGTAACCCGATGAAATTAGGATCAGCGGCGAATTTATCTTAGCAAGTGCCTGATACAAATTGATGACACGCGCCGCATCCGGCAAAGACTGGCGTAAGTTATCGAGTAACGAAGCTAAACCCAAATCGGGGCGCAATTGGTAATATTCGGCAATAGATGAAAGCGTACCGTCAAAATGCGTATAGCCAATTTGCTTGGCAAGTTGCCTGACCAATGCACGTTCTTCATGCGGCTCATCACAATAGGCAGAAACCACGTCTGATCCGAGAAATAGCACCACTTCACCTTTTTGTACACGCCGAGCCAAAGCTTTAATATTGACTCCATGTCCACTGCTTTTACTGGGTTTCATCACAGCATACCACTCCATGAAGTCGTCAGCATCCAATTCACCGTCTAAAAAATCTTTAGTTTGTTCAAAAATAACACTGTATTCAGGACTCCCATCCGGTTGGTTTAGGGTGGTAGCGAGTTCTTTGAATATTGGTTTGATATCCTTCATACGGAACGCCAAACGTTTTATCACTTCCACCGCTTTGGTTTGGTTGGCGTGCAGGACTTCGAGTGCAGTAATTTCCTTTGCGGCAAAAGAATTACCGGGGTAAGTGAACTGAATTTGATGCCAACAATTTAATGCTTGTGTATACGCGCCATTGCGTTTGAGTTGGGTTGCTTCGGTAATCAGACTATTTTGTTGCAGCGTCAGCAATTCGGTTTCGATACGATACAAGGCTTCCTGCGTTTCGGCGATGAGCTTTTCGCTGCGCATTTGCTCTTCCACGCGGGTTTCGAGGTCTCGTTGACTTTGCAGACCCGAAAGCAGTTTCACCAGTGTCGCGTGGCGTGTCTTGAGGTCATGCAGTTTTTGCTGATGTGGATCGTCTGACATGGATAAGCCCTCGGGGGTCAGGATGTACGTTTTTTGTATAACAATTTGACGTGGGCTGTAAACCTTTCTTTATTATCCTTTTGCATTCCCTTGTTATCAGCCGTTATTCTGCGACTTATCATCGTAAACAGGACGGAAAGCATGATGCAAAAATGGTTAGGATTGGCTATCGTACTGGCTTTGCTGGCGGGGTGTGGCAATAAAGGGCCGCTGTATTTACCTGACGACGCAAGAACAAAATACGAACAAGCGAAATAAAGGCATCATTTCATGGATCATTTTGAATACCGCAATGGGCAATTGTTTGCCGAAGACGTTGCCGTAGCGGACATTGCCCGCGCACATGGCACACCTTGCTACATTTATTCGCGTGCGACGTTGGAACGTCACTGGCACGCTTTCAACGACGCATTCGGCACACAAGCGCATTTGGTGTGTTATGCGGTCAAAGCCAATTCCAATATTGCGATTTTGAACCTATTTGCGCGGTTGGGTTCGGGGTTTGACATTGTGTCGGTGGGCGAATTAGAGCGCGTTTTGCGTGCAGGCGGCGACCCTAGCAAAGTGGTGTTTTCCGGCGTGGGTAAAAAAGCGTCTGAAATTCGCCGCGCTCTGGAAGTTGGGATTCGCTGCTTTAACGTCGAATCCGAGCCAGAATTGGCGCGTATTAATGCCGTGGCGGGGGAAATGGGTAAAATCGCGCCGATTTCTTTGCGCGTGAATCCCGATGTGGATGCACAAACCCACCCGTACATTTCCACGGGCTTAAAAGAAAACAAATTCGGCATTGAAATCAGCCGCGCCGAAGAAGTCTATTTAAAAGCTGCTGCGTTACCGCATTTAAACGTCGTGGGGATTGATTGCCACATTGGTTCGCAATTGCTCACGCTGTCGCCATTCATGGATGCATTGCAACGGGTCTTGGCATTGGCGGAACGTTTAGCCGAACAAGGTGTGAAAGTGCATCACCTTGATATTGGTGGCGGTTTGGGCGTGCGTTACCGTGACGATCAAATTGCCCCGACTCCGGCGGAATACATGGCGCAATTATTCACCGATGAACGTTTGCGCGAGTATGAAATTTTCGTCGAACCGGGTCGCGCAATTGCGGCAAATGCGGGCATTTTGGTCACGGAAGTCGAATTCCTGAAAATGGCGGAATACAAAAACTTCGCGGTGATTGATGCGGCGATGAACGATCTGATCCGCCCAGCTTTGTACAGCGCGTGGCAGGAAATTATTCCGGTTGTACCGCGTGAAGGCGAAACCGCGACTTACGACATCGTGGGTCCGGTGTGCGAAACGGGTGACTTTTTGGGCAAAGAACGCGACTTGAACATTCAAGCGGGTGATTTGCTGGCGGTGCGTTCGTCCGGCGCGTATGGCTTCACAATGGCATCCAACTACAACACACGCCCGCGTGCGGTGGAAGTGATGATCGATGGCAGCGCGGTTCACGTCATTCGCCAGCGCGAGACATTAGACGATTTAATGCGTGGTGAAGTGATACTACAAGCTTAGTTTATTATTAGTTTTATTATTTTTAGTAAAAATAATTTTATATTAAATGCAAGTTGTTGCCGTTTAGCAGAAATTTCCTGCATTTGGTTCTAGCCCTTATAAGAAAACAGCTACAGGCTGTTTTCTGTGAGCTATCCTTATCAAGGATACTGTGGGTAAATCCAGAGCTAAATTAGGGAGTAGATTTATGCAAGCGACAATAATTGTCACAGGACGTGAGCAGTCAGGTGTGGTGCTTTCCAAGCGCGGCAAAGTGACAGCAAAAAATGCCAACCAAGATATTCGTATTCTGAAACGTGGGGATCCGGTTTATGCCGACGATCTCGTGCACACAGTACGCGGGGCAAATGTGCAATTGAAAATGCGCGACCGTAATATTGTGATGTTACGCGGTGGTTGTGCATTTCGTATGAGTATTTACCGTTCCAAAGGTGCGGGTAATGGGCAACGCTTTGAATACGTTGGTGGTTCATTGCGTGAAAGTCGGCGTGAATCCATGCCGTTATTGGATTTAGGATTGGGTTAATTGCTCCTATCAACCATGCGGCTCTACTGTTATTCCAAACAATGTTGAAAACTATCCGCAGCATTCTGTAGTAAATGAATGTAAGTATTTTCGTCTAACGGAAGTTTCATTCCCAAGGGGTCTAATTCCCCCACCTTGATCTTGCTACCTTCCGCCAGTGTTTTAACCAATGCTGGCGGAAATTGTGGTTCTTGAAATAAGCACACCGCTTTATCCGTTTCCACGATATGACGAATGTCTTGCACATGCCGCGTACCCGGTAGTCGTGCCACATCTAACGTCACTGCTCCTGCAAAGTTTAAACCGTAAGCGGTATCGAAATATTGCCAAGCATCGTGAAAAGACAAGTACGCTTGGTTTTGCACATTATGTAATTGTTCATGAATGTGTTGATCCGTCGCTTGAATTTGCTGCTGTAAGTCATGGGCGTTGCGTTGGTAATCGGCTTGATGCACAGGGTCGAGTTTGGCTAAAGCATCCGCAATGGTTTGTGTCATCGCCAGCGCGTTATTGGGATTAAGCCAGATGTGTAAATCATGCGTCGCGTGTGCGCCTAGTTCCGTGTCGTCATGTGCCGCACCGTGTTCGGCAGCAGTTTCGGCTTCATTTTCATCCTCATCGTGATGCGGGGTGCGATTGGGTAATAACTTCACGCCTTGACTATCGGCGAGAGCAATAATGCGCGTAGTGCTGGGTAAACTGGCTAGCGGTTTATTGAGGAAGGTTTCTAACGCGGGATCAATGCGGAAAATGACTTTAGCTTGTTCGAGGCTTTGCATATCCGACGGGCGCAAGGCGAAATGGTGCGGTGATGCGCCATCGGGTAATAATTGATGCAATTCCAACGGGCTTTGTGCGCCACCAGCAATGCGATAAACCAAGGCTTGAATGGGTTTGATGGTGCTGATGACTAACGGTTTCTGATGGGCTGTGTCATGGGCGGTGCGTTGGCAGGACACGAAAACGGGTACGCACAGGACGAGGAAACTCGTTAGAATACGCTTCATTTTTTACTCTCTTGTCAATTTCTAATAACACAGCGGAATAACGGCGGAATGTCCACCACAGTATTAGCAACGTTAGCAAACATTCATTTGCAACTGGGGCAGCGTGCGATTTTGCATGATGTGAGTTTAGAAGTGTACCCTGGACGTGCTTTGACGGTGATTGGTCCGAATGGTGCGGGTAAATCCACCTTGTTGAAAATCTTACTGGGTTTGCAAAAAGCGGATCGTGGCACGGTTTGGCGTATGTCGGGGTTGCGTGTGGGTTATGTGCCGCAAAAATTCCAGTTGGATCGTTTATTACCCCTCACCGCAGCACACTTCATTGGTTTGAGTTTGCCCAAACAAGATCGGCAAGCGGTACAGCGCGTGGCAAGCGACATCGGTGTGGAACATTTATTAACACAAGCGGTGCAATCCTTATCCGGTGGCGAATTACAGCGCGTGTTATTGGCGCGGGCTTTGCTGCGTCAACCGCATTTATTGGTGTTGGATGAACCGGGGCAGGGTGTGGATGTGTCTGGTTTGGCGGAACTTTACCAATTAATCAGTCGTTTGAAACAGCAACACGGTTATGGCGTATTAATGGTGTCGCACGATTTGCATTTAGTCATGGCAGAAACGGATCAAGTTTTGTGTTTGAACGGGCATATTTGTTGTTCGGGGCAACCGGAAGCGGTATCGCGTCACCCCGAATATTTGCGCTTATTCGGCACATTACGTTCCACTAACGGCTTGGCGGTGTATACGCATCATCACGACCATCAACATGATATACACGGTTGCGTTGTGCCATTGACAGCCAAGGATTCGACGCATGGATGATTTTATTCTTCGCGCCATTTTCGCCGGAATCGCGGTGGTGATTATGACTGGCGTTTTGGGTGTGTTTTTATTGTGGCGGCGCATGGCGTATTTCGGCGATACCCTATCGCATTCGGCATTACTGGGCGTGGCATTGGGCTTTTTGACGGGTATGAATCTGAACCTGTGGATTTTGCTGGTGTGTATCGCCGTGGCATTGCTGATGTTGTATGTGCAACAGAATCCGCGTTTGGGCAGCGATACCTTACTCGGCATTATTGGGCACAGTGCTTTGGCCTTGGGTACGGTGGCGTTAACCTTTTTGCCGACGGTGCGCGTGGATTTAATGGCGTATTTATTCGGCGATATTTTAGCAGTGAATCAGGACGATATTGCTTTGGCATGGGGTTTGGCTGGTGTGGTGTGCTTGGTGATTTGGCGGATTTGGCGACCATTACTCGCGCTTACGGTTCATGCGGAATTAGCGCAGGTGGAAGGCGTGAAAGTGTGGTGGATTAGTGGCATTTACATGCTGTTGATCGCGCTCATGGTAATGGTAGCCATGAAAATCGTCGGCGTATTGCTGCTAACTGCCTTGCTGATTATTCCCGCTGCGACGGCGCGTCAGTTTGCTCGCACACCAGAACAAATGGCGGTTTTGGCGGTGGTAGCGGGTTTGATTGCTGTGGTGGGTGGCATGACAATGGCTTTGCAATGGGATACGCCCGCAGGTCCTAGTATTGTGGTCGGCGCGAGTGTGTTGTTTATTTTGGTGCAGTTTTTCCCCACTCGTCAGGCATAACGAGTGATTGTTGTGCATTTTGTCTGCATTACTACGGTTATTTTTGACCTCTGGTGGTGCTACTAGGCACGTTGGGGTGCATGCCTATTGTGCAGTGCACCATTCGGTGTTACAAATATGTGATATTTATCATCATTTACCCAAGTGGCTTGTTTTATGGAAGTAACTGCTGTTTACCCCGGTACATTCGACCCCATTACCAGAGGGCATCTCGACTTGATTCGACGTGGACGCAAGCTGTATCGGCATGTGGTGGTTGGTGTTGCCTCCAACCCCAAGAAAAAACCGTTGTTTTCGTTACAAGAACGGGTGGCTATGATTCATGAGGAATTAGCCGCCGAAGGTTTGCATGATGTCGAAGTTATTGGTTTTGAAAGTTTATTGGTGGATTTCGCTCGTGAACAAAATGCATCGGTGCTGATTCGTGGGATGCGGGCGGTGGCGGATTTTGAATTTGAATTCCAACTCGCCAGCATGAATCGTAGCCTCGCACCGGAAGTGGAATCCGTCTTTTTAATGCCCGGTGAAAACTTTTCCTTTATTTCATCAACCTTGGTGAAGGAAGTCGCCATTCTCAATGGGGATGTGTCGCGCTTTGTTGCGCCACACGTTTTGGCAGCTCTCAAACAAAAGATTGTGCAAGTGCGTGCTGAACGTGGTTTGGATGCGTGTGTGTGAGCATAAAGCCGCTTCAGTAGTGTGATATTGATTCCGGTTAATGTTACGCTTCACGCCCGCTTGTTAAAATGCACCCCATTGTTTTGAAGTACGAGGATAGTAACTTATGGCATTGATGATTACCGACGAATGCATTAACTGTGATGTGTGCGAACCAGAATGCCCCAACCAAGCCATTTCGCCGGGTGATGAAATTTATGTGATTGACCCTATGCGTTGCACTGAATGCGTTGGTCACTATGATGAACCGCAATGTGTAGCGGTTTGCCCAGTGGATTGTATTCCGCACGATCCTGATCATGTCGAAAGCAAAGCAGTACTCCAGTTGAAATACGAAAAACTGATGGCAGCAAAAGACTGATTAACTGATTAAACGCTGAGTATTCGCGGTACAGACTAACGCCTGCTTCATGCAGGCGTTTTTGTGGTGGTGTTAAGCAGAAATGGCAGTAATCACAAACGCTTTAGCGTGGTGTCGCGGAGGATTTCACCGCACTAAAGACCATTAGGGGTTGGCGATTAGCATCCAGTAAGTGCAGTTGGTCGTGGCTGACCACGAATTGATGCGCTTGGGATAAGGCATTCAGGTAGTGTTGTTCGTGTTGGTCGCGTTCACCGCCACAAGCCATTTTGGTTGCACCGATAGCTCCGCTGCTGAAAACACCATCCGCACCGCTGACGTAAGTGCCAAAAAAGCTATTGCAGCCCGCATAGCCATTCAAGCGATTGTCATCGAAATTCAAAGTCAATGGACGTTCACTCACCACGGGATTACCGTCGAGTGTTTGCAATTGCCATGTGGTATTTTTCAGGCTTAAGCTGGGTTCGGGGTGGGTTTTGCCGTCTAGCGTACACGCTGAAACAACGGTTAAGCCCACTACAACGCTGAGAATTTGCCCCGTAAAAGATGATAGAACGGTTTTGGTGGTCATGTTTACTGCTCCCTGTGTTTATGTTTGTTATGGTATGAGTTGGCAGTTGGAAAAAAGTTGCGAGTTATGGCGTGTCATAATGCGCTTAAATTCTTAGCTCCACAATGAATGGCAGATAATCTGCATTATCCCTAGAACGGTATTAAGCAAAGGAATTTGCGCATGAGTCAGAACCCACAAAACGTGTTAGCGCAATTACTCGTAACACAACAAACGTTGCAACTCGCTACCTTGGATGTACAAGGTGAACCCGCGATTAGTTACGCGCCATTTGTGCGCGATGTGGCGGGGAATTTCTATATTTTTATTAGTGGCTTGGCGAGTCACACCCACGATTTATTGCGGCATTCACCAGTTGCGGTGATGTTGATTGCTGATGAACAAGACGCACGGCAAATTTTCGCCCGCACTCGTGCGACTTATACTTGCTTTGCTGAAGTGGTTAACCGTGATGCGGATGACTACGCGCCGGTGTTGGATGCCATGCAAAACCGTTTCGGCGAAGTCATGGGCGTCTTGCGTGGTTTAGCGGATTTCGTGTTGTTTCGTTTGCAACCTCAAAGCGGACGCTTTGTGATGGGCTTTGGGCAAGCATTTACCCTCACGGGCGCGGGCTTGCAAACGTTGGAACACATTAGCAAAGTGTGATTGCCATGACTTACTCGTTTACGCCTGTCGGTTACATTCGTTCGCCGTACAAGGAAAAGTTTGGTATTCCGCGTCAGCCGGGTTTGGTGACGGCAGCACGGGCAAGCTTGGCATTAGTACCACCTTACAATCAGGCTGAAGTGGTGCGCGGTTTGGAAGGGTTCTCGCACGTTTGGCTGATCTTTGTGTTCCACGGTACGGCAGAACAGGGCTGGAAACCGACGGTGCGTCCGCCACGTTTGGGTGGTAATGCGCGTTTGGGAGTATTTGCGACCCGTTCAACGTTTCGCCCGAACCCTATTGGGATGTCCGTGGCACAGTTGTGCGGCATTCAGGTGCAGGGGAGTCGCATTGTTTTAGAGCTGGCAGGAGTGGATTTATTGGATGGCACGCCAGTCTTGGACATTAAGCCGTATCTTCCGTATGCTGATGCGCTTCATCAGGCGAATGCTGGGTTTGCGCCGGATGCACCTGCGGCGTTTGCTGGGGATATTACCTTTACGGTTCAGGCGCAGGCACAGTGCGAACAGCAACAACGGCAATTAAATGTCGATGTGCGCCTTCTGATTGAACAAATCTTGCATCAAGACCCTCGGCCTTCTTACCGTCATGGGCTGGCGGATGACCGTGTATACGCCATGCGTTTGTATGATTTTGATTTACGCTGGCGTTATACCCCGACGGGGCTTGAAGTGCTGGAATTGGTAACGGCTTAACGCTGCACTGGCTTGGGGCAGGGTTAAGGATTGTTAACACACCATCAACACCTACTTATCTATACATCATGTTGAAACGCATTGTTATCGCCGTTGCGATTGTTTGTTTGGGGGGCAACCCAGCATGGGGCTTGGAAAATCCATTCGTGGCTGCTGTACCGACAGTAACAACGCCAAAACCCGCTGAATTATCGTTAATTCGTTATCAGCAAACGCACGATTTGCCGGAAGAGATTCAGGCAATGATGCAAAAAGACCGCATTCCTGCCGATCATTTAAGTGTTTATATTCGGGATTTGAACGCAAATGCCCCGTTAGTGCTACATAACGATAATGTACCGCGTAATCCGGCTTCGACCATGAAGTTAGTCACCACATGGACGGCTTTAAAGTCATTAAGCCCATCGTATACGTGGAAAACCGAAGTGTGGGCGCGGGGTAATATCAAAGACGGTGTGTTAAATGGCGATTTGCTGTTAAAAGGCTTTGGCGATCCATTTTTAACCGATGAAGCGTTTTGGCAGTTATTACACGATTTGCAGCTTAAAGGCGTGAAAGCCATTACCGGCAATTTGGTGGTGGATAACAGCTTTTTTAACTTACCTCCGCAAGATCCCGCTGCATTTGATGGTGAACCGTCTAAAGTCTATAACGCACCGCCGTCAGCGTTAATGTACAACTTTCAGGCAACACGCTTTTTATTTGAAGCGGATACCGCGACTCATCGGGTAAATATTTCACCATTTCCCGTTGTACCGGGGTTGCAGATTGATAATCAGGTGAACCTGTCTTCACGGAATTCGTGTGCCAAAGGGGATTATCACCCGTATTTTAATCACGTTGGTTCAGTGGTGACAGTGACGGGGACTTACGCGCAAGGTTGTGGCAAAAACTTCATTATGCGCGTGATGTCGACGCCCGAAGAGCACGTATTTAATGCCTTCCGCGATGTTTGGCACGCACAAGGCGGGCAGTTTAACGGCAAACTACAAGTCGGCGAATTGCAGCCGGGTGATACTTTGCTCCACACGCAAGAGTCACGTACCTTGGGTGAACAGATTCGCTTCATTAACAAATGGAGCAATAACGTCATGGCGCGGGAATTGTTCCTGACCATCGGGGCGCAGTTAGCGGGTGCGCCAGCGACGTTGGCAAAAAGCCAAAAAGCAGTCGCTATGTTATTAACAGCGGCAGGCGTGGATGTGAATGGCATGGTGGTGGAAAACGGTGCGGGTTTGTCGCGTCAAGAACGCATTTCCGCGCAACAATTGGGGCAGTTACTGGAAAGCGCGTGGCGTGATCCGTATATGCCGGAATTCATGGCATCTCTGCCATTGTTGGGCGAAGATGGCACTTTAGCAGAACGTTTTAAAAACGATGATTTACGCGGACGTAGCCACATGAAAACGGGGACGTTACGCGATACCACGGCGATTGCTGGTTATATGTTGACCCGCACCGGTAAACGATTAGTGGTAGTGTTACAACACAATGGCGCGGAATCGGGTGGTAGCGGACGACGCTTGCAGGATGCGATCTTGCGGTGGGCTTTCGAGCAGTAGCCAAACACGCACGTTGCCATTACTGAAGCTGCTGTAAAGCAACATAACGCACTGGGAGCTGCACGATGAAAAAAATAATTTGGAGTTTATATTTATTAAGTGCAGCTTCCCCGGCGGGGGCGGCTTTTTTTCAGACCGCAGATGACAAAGCGAAAGAACAAAACGCTTCGCCCGTGAAAGTGAATGTGCAGGGTGCAGATGAAGCACTGACCAATAACTTAAAAGCGTTTTTGCCGTCGTTGCGTAATCTGAAATGCGATGCGTCCCGTGAACGTGTGCAACGTTTCATTGAATCGTCTAATGAGAAGTTGGCGGAAGGCGCGGAAGCAATGGGCTATTATGCCGCGCAGTTCCAAGTCACACCTGCCCGCCAAGCCAATTGCCTTGTTTTGAATGTCGCAGTCAAACCGGGTAATCCCGTGCGGGTCAAACAAGTGCAGATTGAGGTGACAGGGGCAGGGAAAACCTTACCCGAATTCCAAAGCATTTTAGCAACGCCGCCGTACCGTGCGGGCGATGTATTGGTGCATCAGCCTTACGAAGACTTTAAAACGAACCTGACTCGCACCGCGAATAACTTAGGTTTTTTCGATGCGAAATACCTGAATCGTGAAATCCAAGTGGACCTTGACAAGCTCGAAGCGGTGGTGCATATCGCGTTTGATACTGGCAAACGTTATCAGGTGGGCAAGGTCAGCGTGACGCAAGACGTGTTAGATGATAAACACCTCAGGCATTATGTGCGGGTGCAACAAGGCGATACTTACAATCTGGAAAACCTGCTCAAGCAGCAGCGTATTTTGGAAGGCAGTGGTTATTACAGTGATGTGCAGGTGCGCGGGCAATACCAGCATCTGGAAAATGGTGATGCTGTGCCAGTGGAAATCGTCGCGCAACGCCGCAAACGTTACACTTATACTGGCAAATTGGGTTACGGTTCGGATACCGGAGCGCGTGCCGAAACGGGCATGGAAGTGCATTGGATGAATCGGCGTGGGCATCAATTAACGACGAAAGGCAAAATCGGGCAGAAAGAACAATCCGTCGAAGCCACTTACAAAGTGCCATTGTGGAATCCTGAAAACGAATACACCAGTTTTTCGGCAGGCTGGCAAAAAAGCGATAACAATGACATTAAGAGCAATGGTATGAAAGTTGGGGTGGATTATAACCGCCGCAGTGATGACGATTGGCAGCAAACCATTTTCATTAATTACCTCGATGAAACCACGCAAGTGACGGGCGAAGACGAAATCCGCTCGCAGTTGGCGTTATTGGGTGGGCGCGTTAAGAAAACCAAAACCAATGATTTGTTATTCCCCAGCGAAGGTTGGCAGGTATTAGCCGAAGTACAGGGCGGGCGTAAAGGCTTGTTGAGCGACCAGAATATTCTGCAAGGCAAAGTACAGGGTAAATACCTGTACTCCTTTGACAATCAAGGTAAAGTCATTGCCCAAGGTGCGCTGGGTTCGACGCTCACCGATGAGTTCGATGCAGTGCCTAAATCCCTACGCTTTTTTGCGGGCGGGCAAAACTCGGTGCGCGGTTATGATTTTGAGTCATTAGGCGAAAAGAATACGGCGGGTGAAGTGGTCGGTGGCAAACATTTGCTTACCAGTAGTTTGGAATACGAGCATCCGGTCGCGGATAAAATCAGTGCAGCGGCATTCGTGGATGCGGGTAATGCTTTCGACAATACCGCGAATCTCACCATGAAAGTGGGGGCAGGGGTTGGCGTGCGTTACAAATCGCCATTAGGGCCGATTCGCGTCGATGTCGCTGTACCGACAGATAAGCAACGCGATGTGCATTTCTACTTCAGCTTGGGGCCTGATCTGTGATGAAGTGGTTTAAGCATTTACTGTTACAGCCGTTATTGGTGTTGTTAATCCTGCTGTTATTGGGGGCCGGAGCAGTTGCCGTGTTGGGATTATCCAAGACTGGTACACAATTACTCGGCGAACAAGCGCATAACTTGCTCCCTGAATTAACTTTGGAAGGCTTGGATGGTGTTCTGGCGCAGCGTTTAACCGCCGACAAAGTTGCATGGCAAGATGACACGACAGATGTGGAAGCACAGCAAGTCACCTTACAGTACAGTTTTGATTTAGGTACACCCAGCACGGTGCGGGTCGAAGCGTTGCAGGTCGGTAAGTTGGTGGTGCGAACCAAGCCGAGTGATGCTACGCAGGCCAGCGACAATACGCCGTTTGAATTACCTTCGATTGTGTTGCCGGTGAACATTGATGTGCAACAAATCAGCGTGGGTGCGTTGGAAATTTGGGATGGCGCAAGTGTTACCACTTTGCGTGATGTGGCTTTAACCGCGCATACCCGCGATGGTCATCTGCAAGTCGATAACTTTCATGCGCAACTGTTCGACGACAAAGGGACGGCAACCGCGACCTTAAACGGTACGATGGAATTGGGTAAGCCGCACGAGTTAAATGTGCAGTTACAACTCGATGCTGATAGCCAAACGTGGGGAGTGGGGAAATCGCATTGGCAAATCGGTGGGGAATTGCTGCATTACACGTTGCAAGGCGAAGCGGATTGGCAGTATGCAAAATACCCACGTTACAAAGGGCAACTGAAAAGCCAAGGTACGTTCGACGATATGCAGGTGGAAAACTTGCAGTTACAAGGTGCGGCGGGTGAAGCGCAAGCCAAGGGACATATCGCGTGGAATCAAGGCTTTGTGTGGCAGGCAGACATTAATGGTAAACAGTTAAATCCGCAGCCGTTTGTTGCCGATTTACCCGCAAACTTAAACACAACGCTACAAACCAGCGGTAGTTTGCAGGATGATAAAACCCAAATCAGCCTGAATTTGACGCAATTACAAGGCAAGTTACGCGAATACCCCGTGGACATTAAAGGGCAGGGCGATTGGAACGGTAAGTTACTTAATGTTAAAGCTTTGAACGCTTTAGTGGGCGACAATCGTTTACAAGCCAGCGGACAAGCCACCGATAAGGTCGAAGTGAAGTGGCAGATCGACGCGCCGAAACTTACGCAGCTTTACCCCAAACTTAATGGCAA
The DNA here is from genome assembly GCA_039797295.1 of Pseudomonadota bacterium. GTDB lineage: Bacteria > Pseudomonadota > Gammaproteobacteria > Thiotrichales > Thiotrichaceae > Thiothrix. Next base: position 4,435 of record JBDKID010000036.1, on the reverse strand, counting down.
TGCCAAAGGTAATGGTGTGTTGGTTGGGCAAGTGGATGGCTCACAATTGCAATTAACGATTAATGAACTCAACGGCAAGCTGGAAGGTTATGACCTCAAAGCCAAAGGTTTGCTGGAATGGGGGCAACAACGTTTATTGGCGAAAGATTTACAGGTCGAATCAGGCAATAATCGCGTGGCGGTTTCGGGGCAAGCGACTGAACCGTTCGATTTGCAGTGGAAAGTCGATGCGAAAAACCTTGCCAAAGCGTGGAAGGGTTTGGAAGGCAGCTTACAAGGTGAAGGGATTTTCAAAGGCAAGTTGACGCAGCCGAGCATTCAAGCCGATTTGCAGGGTAAGCAATTGCGTTTTCAGGATTACCGTTTGGGGGCGATTGACCTTAAAGCCAGCCAAGACGGTACACGTTACACCATTCAAGGCGATGTGAAAGATTTCAAAACGGGTGATACCGTCATCAAAGCCGCGAAAGTGGATGGTTCGGGCACGGTGGAAAATCATCAGCTTACTGCGCAAGTTACGCATCCTGATGGCAAGGTGGATTTCCGCGCGAATGGTGGTTGGAAAGATAATCAATGGCGCGGTACGGTTGCGCAATTGGCTTTGCGTGATACGCCAGCGGGGGCGTGGGATTTGGCTTCACCGGTGAATTTAACGGCAGGGGCGAAAAGTTTTAGCAGTTCCGAGATGTGTTTGACGCATCAAGGCTCGAAATGGTGCGCGAAACCGACGTGGAGTCCGGCGCAAGGTGTGAGTGTCGCGGGCGTAATTCGGCAAATGCCGCTGGTGATGGCACGTCCGTGGTTGCCGAATACGTTGGATTTGGCGGGCAGTGTGGATGCAGATTACCGTTTTGAGCAACGCGGTGGCAAACCTCAAGCCAAAGTCGACATTCGTTTACCCGATAGCGCGGTGACGATTATCAGCAGTAATGGCAAGCGCGAAACGCTACGTTACAGTAATGCGCAAGCCAATCTGAGTTTGAATGATCGGCAATTGGATACCAGTGCGCAATTCGCTTTAACCGGATATGGCACGATTCAGGAACAAGGGCAGATTACGTTATCACCGAGCAATGGTAATCATCGCATTGATGCCACGATTACTGCCGATATGCCGGACATTAGTTGGATGGAACGCTTTTCCCCGCAAATCGAGCAACTCAAAGGTAAAGCGGCAGGCACTGTAACCATTAGCGGGAGTTTGGCGAAACCCAGCGTGATTGGCGAAGCGCGTTTGGCTGATGCGCAAGTGCATTTGCCGGAAACGGGGGTAACGTTACAACGCATGAATCTCACCATGCGTTCGAGTGATGCGGCGCACGCAGCGATTAGCGGTTCATTGCAAGCGGGGCAGGGTACGTTACAAGCCAATGGCGTATTGTCGTTAGCGAATTTGCCCAATTGGCAGGCGGATATGCGCTTGCAGGGCAATAATCTCCAGTTAATGGATACGCATGAAATCCAAGCGTTGGTTTCGCCGGATTTGCAATTGCAAGTGAGTCCCGCCAGTGTTGCGATTACGGGAACTGTGCTGATCCCCGAAACCACCGTCACTTTACGTGAATTGCCACAAGGCGCGAGTGCGCGATCCGACGACGTGGTGATTATCGGTCGCCAAGCACAAACCCATGCCGTGAGCATTGCTGAAAAAGACGTACCGCTGAACATTATTCCCAATGTGGTGATTGAGTTAGGCGATAAAGTGAAGTTCGCCGGTTTTGGCTTGGATGCGCGATTAACAGGTAAATTGCGAGTATTACGAACGCGCCAAGACGTGATTGCCGAAGGTGCGCTGAGTGTGGTGGATGGTGTTTACAAAGCTTACGGGCAAAATCTCACCATTGAAAAAGGACGCTTGATCTTTAATGGCGCGTTAGATAACCCCGGTTTGGATGTCAAAGCGGTGCGTGAAGTCGAAGATGGCGATATTACCGTCGGTATTTCATTGGCGGGTACGGTCAAACAACCCGAATCCACATTGTTCTCATCCCCCACACAAACGCAAAGCGATACCTTGAGTTATTTGCTGACTGGACGCGCCATGTCAGGTTTGACGGGCGATCAGTCTTCTTTGCTCACCGAAGCGATTACTGGCTTAGGTATTGCAGGTGGGGAAAGTTTAGCGCAACAGTTCGGTGGCAGTTTGGGGCTGGATGATGTGGGTTTGAAAGCCAAAAATGGCAGTTTCGAGCAAAGCGAACTGGCATTGGGTAAGCGTTTGGGGCCGAAGCTGTATGTGCGTTACATCGTGGGCTTGTTTGATTCGCTGCAACGGGTAGCCATTACCTATCAAATCAATAAGCACTTGCAATTGGAGGCGCAAACTGGCGTGCAACAAGGCATGGATTTGATTTACAAGCTGGATACGAATAAAGGACCATTGGGGCCATGAGTGTTAATGACGTTGAGGAAAAGGCGCGAGGCATACTCGCCCTTTCCCGTTTTTACAGCAATGGCTCGTTGCGAGCTTAGCAACCACGTCCGATGGCGTAGTAGGTAATGCCTTTTTTTGCCATTTGATCCGGTGCGTATAAGTTACGACCATCAACAATCACGGGGTCTTGCAGCTTGGATTTGATGATCTCAAAGTCAGGGCTGCGGAATTGTTGCCATTCGGTAACAATGACTAAGCAATCCGCACCTTCCAAGGCTTCTTCCGCCGTTTTGCATAAAGCCAGATCAGCACGTTCCCCATAAATGCGTGTGCATTCTTCCATTGCCACGGGGTCGAATGCTTGCACTTTACAACCTTGTTCCCACAAACGTTCCATTAAGGTACGGCTGGATGCTTCACGCATGTCATCGGTATTGGGTTTGAACGCCAAGCCCCACACGGCAACCGTTTTGCCTGCCAGATTGTCGCCGTAATGTTTTTGCAATTTCTCGAATGGTTTGTCTTTTTGGCGATAGTTAACCGCTTCAACCGCAGACAATAATTCGGCTTTGTACCCAATTTCACGCGCAGTACGTTCCAAGGCTTGCACGTCTTTCGGGAAGCAAGAACCGCCATAACCGCAACCGGGGTAAATGAAGTGGTAGCCAATGCGTGGGTCTGAACCAATGCCGATCCGCACTTTTTCAATGTCCGCACCCAGCAATTCCGCCATGTTTGCCAGTTCATTCATGAAACTGATTTTGGTGGCAAGCATCGCATTTGCCGCATATTTGGTCAGTTCCGCAGAGCGAATATCCATCACGACCAAACGATCACGATTACGATTGAATGGAGCGTAGAGTTCGCGCATGAGTTCGGTGGTGCGAGGGTTGTCTGTGCCGATCACAATGCGATCAGGCTTCATGAAGTCGTCGATTGCCGCGCCTTCTTTGAGAAATTCAGGGTTGGAAACCACATCGAATTCAAGATTGGCAGCGCGTTGTTCCAAAACTACCTGCATGGCAGCGCGAACTTTATCGGCTGTGCCAACTGGAACGGTGGATTTATCCACAATGATACGGTAGCCATCCATGTGTTGGGCAATCGAACGCGCAACGGTTAAGACATAGCGCAAATCCGCAGAGCCATCTTCATCGGGCGGTGTACCAACCGCAATGAATTGGAATAAACCGTGAGCAACGCCTTCTTCGGCGGATAGCGTGAAGTTCAAACGCCCAGCGGCGATGTTCTCTTTCACCATTTTATCCAAGCCGGGTTCATGAATGGGAATCTCGCTATTGAGCAACATATTGATTTTGCGCTCATCTACATCAACACAAAGCACATCATTGCCCACTTGTGCCAAACAAGCACCTGTAACTAAACCGACATAACCAGAACCGTAAATGGTAACTTTCATGAAATATTTCCAAATTAATAACGATATTTTGTTGCGCAACCATTCTAACCGCACTATGATTGCGCCTTCACTTTATTGTGATGACTTGGCGACAAGCTTAGCAGTTTACCCGCCAAAAATTAATGCCAAATTTCTGCTTAAATAGGTTGACAAAGTGAGATGATTCACTGAAAATGTCGACCTTTCCAGTCGGAGGGGTTCCCGAGCGGTCAAAGGGGACAGACTGTAAATCTGTTGGCTCTGCCTTCGAAGGTTCGAATCCTTCCCCCTCCACCATTTAGATTTAGTTTGCACGTTCAGCTTGATTCGTGTTGCGAAGCGAAAAGTCTAGGCGGGTGTAGTTCAATGGTAGAACCTCAGCCTTCCAAGCTGATGGTGTGGGTTCGATTCCCATCACCCGCTCCAATGTGATGGCTGAGTCGTTTGAGAATTTACGCTCTTGTAGCTCAGGTGGTAGAGCGCGTCCTTGGTAAGGACGAGGTCGGCAGTTCGATTCTGCCCAAGAGCACCAATTACTTATCCTGTAATCCGGGTTTATCAAAGATGGCAAAAAGTAAATTTGAGCGCACGAAGCCGCACGTAAACGTAGGTACAATCGGCCACGTTGACCACGGCAAAACAACGCTGACAGCAGCACTGAC
>JBDKID010000035.1:0-55222 GCA_039797295.1 Pseudomonadota bacterium | reverse complement strand
CGTGGTAAGTTTATGCAAAGAATCCTTGCGGATGTTGGCGATACGCGCATGAAGTTTCGCCAACTTCTGTTTTGCCTTGTGGTGGTTGGCACTGCCTTTGACCTTGCGCGACAGGCTGCGGGACAGCCGTTGCAGGCGAAAAAACAAGGCTTTATGCGGCTTTGCCCCGACCACTTTTTCCCCCGTTGATAGGGTTGCCAGTGCGGATACGCCCAAATCCACCCCTACCGTGCCTTGGTTTTCGGCAGGTGGGAGGTGATTTTGATCCGTATCCACAGTGATGCTGGCGAACCACTGGTCAGCGGTGCGGGAAATCGTGGTGGAGAGGATTTTGCCAGAAAAACGTAACGTTTCCCGCATTCGCACTAACCCCAAATTAGGAATGCGGATGCGGCACCCATCAAGGCTGAACTGGTCATTAGTCAGGGTGAAACTATCGCGGCTTTTGCCTTTCTTTTTGAATTGCGGGTACTTGGCATGTCCGGCAAAGAAGTTTTTAAAAGCTGTACCGAGTTGGATAATCGCCATTTGTGGGGCGTTTTTAGTGACTTCCAGCATCCACGGGAATTGCTCGCGTTTGATGGCGTTCAACTGGCGGCGCAAGCCCATTTGGTTAGGTTTCGGTTGGGTGTTGTCATCCTTCCACGCGGCGTATTGGGTTTGCCATTCCGCCAATGCCCAATTGTAGGCAAACCGCGCCGTGCCAGCGGATTTCGCAAGGTAGGTGGCTTGCTGGTTGTTGGGATCAAGGCGGATTTTATGGCTGATGATCATGGCGAATAAGGATGCCGTACAGCATGATATTTGTCTAATCAGCGGTGTTTTTACTGTTGTTATTGACTGACAAACGGCAACGCTTTTTACAATCTATCCAAAATGGATAATATTGAATAGGTTTGAATAGGTATTATGGTAACTGTTTCAAACCCCCTAAGCCTTGTGCCTAGGGGTGTTGAGAGAGGAACTATTTAGCTGGCGTGGTCGTTTTCAAAACTTTCAGACTCGTGTTGTCAATACCGTTATAGTTGCACACCAATGGTAACACCGGTGCGTGGCAACCACGGATAAGGCGTACCGAAACTGTTGTTACTGCTATTGCGTTCATTATTGCGTTGTTCTTGGCGCGATTGGCAAACGCGGAAGCCATCTTCCCAGCCCATTTTGTAATCAGGGTGATGGTATTTGGTTAAGTCTTTGGCGTAAGCAAAGGTACGATTCCCCCCTGCGGATAAACCGCTCTGGCAGCCATCGCGGTAGCCATCAATGAACATCGACGATTTACCATTCACACCGACCATTTCGCGGTTGAGCTGTTCAGCAGGCGGTGTACTCGCGCAACCGGTTAATAATCCAGCTAAGAGAATGGTTGTGCAACAAACCGCGCTTGCGATAGACAAACTGAAACGATTTTGGCTTATTGTCATGTCTAAATCCTTTGTGCACCTGCACAATTTACGATTGATACTGGTATATTAACGCGAATCCCTTAACCTTCGGCAAGAGAACGTAGCATGAAACTGTTTTACTCCCCAGCCTCGCCCTATGCCCGCAAAGTCCGCATGTTAGCCATCGAAACGGGTTTGGATAGCCGTATTGAGTTTGTGGTAGTGGATACCATGACCCCTGATGCAGCATTATTGAACGCCAACCCTTTGGGCAAAATTCCCACTTTATTGCTGGACAATGGCGAAGCCCTGTTTGATAGCCCAGTGATTTGCCGCTACCTCGACAGTTTAGCCGCTGCGCATTTATTACCGACGGCAGGCGATGCATTGTGGGACGTGTTGCGCTGGGAAGCCTTGGCGGATGGCGTGATGGATGCTGCGTATAACTTGGTGATGGAACGTCGTAGCCGCCCTGAAAATGAGCGTTCACCACGCACTATGCTACGTTGGGCAATCGAGATTACCCGTACTTTGCAGCACATTGAAACACGCTTACCAGCCTTGGGTACGGAACTCAGCTTGGCGCACATTGCCTTGGGTGCAGCGGTGGGTTATGTCGAATTCCGCTTGCCGCAAATTTTGGTGGAAGCCGCTTGCCCGCAATTGAATGCGTGGTACGCCGCGTACAAAACGCGTCCAGCAATGGAAATGACCCAGCCACAATAATGCCACTGGGTCGGTGCGCAGGTATTTAAGCGAGGCTACGGTGCGTAGTGAACCACTGTAGCTTCGGAATAATTCGGCACATCGTCGTAAGTAAACACCGCGTAATATTTGCTAATGTCTTTTGCGCCAAACGTATCGTAAGTGTACTCATCTTGCCCGCCGTATAATTTATCGCCATCGTAAGGCGAACGCGGTTCACGGAAGGCATTACGAATCACCCGCACGCCGCGAAAATCATCGTGCAGCGGATTATCCCAACTCAGTTTGATTTGCCCGTTGTCGTCACTAATGCGCAGATTACTGACTTTCGGCACGGGTTGGCGGCGTTTTTTCAGGTATTGAATCACCAGCAAAGGGGCTTTGCTTTTGTCTTTGGTGTGCCATTCCACCAAATTTTCCAGTTTCAAGGTGCGTGAGGTGGTAGGGCGCAAGCGGAAATGCACTTTCTCGCGGCGTTTACGCGCTTCATTCAAATGCAGCAAACTGAAGGTGGCGAATTTCAAGTAACAGGTTTGTTCCGTACTTAATTCCCGCGCACTGATGTCGTAATCAATGCGTTCCAATTCTTGGAAAGCCTCCGTACCCTCGGTTTGTACTTGTTCCCAATCCGGTTGGCGAATCAATTCCAAATGCAGGCGCACTTTTTCGCTGGCATTGGTTTCTTGCACCGTCATTTGAATGTAAGCGCGGGTAATAACGGTATTTTCGTAATCGGGTAAGGATGACAAACTGATTTCAAAATACCCCACATTGGCTTGCGCTTCTTTGCGATAACCACCGATTAAACGGTTTTCCAGCACCGTCAAACCATTGTTGCTATTGCTGCCATTGCTATTGACAAAGGTTAGCATTCGGTCGGGGTAAATCCGTACTTCTTGGGGTTCGAGCGTGTAAGTGATTTCGATTTTGGGGCGGTAATGAATCCCCGATCCAAACTGCCCGTAACCAATGTCCCATTGCATCATTTGCGAATGCCGCCCTAAACGCAGGTCATTGGGGCCTTCCATGCGAAACAGTACTTCACCGTTTTTGATTTGATTGGCTAGTACATCGCATTCGTGTTCGCTGAGGTACCAATCCAGCCAAATACCTTGCGTAAGGTGTTCGGAATCCACCGGACGATCCACATAGGTTAAAACTTCCAAAGCTTTAACGCTGGCGTAGTCGTAAATGGCTTCGCTGTCTTCCGGCGGTTTCACAATGCCAATGCTCCACTGCCCGTAACGTTCAATGGTGGTGGAAACGCGGTTCATGGGGTAAATCGACACTTTTGCCGACGTAATGCGGGCATTGGCGGGCAAGGTTTCCAGCGCGAAACTAATCAGCGAATAGCAAATGCCTTTGGCTTCGTTAATCCCTGCGAACAGCGAATTCACGCCAAAGTGCGCCCGGTTTTTATCCGACAATTCCGCCACATAACCGGTGCGATTTTTCAGGCAGAAATAAGTACGGTGGTATTCGGTATCGCTGACTGGCGTTTGCAACTGAATGCGCGGCGGTAAGGGCGATTTCAGCTTGGTTAAACGGTCTACCGCTCGCACGCTGTAGTAATAATCCGTGGCACTGTTAACGGTATTGTCCACGTAACTGGTGGTGCGCGTGCGCCCGATCAAGGTATTGTCGTTACAATGCTGTTTGTCTTTGAGGCTGCGGTAGACTTCAAAGTAAGTGTGATCCCCGACGGTGTAATCCCACGTCAAACTGACCGCATTCGCACTGACTGCCGCGATTTGGAACTGCTGAATGCGTTCGCGTAACGGATTCTGGCGTGAATAATGTGGAGCGGTTTGCATGGCGCGTAACAGGGCAGGGAATTGCTCTTTGAGGTTTTCCTGCATGTCATCGAGGTAATCGGAAATATTGCGCGTACCGACTTCCACCACCGCCGCCAAAATGCCTTTGGCGTAACAATATTCTCGCGCACTGCCACTGACCAATTTCGCGGGCGGTTTGCCTTGGTGAATGCCATACACGCGGTTACTGACTTTGCGGATTTCATACGCCATATTCGCACACAACGTATTCAAATCCGTGGTATCCCATGAATCTTCGTGGTGAAAATTATGCGCGGGAAAGAACACATTGCCTTGCGAATGGTAGTCGAGGTAAAGCGTAATGTTATCGTGCTGGTCAATGAATTGTTTCAGGGCTTGCGATTCGGGTTCGCTTAATGGTGCGGGGCCTGCATAGACATTGGAGGTGGATTCCTCAATTTTCTTAAAGCCCACCGGAAAATTCCGGTTCAGATCGACCCCAAAACTGCCATCTTCGTTAATGCGCTTGTTTTTACGCCAGAACGAATAGTGATTGCGGGAAAATTCCAAGCCATCGGGATTCATGCACGGGACAACGTAAAGCGTGGCGCGTTGCAAGGCGTACTGAATGGTTGGGTCGTAATCCATGTTTTCCAAAATATGGCGCACAAAACCAATGGCAAGTTCGTGCCCTACCCATTCCCGCGCGTGCATTGTACCGGTGTACAGCAACGCGGGTTTGGTGGCGGCTTGTGCAACATTGTCCGTGATGGTCAGGGCGATGAGTTCGCGCCCTTCCCATGTCGTACCAATGGTTTCCAGCTTAACCAAATGCGGGTGTGACGCAGCATAAGCTTGAAAAATCGCCAACGATTGTTGGTAGGAATGGTACAGTGTTTTCAACGTCACGCCTCCGTTCAGCGGTTAAGTGCGGATGTGCGCAACCAATTTCGCAAACAATTTTTTACCAATGCCCAAGACTTCCAGCACTGCGTCGGTTGTGGGAAACGCGCCGTAACGGGTGCGGTGTTCCACAATGGCTTTGGCGCGTTTATGCCCTAATCCGCTAATGGCTTGCAATTCCACAATCGAGGCTTGGTTAATGTCGATCATTTGCAAGGCGGGTTGATTTTCATCCAGTTGATTGGCATCCGGCGGCGCGACTGCATCCTCTTCAACGGCAATGGCGATGGGCATGTCCGCTGTGGCACGCAGTGAATGCGTATCGCTGTTGCCCTGAGTGGTAGTGGCGAGCGTAACGGCACGGTGTACTTGTTGTGCGGTCAATGGCGGTAAAGGCGACGCGCTTGCATTGGGTAATGCGGCAGCTTCTTCCGCGCTAATGGTGCTGGTTGGGCAAGCGGGGGCATTATCATTCCCAGCAATAAACGTTTTGGTCGCATCAGCCGTTGGCAGTAGGGTAGGGAATTGGGCGTAAGTGGCTTGCGGAATGCTGGACAGCGTACCCGCCGCGCTCATGGGGAATTGTTCATAACCTTCGCGCCAATATTGTTCACCATCCGCTGACGGATCGTCGTAATCATTGAACGCAAGGTGGCGAATGCGGCGCAAGACACTGGTATCGACTTTGCCCAAAGCTTCCCAATGATAGAGCGGGATAAATGGTTTGGGGAAACGTGCGGGGGCGAATTCCCACAGCAGGTATTGCCCAATCCAATCGCGGATGTAAGGGAAAGCGGCGAAGGCTGTCGCGCATTCGAGGATGTAATATTGACCATCGCTTTCCGCAATGTCACACGCCCAAAATTCGGCTTGCGCGGCTTGGCTGGCTTTGACGGCTAATTCCAATGCCGCCACGGGCACGCCGCTGTAATTCATGTGTCCGCCTTGGCTGGTATTGGTGATCCACTGATCTTTCCCCGCCACACGCCAAAACGCACACACGGGTTGATGCCCAATCAGCATGACGCGAATGTCGGCAGTGAGGGGAATGCAATCCTGAATGTACATGGGCATGTAGCCCTTGCTGCGGAATAAGGCGGTGGCTTCAGCCGCATTATCGACTTTATGCACAAAATAACCGCCGTAATTGGAAGCCCCGTAACTGCGTTTAATGATTTTCGGGTAAGTACAAGCGTTTAAATAAGCGTAGCCTTGCTGTTGATCATAAAATATTGTGGTGTGCGGTACGGGCAAACCGTATTGATGACAAAACAGCGTAACGTTTTCTTTGGATTTATTTGCAAACTGCGTATTCAGCGAGGGTACAAAGCGCACATCTGGCAATGCTGCCGCCATCTCACGAAACACTTCGTAAGCCGTCGCGGGAATATTACCAATCAGAATGTCGATTTGTTTGGCGCGTACTTCGGCAATAAACCGTGCTTTATCCTGTTTCCAATGATAAGTCACGGTTTCAATCGGGTCTGGCCAACCTTGAAAATTAGATGGAGTAAAGAAGCGCCAAACGTGATCTAAATAAATCAACCCTAGCTTAGGCAGCTTGGTCATAGGTGAATGCCTCCAGTAATTTTCTGTCAATCAAGTCAACGATCATATTTAATTTACGTTCGTTGAAATTCAAGCCCATTGCTTCTTGTTCGGGTGTAGCAAAGGCAGGAATGCCATTGACTTCCAATACAATGTATTGCTCGCGGGTGCGGTCGTAAATCAAATCCACCCCTGCGATTTCTAAATCGGTAATCCGTGCGGCGAGGCGGGCTAATTCCACCACTTCATCATTGGGTTCACGCAAGAAAATAGAACCACCATTGGTAATATTGGTACGCCATTCACCTTTTGGCGCACGTCGACCGTAACAACCGACAAATTCACCGTCGACAATATCAATGCGATAATCCGTGCCATCGTAATCAATGAATTGTTCGACATACATGAATGGTTTATTGGAGTGCACCATTTCATGTTCGATTAAGGCATCGAGCATTTCGGACGATTCAACTTTGGTTAAACCCCTACCGCCCCAACCATCCACTGGTTTATGCACCAATTTACCGCCCCATTGGTACAAGGTTTCTTGCAAGCGTTCGGCTTCTTCCAAGGCTACTAATTGAAATTCGGTGATTGGAATATTGTAATAATCCAATAAGGTAATGGTGCGGAATTTGTCTTCGGTTAAAGCAAATGCCGCAAAGTTATTAATGATGGGAATGTATTGGTCGAGCGTTTCGTATAAATACATTTGGTACGGTGTTTGTTGCCCAGCATTATAACTGTAGAACAAATCCAGTTCATTCATGTTCACGCCATTGCAAATAATGCCATTGCGATTAGCAACAGCGTGGCGTAAATCCAAACCACATGCAGTGTAATAACCGTGCTCACGCAGTTTACTGACTAGCTTTTGTTGTAATAATTCACCGCCGCCATTTTGATACATCCAAATGCCAATGGTATTACTCATAAACTATCTCCTTGATTTAATATAAGCAGCCGTGTTGTTGGTGGTGGTTTAAAATACGGGTACACAAGTCAATGCGTTCGTCAACACTGCTTTTTAACGCGCGTTCTTGTGGGGTGTGGTCGCCGTCGCCAAATGGTCCAAAACCGTCTAGCGTGGCAACGCCAGCGGCGGCAATGGTATTGGCATCGCTCACGCCGCCACGGAATTCCGTTTCGAGCGGGGTATCGGCTAAGCGTTGTATGGTTTCGAGCAGGCGGCGTTGATTGGGCGTAATTGCCATGACATCGCGTTGGATTTTGCCGCTTAAGCTGGCTTGCGTGCCATCAATAACCGCGTGTTGGACAATGTTATCCAGCTCCATTAATAAGCGGTCGCGTTCATCCATTTGGGTGTAACGCATTTCAATCAATAATGAAGCTTCGGGGGAAATGGTATTCGCGCCAATGCCGCCCGTGATTTTGCCGACATTTACGGTTGTACCGAGGCTTAAATCCGTGAGTTCGGTTAAGGCAATTAATTTGTGGGCGGCTTCGAGATTGGCATTAATGCCTTCACGGTAACGCACCCCCGCATGAGCCGCTTTGCCTTTGATATTAATGCTGAAAGTGCCAATGCCTTTGCGCCCATTCACGAGTTCCATGTTTCTGCCTGCCGCTTCAAACACCAAGCAAGCATGGTAGCGCGAGGCTAATTGCGTGGTTAAATCGCGTGAATCATCGCTGCCAGTTTCTTCATCCGAAACCAATAAAACATCAACATCCCGCAAGGGCGCGAGTGCAGCGGCACGGTATAACGCGCTGAGTGCTACCACCAGCCCGCCTTTCATGTCGCAAACGCCGGGGCCGTAGACCCAATCGGCATCTTCGCCAAACGTTTCAAAGGTGTTGGGGGCAAATACCGTGTCCGCGTGACCGAGTAATAAGAGTTTTTTGCCACCGCCGTCGGCAGAGCGGTAATGGACGTGATCCCCAATGTGTTGGCGTGGGTAATGATCGGTTTCAAAGCCGATAGCTTCCATCCATTCTGTAAACAGATCGCTGACTTGATCAACGCCTGCTTTATTAAAGGTATGGGAATTGATCGCTACGAGCTGGCGCAATCGCGCTATCCAATGAGCCTGTTGCAATACCATTGTGAACTGCCACCTACAGAGAAAATTGAGAAAGAATGTGCGGTAGCATAGAGGCTGCAACTTGGCAGTTATGTGGCAATTATGTGAAGCTTTGGTTGCCGTTTTGCGAGCGCAAGCTGCCTAAGCGTGATGCTCAGCAGCTTGCTGGTGTCGCGAATGCGAGTGTGGACTTAAGGTGGGTGGGCTAAAGTGGATGAGTTATTGCGTATCACCCAACAATGGGCGGGCATTCAAAGGTTGTACCGGACGATTGTTGTGGTCAAACAGTTTGCTTAAGGTGTTAAGTTGCGTTTTGGACAATTGCACGGGCGTTTTCATCACCAACCAGCTCACACCTTCGGTACACGGTGGCGTGGTTAATGAACCGCTGTAACGGTACGTTGTTTGTTCTTTCGGTAATAAATCCGCAGCATTCAGCTTGATACCTGCGTCTTGTTCGGGGCTTTCTTCAGCAGGTAAATGGCTCAAAAACGGTTGGTACGCTTTATTGTTTTTGCCTTTTTCCAGCAAAATGCCCACCACGGCTAATTTGCCTTCCGCGCTTTTGTGGACAATGTGGAATTCCCCATCAAAAAGTTTGCCATCCACCGCATGTTCGCTTGGCGTGTGATAGTGGAATTGCACCACATCGTAGCGTTTGCCATCCACTTCAATGTAGCTGCCTTTGTCGTAATTCGCTTGGACAGTGTGCCCATTATTCAAAACGCGCAATGCACTGGGCTGGTAATGGAAGCTAATATCGCTCAGGTCTTTGGCATTTGCCTCAGCCAAATTAATGGGGGATTGCTGTTTGCCAATGCTGCACGCTTTATATGCACCATCCAAATGCCCCCATTCGGCTGGTCCTTCTTTACCGTTGTAAGTCCAATGCACGGCGTGTGGTTGCGATTTCGCGGCTTCTATTTTGTTAGTTGCTGTTTCAGCATTGACACCCATACTCAAAAATGACGTTGCTACCAAAATTATTGAGGTTAATTTAGCACGTTGCATTCTCATCTCCTTCTGTTGAATAAAAAATAACTAATAAGTTAGTCCTATAAGCTATGGGTGCAGAGAAGATACAACTTCCCTATTGGTGTTGTATGGATTTTTGCCAGCATATTACGAATAATTCACCGCTTGACCAGATAACCCCTTTAAATAAGGATAATTCTGTTATGCTATGAAGAAGCCGATTCATACTAATAACAAGTGACATAATGATGAAAACCACGACTGAATATCGGGAGCAGTTCGAGGCATTGGTGCAACGTGCTGAACAAGAAATGGCAGCACAACCACAAGCTTATCGACGACGTTTGCAGCTTTTGGCGTGGTTAGGTTACGGCATAATGTTTGGCTTATTACTGCTGTTATTATTGGTAATGGGGGCAACGCTTTGGGCTGCTGTGGCGAGTTCCACCATCCTGATTTTGCTTTTGCAAAAGAAACTGATTATTGTGTTGGGTCTATTAATTTGGACATTAGCACGTTCTTTATTTATTCCATTAAAACCACCATCAGGTTATGACTTAACCCGTCAAGATTACCCAGTTTTATGGGAAATCGTTGACAACTTGTCTCAACAGCTAAAGACACCGCCAATTCACCACATTTTGTTGGCGACGGATTTAAACGCTGCCATTGTGCAAACCCCGCGTTTAGGTGTGTTCGGTTTATATCAAAACACATTGATATTGGGGTTAGAATTATTAATGGCTTTGTCGGCACATCAAGCCCGTGCAGTATTAGCACATGAATTGGCTCATTTATCGGGGAATCACAGTCAGTTTGCGGCATGGATTTATCGTTTGCGTTTGAGCTTGGGAAGTATCAATCAGGCTTTTCATCAGACTAATGCATGGGGGACGGGAATCATGCGGCGTTTTATGCATTGGTACGCTCCTTATTTTACAGGTTATTCGTATGTTTTAGCGCGTAGCAATGAATACGAAGCTGATGCTATTGCCGGGCAGTTAACTTCACCAGAAATCACGGCTTCTGCTTTAATCGCGACGCACGTTTATGGGGATTTAACCGCCAAGCAATTTTGGCAACCGCTGTACCGCAAAGCGTATTTGCAGGCGCAACCAGAAACCAATGTGTATGGGCAATTGCAGCGTTTCTTGCAGCAAAAAGAAACGTATTCCAGCGAGTTTTACCAATGTTTACGGCACGCGCTTACGCAAAAAGTCAAATCCGGTGATACGCATCCGCCATTAATGCAGCGTTTAAAAGCTTTAAAAGCCACGGGGTTAAAAGTTCGTGCGCCTGAAGCATCGGCAATGGATTGGTTAGGTCATCAAACAGAAACGGTGCTGCGTCATTTTAATCAACAATGGTTGGCACAAAATGCTGAACAATGGGAAGCTTTTTATCAACGAGCACGCACCGCACGCCAAGAAGTGGAGGCATTAGTTGCGCAACCGTATGCGGCTTTATCACCGCAAGCGCGTTGGCGCATGGCAGCATTAACCGATGATTATTTACCGGAAGTGGATGCTTTGCCGTTATTTCAACAATATGCCGCTTTGTATCCCGATGATATTCAGGCTGCCTTAGCCATTGGTTGCATATTATTGGAACGTGATAATGCGGAAGGAATTCCGTATGTTGAACACGCGATGGAAAATCCGGCGTATCAAAAGCAAGCCGCTGAATTGGCGTGGCGTTATTACAGCCGTCAACGTCAAGCACCTTTGGCAGAATTGTGGCTACGGCGTTTAGAGGCGGCGACGGATATGTTTGAAGCGGCGCGTGTTGAGCGGGAATCGCTTCAGTTAACGGATACCATTGTTACAGCATCTGCGCCCAGTGAAGCCATTGAGCAATGCTTGCGTGAGCGTTTTGCTGAACATAAAAAAGTAACCGCGATTTGGTTAGCGCAAAAACAGGTGCGTTATTTTCCTGAAGATCCGGTATGGGTTGTCGCCATTCAAACCCCGTGGTGGGTGTGGGGCGGCGCACACTTACAGGCAGAATTGCTGCAATTGGCGGCATTACCTGCGAGTGGTTTCATTATTACCGATAAAGACAGTAAAAAAATCGTGAAACAGGTTATGCAAGTGGGTAGGCGAGTGGAGTAGCCATTGAATAACAATAATAAAGGTAAGCGTTATGTTGCGTATCTTCTGCCTTATGAGCTTATGGTGGTGTTTGGTCGGGGGGGTACAAGCAGCATCAACCGTGACCACCAATCTGTCTTCCAATACCTCGCCCAGTGTGGATTTGGATCACTGGCAAACGGTGGATGTATTGTCTTCCAGCCAGTATTTGCTTGCTGAGCATCAAGCATTAAGCTTTGATAATGTCGATAAACTGGGCAATTGGCAGGCGTTGGGGCGTGATCAATTGCGGTTTGGTTTAATAACGCAAACTGTGTGGTTGGATATGCCTTTTCACACCACGGGGACGCAATCAAAACCAGCTATCTTGGCGTTTCACCGTTTAATTGATTATGTGGATATACGCATTTTTCAGGATGGGCAATTACTGAGCGAACAGCAACGCGGCGCGTATGTGCGTTTGCCAGAAGGTTTTATTACGACCAATAAAAACATCCTGTCCATACCGTTAGAACCGGGGCATGAATACCGCTTATTGGCAAAAGTGCGGGGTAATAATGCCATTACGGGTAGTGTGCAATTATGGGAACAACAAGCTTTTCAGCGCAATGATCAGTTAACCCTGTATTTTTTCATTACGTATGCTGTCGCGGTGTTTGCGATTGCCTTGCATAACGTTAATGGGTTTTTATCAACACAAAGTAAAGTTTTTTTATATCACGTCATGTATGCTATGAGCTTGCTGGTATTCCAAGCAGGTCAGTACGGGTATATGGATTACTTATTTAATGTTGAAACGACATTCTATAAAGAAATGTTGTTAATCGTGTGTTTCTGCATTGCTTATATTTCTGCTTTATCATTTATAATTAATTTTATTGATCACTCGCAAGAACCATTTTTTGAAAAGGCCACTTACCTGTTGATTGGTTTGAATGGCTTGCTGATTATTTTGTCACCTTTTATTGGCTTTCACCTGACGCTATTGTTATTTGCTAGTGGCGTGCTCATGGGAGTGGTATTGGGTGCAGCGCACGTGGTGTTATTGTATTTGCATCATGATTCGCGTGGTAAAGATTTATTGTTCATGATGTTCCTGTTCGCACCCTCCAGCTCTTTATTATTGCTGAGTCGCTTTGGTTTTATTGATGATTCTTTCTTATCGGAACACTTAATTTTACTGGTGATTGTTGGTGAAATGTTCTTTATGTCCATCTTGATGTTTAGGGAATTTCGCCAAATGCGTAAATTGTCTTGGCAATCACAATTCTTTGATCCCCAAAATAAACTACCAAATATTCTGGCATTAAAACAGCAATTGGCAATGGTGAGCGAACATCATTTAGCACATGCTCTGAATTATTGTTGGATTTCTGGCATGGAGAAAATGGAAATTGCGCGTGGTACGGATTTTCGTGGGCAATACTTACAACAGGTCGCACAATGGTTGAATAACCAATTAAAGCAGGAAGGTTTCGCGCTGAACATTCCGCTATCCAGCAAGGATGTGGCATTTGATGAAGTGTTCTATTGTGATAAAAATACGTTTGGCTTTATTACTCATCCTTTGAATACTTCAGAGCATGAACGTTTGCAGCGTATTTTATTGCAAGCCATTGAATTAATGCGCATGGAATACAGCTACAGTTTGGAAATCGTACCAATACTTGCCAGTACCAATGCCAATCAAGCCCGTATGAGTATTGCGGAGTTAATGCAAAATACCACGGTGGCGTTATCGCAATGTTTGCAGAACAATAATGCTTTGTTATTGTATAATGATGATGTGGGTTATAATGAACGTCGACGCATTACATTATTACACGATTTTGAAAAAGCTTTGTTTAATAATCAATTCTATTTGAATTGGCAGCCGCAATTGGATTCGCGTAATCAGCGTTTATCAGGTTTGGAAGCCTTGGTGCGCTGGAAACACCCCATTTACGGTGAGGTTTCACCCGCGCAATTCATTCCATTGTTGGAGCAAAATGCACAAATCACGCCATTATCATTGTGGGTGTTGCAACAGGTTTTTAACCTCACTCCACGCTTTTTAGTGCAATACCCTGATATTGATATTTCCATTAATTTGTCAGTGTATGATTTAATGGGTGATGCATTATTACCAGCAATTGATGGACTTTTAAAGCAAGCGTCGCCGAGCCTTACCCAACACTTGATTATTGAAGTCACAGAATCCATGCACATGGAAGATAATCAGCGTGTGTTAAAAGCCGTGGAGTCATTACAGGCGCGAGGTTTTCGCATTTCGATTGATGATTTCGGTGCGGGGTATGCTTCTTTTGGTTATTTGCAAACTTTACCCGTTAATGAGCTGAAAATTGATCGGCGGTACACTGAAACCTGTCACGAACCCAATTCGCAAGCGATTATTCGCAGCATTATTGAGTTGGCAAAAAGCTTAAACATGACGATTGTGGTGGAAGGCATTGAAAATCAACGCCAGCAAGAGCTGTTCACGTATTGGGGTGTGCACCGTTTACAAGGTTGGAAATTGGGCAAACCCGTGACACAGCATGAAATTCTCGCTTCTTTCCATTGAAAGCGAATAATCAGGCAGCAAGTTGTTACCTGTTTCAAACCCTCCTGACAGGATGCTGTCAGGAGCACGCTTTTACACTGCACTCCTCAATCACAAACATCATGCAAGGAGTAACACCATGAAAGCGAACCTCGTTGGTTGGTTTGAAATCTATGTGCAAGACATGGAACGTGCTAAAGCGTTTTATGAAGCGGTATTTCAAGGCGAATTGGCGGCGATGGATAAGTCAGATGCGTTCCCTGATATGGAAATGCAGTTGTTTCCGATGGACTGCCAAGCATCGGGAGCAGCAGGGGCATTGGTGCGCATGACGGGTGTACCATCAGGCGGTAACAGTACTTTAGTGTATTTCAGTTGCGATGATTGCGCGGTGGAAGCTGAACGCGCTGTTGCGCACGGTGGCAGTATTTTTAAGGAAAAAATGTCCATCGGTGAACACGGTTTTATTGCTTTAGTTTTTGATACTGAAGGTAATATGATTGGCTTACACTCAATGAATTAAAGAATACCCATGCGCCGTGCTGATCGTTTATTTCAATTAGTGCAAATCCTGCGGAATAAGCGTTTAGTCACGGCGCGGGAACTTGCCGAGCGTTTGGCAGTTTCCGAACGCACCATTTACCGCGACATTCAAGACCTAAGCCTTTCCGGTGTCCCCGTGGAAGGCGAAGCGGGCGTGGGTTATCACCTGCGTTATTCGCTGGATATTCCGCCACTCATGTTCACCGCTGCCGAAATCGAAGCCCTCGTGGTCGGCGCACGCATGTTAAAAGCATGGGGCGGAGCAGAATTAGGCAGCAGTGCGCAATCCGTGCTCGACAAAGTACAAGCCGTGATCCCCGCCGAATTGCACCGTCATTTAGAAGAAAGCCGCTTATTCGCCATGCGCTTTGGCACACGTCAAGACCTTGAATTCACGCTCGATATTTGCCGCCACGCGATTGCCCAACACCGCTATTTACGCCTCGATTACCAACGCGCCGACACTGAATGCAGCGTGCGCGAAGTCAAACCGCTGGGGCTGTATTTTTGGGGCAATGTTTGGACGCTCACCGCGTGGTGCGAACTGCGCCACGACTTTCGCACCTTCCGGCTGGATCGCATCCGCTGGCTCGAAACCCTCGAACACACTTTTGAAGACATGGCAGGGCAACGCCTCAGCGACTTCATTGCCCTGATGCAATGTCAAAATGATTAGTTTACAGGAACGGGTTGTCGACTTCTTCCGCTGCTGCGATGGTGATTTGCGCTGGCAGTTCGCCTTTGGTTTGTTCGTCGCTGAGCACGGTGACGATGCCGTCGAGCAGGGTTTTTAATTCCTGTGCTAAGGCGAGTCCGGCAGCATCATGGGTGATGTCTAAACTACCAAACAGTGCGACACGATCTAAGCGATTTTCAATGTTTAAATCGTGTAAAATTCGGGTTTCGGCTTCGTTTTTGAAAAAATCCATAGTCCATACACTCACGGTTTTGGCAATGTCATAACTTTGTTCTTGCTGGTCGCACTAATGCTGGGGAAGGGGTCAATGCCAGCGATTTTCGTGATTTCAGCAATACTTACCGTTTTATAGTCCTTACTGTCGTTGTTTGCCACTAGGTACGCGCCACTTTCGCCCGATTTGGCATCGTAAATGGCTTTGAAGTAACTAGTCGGTACAAATACGCGGTTGTTAATGCGCTTAATGGATGAGCCGCTGAAAATAACGCCCGATACCACGTACAGGTCGCCGCGTTGAGTGGCGAGGTCGCGCGTTTTGCTTTCAATGCTCGACCACAAGCCGCGATTATTGGTCGGGTTTTGCGGGGTCATGTTCGCCAGCGAGAAACTTTCGCTCATAGCATTAACGGTGGGCATATCGCCCGCTGGGGCTAAGTGTCCACGGTCATAACCGGAGTTGGCGTAATCAGCCAGTTCGGAACGTTCGTCTGCGGGTAAGGCAGGTTCGGCGTGGAAGTTGTCTTTGCGGTCAATGTCGGTTAGCAATTTTTTGGCACTTAAGTGTTCACCCGCCCACAATGGGGTATGGGTAACGCCAGAATGCATGATGACGTATTCCGAGAAGCACAAACGGCGGGCTTTGGTCGCTAATTTGGTGTTAATCAGCGTTGGAGCAACGCCTTGGAAATACTGTTCAGCACAGGTTGCGGTGGTACTCGCGGGGATCAGCGGTGGTGGGCCACTGCTGCGGGTTGTGGTGCTGGGCGGATCATTTTTTGTTGTGCTAGGCGTGGTGGTGGTTTTGTCCGTACAGGCAAAAACCAGCGCGGCTATGATAAAACCAGCAACGGCTAGCTGAGTTTGATTGAGTTTCAACGTGATTTCCTCGCCAACAGGGGGATAGCAAGCTCCGCTTCGGCAAGCGGACGTTAGTTAGCATTGTAGAACCGTTGCAGGGGAAATGCCTAACTGAAAATGTTCCGCCAACACAGCGGCTTGCTGGTCTGGCAACACGGTTTGCTGGGTGGTTTGCCCGTTTTCCACTACCTTGAAACTGTCGCCGAACAAAATCTTGCGCCCGTTGGCGGTGAATAACACCACCAGTGGCTTTTGCGTGAAAACTGCGTCGGGGTGGGTCGAGTTCAACCAATTTGCAGGGGCGAAATCAATCCATTCCACAGGGCAGCGCGTAAAGCCGTATTGATTCAACCACGCGCCATCGACCAAGGCTTGCAACACCAGATCATGCCCGTTTTGCGTGAGTTGGTAAGTGTCGTCATCTTGCGCGGTGGGTGTGTCCAACACATCTAAACGCAGCGGTGCACGGATGCCATAACTGCCAAAACCCAAATCACACAAGTATTCCGCGCCTTCCACACTAACGATCAAAGCGGCATGAGTACGTGGACGTTTCACGGGGTAAAACATCGGTCGTGCAACAACCCATTGATAAGTAAGTCCTAATGCGCTCAGTGCCATTGCGAATAAGCCATTCACTTCGTAACAATAACCGCCGCGTCCGCGCTCAATGATTTTCGCCGCAATGTCTTCGGGTTTAAGCGAAATGGGTTTCCCCGCGAGTACATCCAAATTCTCAAACGCCACCGTGCGTAACTGCTGCTGCATTAACCCCTGTACGGTCGCGAGATCCGCACGTAATTCCCCTGCAAAACCAATGCGCTGGCAATACGCCGCTAACTCAAAATTGTCTGCAAACATGCTGGTTTCCTTGCATTAATGAATGCCCGCAGTATAAGTGGCGTGGCAGGGGCAATACAGTGATAGTTTGGCGGAAAATGAGCAGTACAGTTGCTAATTTTAACCACAGAATGGCGAAAATAACGTCTATATTTACAGTGAGAAAATACATTAGTAGCGAGCGGTTATTATGATTTGGTTGAAATTCACAATTTTATTCGGTGGGGCGATTTTTGGCGTGTGGCTGGCAGAATACGGTGATGCCGCGCAATGGGATACTTGGCGGCAAATTGCGATTGCGTGTGGTGTGGCAATCATGACGCTAGTCGCCGAAGCTTGTGTGTTATTTGTTGAAATGAAGTGTGAAGTCGAGAAATACATGCCTGCGAGTATCTTCAGTTTGAAAAAACGCGTGCGTAAACTGGAGCACAAAATCGCTTTTACTGAATACGAAAATGCCGAGAAAAATTTGGATTACGCTTTTAAAGGCTCGGATTTTGTCTGCAATGATTTATTACAAGCCAACTCCATTATTCTAAAGGAGTTAAAGAAAGGGCAAACCTTTAGAACTTTAAGTATGTTGAATCACGCTGAATTATGGGACTGTGATATTAACTTGCAAGAATATTTGGCTCTGAATGTTGCAAAAGCCATTTCTGGTGTTGTAATTGAGCGTATTTTTGTATTTGAAAGTCAGACCGAGTTGCAAAAAATGGAACATATCTTAGCACGACAACACCAAACAGGTATTAAGGTTTATACGCTGTTAGCAAGCAAAGCCGCTGAAAAAGGTTATACGCAATTTCTGGATTTTAGTATTGCTTCTAATTATTCGGTTGCACTATATGTTGAACGTGAACAGCGATTAGATAGGATTTGGGTAACCAGCAATCGGGATCGCATTAATCATTTTGAAACGTTATTTTTCGCGATGGTTTCCATTGCAAAACCGTTTCAATTGAGTGAGACGTGAGTGTGTATTCACACTCACAGTGTGCCTAAAAATACCCGTTGTGGAATAACGGTAACTGGCTCATGGTTTATGCCGTTTCTTGGCGGATGAAATCAGCAAAAGCGGCGGATAATTGCTGGTAAATCGCGCCGGGGCAAGTGCCGATGTTACGCCCGTCGATGTCGCGCACGGGGATTAATTTCGCGCCTGTTCCGGTCAAAAAGCATTCGTCGGCATTGTACAAATCATACGGGGTCAATACCGCTTCGCGTGCGGGAATGCCGTTGGCGGCGGCGAGTTCCAACACCGTTTGGCGCGTAATGCCTGCCAATGCGCCTTCGGTAGCGGGTGGGGTGAGCAACACGCCATCACTGACAATGAATAAATTATCCGCCGTGCCTTCTGCCACACAGCCGCGATCATTGAGCAAAATCGCTTCTTCTACGCCTGCGTAATTGGCTTCCATGCGTGCCAAAATTGCGTTCAAATAGTTCAGGCTTTTAATGCGCGAATCGAGCCGATCCGGTGTCAAACGCCGCGTTGAAGCAATAATCGCTCGCACGCCCTGCGCCCGTTGTGTGTCGTTAACCATCTGCAATTGGTCGGCAATGATAATCACGCTGGGGTGGTGGCAAGTTGCGGGATTAATTCCCAAAACGCCCACACCGCGCGTCACGATAATGCGTAAATAGCCTTCAGATAATGGCGAAGCTGCCAGCAAATCCGCCACTGCTTGGGTTAAACCATCCGCATCCAACGGTACGTGTAACTGCAATGCTTGTGCCGAACGTTGCAAGCGTTTGAGGTGTAACGGCAGGCGAAATGCCTTGTTGTTATAGAAACGCACGCCTTCAAACACACCGTCGCCGTATAAAAAACCGTGGTCAAAAACCGACACTTTGGCGGCGGATGCAGGCAAAATTTCACCGTCCATCCAACAACGCGCTTGCTCAAACATGATACTTGCTCCGCTAATGATTCAGGCAATCAGTCTAAGCGCGGTGCGACAAGCAATACAGATGCAGATTGGGTTTAATTTAGCAGTACAGTTTGACAGTGTGTGGTAACTGTACTGCTTTGTACTTGCGGGAACTGTGCTCTAGCATTAGCAAGCAGCTTTGTTATACTGCCCCCATGAATACGCATTACCTTTCTTACGCCAGTTTTGCTTTGAGCCTGCGACGTCGACGCGGGACAGTTGCCTGTGCGTGTGGAGGTTGTGATGTGATGCGCTAGTTTTATGCGATTCGCCCGTTAGGGGCAGACGACTTCCCAAGCCACAGGCTCACCCCTGTGGCTTTTTTTTTGCCTAAATCACAGGAAATTACCATGCAAAACGCATTTACGAGCATTATGCAAGTCACGCCGCGCCCCGAATTGGTGTTTGAACAAGGGCAGGGCAGTTGGTTATTCGATAATCACGGCACGCGCTATTTGGACTTTGTACAAGGTTGGGCAGTGAATACTTTGGGGCATTGTGCGCCAGAAATCACCCAAGCTTTGTGTACGCAAGCAGGGCGTTTGATCAATGCCAGCCCAGCGTTTTACAACCGTCCGATGTTGGAGTGCGCGGATTTATTGACGCAGTATTCAGTTTTCGATCAGGTTTTTTTCGCTAATAGTGGTGCGGAAGCCAACGAAGGCGCGATTAAATTGGCGCGGAAATGGGGCAACGTGCATAAACATGGCGCGTGGAAAATCATCACTTTCCACAACAGTTTCCACGGACGCACACTAACCACCATGTCCGCCAGCGGTAAACCCGCTTTTGCCGCACTGTTTGAACCCAAAACTCCCGGCTTTAACAAAGTGCTGTTCAATGATTTAGCCGCGACCCGCGCTGCGATTGATGGTGAAACCGTGGCGATTATGCTCGAACCGATCCAAGGTGAAGTGGGTGTGATTCCCGCCACGCGCGAGTTTTTGCACGGTTTGCGCCAGTTAGCGGATGAATACGGTTTGCTACTGATCGTGGATGAAGTGCAAACTGGTGTGGGCAGAACGGGGGATTTGTTCGCTTATCAAGGATTTGGTATCGAGCCGGATATGATGACGCTGGGCAAAGGTTTGGGCGGTGGCGTGCCGATTTCGGCATTACTGGCGAAGAGTCATGTGTGTGTATTCACCGCTGGTGATCAAGGCGGTACTTACAATGGTAATCCATTGATGACAGCGGTCGCCAAAGCGGTGTTGGAACGGGTGTTACAAGCCGATTTCTTACCCAATGTACAAACGCGGGGCGAACAATTACGCGCCGCTCTGACGGCATTATCCGCACAATTTGGTTTGGGTGAAGTGCGGGGCAATGGTTTGTTGTTGGCATTGGATACTGGCAAACACGATGCCGCCGCAATAACGCAAGCCTGTTTTCACAAGGGTTTGCTGATTAACGCGCCACAAACCCACGCCTTGCGCTTCATGCCCGCGCTGAATGTGTCGGCGGAAGAAATCACGCAAATGGTGGCGATTCTCGCTGCTGTGTTGCAGGAGTCAGGCACGCTATAATGCGGCGATGACGCTTTACCACGACATTGCCAATAAAATTACCGCGCACATCGCTAACGGCGTGTACCCTGCGGGGTCGCGCCTGCCGGGTGTGCGGCGTTTGAGCCAACAGTTTGGCGTGAGCGTGTCGACCATTGTGCAAGCGCAACGCCAGTTGGAAAATGCGGGATTGATCACCGCGCGTCCGCGTTCCGGCTATTACATTTGTTCGCGCCCGTGGTTGAAACCTGCCGTGCCTGCCGCTTCGCAACCCGAACTCAAGCCCGTACCCGTGACGGGTCAGGAGTTGGTGTTGCAACTCGCGCAAACCACTAGCCGTGCGGGTTTTGTGCAATTGGGTGCGGCTGTACCGGAAGAGTCGTTCATGCCGATGCGTGCGTTTCAGCGTAGTTTGAGCAAAATTGCGCGGCATTACGGCACACGCGCGGCGACTTACGCTTTTCCGCCCGGTTTGCCCGATTTGCAGCGGCAAATTGCGCGGCGTATGCATTTGTGTGGCAGTCCGGTGGCGGCGCAAAACATCCTCATTACTAATGGTTGTCAGGAAGCGATTTCGCTGGCATTGCAAACCGTGGCGCGGGCGGGCGATATTATTGCGATTGAATCGCCGACCTTTTACGGCTTATTGCAAGTGATTGAATCGTTGGGCATGAAAGCATTGGAAATCCCCACTGATCCGCAGGAAGGCATTAGTTTGACCGCGCTCGCATTAGCTTTGGAACAATGGGATGTAAAAGCTTGTGTGTTGATTCCGAATTTCAGTAATCCACTAGGTTGTTTAATGCCACCCGCGCGTAAACAGCAATTGGTGGCATTAGCACAGCGGCATGGCTTGTTATTGATTGAGGATGATATTTACGGCGATTTGGGTTTTAGCGGTGAACGCCCGCCGAATTTACTGAGTTTTGCAGCGGATGCCACGCAAGGTAATGTAATTTATTGTTCGTCGTTTTCTAAAACCGTGGCGCAAGGTTTACGCATTGGTTGGATGGTATTGCCGGAACGTTTTTTTCGCCGTGCTGAATATTTGAAATACGTTACCAACCTTGCCGCGCCAACATTACCGCAATTGGCCTTAGCGGATTTTCTTGCGCATGGCGGTTATGAACGTTATTTGCGCCAAGTGCAAGGGCGTTATGCGCACCAAGTGGATGTGTTTACCCAAGCGATTAGCCGTTATTTCCCCACCGAAACGCGCGTGACGCAACCCAAAGGCGGTTTTGTGTTGTGGGTGGAATTTGCCCCGCATGTTGATACCTTGCAACTAACGCACCGTGCGTTGGCTAAAAATATCAGCATTGCGCCGGGACAAATTTTCTCTGCAACGCAAAAATACCGCCATTGCATCCGCTTAAGTTGTGCGCAACCGTGGACGGCAGCGATGGAACAAGCATTGCTAACACTTGGGTTATTGATTGATTAATAAGGTAATTATGTTCGGATAGCCGTTGGTGCAACTCACCCAGCGATGGCCTGTCTTTTGTGGTATGTTGGGTAATAATGCATTCAAAACCCAGTGCCTAACAGGGATGATAACAATAATGAAACGTAGTATCTGGTTATTGCTGTGCTGGTGGATACTGGCGATGCCCGTCATGGCGAATCCATCAGCCGTTACCGTGAAGTTAGATGATTTATCCTCGGTTAATCTATCGCCTAGTAGCGATTATTTTACCGATCAAACCAATCAGCTCACGGAAAGTAATGTTTTAAATGCAATGGGTTGGCAGCCTTTAAAACGGGATCAGCTACGTTTTGGGCTAGAAACTCATGCCATTTGGTTGAATATGCCCGTGCAGACACAAGGTTTAGTGGGTAAAGATGCTTTATTGGTGTTAAATCGCATTATTGATGATGTTCAGGTGAGTGTTTACCAAGATAACGCATTAATTAGTCAGTGGCATCAAGGGGCATTTTTACATAACCCAGTGAGTTTCATCGGCACGAATAAAAACGTCATGCCCATTACGTTAAAGCCGAATACGAATTATCGTTTTTTAGTGCGGGTGCAAGGTACAGATTCTTTAATAGGCTCAGTAAAGTTATGGGAGCGCAATGCGTATCAAACAGAAGATGCTTATAACCTGTATGCTTTTATTGCGTATGGTGTGGCAGTATTGGCTATCGCGCTTTACAATATTGCAGTATTCGTTTCCACACAATACCGCGCTTTTTTGTATCATGCCGTTTATGGCGTATCGTTTCTGATCTGTCAGTCCAGTCAATACGGTTATTTAGATGTATTTTTGCAGCACAGTGTCAGTGGTAATATTAAAGACGCGCTGATTTTATTTTGTTGCTTTAATGCTTACACTGCCATTATGGGGCTGATTTATGTGGTGGTAGGTGAGAAAATGGAGTATTGGTTCGCCTTTACCTTAAAAGCCATAGTTGGGGTGAATGTTTTTACGGCTTTTGCTGCACCTTTTGTTCCATTGCATTATGGCATAGTCATCTTTGCCATAACCATTGGTGTGGGATTTGTATTGGGTACATCATTTAGCGTGTTTCTTTTTATGCGGCGTGATAAGCGTTTTTGGCAACAACTGCTCTTGGTCGTGATTTTCTCACCTTCTTCCGTGTTATTAATATTGAGTCGTTTTGGTATTGTGAATGACTCATTCTGGACAGAATATTGGATATTGATTGCCATTATTGGTGAAATGTTATTATTGTCGATATTAATGTTTAGTCACATTCGGCAAATGCAGCAATTGTTTTGGCGATCACAATATTTAGACCCACGCAATCATTTGCCGAATATTTTAGCGTTACGTGAGCGTTTGTATTATGCCATGCACATGCGTTTACCCCACGCGCTTACGTATAGTTGGGTTGCGGGCTTGGAAAAAATGGAAGTGGCACGGGGTTCAGGGTTTCGCGATGAATATTTAACAGCTTTGGCATCGTTGCTGGAACGGCATCTCAAACAAGAAAGTTTTAGTTTGCCAGAAAAAAACCAGAAGAAACTAGCACCGATTGTTTTTTATTGCGAAAAAAATACCTTGGGGTTTTTAACATTACCCCTAAATCACACGGAACATGAACGGTTAAAGTTATTATTGGCGCAGGTGTTTGATATTCTAAAGACGCAATACAGTTACAATTTGGATGTTACCCCCATTATCGCCAGTTGTAATGCAACGGCAATGGATGTGGAAATTGAAAGCTTATTGCAGAATACCAATGTGGCTTTATCACAGTGCATTCAAAGTAATAATGCCTTGCTCTTGTATAATGACGATGTGGGTTATAATGAGCGGCGGCAAATTACCTTGCTCAATGATTTCGAGTCGGCTCTAGCAAATAATCAATTTTATTTGGAGTGGCAGCCACAATTAGATCCTAGTAATCAACGTTTGTCTGGCTTGGAGGCTTTGGTGCGTTGGAATCACCCGGTTTATGGTGTGATTTCACCGACGCAGTTTATTCCATTATTAGAACAAAACCTCATGATTACGCGCTTATCGGCGTGGGTATTGTGGCAAGTATTTACCGTTTCCCCAGCTTTTTTCAAGCAATTTCCTGAGTTGGATATTTCCATTAACTTGTCGGTGTATGATTTGATGAGTGATACCTTATTGCCAATTTTAGATGAAATTCTGCGCCACACAGCGGCTGATATACCGCCACGCATTATTATGGAAGTAACCGAATCGGTACACATGGAAGATAATGTGCGTGTGTTAAAGACCGTTGCCGCTTTACAAGCACGCGGCTTCCGCATTTCGATAGATGATTTTGGGGCAGGTTATGCATCATTCGGTTATTTACAAACCCTGCCAGCGAATGAATTGAAAATCGATAAGCGTTATACCGATACTTGCCATGAAGCGAGTTCTCAGGCGATTATTCGCAGTATTATTGATTTGGCTAACCGTTTGAATATGCAAATCGTGGTGGAAGGTATTGAGGATAAAGAGCAACAGGATTTGTTTACATTGTGGGGTGTGCATCGTTTGCAAGGCTGGCGTTTAGGAAAGCCAGCCCAGCAACACGAGATTTTGGCCTCTTTTTAAAAATCCGCATTAAAGCTTAAAGCAGGGTGTAAATCACGCCGATTAACGCACTTCCGGCTAATACCCACAAAATATCGAGTTTGTATTTCCACAATGCAATGAAAGCCGCGATAGACATGAGTGCGTAAAACCATTCAAACGTGCCGCCCCAGCCTTGTGGAAATAGTACATGCATTCCGAAAAACACGGCTAAGTTGACAATCACACCCACGACAGCGGCGGTAATGCCCGTTAATGGCGCGGTGAATTTCAAATTACCGTGGGTGGATTCAATCAACGGCGCACCCGCCAAGATGAAAAAGAACGACGGTAAAAAAGTGTAAAAGGTGGCGACGCTCGCGCCAACGAATCCGGCGAGGGCTAAGGATTCCGCACCGAACAGGGCTTTTGTCCAACCACCAACGAAGCCAATGAAAGCCGTGACCATGACCAATGGACCGGGGGTGGTTTCGCCCAAGGCTAAGCCATCCATCATTTGCGTGGCGGTTAACCAGCCGTAATGTTCCACACCGCCTTGGTAAATATAGGGCAGTACCGCATACGCGCCGCCAAACGTAACCATTGCCGCTTTGCTGAAAAATAGTCCCATATCACGCAGTGTACCGCTGGGTAATAGCGCAATCGTGACCAACCAAATGCCGATAAAGATCGTGCTGAGGCTGAGCAAATACGACCAGCGGAAACGGGTGTGTGGCAACACGGTATCGTGATCAATCAAGGCTGTGCCGTAAGTTTTACCGGACGCGCCGTGTCCGCCACCGGTTTGGAACAGCGCGGGTTTGAGTTTGCCACCAATGAATCCCGCAATGCCTGCGAGTAATACAATCAGCGGGAAGGGGACGTGTAAGGCAAAAATCGCCCCGAACGAAGTTGCCGCAAAGCCCCATAGCAACGGGTGTTTTAAAGCGCGTGAGCCAATTCGCCATGCAGCGAACACGACAATCGCAACCACGGCGGGTTTAATGCCATTGAAAATGCCTTTGATGACGGTGACATCGCCGAAGGCTAAATAGATGTAAGTCAGGGCTGCGAGGATAAACAGCGCGGGTAAAAAGAACAGCGTTCCGGCGACAATGCCGCCTGCCGTGCGGTGTAGTAACCAACCCATGTACACCGCGAGTTGTTGCGCTTCGGGGCCGGGTAATACCATGCAGTAATTCAGAGCGTGCAGGAAACGTTCTTCGGAAATCCAGCGGCGTTTTTCCACCAATTCTTGATGCATCATGGCGATTTGTCCCGCCGGTCCACCAAAACTCATGAAGCCCAATTTGAGCCAATACCAGAAGGCTTCCCAAAAACTGGGGTGCGGTGGCGCGTTGTTAAGATCAGGTGGCGGGTTTGACATTTTCACTCTTGCGCGAGATACCCCGTCCTTCAGGTCGGGGAGGGATAGCGCGTCGGCGATAGCCGACCCTCTCTCGCTCCTCTTTTCGTTAAGCTATCTTCGGTTAGAAACTGTACCGCCGTTACTCGCGGCACGAACTACAATACGGTGATCCATGATCACAAAACGCGCCTACAAGTTTCGATTTTACCCTGACCAACAGCAAGAAAACCTGTTGGCTCGGACGTTCGGCTGTGTGCGTTTCGTTTACAATAGCATCTTGCGTTACCGCACCGATGCTTATGATCAGACTCAGGAAAAAATCGGTTATACCGCAGCGAACGCCAGACTTACTGCCATTAAAAAGCTGTCTGAATTCGCTTTTTTGAACGATGTTTCCAGTGTCCCACTGCAACAATGCTTGCGGAATCAGCAGAGTGCGTTCAAGAACTTTTTTGCAGGTCGAGCGAAATATCCCACCTTCAAATCCAAAAAACACCGCCAGTCGGCGGAGTTCACTTACCGCGCTTTCACCTTCAAAAATGGCGAGTTGAAGCTGGCGAAGTGCGATAAACCACTGAATATCAAGTGGAGTAGACAACTTCCATCTGACCCAACCACTGTTACCGTTTCCAAAGATCACGCAGGTCGATACTTCGTGTCCTGTCTGTGTGAGTTTGAGCCGACGTTGTTGCCTGTCACCGATAAAAAGGTGGGTATCGACGTTGGTATCAAGGATTTGTTCGTCACGTCCGATGGTTTTAAATCCGGTAATCCCCGCCACACCGCGAAATACGCCGCCAAATTGGCGAAGTATCAGCGTCGGCTTGCCAAGAAAAAGCTCGGCAGCAAGAATCGGTTGAAAGCCAAGCGCAAGGTTGCCCGTGTTCACGCCAAAATCACCGATTGTCGGATGGATAACTTGCACCAGTTGTCCCGCAGATTGATTAACGAGAACCAAGTAATCTGTGTTGAAAACCTCGCCGTGAAAAACATGATTAAGAACCCGAAACTAGCCAAGCATATTGCCGATGCCAGTTGGGGAGAATTCACTCGCCAGCTTGAATACAAGGCGGATTGGGCTGGAAGAACGTATGTCGAAATCGACCGTTTCTTCCCTTCCAGCAAACGCTGTGCTTGTTGTGGGTTCGTCAAAGACACATTTTAGCCGCCGGACTGGCGGTGTTAGCCTTTGGAGAGAATGTCAGTGGCGATAGCATTTCGGTGTCGTCGCCCAATTCTCGGTGAATTAGGAATCCCCTTGCTTTAGCTGGGGGAGGAAGTCAACCTCCGGTCATGAATGGTCTGCGAGAAGGCGGGTATTTTGGCTTATGATAGTGGCTGTTTAATGACAATTATGAAGGATACGAAGGCATGTCCAGTAATACCACTACTTACCCTCAACGCCAGCTTTGGGCGTGGGCTTGTTATGACTGGGCGAATTCCGCCTTCGTCACCACCGTCATGGTCGCATTTTTCCCAATCTTTTTTCGTGAATTTTGGGCGAAGGATTTACCTTCCGAAGCAATTACTTTGCATTTAGGCACGGCGAATTCCATCGCTAGTTTGTTAATCATGTGCTTAGCCCCGCTATTGGGGACAATTGCTGACCAAGGCGGCTTAAAGAAAACCTTATTAGCCGCGTTCATGCTGTTGGGCGCGAGTGCCACCTTAATGTTAACCGTGTTCGACATGGGGCAATGGCAATGGGCAATGACCGCTTTCATCATCGCGGTGATTGGTTTTTTAGGCGGCAATATTTTCTACGATTCTTTATTGGTGGATGTCGCGGCGGAAAAAGATTTTAACCGTGCTTCGGCTTTCGGCTATTCAATGGGGTATTTGGGTGGTGGTATTTTGTTTACTTTGTGCGTAACGCTAACCCTAAAACCGCAATGGTTCGGTTTGGATTCCGCAAGTAGTGCGGTGCGTTGGGCATTCGGTATGACGGCAGTGTGGTGGGTGGTATTCAGCTTGCCATTATTGCTGTGGGTAACGGAACGTGGCACAGAGAATGGCGTGCGTCCTGCATTGCTTACCTTGGTGAAACAAGCTTTTGGGCAATTGTGGCAAACGTTTTTGCATGTACGGCGTTTGCGTACCGTTGGTTTATTCTTGCTGGCGTATTGGTTATACATCGACGGTGTGGACACGGTAATCGCCATGTCGGTGGATTACGGTAAAGCTTTGGGGTTTGATTCTGGCAATTTGATCCAAGCCTTATTGATTACGCAATTCGTCGCGTTTCCTGCGGCATTAGTCTTTGGCTGGTTGGGCAATCGTTGGGGGGCAAAACGTGGGATATTGCTGGGTTTGCTGGGCTATGTGCTAATCACCATCGGGGCATCGCAAATGCAAACCGTGAACGGATTCTACGCGCTGGCATTGTCGGTGGGCTTGGTTCAGGGCGGGGTGCAGGCGTTGAGCCGTTCCCTGTTTGCCAGTTTGATTCCGAGTGAGCAAGCAGCAGAATTCTTTGGCTTTTACAATATGTTGGGGAAATTCGCCTCGGTCTTAGGGCCATCCTTAGTTGGTTGGGTCGGATTACTAACTGGATCACCGCGTTTAGGCTTGTTAGCGTTATTGATCTTGTTCGGTTTAGGTGGGTTTTTGTTGTGGAAAGTTCCTGAGCGTGACTGAATCAGAAACGAGTCACCACCCTCCATCGTAGTGACTCGTTCCCGTTATACTCGTAATTAAGCTGTCAGGGCTTCATCAGCTTGATTAACGCGCTTAGGGCCACCGACTTGTCGGCCTCTGGCATCATAAGTGTAGAGTAGTGTACCCTTCTGAATGTAAACACAGTGTGGGGTATAGTGTTTAAGGCCATCATTAGGCCACCGACCGGGGGCAGAAACTGAAGTCACCTGTCGACCTTCTGCATCATAAATGTAAATCAACGTACCATGTTGTACTGCTTTGCTTATCGTCATAACGTCTCTCCTCTAGTAAGTAGTATTTTTTTATATTAGCCGTATAACTTGCAGGGAATTTTAACACAATGCACAGTAACATTACTCTTTAATTATATGTTGAACTACCTATCCAGTTGGCAAAATACCGGCATATTATTGCTAGATGTCATGATAATCGCGTTTTTACTGCCGACGATTATTTTGCAGCGGCGTGATTCTGGCGCGACATTGGCATGGCTATTAGCAATTGTTTTAATTCCAGTTCTTGGCTTATTAGCTTTTTGGTTATTCGGCATGACACCGTTGTATTTACGGCGACGTAAACGCCGTAAAGCAGAGGCAAAACTTGCTCCCGCCTTAGAACGTATGCAATCACGTTTAATGACCGAACAGCAATTCCCTGAAGTTGCGCCATCGCTGTTTACGCTCTTAACGCGTATTGATGAGGTTGGTCCTTTATCCGGTAATGCCGCGACCATTATGCGTGATGGGGTCAAAGTTTTTGATGCGCTCGAACAAGCCTTTGCCCAAGCAACGCACCACATTCACCTGATTTACTACATCTGGGAAATCGATTACACCGGACGACGTTTGCGGGATGCTTTGGTAGCGGCTGCACAACGCGGGGTGGAAGTGCGTCTATTGGTGGATGATGTTGGTTCACGCCAAGCGACGCGGCGATTTTTCGCACCACTACTGGCGGCGGGCGGTCAAGTAGCACGCTTCATGCCCGTCAATGTATTAAGTCGGCGTTTGAATCTGAATAATCGCAATCACCGCAAATTGGTGGTGGTGGATGGTTGGCAGGCTTTTACTGGTGGGATGAATGTGGGCGATGTGTATGCCGGACGTGGCGAACCGTGGCGGGATTTACACGCCAGTTTGCGCGGAGCAGTTACGCACACTTTGCAGGAGGTGTTCTGTCAGGATTGGTTTCATGCCACGCAAGAAAATTTGGTGAGCGATGAATTAGGCAATACTTACTTCCCCATCTTAGAACCAGCGGGGGATATTTGCGCCCAATTCCTTGCCAGTAGCCCTGTGGATGAACGTTGGCAAGCGATTCATACCGTGTTATTCGCGGCAATGAACCTTGCGACTCAGCGCATTTGGATTGAAACGCCGTATTTCGTGCCGGATCGCCCAATTATGATGGCGTTACAAACCGCTGCTTTACGCGGTGTCGATGTTCGCTTATTAGTGCCGGGGCGTTCGGATCACCGCTTGGTGTTGTATGCCGGACGTTCGTTCATGGATGATTTGCTCGAAGTTGGTGTGCGGGTATTTGAATTGCACAGTGCCATGCCGCACGCTAAAGCGGTGAGCATTGACGGTACATTTGCGACATTGGGTTCAGCGAATATGGATCAGCGCAGTTTCCGGCTGAATTTTGAAGGCAATGTGTTTTTCTATGGTGCGAAAATCGCGCAGCAGTTGGAACAAGACTTCGAGCAATTGTGTGACAGTGCCATTGAAGTAACACTGGACTCGCGCCGCCAACTGACGCTGCGCCAGAAATTACTGGAAAGCACAGCGCGAATTTTATCCCCGATGTTGTAGTTATTGAGTAGAACAAGGTGAAGGTTATGGAGCAGTTACCTTATTATTTAGGCTTACCGTTGTGGGCGAATGCACATTGGAAAGGCAATTTGTTCAGTAATACGGCTAAACCCGCCGAGTTTTTAGCGCAATACGCCCAAGTCTTTAATGCGGTGGAAGGTAACACCACCTTTTATGCCGTGCCATCCCACGATATGGTGAATCGCTGGCTGGCAGCAACATCGGATACCTTTCGTTTTAGTTTTAAGTTCCCGCGTACCATTACGCATCAACACCAGTTGTTGCACGTTACCAAAGAAACCACGGCATTCTTGCAGCGATTAGCACCACTAGGTGAACGGATACACGGCTTAATGGTGCAATTACCCAGTGGTTTTTCCCCGGATGCCTTAACGCAGTTGGCAAGTTTTTTGCGCGAATTGCCAAGCGATTACCGTTATGCCGTGGAAGTGCGTCATCCGGCATTTTTTACCGATGCGCAGGCGCGGGCGGCTTTGAATAATTGCTTGCGGGATTTAGCGGTGGATCGGGTGATCTTTGAAAGTCGTCCCGTTCACGCTGCGCCGCCATTGGATGAAGCAACGCGCGAAGCCCAAGCCCGCAAACCGCGTTTACCCGTGCAATTGGATACGACTGCACAACAACCGGTGTTACGTTACATTGGGCATCCTGTATTGGTGGATAATCAGCCGTGGTTGGAACGTTGGGTCGCGCAAACGGCACGCTGGATAACGGCGGGAATGCGTCCACGGGTGTTTATACACACGCCGAGTAATGACCTCGCGCCTGCATTAGCGTTGCAGTTTCACCAACAGTTGCGCGTAAAAATACCCAGTCTGCCCGATTTACCACGATTTTTAGGCGAACCGCCTCAAGTAACGGGTACATTACTGCTTTAAAATGCAAAAAGTCAGTTGCTTGTTGCGGGGGGGTTTGCTATCCTTCCGCGCCTTTAGAGATTAAGAATCGCAGATTTGGAGTATCCAGATGTCTCGTGTATGCCAAGTAACAGGTAAGCGTCCGATCACCGGCAATAATGTGTCGCACGCTAACAACAAAACCAAACGTCGTTTCCTGCCGAACCTGCACGCGAAGCGTTTCTGGGTAGAGAGTGAAGGACGTTGGGTATCCCTGCGTGTTTCCACAAAAGGTATGCGTATTATCGACAAGAAAGGTATCGAAACCATTCTTGCTGACCTGCGTGCCCGTGGCGAAAAAGTCTAACTGACGGGAGTATCAGACAATGGCTAAGAAAGGTGGTCGCGACAAAATCAAACTGGTTTCTACCGCAGGAACTGGTTATTACTACACCACAACCAAGAACAAGCGTACTACGCCTGACAAACTGGAGTTCAGCAAATATGACCCAGTTGTGCGTAAGCATGTTAAGTTCAAGGAAGCTAAAATTAAGTAAGTCTTTGGTTTCCCGCGATTCTTGAAAAGCCCGGCTAAGACCCGGGCTTTTTGCGTTTGCTATAATTGCAATAATCGAATTAATCACTAGCAGGATTGGAAATGGAAGGTTTCATAATCTGGATTGCATTAGGCATTATCGTCTTTGCTGCGTTGTTATTGCTATTGGTGGGTTTTGCACTCTCAGCGCGTCAGCAAGTGACGCGTGTTGAGCTGGTGAAAGCTCCCTTGGCGGAGGTGTGGGAAGCGTTAACGAATCTCCCTGCTCAAGCTTACTGGCGCGAAGATCTGAAAAGTGTGCAAATGCTTGACGATGATCACGGTTTACGTTGGGTGGAACACCCTGAGAAAGGTCAACCATTGACCGTGCGTAAGCTGAAAGAAAAGCCAAATCAAGAGTTACTGCTGGAAATGGTTAATGATGCTGGGAAAGGGACGCGCAATGCTCGTTTAAGTGGTGTACCGGGTGGTACTCGCATCACTTTCACGGAAGTATTGGATACTAATGCACCGCTGAAACGCATTCGGGCGCGTATGAAAGGCGGTTTGGATAAAAAATTGGATTATTTTATCCAACAACTTAAACAAAAGTTTGTGCCGGTTGCGTAAGTGCAGTTGGGTTTGTCGCGCTTAGATTAACGTTTGTAAGCCGACGGTTAACGGGTATTCGCGCAGCGTGCTGCGTGACAGAAGACTGTTGTCTGCTAATTGTTGCAGTGTGCATTGTTGTAAGGGATGCCACACCAGCGGGGCAAGTTCCGCTAATGGGTACAAGACAAAAGCACATTGGGTGATGTTGCGGTGGGGAATATTGGTGTCGGGCTGCAAATTCCAATCGTCATACAGCAAAATATCGATGTCTAACGCACACGGTGCAAAGCGCGTTTTACTATCACGTATTCTCCCACAAGTATTTTCGATGGTTTGGCAATGTGTTTTGAGTTCACTGGGTGAATAGTTTGTTTGAAAGCCCGCCACTAAATTGAGGTAGGGATCACCATTGCAACCTTCCGCAGGGGTTTCATAAACCTTCGAGACACGTAGCTTGGAAAAGGCTGCCTGCAAAAGCTGCAAGCAGAGAAGGATATTATGGTCGCGTGCGAGGTTGCTACCTATGCTGACGTAGACGTTTGCCATTGTCGTTGCCCTCGCTCAATTTGCACACCTACTTCACTTGCTCCGCGCACCGCGCCTAATTTACCGACGGTAATGCGTACCCACGGAATCTGTAAGCTTTGCATTAAGGTTGTGGCAATGGTTTCGGCGAGTGTTTCCACCAAATCATAATGTTGTTGCTCGACCAAAGCTTGTACGTGTTGTGCAGCGGTCATGTAATTCAAACCGTGTTGAATGTCACCACTGGCAGCAGGGATGCGATTATCCCAACCCATTTCAAGATCAATGCGAATTTTTTGGTGGATACGCTTTTCCCACTCATAAATGCCAATGCTTGCATTGAGTTTGAGATCGCGTACATAAACTATATCCATACCGTGTTCTTCAATCTAACTATCGAGCGCGGATTGTAATACATTAATCCCATGCCGAGACATGGGATTAATGTGGTTAAGGCGGATATTGTGCGTTGCTTGGTATGGTTATCGAACGCTTAATTGACCGCTTGCCATGTACCATTGGCGGTTTGGCAGGCTTTCATTTGCACATTTTGCTGACGACCATCAATCGTACCCACCACATTCACAGGGCGACAGACGGTGTTATTCGCGCGGTAAGTTTGACCGGGTGTGACGTTATAATTGTTGCCGGTGGTAGGATTTTGCCAGCTTGTTTGACGACCGCTAGCCACGGATTGGTTAAGGTATTGCTGGTCACGGGCATCCATTTGTGCGCCCCATTGGCTACCGAGGTAGCTGCCGAGCATTGTGCCAGCGATGGTAGCGGCAGTTTTGCCGTCGCCTTTGCCGAATTGATTGCCTGCGACACCGCCGAGTACCGCACCGAGCATTGCACCGGTTTGCGCATTGTTCATCGGGGTTGCTGTGGTGCACGCACTTAACAGCATGGCAGACAATGAGATTGTCACTGCAACATTTTTCATGAACAGGTTCATGTTGAAACTCCTTCTTCGTATAGCTGCAAATTGAATGAAAATATGTTGTTAAGACAGGTCGCCGACCCTAGCAACCTGTCAACCAACTTAACTTTATGACTTAGCCAAGTAATAAAGCTGTGTACATCGGCTTAGTAAGGACGGTAGTAGTTGTTGGTAGTCGCTGCTGGTTGTTGGTTATAACGGTCTTGGTTTGCACCCATTTGACCACCCATGTAACTACCGATCATTGTCCCTGCGATAGTCGCTGCGGTTTTACCGTCGCCTTTGCCAACTTGGTTGCCTGCAACGCCACCTAATACAGCACCTGCCATAGAACCTGCTTGTGCATTGCTCATCGGTGCGCCGCAAGCGGTCAGAGTAGCAGCAACTGCGATCGCAGCAACGGAATAAATAAAGCTTTTCATTTAATAGCTCCTTAAATTTAACACTATGTTTGTATTGACTTATTTTGGCAAATGCCAGTTTTTTTCTAAGCTGGTGTTAGATTCGACCCAGAAAGTTTCAGGTAGTTCGGGATAGGGTAATAATTTTTTTTGAACAGATTAGTACGAATTA
Organism: Pseudomonadota bacterium; assembly: GCA_039797295.1. Lineage (GTDB taxonomy): Bacteria > Pseudomonadota > Gammaproteobacteria > Thiotrichales > Thiotrichaceae > Thiothrix. The sequence goes on along the minus strand of JBDKID010000035.1, from coordinate 20,780 downwards.
CATTCACCTTAGCCCACTGCATTCTCGCTCAGTCCGTGCTGTCATGCCAATAAATTTTTCGCGCGAACCACCTGCAAGGCACGTTTTGTCGGTCAGCATGTGTGTTCATGGTGTAGCTAATGGTAGATTGGGAACTTCCAATATGAATATAAGGAATTGATTACATGAGTGTCCAAGATGTGTTTGCTGCACCGAAATCCTCGGTGCGTGATGTTTCCGGCGGCAGTGGTGTCATTACCGATAGCATTGTGGCTGCCATGCGTAAAACTCGCCCGTGGGTGTTGTTTTTAGCCATTTTAGGTTTTATCGGTGCCGCGCTGACAGGATTTGGTGGGATTGCTGTCCTATTCAGTGCCATCATGTTAGGGCGTATGGATGGCATGGATACTGGTGACATGGTGCCATTCGGTTCAGGCATGATGCTTGGTATGGGGGTGTTGTACATTGTCAGTGCCGTGATTTACTTCATGGCTTCGTGGTATTTGTTGAAATACGCCGGTGCTATCAAACGTTTGCTTGCGTCGTTATCGGTTGCCGAATTAGAAACCGCATTGAATCAACAAGCTAGCTTCTGGAAGCTGATGGGGATTTTAGCCCTGTTGACCATTGTGCTATTACTGGTGATGCTAGTGGCTGGTGGTAGTGCCTTATTTATGGGCGCGTCTGGTATGTAAACTCGACCGTTCAGGGGGAAACTGCTTGCATGTTTTCCTCTGATCCATAAGACTGCTGTACCATTAATAATAATGAAAAAGTACTCATGCAGGTTGCGACATCCAATGCTCCAGCCGCAATGTTTGGCGAAAAGCTGGTAAAACTCGGTAAACTCAAACCCGCTGATCTTGAGCGTGCGTTGCGTGCGCAAGCTGAGATCCGTCAGCCATTGGGCAGCGTATTAGTGCGGCTCGGTATGCTCACCGAACAAGAAGTGGCTTTTGTATTGTCACGCCATTTGGGTGTGCGCTTAGCTTTGAGCACTGATTACCCCATCAACCCCCTCGATAATCACGGGCTTCCTGTCAATTACATGCGTACTGCTGAAGTTGTGCCATTGAAAATGGACGAGCAGCAGATGGTCGTAGCAATGTCGAATCCGCAGGATAGTTTTGCGCGACAAGCCTTAACCTTGTCGGTGGGAAAACGTATTGAACCGCTGTTGGGCATTCCCAGCGAAATTCGCACACACATTGAACGCATGTACGGTACGGAAGCCGACAAAGCCAAAAGTGCGGAAGATGAATTTGAAATCACTGGCACGAATGAGAATTTGGATGACATTGAGCATCTGAAAGACATGGCCAGTGGTGCGCCCGTGATTCGGATTGTGAACCAAATCATGACCAATGCAATGGTGATGCGGGCTTCGGATATTCACATTGAGCCATTTGAAACGCATCTAAAAGTGCGTTACCGCATTGATGGCGTGATTCACGAGATGGAATCGCCACCGACGCAACTTACAGCCGCGATTATTTCCCGCATTAAACTCATGGCACGTTTGAACATTGCCGAACGCCGTTTGCCGCAAGACGGGCGCATTCAAATGCGGGCGCAAGGCAAAGAAATCGACATGCGCGTTTCCACCGTGCCGACTATGCACGGCGAAAGCGTGGTGATGCGTTTGCTGGATAAGAACAGCGTCAAACTCGACCTGAAAACCTTGGGCTTTTCGGACGATAATTTCCGCCGTATTCAGAAAGAACTGGATGCGCCCCACGGGGTTATCTTGGTCACAGGTCCGACAGGTTCGGGGAAAACCACCACGTTGTATGCCGCATTGACGCAATTAAACACCCCCGAAAACAAGATTCTCACGGTCGAAGATCCGGTGGAATACGAGTTGGAAGGCATTAACCAAATCCAAGCCAACCCGAAAATCGGTTTAACCTTTGCCGATGCTTTGCGTTCGATTGTGCGTCAAGACCCGGACATTATTATGATCGGGGAAATGCGTGATGTGGAAACCGCGCGGATTGCGATTCAATCAGCATTGACGGGTCACTTGGTGCTTTCCACCTTGCATACGAACGATGCGGCGAGTGGTATTACCCGTTTGATGGACATGGGGATTGAAGATTACCTGATTACCTCAACGGTGAATGGCATTTTGGCACAGCGTTTGGTGCGGCGTTTATGCCCACAATGCCGTGAATCGCACCGTGTTTTACCCGAAATCGAACAAGAATTAGGCTTACGTCAGTACCAGCCGGAAGGCGATTTGCGTTTGTGGCACGCCAAAGGTTGCCAAGCTTGTGGCAATACCGGTTACAAAGGGCGTAGTGCCATCCACGAAGTGTTGGTGATGGACGATGATTTACGCCGTTTGGTGTTAAAGCGCGAAGATGCAGGCGTATTGCAAGCACAAGCCCGCCGCGCTGGAATGCGTACCATGTACGAAGACGGTTTGATGAAAGCGTTGCGCGGTGTGACGACGCTGGAAGAAGTGTTGCGTGTGGCGGAGGAAACCCCGAATGCCAACGTATAGTTACAAGGCGATTACGCCGACGGGTGCGCCGAAAGATGGCGTACTCGAAGCCGCTTCCGAAGCGCAAGTGCTGGAAAGTTTGCACGCACAGGGCTTAATTCCGGTCAAAATCCAAGCTGGTCGTGTTGCCACTCATGCGAATGAGGGGAAAGCCAAAAAGCCTTCGCGCTTATTTGCTAGCCAAAAAATTAAGCAAGAAGACATTATGGCATTGACCCAACAAATGTCTTCGATGTTGCGTGCCGGATTACCGTTGGATCGTGCCTTGGGTATTTTGTTGGAAATCAACGATAAGCCAGCAGTGCAGACCTTGATTCAGGGCATTCAAACCCAAGTGCGCAGTGGTAAGCGATTCGCCGATGCCTTGGAGGAAAGCGGTAAATTTTCACGTTTTTACATCAATATGGTACGTGCTGGCGAAGCGGGTGGGTCGATTGATGATGCTTTGGCACGCTTGGTGGATTACATGACTCGTGCGAAGGAGTTGCGGAGTACGGTTATTTCTGCCCTGATTTATCCGGCGATTTTGGCATTCGTCGCTGTCGTTTCGATTATTGCGTTATTAACCTTTGTTGTGCCGCAATTTGCGCAAATGTTTTCGGATATGGGTGGCGAATTGCCCACCATTACGCGCATTGTCATGGCAACCGCCGATACGCTGAAAAATTATTGGTGGGCGGTATTGGGCGGATTTTTATTTTTACTGTTGTTAGCACAGTACATTTTAACCAACGAAAAAGCGCGGACTGGTTTGGATCGCAGTATGTTGCGTTGGCCGGTCGTGGGTGCGTTAGTGGGCAAGATTGAAACAGCACGCTTTTCCCGCAGTCTCGGCACGTTGTTACACAATGGTGTACCGTTGTTGGGTGCGTTGAAAATTGCTAAAAATACCGTGAGTAATCGCGTAATGGCGGCAGCGGTAGAGGAGTCGGCTGATAGCCTTAAGCAAGGCGAAAGCCTGACTCGGACATTATTGAGCAAGAACGTATTTCCCCCTTACGCCTTGCACATGTTGCGTGTTGGTGAAGAAACCGGACGCATGGAAGAACTGCTACGCGAAGTAGCAGATATTTACGATGATGAAGTCAAAACTGCGGTAAAACAGATGTTGGCATTGTTAGAACCAGTGCTCATTCTGGTCATGGCCGTGGCCATTTTGGTGATTATTGGCTCGGTATTGCTACCGATGATTAATATGGCCGATTTGGTGAAATGACGTTTTTACTTAATGAAAAACAATAACGAAAACGTTACAGCTACAAGGAGCTACTCATGCTACAAAAACCCCAAACTTATTTTGTTACTCGCCAGCAACGTGGTTTTACGTTGATTGAATTGATGATCGTGTTGGTTATTCTCGGTTTAATTGCCGGTATTGTCGGCCCACAAGCCATGAAATACCTCGGCAAAGGTAAAACGCAATCCACCAAGGTGCAGATTGAGAATATCAGTGCCGCATTAGATATGTATCGCTTGGAAGTCGGCAGCTACCCAACGTCCGGCGATGGCTTAAAAGCACTGGTGACCCAACCTTCCAGCGCGAAAGGTTGGAATGGTCCTTACCTGAAAAAAGGTGAAGTACCGAAAGATGCATGGAATAACGAATACCAATACAAACGTCCGGGCAGTAATAACCACCCTTACGATTTGAGTTCATTCGGTGCGGATGGTGCGGCGGGTGGTGAGGGCGAAGATGCTGACATCAGCCTCTGGCAGCAATAACGCCCAGCACGGTTTCACCTTATTGGAAGTGCTGCTGGTGCTAGTCATCGGTGGGCTTCTGATGGGGGTGGTGGCAACTTCGCTCAGCGAAGGGCCTGTGTTACGCAATGGTAGTCGTGAAATCGCCGCGAGTTTGCGCCAAGCGCGAGCTAGTGCAGTGATTCGCCAGCAAACCTTGGTGTGGAAAATCGATGTGCAAACCAAACGTTTCTGGACAGAAGGCGGCGATGCTCGTGCTGAACGTGCTTTGAATAAGGCTCTGGAAGCCAAAATTAATACCACGGCAGCGGAAGTCGATGCACAAGGGCAAGGTGGTATTCGTTTTTACCCCGATGGCAGCTCAACAGGTGGTTCGGTTGAACTGACTTATCATCAACAAAGCTACAAAATCAATGTGGAATGGGTGACGGGGCGTGTCAGTATTCAATAGACAGACGGGTTTTTCCTTGCTGGAAGTCATGGTCGCGTTCGTGGTCATGGGTTTGGTCGTGGGGGTTTTGCTGCAATTGTTTGGTTCGTCAATGCGTAGCGTGGCGATTGCTGATGAATACAGCTTTGCCGTGCAAATTGCCGAGTCGCGTTTAGCCGCGATTGGCAATGAAATCAAAGTCGAAGAAGGTGAAAAAACAGGCGAGGAAAAAGGTTCTGGCTACCAATGGCGCGTCACCATGCAACCATTGAAAATGGATGATAAGTTAGAAGAATTACCCTTACCGCTGCAATTGTATCGTGTTGAAGTCACGATCTCGTGGAAAAATGCCGATAAACCGCGCTCTTTCCAACTGTCCTCCCTGCGTTTTGGGGAGAAAAAATAAGCATGAATGCTCACTCATTACCCCAGTCTACGCAACGCGGTTTCACCTTATTGGAAATGTTGATTGCCTTTAGTTTGGTGTCGTTGCTGTTTGTGGCCTTATTCGCGGCTTTCAATATTATTGGGCGCAGTTGGGATGCTGCTGATACGCGCATGAATAAAACCGAAGACATGCGTTTAATCAGTGATTTTCTGCGTCGCCAATTGGGGCAGGCAATGGTGGTGAAAATTACTGGCGAAAAGGAGGGTACGGTGTATGCGTTTGAAGGTACGTCCACAACTTTGCGTTACGCCGCACCCTTACAACCCTTGCAGCACAAGGGCGGTATCTTCCTCATTCAATTGGAAATTGTCGACGGTAAGGCGGGCAAAATGTTGCAAATGCTATACGCACCGTATCGCCCCGAATTAACGTGGGAAGAAGCTTTTAAAGATGCCGAACCCGTGCCCGTATTTGATGGTTTGCAGGATGCAAGTTTTGCTTATTTTGGTGCGGAAGAGGCAGGCAAAGACCCTGAATGGGTAACAGAATGGCAAGATAAACCGCTTTATCCGCAATTGTTGCAATTAACCTTGGCGGATAAAGAACGTTCTTGGCCGGAAATGTTAATTACCTTACCGCAGGTGCGTGCGAATGAGCAGCAGTAAGCAAGGCGTTCGTTACAAGCAGCAAGGCGTTGCCATGATTGTCGTGTTGTGGATGATCATGGTGATGATGACTTTAGCCGCGAGTTTGTTGTATGCCACACGCACGGAAAGCAGCATGGTGGATTATGCGCGACGCACTGCTACCGCGCGAGCTGTTGCTGATGCTGCCACGCAATACGCTGTTTTGCAACTGTTTTTACCCAATAAAGATCGCGAATTACAGTTGGGTGGTACGCCGCTGTTGTGGCAGTATGAAGGCACGAAAGTGGAAATTCGCGTGATTGGTGAAAATGGTTTGGTGGATATTAACTTCGCCAGCCGTGAGTTATTAGCGCAAATTTTGAAACAAACGGGTTTGGATGATCAAGCAGCGGAAAACCTGCTGGATGTGATTGAAGATTTTCGCGATGTGGATGATCTGAAACGCTTAAATGGGGCGGAAGATGAGGATTATAAACGCGCGGGTTTTGAGTTTGGGGCAAAAGATGCGCCGTTTGAACGGATTGAGGAGTTGCAACAAGTGTTAGGTGTGACCCCACAACTTTACCAAACCCTGACGCATTATTTGACAGTGAGTTCGGGGGCTGGTGGTATTAACCCTATGTTGGCGTCACGGCAAACGCTGTTATTGTTAGCAGAAGGTGATGCCGCGAAAGTCGATGCTTATATGCGTGAACGTGAGGAAGCAGCAAAAGAGGGGCGTTCGATACAACCGGATTTTGGCACTCAGTTTATAGACAATAGTCAGCAACCGTTATACCGAATGCAAATCCGTGTTTATACCGATGAAGCATCCCCTCCTTATTTTGAGGAAAGATCAATACGCTTAACGCCTGAGCAAACCCCACCGTTTGTTAATTACTTTCGAATCTTGCAGGAATCTTCCGCACAGTTCGGTTAAATAGTGCTGATAAGTTAGTACCTAAGGATGGATTAAGCGATTTACCTTGCAACCACGGTTTTAGGCAATCTTTCCCCGCATTTTCCAATTGTGCAATGGCTAGATAATACAGGATGAAAAGACCAATTAAGCCAAGCAGTAAGACGGATTCGTGTGCTTGTAAGTGTTCCGCGACTAACCCTGTGGTTGCCATCATTAAACCAATCAAGCTAACAAATGCCAATGTTTGGTATTTGCTTAATCCTGCATTGAGTAAGATGTGATGTAAATGATCACGACCAGCCGCGAAAGGTGATTGACGTTTGGCAACTCGTGCAATGGTTACGCGCACCATGTCCATTACTGGAATTGCAATGAGCCACAATGCAGTAATGGGGTGAAATGCAGGGGACGTATTATCAGTCGCGGTTGTTTGTGAACCTTCTAATAATAACCAGCAAAGTGTTAAACCGACCAACATAGAACCGGCATCGCCCATAAATACCTTTTGTTTGAAAGGAAAAACAACTAAGTTATTTAATAGATAAGGTAATAATGCGGTAATAAAAATGATCGTGACATTTAATTCCATTACATGACCAGAACGTTGATACAAAACGGCTAATGAGCCTAGCGCAATTAAGGTCATGATACCTAATAAGCCATCAATTCCATCAATCATATTAAAGGCATTAATAATGCCTATCGCTACGAGAATGGTGAGAAAATACCCGAAAGACCCCAAGTGGATATTACCTAAACCGATTAGATTGCCTAAGTTTTCGAGTTGTAATCCAGTGCCAAGACACATTGCTGTCGTGAGCAAAATTTGCATTGCCATGCGTAATGATACGGGTAAATCTTCAGCATCATCTGCCACACCTAATAAAACAATGCCGAGTGAACATAATAACCAAGTAGTCAGAGCGGGTTCTGCGTTTAGGTTTAATAGTGTTGTAACTGTAATACCTATGAAAATAGCAAGACCGCCGATCAGTGGGATTGCACCGGTGTGCTGTTTTCTGCCTTTAGGTATGTCGAGTAAGCTTGCACGTTGTGCAATAGGTTTCAACATTAATAATGCAAACCATGTCACAACCAAGCTAGTAAGACTAGTACTTGCCAACATAATAATTCATAGCCTCAAATCAATACTTCATTGAGGAATATGTAGATGATGGGCTGAGAATATGATGGCGTAGCAGTATAAAGTCAGTTTTACAGCCGATAAGTGGCATCGTGTATTTTGTGCGTAAATTTTTTTAGTTCACGATGCTAATAAGTATTTTCTTGGCTTGGTGTTGCTTAAATGCAGTTAATCCTCTATTTTGATACGCTTAACGGGAAAAAAGCAAAATGAGGGGTGTTTATGATGGCTATTTTGCTAAATTATGCCTATATAAGTGATATTGTGAATGTCTATTAATATAATTACTTGATGTTTTGTCGTTTTTTTAGACAAAACGTATACTACGAAAGACAGTGGAGTGTTGAACGTGATGTTAAAAGTATGGCCATTTCTTACAATGGATAATTTTTATGAGATTCAGTTTCCCAGTTTGGTGAAGATTAACAATAAAAACTTATTATGCAGATTGAGGCAATTATTTTTGTTTATCTCAAACATTGCAGGCCATTTGCAGTTAGGTAGTGTGTTGAGAAATAATTGTTTTAAGGCTATGGCTCATCACCATTTACGCATTCAATATAAATACCTTGGTGAATACTTGGTTTACGGGTTTTCTGCAAAACAAAAACTCGTATCGTTAACGGAAAGTTATCGTTATTTAATGCCATTGGTTAGTAAGAAAAATGCACTGAATGGCATTCAATCCGGTATTGTATTGTGGTCACAACCTTATAATAATGATGAGTTTAGTATAACGCTGGAAATACCAGAATTAACTTATCGCGAAGGTGAGTGGGTATTGGCTTTTAATGCGAATAAAACCACGATTTTTACCATGAGTTTTACATTGCTACCGGCGGAAATAGTAGAAAAAGGCAACCCTGAATTAGCGGTGTTGATTGGCGGTGTACAAGGTACAGCGGGTTGTTCGGATTGGATTAAGTTAGCGGCAAAAGCCAATGGTGATATTTTCCCTTCCATTTTGCTGTTTACCGCATTGCAGGCATTAGCCCTATCATGGCGGGTTAATACGATTTTTGCGGTAACAGCGGCAAAACAAATTTCACCGGTGGTGCGTGAAAATGCAGAACGTTACCTCAATACTTATGATAAGTTTTGGGAATCGCAAGGTGGGGTTTTAGTTAATGATTTTTACAAGTTTTCGCCGTTGCCTGCTGAAAAACCTGCGAGTGATTTATCCGGTACGCACAGCGCACGTAGTAAACGCAAACGTGCATTACGTAAACAATTATTGGAAAGTATTTCCGCTTATTGTGAACGATTGTTTGCTGTCGGCTAATAAATCACTGCGTGATGACATTGTGCCATGTTTGGGTGAAAAACCTACCTAATTGCATGAATTCTTCTTCACGCGCACTACCACGTCGCCATGCTAAACCGATTTCGCGGTAATTAGCCTGTGGTAAAGGCCATAGTTTAACTTTTGTGCCAGTCAGAAGTGGTGAGTTTTTTACCATTTCTGGCAAAAAGGAAATGCCTAAATCGGCATCTAACATCTGCACCAATGTGAGAATGCTGCTGGCGTTAAAACGGCTGACTTTATCCAAATCTTGTAAATGGCACGCAGCTAAGGTGTGGTCACGTAAACAATGCCCATCTTCTAATAATAAAATGCTTTCTGGTGGAAGTTCATCGAAGGCGTAGTGTTGTGGATGCGTATGTTGTGTATCAGCGCGGCAGGCGAGAAAAAAATGATCTTGAAATAGGGGGGTGACTTCGACATTACGTAATGCATAAGGCAAGGCGAGGATAACCAAATCCAATTCACCACTCATGAGTTTTTCATAAACCCGTTGGGTAATATCTTCATTCAGGTATAAACGTAATAGCGGGAATTTTTGGCGTAAGGCTGGCAGAATAAGTGGCAGGAAAAATGGCGCGATGGTGGGAATAATGCCAATACGTAATTCCCCAGTGAGGAAGGCTTGATTACTGCGGGCTAATTCAACAAGGTTTTCGATGTCACGTAAACAACGTCGCGCTTCATTGGCAATTTGGCGACCAATGTGGGTAATCGTCACATTTTTATTGGTGCGGTCGACCAGTTGCACTTCGAGGGTGGTTTCGAGTTCACGAATCGCGGTACTAAAAGCCGATTGGGAAACAAAACAGGCTTCCGCAGCTTTACCGAAATGTTCGTGAGATTCGAGCGCAACAAAATAGCGTAGTTGCTTTACGGTTGGTAGATTCATCACCCCAGCAGCTCCTCGCGGTTTTCCAGTCGACAAACTGCATAATAGGCTATTTTTTAGGGAGATGTTAGCGGGCGGTTTTGGCGTAATGCAGTGGTCCACCGCGAAACGGCGCGAAACCAACACCAAACATCATGCCTGCATCCAGTAAATCAGCATCTGCGACAATATTTTCTGCCAAACAAGCTTGTGCGCTGTGAATCATTTGCTGGATTAAGCGTTCTTGCAGCAGGGTATGATTACCGTGCCATGTTTCTTTGTGCAGGCTAAAAACCTTACCTTTACGGTATTTGTAAAAACCGTGTCCGGCGGTTTTACCTAAACGTCCCTCACGGATCATGTGATAAAACGTGAGCGGTAATTCGATTCTTAGCTTTCTTTCCAAGACTTCGCCGATTTTTTGGCAGAAGGCAATGCCTAAGGTGTCCGCTAATTCCAGTGGACCGAGGCGCATTCCAAAATCCCGTGCAGCTTGGTCAATGATCGCGGCGGGAATGCCTTGTAGGTGTAAGCGAATACCTTCAGCAATGTAGGCGAGCAACACGCGATTAATGAGTAAACCGGGCGAACTTTTGATGGGCAACGGTAATTTCTGAAGTCGTGTGACGAAATAACACACTTGCGACAGATACGTTTGATTCAAATCGTGCGGATCAAACACCACTTCGACCAAGTTAGACGCTAATAACGGCGCAATAAAGTGCAGCCCTAACAAACGTTGTGGTTGCTTCATGTAAGCCGCAATGTCTTCTATTGGGCTGCTGACGGTCAGTGTTATGAGGATAGCGGTGGGTTTAGCCAATGGTTCGATTTCAGCACACATTTGCTGTTTTGCCGCGAGATTATCGCTAATGGCTTCGATAATGACATCCGCTTGTTGAATCGCTTGTGGTGCTGGCGTGCTGGGCGTTTGCAGCGTGACTTGCCAACCTTGTTGCTGACAACATGCCGCGAGTTCATGGCTGGTGGTATTGTGTCCCACAATGTGAACGTGTTTGATCGTCGGGGGCTGTAGGGAAAAGGCGGATGCTTGCCCAAACGTTTGCAATCGGTATTGCAGTTGTGCCGCACGGATCAGATTCTGTGCTGTAGGAGTGAATAGCAATTGTGCAAAGGAAGCCGCCTCTGCATCGTACATTTGTTCACTTTGTTCGCCGTACTGCTCCCACAATGCAATTAATGCATAAGGTGCGGGGTAATGATGAGCATTGCTGGTGGTGTGTGCGTCTAATTGACAGCGTAATTTTTTACCGAGAAATTTGCGAAAGGGTGAGAAATGACTGAGCAGTTTGAAGAGAGAGAAAGAAGCAGAGCGGCGGGGAGGGGAATGAATCAGTTGCAGTGCGATAATCGGAAATTCAGGGGGGGGTACAATACTATCCACAATTCCCACTTGCTTGGCACTCTGTGGGGAATGGAAATCACCGGATAAGATGAGTTCCATTGCTCGCTGAATGCCCAACTTATCCATGCATCGCACCGAGCTGCCGAAACTGGGATGCAAGCCGAGGTGAATATCGGTTAACCCTAATTGGGTCGTCGCGTTATCGCTGCTAATCCGGTAATCCAAAGCCAGTACGAGTTCTAAACCGCCGCCGGTGCACACGCCATCAATCAGTGCCAGTGTTGGGAAGGGTAGATCGGCAAATTGTTGGCAGACCGATTGACCAAGCTGACTGTATTCTAACGCTTGCGCAGGGGTTGGAAGGGTACTAAGTAGGGCAGGACTAATCCCAATAGAAAAATAATCAGGTTTAGCAGAGCGAAGAATCAAACCGGCAGGCTGGTGTAAACGGGCTTGCATACAGGCGTGCGAAAGCTCCAGTAACACCGCCGTACTGAGGGTGTTAAAGTCATCATTTTGCACATCCAGCGTCAGCCACAATACATCATCGCTGTCTGTTTCCAGATACAGGTGTTGGAAATTCTTCATCCAGCCCAAATTGGTTTTGTATCAAATACCGGGCGGATAATAACAGGTATTGCTTGACGAAAACTGAACTTCTAGGCGGTAAATGTGCGGAAAAACACGGGAAAACCCTTGTAAAACAGGTTGATTAACGTGTTAAAGCTGGGATTTTGGAGGGGGAAACTGCCCTCTGTCAGATACAGAGGGCGGTGTGAACGCTAAATTTTACGCTTTCAAACGCTTGTATTTAATCCGATGTGGGTTTAAATCATTACCATGACGGCGTTTGTAATCTTCTTCGTAATCGCTGTAGTTACCTTCAAACCAGGTTACTTGCGAATCGCCTTCAAACGCGAGGATGTGCGTGGCAATCCGGTCTAAGAACCAGCGGTCATGCGAAATTACCACCGCACAACCGGGGAAGTTTAGTAATGCTTCTTCCAAAGCACGCAAGGTTTCCACGTCGAGGTCATTGGTGGGTTCGTCAAGCAGTAACAAGTTGCCGCCGGATTTCAGCAATTTCGCCAAATGCACGCGATTGCGCTCGCCGCCGGATAAATCACCGATACGTTTTTGTTGCGCTTCGCCTTTGAAGTTGAAACGCCCGCAGTACGCACGCGCCTGAATCTGGTAGCCATTCACGGTCATAATGTCGTGACCGTCAGCGATTTCTTGGAACACGGTTTTGTTCGGGTCGAGGTCATCACGCGATTGGTCAACGTAAGCGATTTTCACCGTATCACCGACGCGGAACGTGCCGCTATCTGGCTGTTCTTGTCCGGTAATCATGCGGAACAGCGTGGTTTTACCCGCACCATTAGGGCCGATAATACCGACGATGCCGCCTTTGGGCAGGTTGAAATTAAGGTTCTCGTACAAAACGCGATCACCGAAGGACTTGCTAATGTCGGTGGCTTCGATGACCAAATCGCCTAAACGCGGCCCTGGTGCGATATAAATTTCATTGGTTTCGGCGCGTTTTTGGTAATCGCTGGACGACAATTCCTCAAAACGCTGCATCCGCGCTTTGCTCTTGGCATGGCGACCTTTGGGGTTGGAACGCACCCATTCCAATTCCAACTTCATGGCTTTTTGGCGACCTTGTTCGGCTTTGCTTTCTTGGGCTAAGCGGTTTTGCTTTTGCTCCAACCATGAGGAATAGTTACCCTCCCACGGAATGCCTTGTCCACGGTCAAGTTCCAAAATCCAACCCGCCACGTTATCGAGGAAGTAGCGGTCATGCGTAACGGCAACGACTGTGCCTTGGAATTCTTGCAGGAAACGTTCCAACCACGCGACGGATTCGGCATCCAAATGGTTGGTCGGTTCGTCAAGAATCAGCATGTCTGGCGACGACAGCAACAAACGGCACAGCGCGACGCGGCGGCGTTCACCACCTGACAGTTTGGTGACATCCGCATCCCACGGCGGTAGGCGCAACGCATCGGCGGCGACTTCCAGCGTGTGTTCGAGGTTGTGTGCATCAGCGGCTTGCAGAATATTTTCTAAGCGGGCTTGTTCAGTAGCGAGTGCATCGAAATCAGCATCGGGTTCAGCGTAGGCATTGTAAACCTCTTCTAAACGCGCTTGCGCATCTTTGATGACTTTTAAGCCTTCTTCGACATTGCCGCGCACGTCTTTGTTGGGGTTTAACTGCGGTTCTTGTGGCAAGTAACCAATATTAATGCCGGATTGCGGACGCGCTTCGCCAACGATTTCGGTATCCACGCCCGCCATAATGCGCAGCAAGGTGGATTTACCCGCGCCGTTGTAACCCAGCACGCCGATTTTCGCGCCGGGGAAAAAATTCAGGTAAATGTCTTTGAGAATGAAACGGTTCGGCGGGACAACTTTGCCCACCCCGTTCATGGTGTAAATGTATTGTGCCATCCAGTGCTCCAGAGTGCGAAAAATTCCGTTAATGTAAAGTCAGTAGCTACCCTTGCGCAACAAAACGGCGACGAGGGTCTTAGTCAGAATGATGAGGTCTAATTCTAACGACCAGTTACGGACGTACCAAACGTCGAGTTGCACACGTTCGGCATAGCTCAATTCATTACGCCCACTGACTTGCCACAGACCGGTAATGCCCGGTTTGACTTGTTCATAGTAGTCGAGGTATTCACCGTAAGCTGGAATTTCTTCTTCAATAATCGGGCGGGGGCCTACCAAAGACATTTGCCCGCGTAATACATTAATTAATTGCGGCAATTCATCTAACGAAGTCCGTCTTAAAAACTGCCCAATAGCAGTAATACGCGGATCATCTTTTAATTTGTGGTCGCGCTCCCACTCTTCACGCGCTTCAGGATTATTACGTAAGATTTTTTCTAGTTGTTGTGCGGCATCTAGGCGCATGGTGCGAAATTTATAAATTTTGAATGCTTGTCCATTTTGTCCTATGCGTTTTTGTTTAAAAATGGGATTGCCATTAGTTCCCAACCATACCCAAATATACAAACCAAACAAAAACGGTGAAAATATTAACGTTAATGACAGCGCAATGGAAAAGTCAGTAATTTGCTTTATGGTTCTATCACTATCGCTTAATAGATTGTTACGTACAAAAAAGATTAAGCCTTTTTGATTTAATGAGTTAAAGACTTCAGCATTAAACGTTGGTAAAGACAGCATATTGGGTAATAAAAGAATGCGCTTAACTTTGTGTTGAATGTGATCCATTAAGCTAAAAGTACGTTCAATGTCGGTATCTTCCAGCATAATAATGGTTGCGAAAAAATATTCAGTGGCAATGGTCTTAGATATGATAAGGTCTAGTTCAGCAGGCGTGTGCTGACTAATGTTAATGGACTCGGCAATGTCAAAACCAAAAGGGTTTTTAGGTGTGAGCCAGTTTTTTGCATCTTTAGTGGTTTTGTTATCACAAATAACCAGAACCCGTTCACGTAAAAGCGGATAACTCAAAAACCGTTGTTTAAGATAGTAAATCCAGATAGGTAATAAGAGATTAAGGCCGGAAAAAGTTAAAATAATAGAGCGTGAGTAGTGATCTGACTGTTTCAGTAATGATAATAATGCAAAGTTAATGATTAGCCCAATTAGATTGCCTTTAATAAGTAACCAGCTTTCCGAGGTTGTTACCATACGCCTAGTTAGTAAACGTAGGTAAAAGAAAATAAGCAGGTAAACAACAATTTGCCAAACATACTTGTTCGTTGGGTGAGAGTAGTAATCCGGTATTAAAAGTTCCGCTAAGCCTCTGGCAATAAATAAGTTAATGAACAGTAGTATGGAATACAGCGTTAGTTTAAAAAAAGCATATTTCATGAATGCTGTTCCATCAATTGCTGGATGTGATTGGCAATATTAGTACGGAAATTTTCAGCGGAAAATTGTTGCGCAAATTGGTGAATAAATTCAGGGTCAAAATATTCTTGTCGTTGCTCAAACTCATCAATGGCTTGTTTAATGGCTGCCACGGATTGTGTAGCAAAATGAATGCCCGTTTTCTCTGGTATGATAGTTTCAGCGGTTCCGCCTTGGTTCAAACAAATAACGGGTGTGCCACAGGCTTGTGCTTCGACAGGAATAATGCCAAAGTCTTCTAATGCTGCAAAGACTAATGCTTTAGCTTTTTGCATTAATGTAACGACATGCTGATCTTCTTGAAATCCTAAAAACTCAATATTAGCTGTTGCCATTGCTTGCAGCTTATGGAGTTCAGGGCCATTACCCACAACAATTAATTTGCGTTTGGTTTGCGCAAAAGCTTGTACGATTAGATCAATACGTTTATAAGGCACTAGGCGAGAAAATGCCAAATAGTAATCATCTTTAGTTGTACATAATTGAAAAGCCGATGTGTTGACTGGTGGATAAATAACGGCTGCATCGCGTTGGTAAACTTTACGAATGCGTTTTTTAATGTAATGCGAATTTGCAATAAAGTAGTCTACACGAGCACCGCTCAATACATCCCATTGCCGTATACGATGCAATGCATAGCGAATTAACCATGCTTTTAAACTATTATTATTCAGTTTTGCATCGCGTAAATATTGGTGGTACATATCCCATGCATAACGCATTGGGGTGTGACAATAGCAAACATGAATTTGATCGTGATGGGTAATAATACCTTTAGCTACCGCATGTGAAGAAGAAAGAATGAGGTCGTAATTGCTAAGATCAAATTGTTCAATCGCTAGCGGAAATAATGGCAAGTAGTTTCTGAAGTGTTTGCGGGAGAATGGTAGGTTTTGAATAAAGGATGTATTAACCGCTTTATTATCGAGTAACGTTTGTTGTTGTATCGAATCCAGCCAGTTCACTAATGCAAAAATATCTGCATTAGGGTACATTTGTTGAAATTCGGCAACACACTTCTCTGAACCAGCAATATCGCTAAACCATTCATGAACCAAGGCTACTTGCATATTTCAGTCCTAATATTACTGCTTAACTATCAATATTGCGCAATAGCTTGCTGGTAGGTTTGATAGGTTTGGGCTGCACAAGCTTGCCATGTAAGTTGTTGTGCTCGATTTAATGCTGTTTCGCTTAACGTTTGGCGATAAATCGTGTCCTCAGCCAATTGTTGCATCGCTACACTTAAAGCCTCGCTATCTTGAGGATCAATCCTGATACCGCCTTGTGTAACAACTTCGGGTAATGACGACACATTAGAAACAATTGGTGGCACGGCACATGCCATTGCTTCTAATGGCGGTAAGCCAAAACCTTCGTAAATGGATGGGTATACTAAAGTTAATGCACCGGCTGTGATAGTGGCTAAATCTGTACGGGGTATATAACCGAGCAAACGAATTTCACCTGTTTTCACTAAAGGAGCAAGTTCTTGTTCAATTTCTTGAGTATGCCACCCTTTAATACCTGCCAAAACCAGTGGGTATTGTGTGCGGAGTTTTTTCGGTAGTTGACGATAAGCGGCAAAAACTAATTTTAGGTTTTTACGCGGTTCTAATGTACCAACCGCTAAAAAATACGACCCATGTTTTAGTTGATATACCTGCAAAATAGCTTGTGTCGTTTCCGGTGTTTGTGGTTTGAAATCAGCACTAACACCTAGTGGTATAGCTTTAATGCGTGCGGGGTTAATATTAAAAGTCTGAACCACTTCATTACGAATAAATTCAGAATCTGTAATGATTTGTGTACTCTCTGCTAAGCTGGATTCTATGTATTTATTCATGGCCTTAACCCGCTCAGTAGGGTGGGTTTCAGGGTAAGTCATCCATGACAAATCATGCACAGTTAAAACCGTTGCGCCTTTGAATGGCATGGTCAAGTAGTTTGGCTCATGGTAAACATCAAATTGATGATGTTTTGTGTGAGAAGTAAAGCGTTTTTTCTGTATAAAACGTCTGATTTCATAAGAAAAAGGCAAGTACTTCCGGGCAATACCAAATGCTTTCCCCGTTTGCTGCGATGCAATTGGTTTTAACTGCTTACTCCAACCAATACTGTAAAAATAATCGGGGTCAATATTCGGTATTTTTTCTAATTCTTGGGCTAAATTTAAAATGTATTGCCCAATACCAGTTAATGGTGATAGTAACGGTGTAGTATTTAATGCCAGTTTCATCATTGGCTACTTTCAAGCATCCATGTCAGTGTTTCACGCAAACTATAATGTTGGATTTTACCAATAGTTGCTTCTAGTTTGGCTGATGAACCACATAGCGTCTGAATTTCATTCTTGCGCACAAAAGCAGGATTAATAGTAATATTAGGATAATGCTCCGTTAATTCTTCAAGAATACTTAAAACTTCACGAAGCTTAATGGGGTTGCCCGAACAAATATTGTATTTCTCGCCTGTTTGTCCATGTTCCAGTAATTTTAGGTAGATGTCACAGACGGTTCTGACATCATTAAACTCACGTTCAACATCAATGTTGCCTAATTCAATGTCCGTTGCTTTGTGCGCAAAATGGCGAATAATTTTAGGAATAACAAAACGTTCATCATGTCCAACGCCTGTGTAATTAAATGGACGTGTAAAGATGATTGGGAGTTTCGCGCAATAAGTGGTAGCCATGTGTTCCATTGCTAATTTGCTCATTGCATAATGACTGACTGGGTTAGCACAGATACTTTCGGTAATCGGATTTGTATCTGTGTTGCCATACACATTTGCACTACTGGCTAATAAAACTTTTTCTGGAGCTTTAGGCAAATTTGCTAAAGCATCTAATAAATGAAGAGTACCAAACAAATTGACTCGATAAATAGCCAGTTCATCAGCGTGTGTCACAGCACTGATAGCAGCTAAATGAATAACATGTGTAGGTGCTATTGCGGTAATTTCAGTAGCAATGGCTTGCGCATCCGTTAAGTCGGCATGGAGAGGATAAATCTCATAGCCAGTATCTGAAGCAGCACGCATAACGTGCTGTCCAGTGAAACCTTCCGCGCCCGTAATGAGCAGTTTTTTCATGATGGATTCTTAAAAAGAATTAGAAGGACATTCCGGTTTGAACACGCCGCAAATCGGCTTCCACCATCATTTGGCATAACTCTTCCAATGTGGTTTTTGGTTCCCAGCCCAATTTTTCTTTCGCACGTTCTGGATTGCCAATTAATAATTCCACTTCTGCCGGACGATAGAATTTAGGGTTGACCTGAACCACTTTTTTACCGGTGGCGGTGTCAATACCGATTTCGTTTTCATCACGTCCTTGCCATTCGATACTTGTACCTACTGCTTTGAATGCCATCGTGACAAAATCACGCACGGTTTCAGTACGGTTGGTTGCTAGTACAAAAGTATCCGGCTCGTCAGCTTGTAACATGCGCCACATACCATCAACATAATCTTTGGCAAAGCCCCAATCACGTTTAGCATCCATATTACCCAGTTCTAATACATTTTGCTTACCCAGGTGAATACGCGCGACGGCATCAGTGATTTTACGGGTAACAAATTCTAAACCGCGTAAAGGCGATTCATGATTAAACAAAATACCGCTAGTACCGAAAATATCGTAACTTTCACGGTAGTTAATTGTCATCCAATGTGCGTAAAGTTTTGCAACGCCATACGGACTACGTGGATAAAATGGTGTGTCTTCGCATTGTGGAATCGCTTGTACTTTACCAAACATTTCTGAAGTACTCGCCTGATAAAAGCGAATTTTAGGATTCACAATACGAATGGCTTCCAGCAGGTTCAATGGACCTAAACCAGTGATTTGTGCTGTCGTGGCTGGTTGATCAAATGAAACACCAACGAAGCTTTGTGCCGCTAAGTTATAAACTTCCGTCGCTTCTGTTTGCTGTAATAATCGAATACTTGCACCTAAATCGGTAAGATCGTATTCAACTAAGTGCAGATTAGGATTATTTCTAACACCTAGTTCTTCAATGCGCCAAAAGTTAGTTGAAGCGGTACGGCGATATGTGCCGTACACCTTGTAACCTTTTTCAAGTAATAATTGTGCTAAATAAGCACCGTCTTGACCGGTAATACCAGTAATAATTGCTGATGGCATTTTATATTGTCTACCTGAGAATGTTGATAAAATATATAGTAGGAAGGAGAGGCTAGTTTGATTTTCAGTAGTGTACCAAATGAGTGGAAACTACTGAGCTAGCTAAGCTTAGAATACTATTGGCGATAGGCTTACTATGATGTTACTAAAATGGTTTCCAAGGCATTAAATACACCACCCAGTTCTGCTTATGTAGTTGGTATCTTATATATCTTTTTATAGAGTTTTGATATGTTTTCCCAATTATTTTTTTCAACATATTTTTCAGCATTATGAACTAGTTTTTGTGATAATTCTTTATCTTCATATATTTTTTGTATTGCCCATGCGGTCTCGTCGATTTGTTCCGAACCTACCATCAACATGCATTCGTATGTATCATGTATATCTTTAAATGCTTCTATATTAGAAGCAACAAGGGGGTTGCCAGAAGTTAGAGCCCACGTAACTGCGGCTGAAGATGAAAGTCCTACTTCTCTATAAGGTGCGATAACAATATCGCAAGCCATTCTATATAGATCTATAGTTTCTTTTGGTAGGTAACCAGTTAGTATTATTTTATTGTTTTCTTGAGTTGAGTTTTTGGTTTTGATCTCTAAAATTTTGGATATGATGTGGTCGTTGTTATTTTGAGGATGACGGCCTCCTACTATAGCTAATTTATACTGTTTTGGAAGTTTCAAAATAGCTTTGGTCGCAATATCGGGGCCTTTATAGTTCGCTACAAAGCCAAACAATCCAACTAGGATGTCATTTTTTTCATAACCTAGAATACTTTTTGCATCATTCCTTGATGTAAATTTATTAGGAGGATTATTAACTCCTAATGGTACAACTTTAATGTTTTCTTCATTTATTCCTGTTAGATGTAGATTTAGACAGCTTCTGTTGTTATGTACAATGCATTGTATCTTATTTTTATTTATCGTGCGGGCTATTTTTCTTAAGTTGACTTTTGTTATTGTCGATCTTATGAATTTAGATAAGAATTTTTTTACTTTGAAGTTTTTAGTTATACTTTTAAGAGACTCATTTTTTATAATAGTATGAAATGTTATGATTACTTTTCTTTGATGTGATATTTCTGCTAAAAACCATGAAAATAAATTACATGAGCTGTGTAGGTCTTGTCCAAAAAAAGAAAACTCATGTTGGATGTGTACTGTGGAATCTTTTGGTATCTGTGAAATTAATTCTAATAAGATTTTTTCTTGATTTTCTTGTGTGCTCTCTTTGAGCTCTTTCTGTGGAATTTTAATAACTTTAACAACTTCATCTAGATTTTTTTCAACTGCATTTTTTAAATCTGATGTATATCCAGCAATACCGCAAGGTTCCTGCCATGAACTGATATAATATATCATATTAATCTCCATAATTGAGGCTTTATAATAAGGTTGGGATTTTTATAAGAACCTGCTCATAATCTTTCTAAGAGCAAAGATAAGAATGTCAAATTAACTATTTGTAGGCAGTTGTTGATTAGAACCTGCTCATAATCTTTTT
>JBDKID010000034.1:0-31278 GCA_039797295.1 Pseudomonadota bacterium | reverse complement strand
TAACGGGTGGATAGGCGCTTATCAACACCTTGAAGGTTTTTTTTGGATTCATCCCCTAATTATCAAGAAATCGGGGGAATTTGTGTAGATACTTATGCTTTAGGCGGGGGAGGATGTCAATTTAAGATATTGAATGCAGGGGTTAGCCCTGATTTGCTGGCTGCTTTGCAGAACTGCCCATCGAAAGTGTGCATTAAGCTCTCACCACAAATGCACAAGTGCAGGGCATCAGCGAAATCAGCACCCAATTTGTACCATTCAAAAGCTTGTTCAACTTCTGTTGTGTTCTCTACAGTGATGTTTTCTGTTATCAGGACATTCCCGAAAAATGCCGCTATGTCGTTTCGGGATGTTTTGTAAACTGACCGAAGCACCCACTCGCTCTCTAGCTAGACAGTTCTTGAAATAAAAACATTATTATTATTAATTAGTTGTTCGGCAATATCGGCTTGATGTTGATCATCATTGACCGCAAGACGTACCAACAAATTGGTATCAAAAGCGATCATTGGCGTACTCGACAGGTTTGCAAAGTGTCTCGGTTGGGACTGGCTCACCTTTATGCTGTAAAAATCCGCGTAAAGATTTTGCTGGTAATTTATGCTTTTGGGCAGGCTTGGTCTGTAGCATCACACCATGTTCAGTTGTCACTAGTGTTAGCTCAACACCAACATCCCAATGAAGGGAGTCCCGCACCTCTTTGGGTATAACAATTTGCCCTTTGCTGGACAGTCTGACGGTAGCCGCCATCATAATCAGTATCTCAAGTAAGACTGTTGGTAAGAACATTGATTATGGGATGGCTGGTGCTGAATAGCAAGTTTCACTCATGGGTGACTCGTAGTTGATTGCCGACTTAATGGTGGTTCGGAGGGTTTTCCTACAGCCTCAACGCCCAGATACATACCAGCAAGGCTGGGAGGATTGGATGCTGGCAGGAATTTGCTTACATTTTCTGCCAACCTACAGCCTTGAACTCAATTCGATTGAAATATTCTGGCGAAAAATCAAATACGAATGGCTGCCGTTAGATGCATACAAAAGCTACAAAGACATGAAGGAGCAGGTATTGGCTATACTGGCCGAATTCGGAAACAAATACACGATAATTTTTTGGTAGCTACTTATTGAGCCTTAATTTTCATCAGCTTTTAACATTGGACTGTTGTTTAGTTGTTTAGTTGTTCCTGAAAAAATAACTTTTACTACATTACTGTTTTCTT
Source organism: Pseudomonadota bacterium (assembly GCA_039797295.1). GTDB lineage: Bacteria > Pseudomonadota > Gammaproteobacteria > Thiotrichales > Thiotrichaceae > Thiothrix. The sequence goes on along the minus strand of JBDKID010000034.1, from coordinate 30,055 downwards.
GTTCATTAATATCAATAGAAAAACCACTATGTAAAAAATTATCTCCGAATATTGATGCTATATCTGGACGTGGCTTATTAGCTAATATTTGCATAGTTTGACCATTTTCAAATATCACTGTAATGTTAATCGATCTTTTTTTATCAAAACAACAAGCCCAACCACCCAGTTGTTTACCAGTCCAATAATCTAGGCATCCTGCATAGTTTTTATTATTTGAACCCCTGATTAATTTTTTCAATAAAGAAGGGATTTCAAATTTATTGATGTTTTTATATTCTTTGATATTTTTTATTATTTCAAGTAGTAATACTCTGTATTTGCCTTTTATCTGTAAAGTAATGCCTATCCAGAGAATAAGTCTTCTTAAATCTATGTCTAATTTTTTTTTAGGGATTTTATTTAGTTCATTTAGTGCATTTTTAAAAAAATTTCCACGGTAAAGTAAAATGGCCTTCAAAAAACTATTATCGCTTTTGTTTTCATTGGTAAATAATTCTTGTGTGACATTGTAAATAATATAATCCACAAAATAACTGTCAACATGACGTAAATCTGACTCTTTCCATACTAAGCTAGGATTGCTTAAGGTTACAAATTCATAGCTTGGGAAATAACTAACATTTTCTTTATTTACAATAAAACTTTCTACTGCTGTCCTTAATACCGATTTTGAGTAGCAATTGGCGATGAAAATATCTTTTTCTCTAAAAGTATATAATAGTGGAATTGGAGATACAGTAACTAAAAGTTTAAAGTTAGGCTTCAAGTTTGCTGTTAATATGTTATATATTTCATTGATGAAATAAATTGTTTTTAGGTAATCAAAAATATGCAATTGAAATCTTTTGGGGTAAAGATTGACTATTTTTTTAGGTACGGCTTTATTCAAATAAAGTTGAGTTTTGGTATCGAACCATACCTCACTTATACCGAAGGTTAAGATTACAACATCGGCTTCTTTAATTAATTTAAATGAATTATTGAATTTTTCGCGAAAAGCAATTGCTTTATCGGCATTGTCAGTATAACTTTCACCAGCCAGTTGATAATCTTGCAAGAGCTTATTTTTATTTTCAATAAATACAAGCTCATTAGAGTATGGGGTTTCAGGATTTAATGTCCAGGATAATTCGTTATAAATTGAAGCTACATTATATTTATTGAGCATTCCAGCATCGGATACACCACGATTATTCGATTTAGGTAAGTCCCTAATAATTGATAGTACATTATAATTAAGATTATTTAAAGCCTGTTCTATCTCACGAGCAAAACACGAGCCTATACAAAAAATTTTATCGTTAGAATCGATTTTAAATTTAGAGTCACTAACTGGTGTAGCTAATGGATGTATTCTTTCCGATTTTGCCTTTGATGGCCAGCGATTTTGTTTGTTTTTATTAAAAGATACCCATACATCTTCAGCTGATACAATTTCTATTGTCATAATGTTTCATATTGCTAATAAATACAAATACCTAACAGTTTATTAGATGAAACGCTAGAATATATAGCACTGTTCACCTAGCTTTCCGCCTAGTCTGGGTTTTTTCGTCATTTCTGCCGCCGTTTTGCCAAACACTTCATCAAGCACGCTACCGCCCTGCCGTGTCACGCGAACCAGCATGGGTTGGGGTGCGTGTTGTTATGATTGTGTTGCTTTTGGGGTTGTCAGAATTGGACGAATTGATCGAAACTTTATCATATTCGTGAATTAAAAAGATATGCTTATGAGATGGATAATTTATTGTGGGGATAGATTGCGTCTGCCAGCGGTGTGTGTCGCTGGCAGTGTGCGGGATTCGGCGGGGGTTTAGGTGCGTTGCCCTGTGCAAATGGTGATGGTGTGTTCGCGTCCCTCGCTGTGGGTGGCGACGACGGAATGCCCGTGAATCCGTGCCCATGCGGGGATGTCGTGTAACGCGCCGGGGTCGGTGCAAATGGCGGTGACGTGCGTGCCTGCGGGGAGTTTTGCCACGGCTTGTTGCACGCGAATCACGGGCATGGGGCAGAGTAGGCGACGTGCATCGATGGTTACGCTTTGCGGCGAAGTGGCGAGCGCGACGCGCTGGCGGAGTTTGTCGCGGAATTCGCTGGGGTCTTTTTGTTGGGTTAACGCGCCGTCACGCGGGTTGAGTTTGGCGACCCAACGCGAGAGCCAAAAGCGTAACGCAGCGGCGCGGAGCATTGCCAGCCAGTGGGTTTGTTCTAAGGTATTCCACGGGCGTACTTGTTGGTAGGTGGTGAGGCAGGCTTGGTAACGTGCGTCGTCCAAACTGCCATCGGTGTGGCAACACCAGTCATTGACTACCACGGCAAGGTCGTAGAGTAGGGTGTCGGTGCAGGCGAAATACAAATCCAGCACGCCGCTGAGTTTGCCATCCGCAAACAGGGCATTATCACGGAATAAATCGGCGTGAATCGTGCCGCTGGGCAGTTGCGCAAAGGGGATGGTTTGTTGGTAAGCGCATTCGGTTTGTAATAAGGCGGCATCGTCGGGGTTTAGGTGCGGTAAGACTTGTTGTGCGGTTTGCATTCGCCAGTCGTGACCGCGATCCGAGGCGCGATAATGCGGGAAAGTCGTGCCACTGACGTGCATTAAAGCCAAAACGCTGCCCAATTCGGCGCATTGTGTAACGTTTGGGAAATCGGCGTGACCCCCGCTCAGGCGTTGCACTAATGCGGCGGGTTTGCCATTCAAGGTGCTGAGTAATTCGCCTTGATGGGTGGCAAGTGGGGCGGCACTGGGAATACCAGCTTGTGCCCAATGCGCCATTAAATCCAGAAAATAGGGGAGTTCTTGTGGGGTGTGATGTTCAAACAGGGTGAGAACGTAATTCCCACCCGTGGTTGTCACGAAATAATTGGTGTTTTCGATACCTGCCGTGATACCGCTGAAATCCAACAATTGACCTGCCGGATACGATTGTAAAAAAGTGTCTAATTCGGCAGCACTAACAGGCGTATAAACAGACATAGATGCAACAATGACTCAAACAATAACGTAAAAGGGAGGCTTACCAAGCAAACATTTTCCAACTCGGAATCATCAGTGATTCCTGTTTGGTATGGGCATTTTGGCTTTTGCCTTGGGAATTGGTGGAACTCACGAGGTTATAACCTTCTTCGCTACCCGCTGGGACATAACGCACTTCGCTGCGCATGGCGGGAACGCGCTCTTCTTCAATCGTGCCGTAACGGTCTTCGACGCGGATGGTTTGCACTTTCATGCGGCCTACGTTGTCGCTGTTGCTGGTTTCGCTGGTGGCAGGCGCGGCATCCGTTGCGGCGGTTTCGGCTGTGGCATCCGCAGTATTCGTGGCTGTGGTTTCGCTGGTGGCTGTGGCAGTGACAGTCGCTGGGGTTTCAAGCGTTTCGTCTGCCCATGCGACAGCGGTAAATAGCCCGATTACTAAAGCCGCCAGTATGGTCATTTTCATTATTTATAGCTCCATAAATTTGGCGCGTTCTTCTGGCGAAGGGCCAGAAATTGCACGTTCGTAGTATTGAAAAATGTGTCCGACAATCGCATCTGCATCATCTAAAATGACAAACAAATCCAAGTCTTCGGCGGCAATTGTACCTTGTTTCACCAACGACTGTCTGAACCAGTCGACCAAACCCGTCCAAAATGGGCTGTGTACCAACACAATCGGAATACGCCGTGTTTTACCCGTTTGTACCAGCGTGAGGATTTCGGCTAATTCATCCAGCGTGCCAAATCCGCCGGGCATTACCACATAAGCGGATGCGTGTTTCACGAACATGACTTTGCGCGAAAAGAAATGGCGGAAATACAGCGAAATGTCTTGGTAATGGTTGGAATGCTGTTCATGCGGTAGCTGAATATTCAAGCCCACACTGGGCGATTTACCCGCAAACGCGCCTTTGTTCGCTGCTTCCATTAAGCCGGGACCACCGCCGCTGACCACCGCGAATCCGGCATTCGACAGTTTTAAGGCAATGCTTTCCGTTAATGCATACAGCGGGTCATCGGGCGGGGTGCGTGCCGAACCGAAGATGCTAACGGAGGGGCGCAAGTGCGCTAAGCGTTCAAAGCCGTCCACGAACTCGCCCATGATCTGGAAGATTTTCCAGCTTTCGCGTGCGAGTTCTTTATCATCAATCGGCAGTAACACGGGGTGGTGCGAGCGGGTTTTTTCATCCATTTGCGTATTTTTATCAGTTGTAACGGGTCGACGTAAGCGATGGTTGGCAAAGGGTTAGTTAATTAGTTGGCTTGTTCTGCCGGTGTGAAAGCGCGAATGGTCAGGGCGTGTAATTGGCCTGAGGTAATGGCTTCGTTGACCGCAGCATAAACCATTTGTTGGCGTTTGACAGCCCGTAAACCTTCAAACGCGCTGCTAACGACTTCGGCTTCATATTTGTAGCCATCACCGCTCACCACCACTTGCGCGTCGGGAATATTGGCTTCAATCATGGCTTTAACGGCTTCATTACTGATACTCATGGCTTATGCTCCGGTCGAGATTGGAAAACGCCCGATTGTACTATAGGTCACAGCCACAAAGCGTATTTCTGTGCGTATAATGGTGACTATTCGGAAACAGAAAAGCTTAATAAGGAATGGCAGCTATGACCAAACACAACGATGCCTTAGTGAACACTGTCAGAACTACTTGCCCTGAGTTTTGTGCCGCGTTAACGGATGACGAAGTGGTGCGCTTCGTGCGTTACACTCGTGTGCGTGAACTCTCAGCTAATGAATTACTGGCAGACGTTGGCGAAATCGGCGAACGCTTTTATTTGGTAATCAATGGTGCAGTACGTTTATCACAAGTCACCAACGCGCCAGTCAATGTGGCTCAGGAGAGCCGCGAAGTCGAGGTGGGTAGGATTGGTCTGGACAGTTTGGTTGGCGAAATGTCTTTCTTTGATCGTCACCCGCGCACGGTGCGTCTCACTGCTGCTGAAACGGGCGTGAAGTTATTGGAAATCAATCGCCAGATGTATAACCGCATTCGCATTGAAGAACCGTACATTGCCACGAATTTGCTGGAATTTGTCATTCGTAGCCTTGATGCTTTGGTGCGCCATCTCAGTGATCAAAACGCCAAATTATTACACCGTGATTACCTGTGTGACTAACTGTGTCACCCACGGCTAGTGGGCTGGTTTGCGCTAGTAATGAGGCGTTGTACCGTCTGGTACAGTGCGGAATAGCTTCAAAAGCCACATGTATTGCGTTGGGGCTTGCGTGATTAATGCCATCAAAGCGTGATTCGTCTGCGTGGCATCTTGTACTTCATCTTGGCTGGGGTAATCGCGTAATGCTGCGCCAATGTGGATTTCGTATTGTCCGTTGTCGGGATTACGTAAAGCCATAATCGGTAAGGCAACCGCTTTGCCCAATTTGGCTAAACGGGCGGGGGTGGTTAAGGTGGCTTTGGGGATACCAAAAAACGGTGCAAACACTGCGGCTTTTAAACCGAGGTCTTCATCGGGTGAAAACACCATCGCTAAGCCGGGTTTGAGTGCCCGTACCAGTTTCATCAAACCTTCTTCGCGTGCGACCACAAACTCCACATCGCTTAAGCGGCTGCGCGTAATTAACCAATTGATTACCGGATTCTTAAACGGTTTGTAAGAACCATACAGCGCGTAATGTTGCCCTAGAATGACGGGAATGAGTTCCAACCAAACGGAATGTGCCATGAAGAGAATGACATTCTGTCCCTTTTGCAGGGCATTATCGAAATGTTCACGTCCATGAATAATACTGCGTTGATAAAGGTAAGTGCGCTGACGGAAAAATAGCACGCTGTAATCCAGCAACGCGCTGGCGTATTCGCGCAAATGTTGTTGCGCCATTGTGGCACGTTCGGCATCACGCAAGTGGGGGAAGCACAAACGTAAATTGGTACTGACAACATGACGGCGTTTGGCATGATAGTGGTATAACACATCGCCCAAGCGTTGCCCCAGCCAATCGCGCCATTGCCACGGCAAAAACGCTATGAGCACGAAAATGCCAACACCCAACCACGTCAACCAGTGACGCGGGTGCAATAAGTCTGAGGGGAAGGGTAGCTGCTTCAAGCAATGCGCTCGCACGGAATGTTTTCGGCTTGCATCCGCGCTTCAAACCACGCGCCAGCCGCTTGCACGGGGGCGAGTTTGCCTTTCAAACCGAAATCAATAATGCGGCGTTCCACCGTGCTCGGCAAACTGGATAAACGCACGGTGGGGAAGGTTTTCAGCAATTCTTCCATCATCGGAATCAGCTCGCTTTCCAACACTTCGCGCAATAACCAGCGGTGTTCAACGGGCGGCGTGAGGTCGAAATGCGCGGCATAATGCGTATCCAATACCCATTCCACCATTGGCCAAGCCATGTTCGGGAAACCGGGTACGAAATGGTGATCCGCGACTTTAAACCCCGGCATTCGGTTAATCGGGTTAGGAATTAAGCTACAACCTTCCGGCAATTCACTCATGCGAATACGGTTGGGGTAAGCCTCCGCACCAAAACGTTCTTCGATTAATGCCACGGCTTCAGGGTGGCGTGTCAACGGTACGCCTGCGACTTCCGCAGCGGCTTGACGGGTTAAATCATCGGGGGTCGCGCCAATGCCGCCAAAACTAAACACGATTTCTTGGCTGGCAAAGGTTTCGCGCAGGGTTTGCAGCAGCAAATCCCAATCGTCACCAACCATGCGTACCCACGCCAGTGCTAAACCGCGTGCTTTGAGGAATGCCAATACCTGTGGCAGGTGTTTATCTTGACGTAAACCGCTTAACAGTTCGTCGCCAATTAGGATCAGACCTACTTTTTTACCATCATGGAAATGATCGCTCACGCCGTTGCTCCTTGGTGTTGTGCGCGTTGCAGGGTCTGGCTGGCTTGTTCTTGTTGGGTGTGTACATCCCAACTAGGGGAGGTTTCCGCCCAGCCTTGCGTATGCTGTTGGATAATATCAGCCAATGCCAGTATGTGTTTAGGGTTGGCATTCAAAGCGGGGATGTAATGGTAGGTTTCCCCGCCAGCGTGTAGGAAGTAGTCGCGATTTTCTTCCTGAATCTCTTCCAGCGTTTCCAAACAATCCGCCGCAAAACCGGGGCAGATAATATCCACGGCTTTAATGCCATCGCTCGGTAAGGCTTGCAGGGTTTTATCGGTGTAAGGCTGTAACCATTCGGCTTTGCCAAAACGTGATTGGAAAGTAACGCGCCATTCCTGCGCATTGAGTTCCAAAGCTTCGGCAAGTAAGCGGGCGGTTTTGTGGCATTCGCAGAAATACGGGTCGCCGAGCGTCAAATTACGTTTGGGAATGCCGTGGAACGACATTAGTAGTAATTGCCCGCGCGGTTGTTGCTTCCACTGTTCGCGTACACTGGCGGCAAGTGCGGCAATGTAGGCGGGATGGTCGTGGTAATGGTTCACCAGCCGCAATTCTGGCATCCAGCGCCAGCGTTTGAGTTCATCGAATACTTTGTCAAAGGTGGTGGCATTGGTCGCGGCGCAATATTGCGGGTACAACGGCAGCACCAATAACCGCCGCGCACCCGCTGCTTTGAGCTTGCGTAAACCATCGGTAATCGACGGATTGCCGTAACGCATCGCCAATTCGACTTTCACCGTGCCCTTGAAACGCACGCCCATTTCATGCTGCAAAGCGTGTTGCTGTTGCTGTGAAATGTGCATGAGCGGCGAGCCGTGTTCCGTCCACACCGCTTGGTACTTTGCAGCACTTTTGCGCGGGCGGGTATTGAGAATGATACCGTACAAAATCGGATACCAGACCAGACGCGGAATTTCCACCACGCGCGGGTCGGATAAAAATTCCTTGAGGTAACGGCGTAAAGACGATGCATTGGGCGCATCCGGTGTGCCTAGATTCACCAGTAAAATGCCAGTGCATTCAGCTTTACCGTGAAAATAGTCGGTTTCATTCACAAAATGGCTCATGGGCGATGCTTGTCCTTTAGCGTTCAGTAATGATTTTTCTCGGTGAGTCGTAAGGGTATTTCACATGCCCAAACCGTACCACTAAAACTGCGAATGCAATCAGCAGAATCGCGCCAGCAATGGCGACCATTGTGAACGTGTCCATGTTTTTCATGTCCAGAATCAGGTAACGGGCGAGGGCAACCATCGCAATGTACAACGGCATCCGCACCGGCACTTGACCGGAATTCAGGTAAACCGTCACCATGCTAATGACTTCGAGGTAGATGAATAATAAGAGCAAATCAGAAATGCTCACGTCCAAACGGTTAATCATGCCGAAGAGTTCTTTACCCACCGCAATCAAAGTGGCGCAGGTAATGATTAGTAATAGTGCGTATTCTATCCATTCCAGTAATTTTAAACTGGTGTTCATCGTGGTTTTGGTCATGTGGTGCATACTCAATTATTGATTTGCCCAAAGCATAAACGGAAGATTCGCCAAAATAAACCAATCACAGCCTTTGTAGGTTTGTCGCTGCTGGTTGTTTAATGCTCTTGTCGTGCGCCTGTGGGCAGACTTCGCTAGAATGAACGCGATTCACCTCACAAGGAACACGCATGTTGCCTGATTTGCCTACCTTAATTCCGGTGGTTCGCGCCATTGTCCGCGAAGAAATCCTACCGCGCTTCAATCATGTCAACTTTTGCATCAAAGCGGATGGCAGCTTGCTCACCGAAGCTGATCTTGCCACCGACGCTCGCATTCGCCAGTTTCTGAAGGAACAATGGCCACACATTCCGCTGTTAAGTGAAGAAATGACAGCCGTTGAACAGGCGGCGTTACTCGACCAAGGTGGTTTATTGTGGTGTCTTGATCCACTCGATGGTACGAGTAATTTTGCAGCGGGAATTCCATTATTTGCCACGGGATTGGCTTTGTTTCAAAACGGCGAGGTGATTCTATCGCTGTCGTATGACCCAACTCGTGACGAAATGTTCACCGCTGCAAAAGGTCAGGGGGCGTGGTTGAATGGCGAGCCGTTGCGCTGTCACAGCAATGGTTTTTCGCTGGCGCAATCCATTGCACTGGTCGATTTCAAACGCTTACCCATGAATTTGGTCACGGCATTGACGCAACACAAACCACCCTATGCCTCGCAGCGTAATCTCGGTTCATGCGTATTGGAATGGGCGTGGATGGCAGCGAATCGTGGGCAATTGTATTTGCACGGTGGTATGAAATTGTGGGACATGGCCGCTGGAACATTATTGTTGCAAGAGGCTGGTGGTCATGCTTGTAATTTACAGGGCGAAAGCGTGTTCCATGCCGCGTTGGAGTCGCGTTCCGTGGTGGCTTCACCGGATAAACAATTGTTTGATGCGTGGTTTCATTACGTTCAAGAGCATTTGTATAGCGCATGACGATAACGACAATGCTGCATCAGCCGATTGGCGTGTTTGATTCCGGTTTGGGTGGCATTTCGGTGTTGCGCGAAATTCACCGCTTATTACCTGCCGAAGCTTTGATTTACGTGGCGGATTCGGCGCACGCACCGTATGGCGCGAAACCACCGGATTACATTCGTCAGCGCAGCCAACGAGTGGCTGATTTCTTACTCACACAAAATGCGAAAGCTTTGGTGGTGGCGTGTAATACCGCCACGGTTCATGCGGTGGAACATTTACGCGCGGTGCTACCCATTCCAGTGGTAGGGGTTGAACCAGCGGTGAAACCAGCCGCGCGTATGACGCAAACGGGTGTGGTTGGTGTATTGGCGACCCCACAAACCGTGAATAGCTTACGTTTACAGCGTTTGATTCACGAACACGCGCAAGGTGTTAAGGTGATTGCGCAAGCTTGCCCCGGTTTGGTGGAACACGTTGAAGCGGGGGATTTTGACAGCGAAGCTTTGCGCCATTTGCTGAAGCTTTACACGCTACCGCTGTTGGATGCGGGGGCGGATACTTTGGTGTTGGGCTGTACGCATTACCCGTTTCTGTCGGAAGCGATTCACGACGTGACGCACGGTACAATGACGGTATTGGAAACCAGTACGCCCGTTACGCACCAACTCATGCGGATTTTGGATCAGCACGCCATGCGTCGTGATAGCGCGGAACGAGGGTACGTGCAGTTTTATTCCAGCAAGCAAGAGCGGCAACATTATCAGGGCATTGCGCGATTGTGGCAGCAGCCGGTTGATCCGCAGCCGCTGCCAACGGGTTATCGCTGAGGCGTTACACCACTGCGAAGGCTTGTTCGAGGTCAGCGATAATGTCGCTAATGTGCTCGATACCGACGCTAATGCGGATGGTTTCGGGGCGCACGCCTGCTTTCACCAATTCTTCGTCGGTTAATTGGCGGTGCGTGGTGGAAGCCGGATGGCACGCTAAGGATTTCGCATCACCGATATTCACCAAGCGTTTGATCATTTGCAGTTGATCGTAGAACTTCACACCTGCATCAAAGCCGCCTTTAATACCGAAAGTCATTAACGACGCAGGTTTGCCGTTAAAGTATTTCTTCGCCAGTGCGTGGTATTGATCGCCTGCCAAACCCGCGAAATTCACCCACTCGACTTTTGGATGGCTTTGCAAGTATTTCGCAACCGCAAGGGCATTGTCGCAATGGCGTTCCATGCGTAAGGCTAAGGTTTCCACGCCTTGCAGAATCAAGAAGGCATTGAATGGCGACAGCGTTGAACCTGTATTACGCAGCGGCACGGTACGCGCTCGACCAATGTAAGCCGCCGCGCCGAACGCTTCGCTATACACCACGCCGTGGTAAGCCGCTTCGGGCGTATTCAACATCAGGTAACGTTCTTTGTGTTCCATCCACGGGAATTTGCCCGAATCAACAATAATGCCGCCCAAAGAAGTACCGTGACCAGCAATGTATTTGGTTAAAGCGTGAACCACAATGTCCGCGCCATATTGAATTGGGTTACACAAAATCGGCGTGGCAACGGTATTGTCGACGATGGTAACAACGCCGTGTTTACGCGCTACCGCAGCAATGGCTTCGATGTCGACAATATTCCCCGCCGGATTGCCAATGGTTTCGCAGTAAACCGCTTTGGTGCGTGCGTCGATCAGCTTTTCAATCGCTTCAGGGCTGTCGTTTTCCGCGAACCGCACTTCAACGCCTTGTTTCGGCAGCATGTGCGTGAACAGCGTGTAAGTACCGCCATACAATTGCGGTGTGGTGATAATGTTATCGCCAGCTTCGGCAATGGTTTGAATCGCGTAAGTAATTGCCGCCATGCCAGAACTGGTGACAAGTGCGGCTAAACCGCCTTCCAATTCGGCAACGCGCTTTTCCAGCACGTCATTGGTCGGGTTCATTAAGCGTGTGTAGATATTGCCCGCAACCGCCAGATTGAACAGGTCCGCACCGTGTTGCGCATTATCGAATTCGTAAGACACGGTTTGGTAAATGGGCACAGCAACCGATTTAGTTGTTGGGTCAGTCACGTAGCCACCGTGAATCGCAATGGTATCTTTTTGCATGTGATTATTCTCCTCGGATAAGCGCGAAGGTATAACATAGCTGCCGTGCGTGTTCCACCAAGAATAAAAGGAAACCTTATGCCGGAATTACCTGAAGTTGAAACCACCCGTCGTGGGATTGAGCCGTGGTTGCAAGGTCGTACCGTGACAGGCATACAAGTGCGTCAGCCGCAATTGCGTTGGGTGATTCCAGCCACGATTACGCAATTACAAGGGCAAGTGATTCAACAACTCACGCGGCGCGGAAAATACATTTTGCTGCACACGCAAGCTGGCGTGGCCTTGCTGCATTTGGGCATGTCGGGCAGCGTGCGCATTCTGGATGTGAGTACAGAACCGCGCAAACACGATCATTTCGATCTGGAATTGGATAATGGCAAAGTGCTGCGTTACCACGATCCACGCCGTTTCGGGGCGTTTTTATGGACGACGGACGAACCTTCACAACACCCATTATTGTGTAAGTTAGGCGTTGAACCGTTGGAAGACGGTTTAACCGCTGAATATTTGTTCCACAAATCACGGGGGCGCGGCATTAGCATGAAAACCTTCGTGATGGATGCGCACATTGTGGTGGGTGTTGGTAATATTTACGCCAATGAAGCCTTATTCATGGCAGGGATTGATCCGCGTCGTACCGCTGGCAGTCTGACATTGGCGGAATGCGCCACGTTGGTGAGTTGCATTCGGGAAGTGTTGCATTACGCATTGGAGCGTGGTGGCACAACTTTGCGGGATTTTGTGCGTGAAGATGGCGCGACAGGCTATTTCCAGTTAGAACTGAAAGTCTATGGGCGTACCGCTCAGGCGTGTGTCACTTGCCAAACGCCATTACAGCAGATCACACAGGGGCAGCGTTCGACATGGTTCTGCCCCCTGTGTCAGCGGTGATGCGGCTTTAAGCGCGACAATTAATAGCGGCGCGGGGTGCGGATGGTCATGTCCGCCTCTTCCAGCACGCCATTCGCCATGAGTTCGCGGATTAATTGTTTACGCACGCCTTTGTGAATGCCAATATCTAAGCCAATGCGATAAAACACAAAGGCTGGAATGCCAATGATGGCTAAGCCGATCATAAAATAGAGAATTGTGTCCAGCATGAGAATACCCCCAGTCAAGCAATGTTAGCGGTGTTGTTATAACGCTCTAATACAGTGCGTGTTTGTTCGTATGATTTCTTGCCCAGAATGGTATATGAAAGAGCTTAACAGAAAATTTACAGTTGCCCCAATGTTGGACTGGACTGACCGACATTGCCGTTATTTTCATCGTTTGTTGACCAAACAAGCGGTGTTGTACACCGAGATGGTGACAACAGGGGCATTATTGCACGGCGATATTGACCGCCATTTACGCTTTAATGCGCAAGAACATCCGCTGGCTTTGCAACTTGGTGGTAGTGATCCGCACGATTTAACCGCCTGTGCGCGGCTGGCAGAAGATTACGGTTACGACGAAGTGAACATCAATGTCGGTTGCCCTAGCGAACGGGTGCAAAAAGGCGCGTTCGGTGCGTGTTTAATGGCAGAACCAGAACTCATTGGCGAGTGCGTCAATGCGATGCAAGCTGCCGTCAATATTCCTGTTACCGTGAAAAATCGCATTGGCATTGATGATCAGGACGATTATGAGGGGTTGCATCGCTTTATCAGTACCGTGGCACAAGCGGGCTGCAAAACGTTCATTATTCATGCGCGTAAAGCGTGGTTGAAAGGCTTAAGCCCAAAAGAAAACCGCGAAATCCCGCCACTACGTTATGAATTGGTGTACCAAATCAAACAGGAATTTCCGCAACTGGAAATCCTCATTAATGGCGGCATTACCACGCTCGAACAATGCCAGATGCATTTGCAACACGTTGACGGCGTAATGGTCGGGCGTGAGGCGTATCATAATCCGTGGGTGTTAGCGCAAGTCGATGCGCAATTGTATGGAACGTCCACGGCGGTTGATGATCGAAAAGCTATCGTGGAAGCGTTTCTGCCGTATGTGCAGCAAGAGTTGGAACAGGGCATTCCATTGGGGCACATGACGCGCCACATTTTGGGTATTTTCCAAGGTATGGCGGGGGCGCGGGCGTGGCGGCGACACATTAGCGAAAATGCCCATAAAGCCGGAGCAGGGGTTGCGTTACTGCGTGAAGCCATGCAAATGGTGCGTGAATAGTTCACCTATTCTATGCTTTAAACAACGGGAATCAGGTTTTCGCATAAGGGGCAAACAATGAAATACGGGCCAATTTTCTGGGGTGGAGTCGGTGGCATTCTGCCCAATGTGGTACAGAAAGCGCAGGAATTACTGAAAAGTTCACCTGATACAGCGGTGGATTCGATTATTTATCCGACGTTTTTAATTGGTGTAGCGTTAGTGGCGTGCATTGGAGGCATCATTGTGGCAGCGTTTCAGGAACAAGATAATCGTAAAGCATTATTTTTAGGCATTAGTGCTCCAGCATTGATTATGGTGATGGCTTCCGCGCCCATGCAAAACAATCCCACTCCAGCGGTAAATATGCAGCAAAAAGCCGCGCCGATGAGTCAGCAGCAAAGCTTTATCCCTTCGTTAGTGAGTACGGCTTACGCTGATGATGTGCCTGTCAGTGCAGCATCGCGTACCACCAACCGATTCGTTGAGGTGTTTGCGGATGATACCTCGGAAACGTTCCAAATTGATTTCTTAAGTGCGGATAACAAGGTGGTGCAATCACAGGCATTGTCACTGCCAGTATTAGCGATGAAATTAGCTATTCCGGCTACGGCTACTGGTGTGCGTTTTACTAAGGATGGCAACGAGTCAGAACACTATATTTTACCCACCAGCACTAATGCTTACCCGCAAGAGTTTTCGGTTAATGTCAAAAAGGGGCGTGCTTATGGTTTTTGGGCAGCTTTGGGGGTTGCTCCTGCTGTCGAATATCAATTCACGGTGAAGCAAGACGACGTTAAACCTGCACCAGTGGGGGTAGAAGCATGGGCGCGTGCCGGTGATTTTGACGGGAAACAATGGTCTGGGAAATTTTTTAACTTCACGACAGGTAAATTACCTGTCGTGGGTGAAAAGTTTGCGGTGGTGTATCCGGTTAACTTACGTTCAGATGCAAATATTAGCAGTGAACGTGTTGGTGAGCTGCGGTTGGAACAGCAGGTGGAAATCATTGATATTAAAGCGAATGATGCTAATAACTATTGGGTTAGAATAAAAGTTTTGCATTAGCCGCACAAAAAAACCAAAAAGTGCTTGACGAGAAAGTTTCTCTACGGCAATATACGCGCCTCAAGAGTTCCCCGATAGCTCAGTCGGTAGAGCAAGTGACTGTTAATCACTGGGTCGGCGGTTCGAGTCCGTCTCGGGGAGCCAACAAATTCAAAGGCTTGTAGCTTAGTTGCTACGAGCCTTTTTGTTTTTGCCATTCTGATGCACGATCATAGTCACTAGCTTAGTCATATTAATAGAGTGTTTTAACGCTCATTGCCGCTAGGCTCGTCAGGTTTTGTTTGACCAGAACACCCCAAAATGGTTTGGTTTAGCGATGTAGCATACGGTTAGAACACTACATTGCAGGGCTGGAGTCAGCCCATGTAATCGCCAGTTTTCGGGATGTACGGATCCATCACCACGATTTTGCCATCGTGTGGGCGTCGCATTAGATTCTCACCGTGTAAGTCCCACGCGAGGTAGTCTTCGTGTTCGCGGAAATACAAGCATAATTGGCGAATATCATCGGCTAACGGGTCGCCATAGCGAGTGCGTAAGGTGGCGTGAATTTCCATGCGTACTGCTTCTTCTTGCCAATCCATGCTGTGAATTTGTTCGGTGAAGAAAGCAGCATCGGCTTCATCGAGGTGTTCTAAACGTTCCATCACGTAAATCATGCGGTAAGTGGGTTCAGCATGATTGAACAGTTGGATGTGGCTAGGGTCAAGCATGTGGTTATTGTCATCGAGTATGCCAATGCGCCGAATGAAGGGTACTTGGGTTAAGCCGCGTTGTTGAATGGCATCACAGAAATATTCCAAGCCCAACGCGAATTTTTCCAGTACGACGAATTGTCCCCAACCCGTTAAGTGTTCATGGAAAAACGTGTGGTGGCACTGCGCACAATCGGTGGTAGGGCGTGCGGGATTGCATTGAATTTCATAAACATTGGTCAGAAATGTATTTTCGCATTGCGGGCAATTCATGCGCTTGAAATAGCCGTCGGTGAAGCATTCTAAGATGGCTTGAGTATTCATTGTTTAACTACTATTCACACACTGTTTTAGTACGATATGCCGTTAGCACGCAGAAATTGGCTGCCACATGAACTGACACACGGAAACATATCATCAATCCATAGCCCGACGCGCACACCCTGACGCTGCATATAAGCACGCTTTTTTTTGCCGTTAGTAGTATACACAGGGATATTGAGATCGTGCAGCTTGGTCTGAATCTCTTGCAGGTTTTCTGGCAAATCGTCACGCACGGTACACACCACTGGTTGCCAGCCTTGTGCCTGATATGCCCGAATCAACGTTTGGTAGAACGCGATATCCGCTGTAATGGTATTGTCGAAATCAATCGCAATCACCCGCGATTGTTTGGCATCACTCAATAAATAAGCATCGATTTGAAACTCATTAAAGGTCGTGGTCAGGTGATGTTTACCGACGTTTTGTGCCACCTGTTTTATCACCTCAATCGCGGGATGAGGGGCAATAGGACGGTAATAAAAAACCAATTCGCTCATGCAGCGTGATTACTCGCTCAGTCAAAGGAATGAGTATGCATCATACTGGTTCAGGCCATGCTAGGGTATGTGTGTGCCAGCAAACCTTGAGATAAACCATGCAGTTGGATGGTATTGCCGCCGATACGCACCATCAGTGCTTAAATATTGCTAGGTTTTTTCTGCGGGTTGATTGTGAGCACTATAATGGTGCAAAAATATAACCCATGCAATGTTGATCATCGCTGGCAACCTGAACGAGTAAGCGGTTTTTCCTGAACTATTTAGTCTGGCATTGAATTTGCATATTTTTACGTATGAAAGAATCGAAAATGAACATGAATGATCTGCTAGACATTTTGACCTGCGCTATTTTGGTGCTGGATGCTGAAATGCGCGTCGTTTACATGAACCAATCCGGTGAAATGTTGTTTGGTCAGAGTCAACAGCGTGCATTACGCGAACCAGTAGCACAGTTATTACGTGGCGATACCTTTCACGAGCATTTATTAATGGCTATTCAGCAACACGATCCGCAATCTTTGCGTGAATGTGCGGTTGAACTGGCGGGTGGTGAGCAAATTACCATTGATTGTGTGGTGACGCCCGTCATGATGGCGGGTGATAAGCAGCGGTTAGTGTTGGAAATTCAGCGCGTAGATCGTCAATTACGCATTGTGCGTGAAGAACAAATGATTCATCAACAGCAAGCGATTCGTGAATTGGTGCGTGGTATTGCCCATGAAATTAAAAATCCTTTGGGTGGACTACGCGGTGCAGCGCAATTGCTGGAAGGTGAATTAGAAAACCCTGAATTAAAAGAATACACCCAAATCATTATTTCTGAAGCAGATCGTTTAAAAAATCTGGTGAATGGGATGTTGGGGCCGCGTACTTTACCGCGTCCAGAATCCGTGAATATTCACGAAGTGTTGGAACATGTGCGCAGTTTGGTGAGCATTGATGTTTCTTCGGATATGCATTTTGTGCGTGATTATGACCCAAGCATTCCTGAATTTCAGGGCGACCGTGATCAATTAGTGCAAGTGGTATTAAACATTGTCAGTAATGCGATTCGGGTTTTAGAGGGTGTTGGCGTGATTCAGTTACGCACCCGTATTTTGCGCCAGTTTACGATTCAACAAGTACGCTATCGTCATGTTTTAAAAATAGATGTTTGTGATAATGGGCCGGGTGTTCCCGATCATTTACGCGATAAGCTGTTCCTGCCAATGGTTAGTGGACACGCAGAAGGTAGTGGACTTGGCCTAGCAATTGCACAGTCGCTAGTACGCCGCCATAACGGACTGATCCAGTTTGATTCGGTCCCTGGTTACACTTGTTTTTCCATCCTGATTCCGCTGGAGAATGGACATGCCCCTCGCTGAGAATATTTGGATTGCCGATGATGACCGATCAATCCGCTGGGTGCTGGAACGCGCTCTGCAAAAAGCCGACATTGAAGTTCGCAGTTTCGAGTCGGCGGATCAGCTCATTGCCGCATTACGCACCCAACAACCCGATGCCTTAATGACGGATATTCGGATGCCGGGTACAGACGGTTTACGTTTATTAGAACGGATGCAACGTGAATATCCCGATATTCCGGTGATTATTATGACGGCGCATTCGGATTTAGAAAGCGCGGTATCGGCTTATCAAGGTGGGGCATTTGAATATTTACCCAAACCGTTTGATGTGAATGAAGCCGTTGATTTAGTGAGACGCGCTTGCAAAATGCGCCATGAACGCGAAGCGGGTAAAGCCGTTGTCGAACCAGACATCGGTTTATTAGGTGGGCGTGAAATCATTGGTCACGCGCCTGCTATGCAAGAGGTTTTCCGCGCTATTGGACGTTTATCCAAATCCAGCATTACCGTATTAATCACGGGCGAATCCGGGACGGGTAAAGAATTAGTAGCGAAAGCCTTGCACACGCACAGTCCACGCGCTAACAAACCGTTTATTGCCTTGAATACCGCCGCGATTCCGCGCGAGTTATTGGAGTCGGAATTATTTGGGCACGAAAAAGGTGCATTCACGGGTGCATACGCACAACGAAAAGGCAGGTTCGAGCAAGCAGACGGTGGCACGTTATTTTTAGATGAAATTGGCGACATGCCTGCCGAATTACAGACCCGTTTATTGCGTGTTTTGGCGGAAGGGACGTTCTATCGCGTGGGTGGACATACCCCCGTCAAAGTCGATGTGCGCATTATTGCCGCGACGCACCAGAATCTGGAAGAACTGGTGCATAAAGGCGCGTTCCGTGAAGACTTGTTCCATCGCCTCAATGTGATTCGCATTCATAACCCACCATTGCGTGAGCGGCGCGAAGACATTCCGCTATTGCTGAATCATTTCTTACGGCGTGCGGCGGAAGAATTGCAGGTGGAAGTCAAAACCTTATCCGCCAAAGTCACTGAGCATTTACAAACCTTGCCGTGGGCGGGGAATGTACGCCAATTGGAGAATACTTGCCGCTGGTTAACGGTGATGGCTTCAGGGCGCGAAATCGTGATGGACGATTTACCGGCTGAATTGATTGAAACCGATACGGGCAAAACCGAAGTGCCGGGCAGTTGGGAAAAAGCCCTGACGCAATACGCTGATTTCAAACTCAGCAAGGGTGCGAATAATTTGCTGGGTGAATTGAATCCGGTTTTTGAGCGCATTTTGCTGCAATCAGCATTAAAGAAAACCGGCGGGCGCAAAATCGAAGCGGCGGAGTTACTGGGCTGGGGGCGCAATACCCTAACTCGTAAGCTCAAAGAGTTAGGGCTGGAAGATTTATAATGCTATAACTACGGCAAAGCAGGTGATGTTGTTTGCAATTGGGTTAATGCGGTATTGTCATTGCCCACATTGTCGATGCCAAAGCCACAGAAACTCCCCGAACATTCTTGCATGTGTACCAATTTGTCGGTGAGATAACGGCTTTCAAAACCGGCATAACGCATGGTTAAAGCATCTAACATCGCTACATCAATGGTTTCAAATTCTTGTCCATCGAGGACTTTGTGCGTTACATAACCTTGCGCAGAGTCCCAAACATTGAAAAATGTGCGAAAACGATCTTGTTTATAAAACTGTTCCTCGGTGAAGTTAGCCGCGACATCGCCGGGGATATGGTCGCCAAATGCCACGACAATGGTGCGTTCGGGGAGTTTTTTCAGTTGCGCTAATAGCCCTTCATACGCATTAAGCGAGAGTTTCAAACGCGCATCGTAGTCCAACATAATCGAACATTGTTCTGCTGATAAACCCGCTTGGCAACGGCTAGTATCGTATTGATAACCTTTTTCGTGCGGTGAATGTTGGCGCATGGTGGCAATGAATGCAAAAACAGGTTTGTCATTTAATTTAACCTGCTTGACTGCTTCATCAAAGAAAACTTCATCTGGCATTTTATTCCATTTGCGTTTGGCGCATTCCGGCATGGCTTTGCAATCAATAAAATCTTGAATGCCTAATTGCTGATGGAAACGTTGTCCACCATAAAAACGTCCGGCAATCGGGTAAATGGTTTTGGTGGCATAGCCTTGCGCTGCTAATTGGCGGGCAATGCGCCCATCTAAATGCCCCGGCGCGAATAAGTTAATAGCTTGCCAGCCATTACCGTATAACGGTGGTGCGACACCATGCAGAAAAGAAATTTCTTGTACCCACGTTGAACCGCCCACGGTATGGACTTTTAACGGGTAGGCTTCTTTAAAAAACTGCTTGCTGGCTTTAAAGTTCAAGATTTCCTCTGCTGGAAAGGTCGACTCTTCCAAAATGACCAAAATATTGGGCTTTTTATTTGGGGTTTGGGTAAACGTTTCGGCTTGTAAATCCGCTTTAAAGCAGCAGTAAGTGGCTTTGTGGGTTTGTTGCGGTTCGGTCAGGCGTGCTCGCCAGATACTTTGCACCAAGATCGGAAACGTCAGCTTTTTTTGGCTCGTCCATTGCAGGTCGACTTCAAACAGCGGGCTGTTTAACAGCGAAAAAAGTACCGCCATCGTGCTCAAGCTAATGATTAAGGCTTTGGTATCCCAGTATTGGCGGGGCTTTTCCAGTATCGCGCTGAGGACTAATAGCAGCAGATAACCGCAAATCACTAAGGTGGGGAGCAAGCCCATTTCTAATAAGGTTTCCGCACTTAATACGGCAACTGCGAGGTCTAAAACCGTGAGTTGTGAGCCTAAAAACTGGAATTTGATCCACGCGCCGATCCATAAACCGCTAAGCACGGTCGACGCTAACCCTGCGGCAAACCACGGGCGGCGTGACATCAAGATGGTTGTGCAAAATAATAATCCCCATGCCAAGACAATATAAAAGCGGTTATACACGAAACCCCACGCGCCACTATTCCCTTGATCGACTGCTAATACATACAGCGTGAATAGACTTGCAGGTAGTGCCAGTAGAACTGGAATGCGTTGGCGTAGGCGTAATGACATGGGCTATCCAATATGACAACAGGGTGAAACAGGATAACTACTTTGTCATCAATTTGTAATATTGGTTGCATCCATTTGATTTTATTTTTCCAAGGCTTGGTTAATGGCTTGACGCAAGGGGCGACGCTGTGTTGCTGGCAGCTTGTCAAGCTGATCCAAGCCCAGTTCCCAGATCATAATGCCGCCTAAGCCTTGCTGTTTGGCGTAAGCAATTTTGGCTTGAATGGCGCGTTCATCATTAAAGTTGCAAAAGAAATCCTGCGTGGCATCTTGCGCATCGTGCCCAAACCACGCCATTTGTGCGGTGCTATCCCAATGGATGGCATTAGGGGTAAAACCTGCTTGTTGCATGGGTGCGTAACTGGCAGCGTAACTACGCTTACGGTAATACGGTAAGCTGCGCCATGCTTGGGCAGGGGCTGTGACACCACCCGTGGTCGTGCCTTCACCGCCTTGCCAGCAGGCTACATCCAAACTAATGCCTAAGCCGAGTTTGGCAGACGGAATACCAGCAGCGAGCAGGCGTTGTACCCACAAATCCACCGACGGTACTTGATGGCTGTAACCGGGGAATACCAAACCGCCATTGTATAACGCACTGTCGTACCAACTGATCCAGCCTTCGTGCGGTTGTGCCATGTCGTAAGCCATGAGATTAATCTGGTCAAAATAACCCGCTAATTGCGCCATGATGTAACGATCCCGCAAGGTAATCGCCGCAGTGAGTAAAGGTGCGCGGTGTAGTTGCGCATTGCTACGGGTTTGCAAAGCGGTGTGTAATTCGTGAATAAAGGCATTGAACGCGGGATTGCCTTGTTTTTCATCGCGGGTAATGGGTTCCATATCAATGTCGATGCCGTCGTAGCCGCTGTCGAGTAATTGCAGCAGATTGGCAATGAACTGCGGGCGTACTTCCGCTTGCAATGCAGGCATGAACTGTTCGTAAGTCCCTGTGACAACTAATAATAATGGTAAGTCGTGATGGTTTGCCGCTTGTAATGCTGCTTGTTGGCTATCGGGGTGCAGGCTATTGCTGTCAATGTCGAGTGAACCATCCGCGCGGGGTATGACGGAAGCGTGGGCTAAGTGCGTCAGTACGCGGTAATCGGCATCCACCAGAAAGGGAATTTCGCGCCCATTATGGCGGTAAGCGGGTAAATAACCTGTGACCCAAAAAGGTGCGTGATCGGTGTGGAAGGTTTGCACGAGCCACCAACCGCCACTGACTAAGCAGAGCAATGCTGCACCAAAGGCAAATGCAATGCGCTGTGAGCGTTCTAAGTTGAAAAAAATCATACACCTACCCAAAGAAAATGCCCCTCAAGGGGGCATTTTCAACTGACTCCGGTGTCAATCTCAAGGATTTAATCGTTTAAGATTAACCTTTGACATTACAGTGAGTAGTACATGTCGAACTCAACAGGGTGAGTGGTCATGCGGAAGCGAGTCACTTCTTGCATTTTCAACTCAATGTAAGCGTCGATCATGTCGTTGCTGAATACGCCGCCAGCGGTTAAGAAGTCACGGTCTTTGTCCAAAGCTTCCAGTGCCATGTCCAAGGAATGGCAAACGCGTGGGATCAGTTTATCTTCTTCGGGTGGCAGGTCGTACAAGTCTTTGTCAGAAGGATCGCCGGGGTGGATTTTGTTTTTGATACCATCCAAGCCCGCCATCATCAGAGCTGCGAATGCTAAGTATGGATTAGCCGATGGGTCTGGGAAGCGTACTTCGATACGGCGACCTTTCGGGCTACCAACGAATGGGATACGGATAGACGCAGAACGGTTACGCGCCGAGTAGGCCAACATAACGGGAGCTTCAAAGCCCGGTACTAAACGTTTGTAAGAGTTTGTGCCCGGATTGGTAATCGCATTCAGAGCTTTCGCGTGTTTGATGATACCGCCGATGTAGTACAGCGCGGTTTCCGACAAACCTGCATATTCGTCGCCAGCGAACGTGTTTACGCCGTCTTTTGCCAACGACATGTGCACGTGCATACCAGAACCGTTGTCACCAACGATAGGTTTGGGCATGAACGTTACGGTTTTGCCGTATTGGTGTGCCACGTTGTGGATCACGTATTTTTGGCGTTGAACCCAGTCAGCACGCTCAACCAGTGTGGAGAATTTGGTGCCGATTTCGTTTTGACCCGCTGTTGCCACTTCGTGGTGGTGAACTTCAACCGGAACGCCCACTTCTTCCAGAATGTTACACATGGTGGAACGGATGTCTTGGAAAGAGTCGACTGGTGGAACAGGGAAATAACCGCCTTTAGTACCCGGACGATGACCCATGTTGCCATCTGGATAAACTTTCTCAGAGTTCCAGCCTGCTTCTTGTGAGTCGATTTTGACGAAGCAGCCGCTCATGTCCGCGCCCCAACGCACGTCGTCAAAAATGAAGAATTCGGGTTCTGGACCAAAGAATGCGGTGTCCGCAATGCCAGTGGATTTCAGGTAAGTTTCAGCGCGTGCAGCAATGGAACGTGGGTCACGCTCATAACCTTCCATTGTGGTTGGGTCAACGATGCCGCACGTAATGTTAACTGTCACGTCTTGGAAGAAGGGGTCAACGAACGCTGTATTCGCGTCTGGCATCAGAATCATGTCAGACTCGTTGATACCTTTCCAACCAGCGATGGAAGAACCATCAAACATTTTGCCTTCAGTAAAGGTGTCTTCTTCAACAGTGTGGGCTGGAACAGTCACGTGCTGTTCTTTACCGCGCGTATCAGTGAAACGGAAGTCGACGTATTTCGCGTCGTTGTCTTTGATCATGTTGAGAACGTCTTGTGCAGACATTTGTGCAGACATTGTTAGCCTCCTGATGAATGTAGAAATGAGGGACATGTTTCTTTCAGCCGATGGCGAATGTTACGCAGTGTCACAGAAACTGTAAACAACCGATGTGGTTTAGAGGGGGCTTAAAACGGTAGAAACCCTTCCCCATTGCAGGGAAGGGTTGGATGAGCAGAAGCGTGATAGCCTTATTTAATGAACAGCATTTCGCTGTATTTTGGCAATGGCCATACTTCGTCGGCGATCAAGGTTTCGAGTTTGTCAGCGTGCGCACGGACTTCATTCATGTAACCACGCACGGTGTTCGCTAAGAACGTCATGTGTGCTTGAACGTTTTCAAAGTCGTGTTGAGCACGAGCTTCGCTTAATTTGGCAACCGCCGCCATCAAGGCATTGGCTTCATCAGCAATGCTTTGGGCAAGGGATGCATCCAAGCTAACGCCCAATGTTTTCAGGTTTGCCGCCGTCGCAGACAGTTCAGACAGGTAAGAAACCGCAGCAGGGTAAATCATGGTGGTGGCCATGTTCACCATCAGTTTTGCTTCAACGTCGATGCTGTTGACGTATTGCTCAGCGTACACTTCAAAGCGGCTGTGTAATTCAACCGGAGTCAGAACGCCAGTGCGCTCGAACAGACCAGCCACTTCAGGGCTTAACAGTTCTGGCAGTGCGTCAGCCGTGGTTGGCAGGTTTTTCAAGCCACGCTCTTCAACCGCCATTTTGTGCCACACTGGGGAGTAACCATTGCCACCGAAGACGACGTTACCGTGTTGTTCCATAACGCTTTTCAGCACAGCCAACGAAGCGGTTGCAACGTCTTTACCTTTATTCAATTCGGCTTCGAGTTGGTCAGCAATCCAGTTCAGGGAGTCAGCCAACAGCGTGTTCATGGCAACTAATGGGCCAGAAACGGATTGTGATGCACCGACTGCACGGAATTCAAAACGGTTGCCAGTGAATGCGAATGGGGAAGTACGGTTACGGTCGCCCGGATCACGTTCAAAGTGCAGGATTTGTGACAGACCCAAATCCATCACGCCGCCTTTTTCCGTTTTCAGCACGTTGCCGTTTTTAATGTCTTGGAAGACTTTTTCGAGTTGGTCGCCCAAGTACACAGACAAAATCGCTGGAGGAGCTTCGTTCGCGCCTAAACGGTGGTCGTTGGAAGCAGAAGCGATAACCGCACGCAGCAATGGACCAAACAAATGTACGCCACGGATAACCGCGCCGCAGAATACCAAGAAGTGCAGGTTTTCTTCTGGTGTATGACCCGGATCAAGCAGGTTGCCTTGTGTGCTGTTGCCAACAGACCAGTTAACGTGTTTGCCTGAACCGTTGACGCCAGCGAAGGGTTTTTCATGCAGTAAGCACAGGAAGCCGTGCGCTTTAGCAGTCAATTTCATGACTGTCATCAGCAATTGTTGGTGGTCAGCGGCAACGTTGGCGGATTCAAAGTAAGGAGCAATTTCAAACTGACCCGGTGCCACTTCGTTGTGGTGCGTTTTAGCAGGGATGCCCAAGCGGTACAGTTTGTCTTCGAGGTCTTGCATGAAGACTTGAACGCGCTCTGGAATCGCACCGAAGTAATGGTCGTCGAATTGTTGACCTTTCGCTGGAGCTGCACCGAACAAGCTACGACCAGCTAACAGAATGTCAGGGCGAGCAGCGGCGAATGCTTCGTCGATCAGGAAGTATTCTTGTTCCGCACCACAGCTTGAGTTCAGGGTAGCAACTTCGCTTTCACCCATCAGTTTCAGCACACGTTGTGCCGCGCTGTTCATTGCCGCGTTAGAACGCAGTAATGGGATTTTTTTGTCGAGTGCTTCGCCAGTCCAAGACAGGAACACGCTAGGAATCATCAGCGTTGCACCGTTGTCGGTGTGCATGATGTAAGCAGGGCTGGTTGGGTCCCAAGCAGTGTAACCACGCGCAGAGTTAGTCGCGCGGAGGCTGCCGTTCGGGAAAGATGAACCATCCGGTTCGCCTTTGATCAGCAAGCTGCCGCTGAAATCGGTAATGGCATTGCCTTCAGGGCTGGTGATAATGAAGCCATCGTGCTTTTCCGCAGTGGCATTGGTCATCGGGTAGAAAATGTGCGAGAAGAATTTAGCACCTTTCGCCATTGCCCATTCTTTCATCGCAGCAGCAACGACATCTGCCGTAGCAGGGTCAAGCGGAGAACCTGTTTGGAAGGTTTTCTTCATCGCTTTGAAAGCATTTTTGGATAATGCTTCTTCCATTGCGGCTAAATTGAAGACATCTGTTGCCCAGATTTTGTTTAATGGCTCAGTTTTGCTAACCGCTTTGGGCGCACGTTTGCCGATGGTTTGGATCGCTTGGGAACGCGCTTGGTTGCTGCTCATTATCATTAACCTCATCATCTTCAGTAAGTCAGAAAGCCCCTGCTTGCTGTCATAGCACGCAGTCAAATGGCGAGTTTTACTGCAAGTTGTGTGCCATGTGGCAAATTGACCGCCAAAGTTTAAGATTGGCGGTATATAACGAAATGATGAAATCGACGTGGATTAAAAAAGCATCTTTATAGTGCTTTAGTAAAACTTTAGGCGTTAATTTGGTGCATAAAGCGAATTTGATGCACACTGTTAATGCGCAAACAAGCTTGCTGAAAGTCGCTGATGAGGGAATCCGTCGGTAGCGTGTGCAAGATGATGTCGATTTGAATCTTGCCATCGATGTAGTGCAACGTCACGGTTTGAATGAGTGACCACAATTCCTCAGCACGCGGTAACGCTTGTAATTCGCTCAGTAGTGTGGTGCGTGACGGTAAGCTTTTGCTCGGTTGCGTCGTCTCGTCGTCTTCTGGGTCGATGTGAATGACTACATCGCTCATATTAGGAAATTTTTTGCGCAGGCGATACATGGCGGTTTCGGCAATGTGGTGTCCTTCGGAAACACTAATGCGCCCATCGACTTGTAAATGCACGTCCGCCAATACCCGTCCACCCATGCGGCGTGTGCGCAGTAAATGCACATTTTCAACCCCGTGTATGGTGTGAATAAAATCGCGAATGTCTTGGACTTCTTGCGTATCCAAACCGGTATCGACTAACTCGCTGGTACTTTCCAGAATCAATTGCACTGCCATGTAAAAGATCATAATGGCGACCAACATTGCAGCAACAGGGTCTAACCACGGGTAGCCCAATTGTGCGCCAGCAATGGCTAATAACACTAAGATGGACGAAATCGCATCCGAACGATGATGCCATGCACTGGCTTTGAGCATGGGCGAATGAATGCGTTTGGCAATGTGCACCGTGTATTGATACAAGGCTTCTTTACCGACAATCGCTAATCCAGCAAACGCCATTGCTAATGGATTCGGCGTAATTAGCGGCGAACTACCGTTTAAGCGTCCCCATGCTTGCATCGCAATAATGACCGCTACACCGCTCAGTAATAAACCAATCACAACGGTGGCAAGCGTTTCAATGCGTCCGTGCCCGTAAGGGTGATCGGCATCCGCATCCTTATTGGCATGATGTGCGGCAAACAACACCACTATATCACCCACAAGGTCGGATAAAGTATGCATGGCATCCGCCACCAAGGCTTGGGAATGCATGGCAATCCCGCCAATGATTTGTGCTACCGTCAGGAAAATATTCACGGTCATGCCAACCAATGCCACTTTGCGCGTGGTTTTGTGGCGACTATCGTTGGGGGGTAATTCTTCAAGCAGTGTGTGATGTTGTGACATAAGCATTGTGCCTATTGGGAAAAACAGGCGCGTAGCTTACCACAGCTTTGTTACGCATCGGATGCTCACGCCAGAACTTACACGGGAAGCCTAAGCGGATTTACCCTTACTTTGTGACGAAAACAACCGAAAATAACCCTTACTTTGTGATAAAATCGCCAAGTAATAACCCTTACTTTGGGATTTATTATGTTCAAGCGATTGTTATTAAATGACTTAAATCAATGGCTACACAAACCAAACCGCAAGCCACTGATCTTACGCGGCGCACGACAAGTCGGCACATCAGTTTTCCCGTCGGGCGAGTGGAATATTTGCGAGTGCATCCACTGACCTTTGAAGAATTTCTTTTAGCAATGGGCGAAGAACAAGCCGCTAAGCTGCTGAATCAAATTCCGCTGCCTGCGTTTGCACACGACAAACTACTCAAACTGTTTCACCGTTACGCTTTAATTGGTGGAATGCCTGAAATCGTGCAGCAATACGCAGCCCATCAAGACCTAATCCAATTACGTCCATTATACGATAACCTCATTACCGCCTATTTGGATGACGTAGAAAAATATTCCCCGCGTGAATCACAAACCCCAGTCATTCGCCATGTAATTCAAAGTGCCTTTCGTGAAGCAGGCAATCGCATTACCTTAGCAGGCTTCGGGCAATCCAATTACGGCTCAAAAGATGTCAGTGAAGCCATTCAAGTATTAGAAAAAGCATTATTACTGCAACGTTGTTATCCTGTTACCAATACACAATTACCCCTAACGCCGAATTTAAAAAAATCCCCCAAGCTGCAACTATTAGATACAGGATTAGTAAACTACTTCTCAGGACTGCAAGCCGATATATTTGGTACAAAAGATTTAAATAGTCTTTATGGTGGGCGTATTATCGAACACCTTGTCGGTCAGGCCATACTCGCCACTCAAAGCTCCATGTTATTCCAATTGCATTTTTGGGTGCGCGAAAAAAACCAAGCCAATGCTGAAGTGGATTTTGTACTACCACACGGCAATAAAGTCATTCCTATCGAAGTCAAATCTGGCGCAACTGGGCGATTACGCTCACTATTTCAATTCATGGATGAAGCCGAACACGGCTTCGCTATACGCCTATACGCAGGGAAGTTAACACAAGAAGACGCAGTAACACTCACAGGTAAGCCATTTAAACTGCTCAACCTCCCGTATTACCTCAGCGGAAAACTAGAAGGGTATTTAGAATGGCTGCTTGCAGAAAAGCAAATAAGAGAAGGGTAGGGAATCAAGCTAAATTCGGTTTGGGCTTAGGTTTGTGGGCAATTACCGCATCCGCAACCTGATCAAACTGGGCGTCCCGGAACGGTTGGCGGTCAGCATCGGGTTGAGTTCCAAAGGTTACTACCGGCTGGCAAAGACCAAAGCCATGCAAATGGGCTTGTCGAATCGCTGGTTGAAGGAACAAGGGTTAGTGTCGCTCAAGGATCAATGGGTCAAGTGCCGTTATCCCAACGGCTGATGAACCGCCCTGTGCGGAGCCGCACGCAGGGTGGTGTGGGGGCTGGGGGTTAGAAACCTCCGGCTACCCGATTGGCTGTTTAGCTCATCCACCCAATTGACCATCATTAAGAGGGACATCAGTAGCCTGCGCTGGTGGAGTTGTAACCATCTTGAGATAGTTTTGTATACTAGGACTTGAAAGTTCTTGTGAATATTGTGCAACAATCTGATGGAATTTTTCTGGATTAGTTGACAGAAAATGATTAAGTGTCGCAATCTTAATTCCGTCTTCTGGTTCAATGCGAAGATTTTCCAACATGACTTCTTCAGTATTTATCAATCCATAACCTCCAATCTTGCCAGATTCTACAGCATTAATAGCAGCTAAGCGAACTTCAGCATCACGGCTATGGGTTATAATATTGTTCAACTCAGAAACATAATTAGACCACGAGAGTTGTTGAATTAAATCACGCCGCATTTTGCTATCTTCCTCTTCATTAGTAGCAATTTTGATCAGTTCAGGGATAACATTTGCTTCGCCTAACTGTGCCAATATTTGTACAGCCTGATGTCTTTGCTCTGCATCTTCAGAATAAATTTGTTGGTAAGTGGTTTCTAATTTGCTACGGTCAAAACCTGAAACCGAAGTATCCGTAACTATATGCCCATCTTTTTTCATCAGCTCAGACTTTAATACATTGGACTGTAATGATTTGGTCTGTAAGACAGGTTCAACGATAGGTGATACAGTAAACGTAACTGGATGCCCAGTGTCATGCATATTATTCTTCTGATCGGCACTAATTAATTCTTTTTGCACTGAATCAGATTCAGTATTGCTTATTTCTTGTGTATTCCAATGTGTACCTGTATATAACCCTACAAGCAATGCTAGAGAAAAAAACAGTAATTTTTTAGTTGGTTTGTTATTCATAAATATTACCTTATAGCTTTAGAACGGAGTCTTCATAAGAAGACTCCTCATTTTTTGATTAAAACTGGATTTATCGGCAAACCTCACTGAGGCCATAACCGTTGATTGTTCCAGATGCACACGCCTGAACTGTTGGTGCAAAAACCATCGCAGTAAAACGGACACCCGTGCCGGATGTTGTGTAGGTGCGTCCATCACTGGTTCGACGAATTCTTCCATAAGTGTTATGGGACGATGAGTTTGGAATAACCCTAGTCCAGTTGGTTTTGCACGTATTAGACCAACGCAATTCAACCTTACCATAAGAGTTTGAAGCAGATGCTACTGTTGTTGCATCTGCTTCACAAGCAGTACCTGAAGGACTCACTCCATCCCAAGAGTCATTGGAAGAGCTACTAGTTGTAGCCTGTGTATATGTACTTGCACAGGATTCACCAGCAGTATTAAGTAACCAGCTAAATGTTTCCACGCAGAAACATTTACTGATGTAAGCTATCCGCTTGTCACCGTAAAGATGTCCGTACCCATGAAGTTTGCCCAGCC
>JBDKID010000033.1:0-32954 GCA_039797295.1 Pseudomonadota bacterium | reverse complement strand
AAAACCGACATCAACGTTACCATCGCCAAGTGCTTTAATGGTATCTGTGCCGGATGTGCCATTATCTGCGTAAGTGTCATAGCCTTGGAAACTCGACCAGCCACCTGCCACATTACCCGTGACGAGGTAAGTATCCGAACCTTTCCCCAAGTTCAGCGTATCGTTACCACCGCCGCCCATAATGGTATCGGCATTCGCACTACCGTAGATGATGTCATCACCGTAACCGCCATCGATCACAATGTTTGTGCCAATGAACTTGGTATTACGGAAATCTAATAGGTTCGCGGCATCGTCACCGAGTAAGCGAAAACCGACATCAACGTTACCATCGCCAAGTGCTTTAATGGTATCTGTGCCGGATGTGCCATTATCTGCGTAAGTGTCATAGCCTTGGAAACTCGACCAACCACCTGCCACATTACCCGTGACGAGGTAAGTATCCGAACCTTTCCCCAAGTTCAGCGTATCGTTACCGCCGCCGCCCATGATGGTATCGGCATTCACACTACCGTAGATAATGTCGTCACCGTAGCCACCGTCGATGACAATGTTCGTGCCAATGAACGTGGTATTGCGGAAATCCAGAATATTGCCGTATTCGTCCCCTAGTAAACGCACTGTACCTTTCGCACCGCTGGCATCGATGACTTCAATCCCGCAACTCGCATCAAACTTTTTGAAACCAATGTCGACATTGCCATCACCCATCGCTTTAATGGTGTCCGTGCCGGAAGTGCCATCATCCGCATAGGCATCATAGCCTTGGAAACTGTACCAACCGCCCGCGACATTCCCCGTCACGATATAGGTATCAGAACCTTTGCCCAGATTCAGCGTATCGTTACCGCCCCCACCGATAATGGTATCCGCACCAGCACTGCCATAAATCGTGTCATCACCGTAACCACCATCAATGACGATATTCGTGCCAACTAAAGTGGTATTACGGAAATCCAATACGTTATTGTATTCATCGCCCAACAAACGTACCGTGCCTGTTGCACCACTCGCATCAATGGTTTCAATCCCGCTGCCAGCACCAAACTGTTTCAAACCAATATCAACATTGCCCGTGCCTTGCGCACGAATAATGTCAGTTCCCACCGTACCTTCGTCGCTATAGGTATCGTAGCCTTGGAAACTGTACCAACCACCCGCGACATTGCCGGTAATGATGTAAGTGTCCGAACCTTCGCCACCGTCCATGACATCTTCATTGCCACCACCAGTAATCAAATCATTCCCATCACCGCCGTAAATGGTGTCATTACCGTAACCACCGTTAATGCGGTCATCGCCCCCTTCGGCATAGATAATGTCATTACCGTTATAAGCCACGATTTCTTCAGCCGCCGTAGTTGCATTCACCACTTCGCTGTTATCGCTGCCGTAAATCAGCGTGTTGCCTTTGTAAAAATAGTTTAACCAAGTCGCAACATCGGATAGGGAAGCATTGTTATCACCATCCTCATTCACAAAGTTATTGCCTTGGATTTCAAACCCCAAGTGATAAATACCATCGGCGACAGTATTAACGAGATTACGCCCAAAATAATTGGTATTCGCCCCATCGTTCACAACCAGATGATAGCCATCCTCATACTCACCGCCATCATCACCGTGCAAAGTTGTCCATTTATCCAAACGGTCGGGGTCAGAACGCAACCACGTATTCATCGCCCGCAAATCATCTTCAGTAATCCAGCCATCCGCCATTGCACCGGTCGCTTGAATCGCCTCAACAAGCATTTTGTTTAGTTCATTGGCACAACGCGCTCCCTCATTAATGTCTTTGGAATAAACCCCACCACCCAAACCTTGATCGTTTTGAATCGTGTCGACGATTTTATCTAAGCCCGTTCCGGTATTGGATTGATCCACGAGGTAATAATTCAACCAGTTCGCCACATCGCGTACCGCTGCATTGCTATTACCATCTTCATTAACAAAGTTAGAACCACGAATCACAAAACCTAAATGGTAAATACCATCCGCCACCGTATTAATCAGGTTTTTGCCGAATTGCCCGGTATTCCCCCCATCATTCACCACAGAATGGAAACCGGTTTCGCTTGTGCCATCATCATCGCCGTGCAAAGCCGTCCATTTCGCTAGACGATCCGCATCCGCACGCAGCCACGCATTCATGGCTTTCACATCAGTTTCGGAAATCCAATTATCGCTCATTGCACCCGTGGCTTTGATAGCATCCAAAATCATTTGATTCAGACCATTCGCCGCATTTGCCCCGGTTTCAATTTGCGTTTCAGAAATCGTACCGCTTAAACCACCGTCCGCCATAACTGCATCAGTAATACGATCAAGCCCTGTGCCTGTCGTGGAGTGATCCGTATACAAGGCAGTCAACCAATTCGCCATTTGCTGTACAGTTGCATTCGGGTTGCCATCTTCATTGAGGAAAGAACCGTTTTGCATGGCAAAACCAATGTGGTAAATGCCATCTTCGACCGTATTGATCAGGTTGCTGCCACGGAATTGCAGATTACCACCATCGTTTTGCACTAAGTGATAACCCGTTTCATCGTCACCATCATCATCGCCGTGCAACACCGACCATTCGGCTAAATAGTTCTGGCGGATGTATTGATTCATGGCAATCACTTCATCAGTGGTGAATTTGCCATCTATCGCAGCTCCGGTTTTACTAGCTGCTTCAACAATAATCTGATTCATGCGATTAGCCGCTGTTGCAGCCGCATTAATCGCATCCGCGTTCGTGCCCCCTGCTACTCCCGTATCAGCATAGATAAAATTGACCAGTTGATCCAAACCAGTACCAGTCGTACCGACTATTTTGGTGGATACCATTGAATATGTTTTCGTTGTCATGTCGCAAATCTCCCTCGCTTATGGAAGTTGTCAGTGCCAGTCTAATAACTTTTTCTTATAAATTAAATTTTACTCAAGCACGATTATGACTAATATCAAGTAACTGTGTATTAAGTAAAATCGGCTAAAACACCGCATTACTCCTCGTTAAATGCATGAGAAACAATTGTTTTTAAAGGTTTCAGCAAATAATTCAGTAAGGAGTCTTCCCCCGCTTGAATCAATACTTCAGCAGGCATTCCGGGAATTAACGCAACCCCTTGTTGCTTCATAAATGCCATGCCATCCTCATGCACCTGTAAAGTCACTTTATAGTACGGCTGATGGGAATCTTGACTGATTAGGGTATCTCCCGAAATATCAATGAGATCAGCCTGAATCACTGGAAAGTAACGGGCACTATTAAACAAGGAAAATTTCACTTCTGCTGGTTGCCCCAAACGCACCGAATCAATGTCAGTAGGCGACAATTTCGCCACGATTCTAAAGGCTTGTTCACTCGGCACAATTTCCATAATGACTTGTTCAGCACTAATAACCCCGCCTAATGTCACCACGTTTAAGCCTTTTACGCGACCCGCCACAGGGGCTGTCATGACAATGCGTGACAGCTTGTCTTCTAAGCCCTGCTGCTGCGCAACCAGTTGCATCCGGCGACTTTGCAAGTCACTCAAAGCCGTCCCCACTTCTTTGAGGTATTCTTCTTTGCTCAACACCATCTGCTGTTTGGTTTCCGCAAGAACTTCAGTTAAACGTGCCGTATCCGCCGCGACTTTCGTGGTATCGCCAACCAATGCCTCATAATCGCGTTGGTTCTGCCGCAAGGTACTAACAGCCACCAAGTTTTGCCCAGCTAACTTTTCCAACGATTTGACATCTTCACCCAATGAATCACGGCGACTACGCAAACTCACTAATTGGCTTTCATTACCGTCAATCTGCTGGTGCGTTTGCGCCAAACGTTGAGCCAATACATCCTGCCCGGCGGCTAATGCTTGGCGGCGTACCTTAAATAATTGCGTTTGTGTTTTGATAATTTCCGCTAACAAGGAGGAAGATGCCGCTTGTTTTAAAGCAGCAGGCCACATTAATGTTTCCGCCCCGTCGCGTTCCGCCGTTAAGCGCACCAAGTTGGCATCGGTATCCCACAACTGACCTTTTACATTGTCCAATTGCGCTCGTAATTGCGTGTCATCTAGGCTCAACAAGGCTTGTCCGGCACTCACCGTATCACCATCATGTACGTGAATGGCTTTGACAATACCGCCATCCAAGTGCTGAATTTGCTTGTTTTGCGAAGCAACCATGACTTGCCCAACCGCCACCACTGCACTGTGTAATGGCGCGAATGCTGCCCATCCCCCCAAAACTCCAAACGTCAAAAACAGTACCAGCAATCCCAAACGGCGATATGGGCGTTCATCCATATCCAATGGCTTGCTACTGCTTGTTACCTTAGTTGAAGTAACCAATGCTGGTGTCAGCGGCAATGCATCTTGTTTAAGCACACTGTGGTTAAGCATGTTTACCCCCTTGCGGAAAAGGAATGGTTTGGGATTTTGCTTGCGCCTGACCTTGCGATAGCTGCTGCAATACCGTGTCACGCGCTCCGAACAAAGCAATTTGCCCATCACGTAACAACATTAACTTGTGGGCGATGCTCACAATCCCGGCGCGGTGCGTGACCAATACCAAGGTCACACCTTTTTGCTGAAGTAATTGGCAAGCCCGCAATAATGCATGTTCACCCGCTTCATCCAAACTGGCATTCGGCTCATCCAAAACCACCAAACGCGGTTCACCGTATAAAGCACGCGCCAAACCAATGCGCTGGCGTTGCCCACCCGACAATGCCACACCTGCCGCACCGATCCGCGTTTCATAACCATCAGGTAAATGGCGAATTAACTCATCCACCCCCGCCATACGAGCGGCGGCATGGATTTTTTCGGCATTTTCAGCCTCGAAACGCGCAATGTTTTGCGCCACTGTGCCATCGAACAATTCCACATCCTGCGGCAAATAACCGATGTGCTGACCCAATTCATCGCGATTCCAGTGGCGAATATCCGCGCCATCCAAACGCACTGTTCCCGCGACAACAGGCCACACGCCGACCAATGCTCGTAACATTGACGATTTGCCCGCCGCACTTGAACCCAGCACCACCAAAGTTTCCCCCGCCGCTAAACTGAAATTCACCGCTCGCAAGACCGGACGCTGAGTACGCGGCGCAAATACCGTCACGGTTTCAAATTGCAACGCACCTTGTGGCGTGGGTAAGGACAATCGCTTTTCCGTCGCTGGAAACTCTTGTAACAACAGTTGCAACCGCTGATACGCTTGTCGCGCCCCCGCAAACTGTCGCCACGTCGCAATGACTTGATCAATCGGTGCAAGCGCACGCCCCATTAAAATCGAGCCAGCAATTAAAGCACCGGCGGTAATTTCATTGTGAATGGCTAAATACGCCCCCAGCCCTAACATTAACGACTGATACAACATGCGTAACATTTTGCTTAAATTCGTCCAAAACACAGCTTTATCTGACGCTTGGGACTGATCGTGTAAATAATCCAAATGTTGTTGTAACCATTGTTCTCGCAATGCCGTTTCCATGCCCATTGCGTGCAAAACTTCGGCGTTACGCAAATGCGCCGCCACCAATGCAGTCGATTGGTTGTACTTCGTATTCGCTGCCTTGAGTAAATCGCGCGTTTTCGCCTCATTAATTACCGCCACGACCATTAAAGTCAAAGCCGCAAACACCGCAAACCAGCCTGTCCACGGGTGAAACAAAAACAGCAATAGCAAATACACGGGAATCCACGGCGTATCAAAAAACGCAAAAGACCCATTACCCGTCAAAAATTGGCGAATGGTTTGCAGATCAACCAAAGGTTGCGCACTGCCCTGCCCCGGATATTTCACCGCTGCGGCTAACATCGCACGATACAAACGGGTATTGAGGTAATCATCTAAGCGCGTACCCCAACGCACTAACAAGCGTGAACGTACCAACTCCAAAACCGCCAATGTGCCGAACATCCATGTTGTAATCAGGGTCAGCATTAGCAAGGTTTCCCCACTGCGGCTCACCATTACGCGGTCATACACTTGCAACATGTACAACGAGGGGATCAGCATCAATACATTAATGAAAAAGCTGAACATGCCGACATAGGTAAAACTCGCCCGAAAACGGCGAAACAACAAAGAAAGCTCATTCTGAATTAGGGGTTCGGACATATCACAGCACCTTATGTTGTGCCAAACGGGCAGCCAAAAAACGCGGATTATGATTAAAAATAACCCATCGCAAGTCATCGCCTGATACTAACACGCTGCATAAACAGAACTCGACACTCGACTAATGGCTTATTGATAAAGCTCACTAATTACAGTGATAGCAATTTGTCGGGATTACATGGCAATTGGTCGGATTATCAAGCTATGCTACGCCCGTTACAGCAGCCATCAGCATCAAGCAGCCTATGCGACCCGACCATAACGATAATCTGGAGTTGAGCGATATGACGGTGCTTCAACCAAACCCTTACCAACAAACCGAAGCATTACTGCGCCAACGTGAAGCTTTATTGCAAGCCGTGGCGGTAGCGGTTAACGCGCTGCTCTCCGAACAAAGCATTGATGCCGCCGTCCAGCAAGCTCTTGAAGCGGTTGGCATTGCCACGGGGCAAGATCGGGTTTACCTGTTCGAATATCACCGCGATCCGTTAACGGGCGAAAACCTTATGAGCCAACGTTACGAATGGGTGCGTGAAGATGTCAGTGTGCAAATTGATAATCCCGATTTACAAAACCTGTCATTCGACGAATTGTTTCCGCGTTGGTTGGAATTATTGTCGCAAGATAAAGCCGTTGCGGGTTTGGTTGCCGAATTCCCCGACAATGAACGCTCGATTTTAGAACCGCAAGACATTGTGTCGTTAATGGTTGTCCCCGTAAAAGTAGCGGGACGCTTTTGGGGATTTATTGGGTTTGATAATTGCTGCATAGATTATAAATGGGGCGCGGAAGATAAAGCGATTCTCACCTCAATGGCTGCCTCATTGGGCACAGCCATTATGCGCCACCGTGCCGAAGCTGCATTACGTGAATCTAACCTCAAACTCGAACAAGCCACCGCGCATTCCTTAGCAATGGCAGCCAAAGCCGAGGAAGCTAACAAAACCAAAAGTTTATTCCTTGCCAATATGAGCCACGAAATTCGCACGCCCATGAATGCGATTATTGGCATGGCGCACCTTGCCCTAAACACCGAATTAAACCCTAGGCAATACGATTACGTCGCACAAATCCAAAATGCCGCGCAATCCTTGCTGCGCATTATTAACGACATTCTCGACTTTTCTAAAATCGAAGCCGGAAAACTGGCACTCGAAACCACCCGTTTACGCATCGAAGATGTCGCCACTAACGCACTCGCTTTATTACGCCAACAAGCCCTCAACAAAGGCATCGAATTACGCTTGAATGTGCGTAATAACCAATTGCTCGGCGACCAAGGCACATTCCTCGGCGACCCGTTACGTCTGGAACAAATTCTCACCAACTTGCTCACTAACGGGGTCAAATTCACCGATAGGGGCTACGTCATGCTCAGTATCGACATACTCGAATGCAGCGACGTGGACTGTTGCTTGCAATTCTGCGTGGAAGACAGCGGCATTGGCATGAGCCAAGACGTGATTACCAACCTATTCCAAGAATTCTCCCAAGCGGACGGCTCAACCACCCGTCGTCATGGCGGCACGGGCTTAGGCTTAAGCATTGTCAAACGTTTGCTCGAACTCATGGGCGGCACAATCAGCGTCAGCAGCGAATTAGGACGCGGCTCACGCTTCGTCTGCACCCTCACTTTAGAACAACCGCCGCCACTCGCCCAACCCGAAGCCACACCACCAATCACCGAATCAACCAACGAAAGCCTTGCTGGACTGCGGATTCTGGTGGTCGAAGACAACCCCATCAACCAAATCATTGCCTCCGAAATCCTCACGCAATTCGGGGCGAACGTCGACTGCGCCGACAATGGTCAAGAAGGCGTGGACATGATCAATGCCACCCCCGACGACAAGCTTTACCACGTCGTGTTAATGGACATCCAAATGCCCATCATGGACGGTTACGAAGCCGCCCGCACCCTTCGCGCCAATCCACGCTACGACTTACTACCGATTATTGCCCTCACCGCCAATGTCATGGCAGAAGAACGCGAACGCTGCATTGCCGTCGGCATGAATGCCCACATTCCCAAACCCTTCCAACCCAATGAATTACTACACACCATCTTACCGTTGGTGAGGTAAACGACAATACTTCATGGGTTAGTCGCTATTTTAAATAGCGATTGCCCTAAACGATAAGCGCGTTGGAATTGTGCTTGCCATGATATTTTAGTGGCGGCATCCACCCGACGGCGATTGAGTTGGACTTGCAACCCCTGATTGTAACTTTCATCCAATAACTGCTGTAATTGTGCCAAGTTATATTGACGCTCTTGTCCAACGGCTAATGGAATCAAAGTTTTTAAACCCAGTAATTCGCGATTATAAGCAAGCGCATCGTGAATGGTTTTGGCTTTCGCAGTATTTGTTTGTTGTAAATCATAGGGCGGATGCCATTCTTGCACAGGCGGTAAACGATCCACCTGATTCAATACCCCAATAATAATTGGTTGTTGGCGAATCCTCTTTTCAGGCTTAGCAAACCACGCATCCCATTGCTGTTTAAACGCTACATCTAAAGCACGCGCAGGTTGATTGGCTTTTAATACCCACAATACCACGTCGCAAGTCGTTAATTGTGTTAATAAGGCTTGTTGGTGTTCAGTATTATTGTCTAATCCCGCTAAATCCACGAAATGCAAAACATCCGCATCCCCTAATGTTGCCGTATGGATTTGCGTACCCGTGGTTGTGGGTAATTGCCCCACTTCTGCAACTAAACTACCCAATAACGCATTCACAATGGAAGATTTGCCTGCGCTGATTTGCCCTAATAATCCCACGCGCAAAGGTTCGGGTGGCAATGCCAGCAAACGTGAACTCTCATTAAACTCATCGCTATGCGTAATTTCTTGGTCAGTGACTTTAAATCGCCCGCTATAAAGATCAATCGCAACGGCTGCCACTTCTTGTAATAATGTGCGTTTTAAAGACAACTGTATGGTTGTGGATAAATCACCGAAGGTTTGATTTAGCACTTGTGAACGCGCTTCGGCTAGTAAACCCGTAGGAGTGAAAGCCCGAATAATACGGTACACATTCCACAAATGCTTACCTGTTTCGTATTTATCGCGATGATCATACAACCAATGTAAAGTAGATAAATTAATATGCTCAACGGCGGGAACATGTTCTTGCAATAATAAACGATAACGCCGACTGACTTCTTCGGTCATCGTTAATAATTCCACAATGCTAAAAGCAAAAGCGTGATGTTTATATTGCGCCCGATAATACTGAGAAGTTTGCGTAACAATGCTAAGTGCCGCAGGTCGCAATGCTGACCAATCCGCATTTTGTGCTAATTGCTGTTCGATGACTTGATTTAAATCCTGCCATAACGCTTTATCGTGCTCTGTCCAATCAGTAGAAACTTGCACCCAGCTATCAACAGCTTGTAGGGTTTGCAATTGCTGTTGCGTATTCTGTTGCAACCCCCACCAAACCAATGCTGCAATCGCCGTTATTACGGTTATAAAAGCAAAAAATGCTAATAAATAACCCTGCGCATAAATGGCGTATACCCCAAAACCTAATAAAGTTATTAGGGGGATGCCAATTAATAGAAATAAAAAGGGTACTAAGCGAGACGATAAACGTTGTAACAGTGTTAGCCCATTAGGGCGGTGCGGCGTTTTTGGGGTCATGATTGCGTAACATCAGCGAGTCAGAAAATACTTGCTTGTATAATGCCTGCAAATCTTCAGTTTTAACACTTTCCCCGCGACAACGATGGTAAAAATACTTCGCGGCTACCCGCCCGAACGCATAAGTCGTCAAGAAACTCACGCTTGCCGCTGCTGCCGCGCCCACCGTTTGCCCGTACACGGGAATCAATTCCAGTAATTGTGTCGCCCCCAAACGTGCTGCATAGCGCAGGGTAAACCCCGTGCCCAAGGTGGCAATTAAGCTGTAAATCAACTGCTTATCCCACGGCAAACCGTATTGATTCGCTAAACTGTGTAGCATTTTGCCCTGAATCGCCGGGACAGCCACCCAGCCCGCAATCGGTATGGTATCCGCCGCCGCTGCCGCACCCGCGTACCACAACAATTCATTGCGTACCTGCGCAAAACTGGCCTGTTCTTGATCCGCGTATTCACGATCTTGCTGCATTTGCGCAATGATGGGCAAAGTATCAGCTAACACCCGCTGCAATTCCGATACACCCAGCGCATTGCCATCCGCCCCCACAAAATCCACCACGACATGGGTTAACATTTTCCCCAAAACCGCTTCGACTTGTTGTTGGTTATAAGCAATCGCTTGCTGGCGTTGTACTAAATTTTCCAGCAACAACATGCCAGTATGCACCACGATCATGTGCTGAATTTTGCCCGACGCATGGACTTGGTGTAACGCCCGCAACACATCGCTTTGTTCAGGGTCATCTACTTTCAGCAACACGACTAACGCATGGCTGCGATTTTCACAAGCGGCAATGTCCTCGCTGGCATCGTAGCTGGCTTCCGCCAAACCGCGCGTATCCAGAAAACGCAATAATGGCTTATCTTGCGGAAAATCATAAGCTTGAGCCGTGCGTGTACACGGCTGAAACCCATTACCAATCACTATGCGCGTATCGCCAGTAACGGCATGGATTAGCGACGATTTGCCCGCCCCTGTTTTGCCCAGCAACCACAAGGTCGGCAACACTTGGATTTGATGCTGAAAAATTTCCGTCAACGCCGGATTTTTATCAGGATTCAACCAAGCTTTAGTTCGTTCTAACCAATCCATTGCACATCATCCATTACTGACCCAATGAAACACCCAAACCATTGTCGATGTATTTTTGCAAACGCGCGGTACGCGCTTCTGTCAACGCTTGCAGTTCACCACTGCGCAACATTGGCTCAATACTCCCCCAGCACGGTGCATCTTTTGCATCACAAGCGAACGTTGCTTCAACATCCGCATCACGGAAAGCAATCCACGCTTTTTGCGCCGCTTTCAGTTTAGCTGTGGCAGTTTTGTCGGACTTGAATTTGTCCATCAACTTTTTCCACGTATCATTCAACTTTTTATCCGCTGCTTGGTAATCATCCAAGGCACATTGATTCATTTCCATCTGATTACCATTCGGATTGCATTTAATCCCACCTGCGAAACTCACTGAATGGCTAAGTGCTAAAACCAATGCAACACCGATTAATGCTTTAAACTTCATAACTATCTCTCCATAAACCACGCTAAAAATATTATCTGCAAATAGTTACTTTACAGTAACATTGAGTTTGTAAGTACCTTTCCACTCATCGGCTTTCATGCATTCACTCACGCGAATCGTATAATCACCCGCCAGCGTTGGTTTAATTTCACGATGATTATGGCAATCAGCGGCTAAATCACCGGCATCTGCACCTTTAGGATCAGTGATATACACACTGGTATAATGGGAGTCGTTATTAGTCTGATCAACTTTCAAGGTTTGACCTTTATTCACTGCAATAACATAGACTTGCTCACCGTCAAAACCCGCTAATTTACCCGTCACGGTCGCACTGCTTGCACCTTTAGCAAATTGAATGCGCGTTGGTGTTACAGCTTTCGTATTAGTTTTATCCCATGCGCAGACCTTCGCTTTTTTACCAACCCAACACGCGCCATCACGTTTGAAATCTTCGCCCAATGGGGCTTGGGCATGAGAACTGTCGGGTGTTTCATTCCACGACACACCCGCCACACCTTTATCCAACATATTCAAGTAAACAAAGTATTTATCACCAAACAAACGGAAAGAACCATCTGCGTCCGCATCATAAACGCATGTGCCTTTGAGGTAAGTTTTGCTACCTACCGTCAGTGAACAATCCACTTCACGCCCTTGTGCATCTTTGCGCCAGTCTTGTGCATGAGCAATACCAGTTTGCCCGCATAAAGTTGCAGCTAATAAGGTAGCTACAGACAGTAATTTCAATTTCACAACCATTCCTCGCTAAAACACATTCTCACACCATTGTGACAGTGTACCAGTAAAGAAGTTGCGCACAAAAAAAAGCCCCGCACGCGGCGGGGCTCCTTCAACGCTTAAGCGCTAGCTTGCATTAAGCAGCAACGATAGGAATTACTTTCGCCGCAGCTTTTTGGTAGCTTTCCATTTTATCAAAGTTCAGGTAGCGATAAACATCGCTTGCCATGCTGTTGATTTTATTGGCGTATGCCATGTATTCCTCAACCGTTGGCAGTTTGCCCATGACCGCAGCCACGGATGCCAATTCAGCAGAAGCCAAGAATACGTCAGTACCAGTACCTAAACGGTTCGGGAAGTTACGAGTAGAGGTCGAAACCGCTGTTGAACCTTCCTGAATACGCGCTTGGTTCCCCATGCACAGTGAGCAGCCCGGCATTTCCATGCGTGCGCCAGCGCGACCGTAGATGTTGTAGTAACCTTCTTCAGTCAATTGTGCCGCGTCCATTT
Source organism: Pseudomonadota bacterium (assembly GCA_039797295.1). Lineage (GTDB taxonomy): Bacteria > Pseudomonadota > Gammaproteobacteria > Thiotrichales > Thiotrichaceae > Thiothrix. The sequence continues at coordinate 20,429 of JBDKID010000033.1, read as the reverse complement.
TGGTTGGCGGTGCAATCCACATGCGGGTTGGGATTTGCTTGTTAGCAGCATCCAACAGTTTGCCAGCAGCGCGGAAGTGACCGATGTTGGTCATGCAAGAACCGATGAAGACTTCATCAATTTTGCGACCAGCTACTTCAGACAACAGGTGTGCATCATCTGGGTCGTTTGGTGCGCACAGGATAGGCTCTTTGATCTCATCCATGTTGATTTCGATCACAGCCGCGTATTCTGCATCCGCATCCGCACGCATCAGGCTTGGGTTCGCCAGCCAGTCTTCCATCGCTTTAATGCGACGGGCGATAGTGCGTGCATCGCCGTAGCCTTCGGAGATCATCCATTGCAGCATGACGATGTTAGAACGCAGGTATTCAGCAACAGAGGCTTCAGACAGTGCAACCGTACAGCCAGCAGCAGAACGTTCAGCCGATGCGTCAGACAATTCAAACGCTTGCTCAACAGTCAGGTGATTCAGACCTTCGATTTCCAGAACCGTGCCGTTGAAGACGTTTTTCTTACCTTTTTTCTCAACCGTCAGCAAACCCATTTGGATGGCTTTGTGCGGGATAGCATGAACGAGGTCACGCAAGGTAATACCCGGTTGCATTGTACCGCTGAAGCGTACCAATACAGACTCTGGCATGTCCAAAGGCATAACGCCAGTTGCCGCTGCGAACGCTACCAGACCAGAACCTGCTGGGAAGGAAATACCGATTGGGAAACGGGTATGAGAGTCACCACCAGTACCAACGGTATCTGGCAACAACATGCGGTTCAACCAGGAGTGGATAACGCCATCACCCGGACGCAAAGAAACACCGCCGCGCGTCATGATAAAGTTTGGCAGGGTGTGGTGAGTAACCACGTCAACGGGTTTCGGGTAAGCTGCTGTGTGGCAGAATGATTGCATAACCAGATCAGCAGAGAAGCCCAAGCACGCCAAGTCTTTCAACTCGTCACGCGTCATTGGACCGGTGGTGTCTTGAGAACCAACGGTAGTCATTTTAGGTTCGCAGTACATGCCCGGACGCACGCCCGGCAAGCCACACGCTTTACCGACCATTTTTTGCGCCAGTGTGTAACCTTTGCCAGTGTCAGCCGGTTGCTCTGGTGAGCGGAACAGGTCAACAGGTGGCAGACCTAATGCTTCACGCGCTTTGTTAGTCAGACCACGACCGATGATCAGGTTGATACGACCACCTGCACGCGCTTCGTCTAACAGCACTTGGGTTTTCAGACCGAATGTGGAGATAACTTCATCCGTACCGTGACGTTTTGCAACGCCTTCGTAAGGATAAACGTCAATCACGTCACCCATTTCCATTTTGGAAACGTCCATTTCGATAGGCAGTGCGCCCGCATCTTCCATTGTGTTGAAGAAGATAGGTGCGATTTTGCCGCCGAAGCAGTAGCCGCCAGCACGTTTGTTCGGGATACCCGGCATGTCGTCGCCGAAGAACCACAGTACGGAGTTAGTTGCAGATTTACGTGAAGAGCCTGTACCAACCACGTCACCAACGTAAGCAACTGGGAAGCCTTTCGCTTTCACTGCTTCGATTTGTTTCAGTGGGCCAACAGAACCTTGAACTTCAGGTTCGATGCCGTCACGCGCCATTTTCAACATGGCATTCGCGTGTAATGGGATGTCTGGACGAGACCACGCGTCTGGTGCTGGAGACAGGTCGTCAGTGTTGGTTTCGCCCGGAACTTTGAATACAGTAACAGTGATTTTTTCTGCAACTTCTGGTTTGGAAGTGAACCATTCACCAGCAGCCCAAGATTGCATAACTTGTTCAGCCGCCGCATTGCCCGCTTTTGCTTTGTCAGCAACGTCGTGGAATGCATCGAACATCAACAGGGTGTGAGACAGTGCTTTAGCAGCCGCGTCAGCCGTAGCTGGAACATCCAGTGCAGCGATCAACGGTTGTACGTTGTAACCGCCCAACATCATGCCCAGAACTTCAACAGCGCGAACAGGGCTAACCAGTGAGCATTCCACTTCACCCTTAACCACAGCAGCCAAGAATGCAGCTTTAACGTAAGCCGCTTCGTCTACACCAGCAGGAACACGGTTTTCTAACAGGTCAACCAGAAACGCTTCTTCGCCAGCAGGAGGGTTTTTCAGCAAATCAACCAGTGCCGCAGTTTGTGCTGCATCCAGTGGTTTTGGTGGAACGCCTTGTGCTGCGCGTTCTTCAACGTGTTTGCGGTATTCTTGTAACATAAAATCAACTTCTCCTCGAAAAAATAGCCCAGACAAATACCATGCTAAGCATGGCATTCGCCCGTTATTAAGTAGTTAATCGCGCAACTTAGCGTTTGTCCATCGGCACGTAGTCACGGATGGTTTCACCCATGTACAACTGACGCGGACGACCAATGCGTGATTCTTCATCACCCATCATTTCGTTCCACTGAGAAATCCAGCCAATGGTACGTGCCAGTGCGAACATAACCGTAAACATACTGACCGGAATGCCCATGCACAGGAAGATAACACCAGAGTAGAAATCCACGTTCGGGTACAAGCTACGTGCTTTGAAGTAATCATCACTCAACGCAACTTGTTCCAGCTCACGCGCGATTTCAAACAATTTTTGGTTTGGATTGTTTGCTGGCATTTTATCCAGAATCTCATTCGCCAATTTGCGGATGATTTTCGCACGCGGATCGTAGTTTTTATACACACGATGCCCAAAGCCCATCAGACGGAAACGGTCGTTTTTGTCTTTGGCACGCGCAACCCAATGTGACAGTGGTTGACCGGATTTTTCAATCTCACGCAGCATGTTGATAACCGCTTCGTTCGCACCACCGTGAGCAGGTCCCCACAGTGACGCAATACCTGCCGCAACCGCTGCGAATGGGTTAGCTTCAGAAGAGCCAGCCAAACGTACTGTTGAAGTCGAAGCGTTTTGTTCATGGTCAGCGTGCAGAATCAGGATGACTTCCAATGCTTTGGCAAACAATGGATCAACCTTGTACGACTCTGTTGGCACAGAGAACATCAGGTGCAGGAAGTCTTCAGAGTATTTCAGGTCATTACGTGGATAAACAAACGGCAGACCAGCAGAATAACGATAGCTCCATGCTGCGATGGTTGGCATTTTCGCAATCAAACGATGCGCAGAACGTTGACGTTGATCATGATCGTGAATGTTCATGTCATCGTGGTAGAACGCAGACAATGCACCAACCACACCCACCATTGTTGCCATCGGATGCGCATCGCGACGGAAACCACGGTAGAAATATTGCACTTGGTCATGCAACATGGTGTGACGGGTAATGATTTGCTCAAAGTCAGCCATTTCTACTGCATTTGGCAGTTTGCCATTCAATAACAAATAGCAAACTTCCAAGAACGTGCTGTGTTCAGCCAATTGCTCAATCGGATAGCCACGATAGAGCAAAGTGCCCTCGTCTCCGTCCAGATAGGTAATCTGACTAGAGCAACTTGCTGTAGCCAAGAAACCGGGGTCATACGTGAAATAACCTAATTCCTTGTGCAGCTTACGAATATCGATGGCTTTAGGCCCAGCGGTTGGGCATAAAACATCTAACTCTACTTGCTTGCCAGTTGCATTATCAGTAATCGTTACAGTCTGTTTGGTCATGAGGGCACTCCAAAACGAAAGTCAATAGAAATTAGGGTTTTGTCGGCAGCAAAAACTCGCCTTACTTAGCGAGTTTTGCAAACGCGGCTGCAACACCTTGTCCCAGCTCGGCTGGAGAACGAACAGTGATAACGCCCGCTGCTTCTAATGCTGCAAATTTCTCATCCGCAGTACCTTTACCGCCTGCAATAATCGCACCGGCGTGACCCATGCGTTTACCTTTAGGCGCAGTAACACCGGCGATGTAGGAGACTACAGGCTTAGTAACATTTTCTTTGATGAACGCTGCGGCTTCTTCTTCCGCAGAACCACCGATCTCACCACACATCAGGATGACTTCAGTTTGTGGGTCAGCTTGGAACAAGGTCAGTGCATCAATAAAGCTTGTGCCCGGAATTGGGTCGCCACCAATACCGATACAAGTACTTTGACCCCACTCGTTAGTTTGCTTAACCGCTTCATAAGTCAATGTGCCAGAACGTGACACAATACCCACAGAACCCGGTTTGTGAATGTGACCTGGCATGATACCGATTTTGCATTCACCTGGTGTGATAACGCCGGGGCAGTTAGGCCCAATCAAACGCACGCCAAGGCTGTCAACAATCACTTTCGCATCCAACATGTCTAATGCTGGGATACCTTCAGTGATGCACACGATCAGTTTGATACCTGCTTCAGCCGCTTCAATGATGGAATCTTTACAGAATGCTGCTGGAACGTAGATAACGCTCGCGTCAGCACCAGTTGCTTCCACCGCTTCACGCACGGTATTGAATACTGGCAAACCTAAATGCGTAGTACCGCCTTTACCCGGCGTGATACCGCCAACCATGTTGGTACCATAAGCAATTGCTTGCTCAGAGTGGAAAGTACCTTGCTTACCAGTGAAGCCTTGGCAGATAACTTTAGTGTCTTTATTGATCAATACGCTCATGCGGCTTCTCCTACAGCGGCAACGATTTTACGGGCAGCATCACCAAGATCGCTCGCTGCGATCACAGCCAAGCCGCTGTTAGTCAGCAGTTCAGCACCTTTCTCGGCATTGTTACCTTCCAAACGTACAACGACTGGAACAGAAACGTTCACTTGCGCAACTGCTTTGATGATACCTTCAGCAATCAGGTCACAACGCACGATACCGCCGAAGATATTGATCAGAATACCTTTAACAGCAGAGTCAGACAGGATGATTTTGAATGCTGCTGCTACACGTTCAGCCGTCGCGCCACCGCCTACGTCGAGGAAGTTAGCTGGTTGACCGCCAGACAGTTTGATGATGTCCATAGTAGCCATCGCCAAGCCAGCACCGTTAACCATACAGCCGATGTTGCCTTCGAGTGCAACGTAGTTCAATTCCCATTCGGATGCTTCGATTTCACGCGCATCTTCTTGAGATTTGTCACGCATGGCGACCAACTCAGGTTGGCGATACAAAGCGTTGCTATCAACGTTAACTTTACCGTCTAAGCACAGCAGATCACCTTCAGCCGTTACAACCAATGGGTTGATTTCAACCAAAGACAGGTCTTTTTCTTTGAACAATTTGCCCAGAGCAACTAGCAGTTTGCTGAATTGAGCAACTTGTTTGCCTTCTAAACCCAGACCAAAAGCCAAATCACGACCTTGGTATGGCATAACACCAACCAGTGGATCAACGATAGCTTTCAGGATTTTTTCTGGCGTTTCGTGCGCAACTTTCTCAATTTCCATACCGCCTTCGGTGGATGCCATAATGACAACGCGACGGCTAGCACGGTCAAGGACTGCACCGAGGTACAATTCACGCGCGATATTGCAAGTTTCTTCCACCAAAATGGAGTTAACTGGCTGACCATTTTTATCTGTTTGGTAAGTCACCAGATTGGTGCCCAACAAAGAAGCTGCAACTGCGCCTGCTTCTGCTGGTGTGCTCACCAATTTAACACCACCTGCTTTACCACGACCACCCGCATGTACTTGAGCCTTAACGACTACTTTAGGGGTAGAAAGGGATGCCGCTGCCGCTTCAGCTTCTGCCGCTGTGGTAGCTACCTTGCCATTCGGCACAGGCATACCATATTGGCTAAAAACTGCCTTGGCCTGATATTCGTGTAGATTCATCCTCAGTTTTCCTTTACATAGTTAAACCCGCGCAAAACGCGAGGCATATTCGCAAAAACGCCACGGAATCGGCTACAAGCTGACCCGTGGCGTTAAGCGTATTATTTTAAAAAGGCTTACTTACGCTTTTTGCCAACGGCATGTAGTGCTCGCCCATCGACAGCCAGCATTGCTTCGTGAATCGCTTCAGAAACGGTCGGGTGAGCAAATGTCATCCGTGCCAAATCCTCAGACGAACACTCAGTTTCGATAGCGATAACTGCTTGACCCACTAACTCGGAAGCCAATGGACCAACGAAGTGCACACCCAAAATACGGTCGGTTTTCGCATCGGCCAGCACTTTTACCAGACCATCAGCCTGATCCATTGCTTTAGCACGACCGTTCGCCGCAAATGGGAAAGAACCTGCATTGTAAGCAACACCAGCAGCTTTTAAGTCTGCTTCAGTTTTGCCAACCCATGCAATTTCAGGATGCGTGTAGATAACCCACGGAATCGCATCGTAGTTAATGTGTGGTTTCTGACCAACGATTTGTTCAGCCACAACCACACCTTCTTCAGATGCTTTGTGCGCCAACATCGGACCAACCACGCAGTCACCGATAGCGTAAACACCCGGTACAGCGGTTTGCAGGTGACTATCAATCACCACGCGACCACGCTCATCGAGGCTCACGCCACAGTCGTCTGCCAACGCACCAGCCGTGTTCGCTTTACGACCCACTGCAACGATCAAACGGTCAACGACCAAAGTTTGCTCGCCTTGTGCATCGTTATACGTCACAACCACACCAGCATCAGTTGCTTCAACATTCGCAACCTTGGAACTCATGCGAATATCCAAGCCTTGCTTTTTGAACTGATTCTGTGCAGATTTGGCAACATCGCGGTCAGCGGCAGCAAGGAAATCGTCCATCGCTTCCAGCACAACCACTTCAGCACCCAAACGACGCCAAACGCTGCCCATTTCCAGACCGATAACGCCAGCACCGATAACGCCCAGTTTCGCCGGAACAGTTTCCCAATCCAACGCACCAGCGGAATCAACAATACGTGTGTCCAGCCATTTCGCAATTGGCAGTTCAATCGGGGTAGAACCGACAGCGATAATGACGTTATCCGCAGCATAGGTATTAACCGCACCATCGTGACCAGTGACTTGCACTTGTTTACCAGCCAGCAATTTACCGCGACCTTGCAACCAAGTAATGCCATTGGCTTTGAACAGTTGCTCAATACCACCAGTCAGTTGTGAAACGATTTTATCTTTGCGAGCAATCATTTTGCTCACATCAATTTGCAAACCGTCAACCGTAATACCGTGATCAGCATTGTGATGTGCGATTTCTTCGTAACGCTCAGAGCTTTCCAGCAGAGCTTTAGAAGGGATGCAACCCACGTTTAAGCAAGTACCGCCCAACGCTGGTTTTTGCTGTTTGTTGATCCACTCTTCTACGCAAGCGGTTTTCAGACCCAACTGGGCGCAGCGGATAGCCGCTACATAACCACCAGGGCCGCCACCGATAACGATTACATCAAATTTATCAGACATGCGCTTTTACCTCACACATCCAGAACCAAACGAACAGGGTTTTCAACCAGTTCTTTGATGGTTTTCAGGAAGGTAACAGCACCTTGACCGTCAACGATACGGTGGTCATAAGACAGAGCCACGTACATCATTGGGCGAATAACGATTTGATCGTTAACAACGACAGGACGTTTTTGGATAGAGTGCATACCCAGAATCGCGCTTTGAGGTGGGTTCAAAATCGGGGTAGACAACAATGAACCAAAAACGCCGCCGTTAGTAATGGTGAACGTACCACCGGACAAATCACCCATATCCAATTTGCCTTCGCGTGCTTTAGCAGCATAGCCAGCAATACCGGATTCGATGTCGGATAAGCCCATGTTTTCAACGTTACGCAGGATTGGCACAACCAGACCACGATCAGAAGAAACCGCGATACCGATGTCACAGAAACCGTGGTAAACGATGTCATTCCCATCGATAGACGCATTGATTTCTGGGAAACGTTGCAGTGCAACCGCAGCCGCTTTCACGAACAGGGACATTAAGCCCAATTTCGCTTTGTGTTTTTTCTCGAAGACGTCTTTGTATTCGTTACGCAGATCCATCAGCGGTTTCATGTCAACTTCGTTGAAAGTTGTCAGCATCGCAGTGGATTGTTTAGCGTACATCAGACGTTCAGCAATACGTGCACGCAGACGTGTCATTGGTACACGTTGTTCCATGCGAGCACCAGCAGCAACTGCAACCGTTGGCGCAGGAGCAGCCACTTTCGCTGGAGCAGGTGCAGCAGCAGGTTTGCTAGCAACAGCCGCTTGTACGTCTTCTTTCAAGATACGACCATTAGCACCAGAACCCGCAACATCAGCAGCAGACAGGTTATTTTCTGTCATTAATTTGCGTGCAGCAGGTGCGGTTTGAGGTGCAGTAGCTTCAGCAGCAGGGGTAGCTGGAGCAGCTTCGGCTTGTGGAGCAGGTGCAGCAGCGACAGCACCAGCGGTCAGGCGACCTAACAATTGGCTACTGGTAACAGTTGCACCAGCATCTTGCAGAATTTCAGTTAATACGCCGTCAACAGGAGCAGGTACTTCCAGAACGACTTTATCCGTTTCGATTTCAACCAGAACTTCGTCTTGCTTAACCGCGTCACCCACTTTCTTGTTCCAAGAAACCACGGTCGCGTCGGCAACGGACTCCGGCAATACAGGTGTCAGAATCTCACTACTCATCTATACACATCCTCGTTTTGTCTTTATTGAAAGCACCCCAAGGCACTTTGGTGGCTTGTGCAGTCCTCCTCCGAAAACTGCTAATCGAAAATCTACTAGTCGGCGTCCACCAGCATACAAGGATATGTGAGGACACACACATAATCTGCTATCAGGCTTTAAGATGTGCCGAGATTATACGCCTTTTGTCGGCGAGGTCAAACAGATAACCCTAGTATTGTCGACAGATACACTAGGTTTAATAAAGAAACTCCTAGATAAAATCCCTATTAGGGTTTGATTGTCGACACTTCGGAATAATCGTTGACAGAATGGACAAAAGACCCCTAAGGGTCTTTCGTTTTCATCCCAATAGCTAGATGATGCATCAACCAACTAAAAGTCATTCAGCAAAGTGAGCTCACTCGTCTGCTTTGACTTCTTTCATGCTCAGACGCATACGACCTTGACGGTCAATTTCAATCACTTTCACACGCACGCTGTCACCAACATTCACGTAATCGGTAACATTTTCAACGCGCTCATTGCTGATTTGTGAAATGTGCAGCAAACCGTCTTTACCCGGCAGAATCGTGACGAATGCACCGAAGTCCATGATGCGTGCCACTTTACCGTTGTAAACTTTGTTCAATTCCACTTCAGCCGTAATCGCTTCGATCATGCCACGCGCTTCATATGCTGCTTTCGCGTCAACTGCCGCGATTTTGATGAAGCCTTCGTCGCTGATGTCAATGCTTGTACCGGTTTTCTCGGTAATGCCACGAATGGTTTCGCCGCCTTTACCAATGACTTCACGGATTTTTTCTGGGTTGATTTTCATGGTGACGTAGCGTGGCGCGTATTCAGAAATTTCGTCACGCGGAGCTTCCAGACCTTTCGCCATTTCACCCAAGATGTGCAAACGACCCGCTTTGGCTTGCGTCAAAGCTTGTTGCATGATTTCTTTGGTAATGCCGTTGATCTTAATGTCCATTTGCAGCGCGGTAATGCCATCAGCAGAACCTGCTACTTTAAAATCCATGTCGCCGAGGTGATCTTCATCGCCCAAGATGTCGGACAATACCGCGAAACGCTCATCTTCCTTAATCAAGCCCATTGCGATACCCGCAACCGGAGCTTTAACCGGAACGCCCGCATCCATCAATGCCAGTGAGCTACCGCACACACTCGCCATTGAGCTAGAACCGTTCGATTCAGTGATTTCAGATACACAACGCACGACGTAAGGGAAATCTTCCAGGTGTGGCAACATGGCTTTAACGCCACGTTTTGCCAAACGACCATGACCGATTTCACGACGTTTTGGTGAACCAATCATGCCCGTTTCGCCGACGCAGAACGGAGGGAAGTTGTAGTGGAACAAGAAGGTATCTTTGTATTCGCCCGCAATTGCATCAATGATTTGCGCATCACGCTCAGTACCCAACGTGGTAACAACCAAGGCTTGGGTTTCGCCACGCGTAAACAATGCTGAACCGTGAGCACGCGGTAATACACCAACGCGCACGCTGATCGGACGTACAGTTTGCAGGTCACGACCATCAATACGCGCTTTACCATCCAAAATGTTGCCACGCACGACTTTCTTCTCAAGGTTTTTGAATTCAACCTTGATTGCGTCTTTGCTGACACCTTCTTCACCTTCTTTCGCTGCCAGTTTTTCGACAGCAGCATTCAGGATTTCGTCAATACGCGCATAACGTGCTTGTTTTTCAGAAATTTGGAACGCAGCAACGAGATCAGCCTCGCAAGTTTCCGCTAATGCAGCGATTAATGCGTCATTCGGCGTAGGAGCTGTCCATTCCCATGCCGGATTGCCAACTTCAGCGGCTAATTCGTTAATCGCTTGAATCGCAACTTGCATTTGTTCATGACCGAACACCACCGCACCGAGCATGACTTCTTCGCTCAGTTCATTCGCTTCGGATTCAACCATCAATACCGCTGATTCAGTACCTGCTACCACCAAATCCAAATCAGAGGCTTTGACTTCTTCATTGGAAGGGTTCAGCAAGTAAGTGCCGTTACGGTAGCCCACACGCGCCGCACCGATTGGCCCCATGAACGGGATACCAGACAATTTCAGAGCAGCCGATGCACCTAACATGGCAGCAATGTCCGCGCTCGCGGCTGGATTCAATGATTTCAGTGTCGCAACGACTTGGACTTCGTTAGTGAAGCCTTCAGGGAACAGTGGGCGTACTGGACGGTCAATCAAACGTGCAATCAGGGTTTCATCTTCGGTTGGACGCGCTTCACGTTTGAAGAAACCACCCGGAATACGACCCGCCGCATAGAATTTTTCTTGGTAGTTGACAGTCAGTGGGAAGAAATCACGTCCCGGAATGGCTTCTTTTTGCCCAACAACCGTCACCAATAACACGGTGTCATCCATGTTAATTAAGACAGCAGCAGTAGCTTGGCGAGCGATTTCGCCGGTTTCGATAGTGACGGTATGTTGCCCGTATTGGAAAGTCTTGGTGAATTTTGCCATGACGTTTTTTTCCTTGATTATGAGTTCTTTGAATGAGAGTAGATCACGGGCAGGCTGTTGAAAAACGTTTTAAATCCCCTGAACTTGGCGCAAACCAAGCTAAAACGCTGTTCAACAACCTTCCTGCGTGACGAGATTGACATGATATAAAGGTAGGTCTTATATAACAAAACACCGCACGAATGCGGTGTTTTTTCTGGCAGCGTCCTGAATCAGCGACGCAGACCTAAGCTGGCAATCAGCTTTTGGTAACGAGCCAAATCTTTACGTTTCAGGTAGTCCAACAATTTACGACGTTGGTTTACCATCGCCAACATACCACGACGTGAATGGTGGTCATGTTTATGGGTTGCAAAATGGTCCGTCAGGTGCTTAATTCTCGCTGTCAGCAGCGCAACTTGCACTTCCGGGGACCCGGTATCTGTATCTGATTGGCGGTATTGTTCAACAACACCAGCCTTTTCTTCTGTACTCAGAGACATTCGCCAAAGCTCCAGATTAAAGGTTGCTAAAAAGGCGGCGATTATACACAGCAAGCCTAGGGGAGTACAGAACAAAGTCTTATCTTTACTTCGCTACCATCCATCCTGATAAACGTTTCGTTCACCACCCTTGCCCTGAAGAATTCAGTCCTGTCATGTCAACTCTTGGATAATCCACGCAGCATTTCGCATGATTTACAACTTGTTATCAACCCATTTCTAGAGAAGAATCTCCTCATTGCTAATTCCATTAATAACGATACAAAACTATGCGCATTACCTTAAGACACTACGGTATTCCGTTTCAGAAACATTACTTTGCGACTCCGACACCCCATGTTAGCTGGCGCGAAATCTTGCTACCAACAGCCTACATGGACTGTTATTCTGACCAAAAACCGTGGCTATTCAGTGTGGAAAATCGTTATACCCTATTAACAGACCTGACAATGGATGAAGAAGCGATATTCCAAAATTTCCCCAAGGACACACGTAACCAAATCCGTCGCTGTGAGCGGGAACGCCATTTCACGATCAATTTGCACACACGCCTCGAACAATTCATTCCGCTGTACAACGATTTTGCCAAAGAACGTGGCTTATCCTTATTTTCAAGACAAGATGCTGAGTGTATTGGGCGTGAAAACTACTGCATTTTTAGTATTGATGATGCGGGCACACCATTAATTTGCCACTTATACTTGCTTTCCCCTGCCACTGGCACGATCAACTTATTGATTTCGGCAAGCTCCACCGCCTATTGTCATGATCAAGAAATGCGCCGTATTATGGGGCACGCTAACCGCTGCTTACATTGGCAAGGTATTCGCCATTTTAAAGCGGCTGGATTTCACACCTATGACTGGGGTGGTTATGCTGTAGACACAGTAAACCCCACGTTACAAGGCATTAATCGCTTCAAACGCACCTTCAATGGCAAGTTAACACCCATTTATAACTATTACTCGCCTGTGTATGGTTTTATTGAGCGACTACGTAAAAAGCTGCGAGAATCCACCGTTTCACACGATTAAACGACGTAGACAATACAAAAGGAGTTCATCATGACATTGACGAAAAAAATCTTAGCATTAGCTATCGCAGCAACCAGCATCACCGTTGGTTCTTATGCTTTAGCAGAAGGTTCAGCAAAATCACCCGAAGAAATGGCTATTGAATACCGTAAAGACGCATTCCACATGATCAAGTACCATTTTGGACCAATGGCAGCGATGGTAAAAGGTGAAAAAGAGTTCAATGCCGAAGAATTTACCAAGAATGCCGAAGCAGTCGCAACCTTGAGTAAATTCCCTATGGCGGGCTTTATTGCTGGCAGTGACAAGGGCGGCAAAACTGAAGCCAAAGCAACCATTTGGACAAATATGGATGACTTCAAAAAGAAAATGGAAACGTTCCAAGTAGAGGCAACTACCCTAGCCGATGTGGCGAAAGGCGGTGACATGAATGCTATCAAACCACAATTCGGTAAAGTAGGCGAAAGTTGCAAAGCTTGCCATAAAGAATACAAAGAAGACTAATCACCACTACGAGGGTTAGGTTACAAACTTAACCCTCTAACAAAATTTACGCAGCTAAAACCTTAATGCAGAAATACACGGCAACGTAGCACAAGGCAAAAACTCCCACACCCAACCATGTCGGCTTAAATTGCAAACCAAGGGGTTGTGATTGCGCAGCAGGCCAATCAGCAGTACCGACGACCATCGCTTTAATCAAGTTCGTCCGCTTTACCAAGCGGTAAAATATCACCGCAGCAATGTGTATGACCGCAAACAACAGCACCAAATTAAAAATCGCATGATGCAAGGTCGTCAGTAATTCCGCCGTATCACTACTAACCAATGCTGCTAATGGTCCTTCTGTCGCAATATCGTCGGTTGCAAATAGCCCCGTTAAACCTTGTAAGCCAATGATACCGAGCAACGCGATCACCATCCAAGCTCCCATCGGATTATGCCCTGCATAATACGCTGATGTGCCTTTGGGTTGCGTTTTCGCCGCTTTCCAATACTGTATAGCCGCAGCGGGGGAACGAATAAAATGCGCAAAACGCGATGTTTCGCTACCCACGAATCCCCAAACAATGCGGAATAGAATGAGCGATAAGAGAAAAATGCCACTGCGCTCATGCCATTCCATCCAGTTGCCGCCGATTTCCGCACTGAACCACGAAAAGGCAATTCCAGCCGCTAATAACCAATGGAACACGCGCGTCGGCAAATCCCACAAACGCACTGTGGTTGTTTTCATCACTTCAGCCCTAACACATCCTGCATATCAAACAAGCCCATTGGTTTATCTTGCAACCAACCCGCCGCACGCACCGCACCTTTGGCAAAGGTCATGCGACTGGAAGCTTTATGGGTAATTTCCACCCGTTCACCCACATCAGCGAACATAACAGTGTGATCACCAACCACATCACCCGCCCGCACGGTGGCAAAGCCGATGGTTTGGCGGTCACGCTCACCGGTGACACCTTCACGCCCATAGACCGCGCATTCTTTCAAATCGCGTCCTAGCGCATTAGCGACCACTTCTCCCATGCGCAAGGCTGTGCCGGAAGGTGCATCAATTTTGTGACGGTGATGCGCTTCGACGATTTCAATGTCCACCGTATCGCCCAACACTCGCGCAGCCATGTCCAACAGCTTCAAGCACAAATTCACACCAACACTCATGTTTGGCGCGAATACCACGGCGGTTTGTTCCGCAGCTTTGGCGATTTCCGCTTTACCTGCATCATCGAAACCGGTCGTGCCAATCACGATTTTCTTGCCATGCGCCACACACCAGTGCAAGTGCATTAAACACGGTTCAGGGCGCGTAAAGTCGATCAGCACATCAAAGTCATGCGCAGCTTCATCTAACGTTGCCGCAATAATGACACCGTTTTTGCCAACGCCCGCCAATTCGCCTGCATCCGCACCGATTAAGGAACTCGCCGGATGTTCGGTGGCAACCGTTAACGCTATACCTTCCGCTTGTGCGCACGCTTCAATCAAGGCTTTGCCCATGCGTCCGCCCGCGCCGACCACTGCAATCCGCGTCATCCTTTATCCCCTAAAAAATCTTTAACGAAATCTTTCGCTTTGTCCAACCAACCGTGTTCTTGGGGGCTGTGTTTTTTGCCACCTTCGTGCATGGTTGCATCCAACTCTTCCAACAAGTCACGCTGACGACGAGTCAAGTTCACTGGCGTTTCCACCACCACGCGACAAATCAAATCGCCAGTCATGGAACTGCGCACTGACTTCACGCCTTTGCCACGCAGACGGAACTGTTTCCCCGTTTGCGTTTCGGGTGGGATTTTCAGGCTGATTTTCGTGCCGTCCAAAACGGGCACTTCTAATTCACCGCCTAAAGCAGCGGTCGCAAAGCGAATGGGTACTTCGCAATGCAAGTTGTCACCATCACGTTGGAATAATTGGTGCGCCTTCACAAACACTTGCACGTACAAGTCGCCCGCTGGTCCACCATTAATTCCGGCTTCGCCTTCACCCGCTAAGCGCACACGGTCGCCATTATCAACACCGGCGGGAATGCGCACGGAAAGCGTTTTTTGCTTTTCCTTACGCCCTTGACCATGACAGTCATTACACGGGTCAGCAATAATTTTGCCTGTGCCATGACAATGTGGACAGGTTTGTTGGATGGCAAAGAAACCCTGCTGAATGCGTACCTGACCATTACCATGACAAGTGGGGCAGGTTTGTGGCTGCGTACCCGGTTTTGCACCCGTGCCATTACAACTTTCACAAGTTTGCATGGAAGGCACACGGATGTCGGTGGTTGTTCCGAATACGGCATCTTCCAGCGATAATTCTAAATTATATTGGAGGTCACTGCCGCGATAAGCACGATTTGCGCCACCGCCGCCGCTGCGTCCGCCACGGCTGCCCCCAAAAATGTCACCGAAAATGTCCTCGAAAATATCGCCAAAGCCAGCTTGACCCGCACCAGAGCGTGCACCACCACCAAAACCACCCGCTGAAGGGTCAACCCCTGCATGACCGAACTGGTCATACGCGGCGCGTTTTTGTGGGTCGCTAAGGATTTCGTAAGCCTCTTTCGCCTCTTTGAATTTGGCTTCGGCTTCAGCATTATCAGGGTTGCGGTCAGGGTGATATTTCATCGCCGAACGACGGAACGCCTTTTTCAGGTCATCCTCGCTGACGTTTTTTTGCACCCCAAGGATTTCGTAATAATCCCGTTTGGACATGATTCAGTTCCTGCTTATACAAAATCAGGCACAGCGAGGATTCCCGCTGCGCCTGTGCGTTTACTTTAGAAGGGCTTAAGCTTACTTCTTGCCGTCAACTTCTTCAAACTCAGCGTCTACGATGTCATCATCACCCGGTTTGCCACCAGCGTGCGTACCAGCCGCAGCACCTGCACCGTCCGCTTGACCAGCCATCGCTTGCATCAGTTTGCCAGAAGCTTCCATCAAAGCTTCAGACTTGCGGGAAATCACGTCTTTATTGTCACCTTTGATTGCGTCTTTCAATTCGCTGACCAAGGATTCAATGTTGGCACGATCCGCACCGCTGACTTTATCACCGTATTCTTTCAGTGATTTTTCGGTCGCGTGAATCATGTTATCCGCTTGGTTACGCGCATCCACCAATTCACGTTGCTTTTTGTCTTCTTCAGCGTGCGCTTCAGCGTCTTTCACCATTTTTTCGACTTCTGCGTCAGACAAACCGGAAGAAGCTTTAATCACGATGTTTTGCTGTTTGCCAGTCGCTTTGTCTTTAGCAGTAACATTCAAAATACCGTTCGCGTCGATGTCGAAGATAACTTCGATTTGCGGCATACCGCGCGGTGCTGGTGGAATGTCTTGCAGGTCGAAACGCCCCAATGACTTATTGTCACGCGCCATTTCACGTTCACCTTGCAACACATGCACCGTAACAGCCGTTTGGTTGTCATCGGCAGTCGAGAACACTTGCGACGCTTTGGTTGGAATCGTGGTGTTTTTGGTAATCAGCTTGGTGGAAACACCACCCAGTGTTTCGATACCCAGTGACAGCGGCGTAACGTCCAGTAACAGAATGTCTTTCACGCCACCGCTTAATACGCCACCTTGGATTGCCGCACCCACCGCAACCGCTTCGTCAGGGTTCACGTCACGACGTGGTTCTTTGCCGAAGAAGTTTTTCACCGCTTCTTGCACTTTTGGCATACGGGTTTGACCGCCGACCAAAATAACGTCATTGATTTGTGACGCAGACAAACCCGCATCTTTCAGCGCGACTTTACAAGGTGCGATGGTGCGTTGGATCAGCTCATCGACCAGGGCTTCCAATTTGGCGCGAGTCACTTTGATGTTTAAGTGTTTCGGACCTGTTGCATCCGCCGTGATGTACGGCAGGTTCACGTCGCTTTGTTGGCTGGTGGACAACTCGATTTTGGCTTTTTCTGCCGCATCTTTCAGACGTTGCATTGCCAGTGGATCACCTTTCAGGTCGATACCGCTGGTTTTACGGAATTCGTCCGCGAGGTAGTCGATCAAACGCATGTCGAAGTCTTCACCACCGAGGAAGGTATCACCATTGGTGGACAATACTTCAAATTGCATTTCGCCATCGACATCCGCGATTTCGATAATGGATACGTCGAACGTACCACCGCCTAAGTCGTAAACCGCGATTTTGCTGTCGCCTTTGGATTTATCCATACCATACGCCAACGCCGCAGCGGTTGGTTCGTTGATGATACGTTTAACTTCCAGACCCGCGATTCTGCCCGCGTCTTTGGTCGCTTGGCGTTGTGAGTCATTGAAGTAAGCTGGAACGGTAATGACCGCTTCGGTGACTGGTTCGCCCAAGAAATCTTCAGCGGTTTTTTTCATTTTCATCAGAACGCGCGCGGAAATTTCTGGCGGAGCCATTTTTTTGCCACGAACGTCAACCCATGCATCACCGTTATCCGCTTTAACGATTTTGTATGGCACGAGTTTAATGTCTTTTTGCACCGCATCTTCTTGGAAACGGCGACCGATCAAACGTTTAATCGCATACAACGTGTTTTCAGGGTTAGTAACCGCCTGACGTTTCGCGGTTTGACCGACCAGAACTTCATCATCCATGAATGCAATAATGGATGGCGTGGTACGATCACCTTCAGCATTCTCAATCACGCGCGGTTTGTCACCGTCCATGATTGCCACGCAAGAGTTGGTTGTGCCAAGGTCGATACCAATAATTTTACCCATGATAGTTATCTCCAAAATTCTTTTGTTAACTTAACGATTGGCTCGTTTATGTGGGGCTTTATCACTGTTTTCAAGAGCCAGCATCACGAAAGTTTCACGGAAACTTTATTTTTTACAGACCATCACCATCGCCGGACGCACCACGCGCCCATTCAGCAAATAGCCTTTTTGCATGACTAAGGACAAGGTATTGTTTTCATACTCAGGGTGTGGCTGCATGGAAACCGCTTGATGATGCTCAGGGTTGAATGCATCGCCCGCGTTGCCGACGGCTTCAATGTTGAATTTTTCCATCACGGACTCGAATTGCTTCAAGGTTAACTGCATTCCTTCACGGATTTGCGCAATATCACCTTGCGCCTGCAAACCCATTTCAAGGCTGTCAACGACGGGAATCAGGGATTCGACGAATTTTTGCACTGCGTATTTGTGTGCATCTTCGACTTGCTTATCAGTACGACGACGTTGATTAGCCAGTTCCGCTTGCGCACGTAAGAATTGTTCGTAATTAGCTGTCGCTTCGGCTTTGGCTTGTTCCAATTCCGCTTGCAACCGCGCTAACTCACTGTTTTCTTGCGTTGCAGCGGTGTCATTAGCAACCGCGTCTTCAGCAGTATCTTGCGGATTATTGTCTTTTGGGTCAGTCATTGTGCTACTCCACGGCGATTAATATCATATCGCCGTGAAGAGTGGGGGTTAGGATTGGGATTTCAAGGGGCAAACGAACGAAAACGGACACCCTACCACTGCTGGGCATCCGTTTTTGCATCTTGGTTTAAGAACCCCAAATGCTAATCAGTTGCTATTGATCTTGGAAGGAAGTCCCCGCAGACCAGTCGTACTCACCCTCAGCCCCACGCCTAAGTCCTCCACTGACGCTGCTTGAGGAACCTGTAGCAAAATTATGATAACCGCCACTCACGCTACTTTTCAAACCAGAGGCAACATTTCTCATACCTCCAGAGATACTGCTTGTTTCCCCCTGTGCCTCATTTAGTGCACCACCGCTGATACTGCTATAATTACCCGCCGCAATATTACGATCACCGCCCAATATCGTACTCGATAGACCAGATGCATTATTGTTCATCCCACCAACAACACTACCATAAAATGTAGCTCTATTATTTTGCCCTCCACCAATACTACTCCTAGCTCTAGCATAATTACCCACTCCCCCACTAACGCTACTAACTGAACTGGCTGTATTATTTTCCCCTCCACTCACACTAGAGTATTCTCCTGTTATACCATTAGACCAACCCGCCAAAAGACCACCATAGCTGGAATAGCTATTGTAATCTCCTGTTACAAGATTGTGCGAACCATTACGATGATTTAATGACCATACATTCCCTGCCCCCAAGCAAGTTGCTTCGTCTGTATAAACACCATTTGAACAACGGGATATGCCACTGCCGCTTACCGGGTTGTAACCCACGATAAGGTTGCCCAGACCGTTTAGGGTATTGCCACCTGTACCGTTCACTACTTGCAGGTTTGCGCCGCTGACAAGTACTGTTGGATATGTATTACCATTATTTGGATCAGAAATTTTTGTCATGGAAAAATATTGCAGCACATCCTTTTGTGTATTCACCGTTGCTTGCAAAGATGTCACCTTGGTCTCTAGCTGGGTGATACGGGCAAGCAAAGCCGCTGCTAATTTATCTGAGGTAACAGAACCAGCAGCAATGTCGGCTGTCTTGACTTCCCCATCCTTGATGTTTGCTGATGTCACTCCACTAGCTGCAATATCAGCAGTCTTGACCTCACCGTCTTTGATATTGGCAGATACCACCGCACTAGTCGCAATATCGGTTGTAGCAATACAACCCGTACAGACCACATCTGTA
Source organism: Pseudomonadota bacterium (assembly GCA_039797295.1). Taxonomy (GTDB): domain Bacteria; phylum Pseudomonadota; class Gammaproteobacteria; order Thiotrichales; family Thiotrichaceae; genus Thiothrix. Next base: position 875 of record JBDKID010000033.1, on the reverse strand, counting down.
GCAGGGGCTGCTGATGCTACCTCGGCAGCAGCCATGCTTGTTGTCAAGATACAAGCCGAAAGTAAAAATTTGCGGGACATAATAAACCTCCGTTGACTGCAATTCACTGGAACTTCCAACGCATACTGCTTCCTGAATGGCAACTATATTGGATAATATCTACCACATCACCTGTTTGACCGCCGTAGACATCCAAGCATTTACCGCTATTCTTGTTGCGTAAGTTGTAATAACCGCTACCAACTGAAAGTAACTCCCACTTCATGCTATTAGCCGTATTGCAAGAAGAAATAGTTGCTCTCGCCCAGTCACTGCTACTAGCTCCATCCACATCCAAACACTTGCCACTGTTCTTATTCACAATGTTGTAATTCCCATCTCCAAGCTGAGTAAACTGCCAATACTGATCAGGGGAAAATGTGCTACACCCGTATTGAATTAACTTAGTTCCATTAGCAGTACCACCATAATAGCTATCTACGCACTTACCACTATTTAAGTTGACCATCCATACTGACGCGGCTGGAGATGCGCTGACCGTAACAGTAAACGTAGATGTCTGAGCCACCTGATTTGCCGTATCCTTGGCAAAAACTGTAACATAATAAGTCCCCGCCACACCGGCGTAGCTACTGTCGCTGCTGTCAAAGTAATAGCCCGACAAACTTTTCGATGTCCCAGATACATTTTCCGTCAAAGCGACCAAATTGTTCCCCTTCGGCCCGCTCACTTTGACTGTAACCACCGACAGCCCCTTGTCATCGCTGACCGTCCCTGTAAGGTACGCTTTGTTCGGCATCACGACACTGCTAGGAAGGTTCACACCGCTGAAACTGGGCGAATTGTCTGTTGGCGGAGCAGCTCCAGCCAACGTC
>JBDKID010000032.1:0-63717 GCA_039797295.1 Pseudomonadota bacterium | reverse complement strand
AATTACTTCGTATTACGCGAACTATATTCAGGGTTCTTGCTTCGTCGCTATCGCAACTCCGCAAGTCCCCACACAAGTTTTCTGGCTTCTCTTGTTAAACAACTCACTGATCTCTATCAGCGAAGGTGGCGTATTATAATCACTTAAAAATCACTGTCAAGCTTTTTTTGAAGTGGCTTTTCGCCTTTCAGAAAACTTAAATGAAGCTAACTGCTTGATTTGTTTTCTGTTTCAGTGCCGTTCAGCCCTGAAGAAGTTGCGCATTATACAGACCACATTCAGAGCGTCAAGCACTTTTTACAAACTTTTTTATTCGCCTATGGAAACTTTCGCAAACTTACGCTTGCCAACCTGAAAAATTGCTGTAATTCCCTTTTTTATCAGTAGACTACGATCTTCCAACTTTTCGCCGTCAATTTTCACGCCACCTTGCTGAATCATGCGCACTGCTTCAGAAGTACTGGCTACTAACCCGGCATCTTTTAGCAAACGCGCAATAGGAATGGCAGATTCTTGCGTTGAAAGGCTAATTTCTGGCATCTCATCCGGCATTGCTCCCTTTTGGAAACGCCCAATAAAGTCTTCACGCGCACCAATAGCCGCCGCTCGCGAGTGGAAACGCTCGATGAGTTCTTCTGCCAACAGGAATTTTAAGTCGCGTGGATTTGCACCTTGTGCGACATCTTGCTTGAAACGATTCAGCTCAACCAATGGGCGGAAACTCAACAGTTCAAAGTAACGCCACATCAAATCATCGGAAATGGACATAATTTTGCCAAACATATCATTGGGTGCATCCGTAATACCGATGTAGTTACCCAAAGACTTGGACATTTTATTAACGCCGTCCAATCCTTCAAGTAACGGCATGGTCATCACCACCTGCTGCGCTTGCCCGTATTGACGTTGCAACTCACGCCCGACTAACAGGTTGAACTTTTGGTCTGTACCACCCAGTTCCACATCAGCCTTCAAAGCAACCGAGTCGTACCCTTGCACTAACGGATATAAGAACTCATGAATCGCAATCGGTTGACCAGACTTGTAACGTTTATTGAAATCATCGCGTTCTAACATGCGTGCTACGGTATGCTTCGCCGCAAGCTGAATCAGTCCCGCGCTACCCAACTGACTCATCCATGTTGAGTTGAAGACAATTTCCGTTTTATCGGGGTCAAGAATTTTGAAAATCTGCTCTTGATAAGTTTCGGCATTTTGTTTGACTTGTTCAGCAGTAAGCGGCGGACGTGTCGCGGACTTACCGGTCGGATCGCCAATCATCCCAGTAAAATCGCCGATCAGGAATAAAACGTGATGTCCTGCTTCCTGAAACTGGCGCATTTTGTTTATAAGTACAGTATGACCAAAGTGAAGATCAGGTGCAGTGGGGTCGAAACCCGCTTTTACACGTAGCGGACGGCCTTTTTTAAGTTTTTCAACGAATTCTGCTTCGACAAGAATTTCTTCAGCACCACGACCTAATTCTTGAAGTGTGTCAATAATATGATCCATTCAGTATGCTCCGAGATTGACAACAGGTCAGTTTTAACCTACAAAACCCGCAAGCTTACCAGCTTTGTTGCTTGTCAAGCTATGCGAAATAAGGGTGTTAGTTCGTAATTTTATGAAAGAGAAAGCCAACGCGGATTATTACAAACCTGTTAAAGATCGCAGCATCACGCTAACAGTTCAGCCATAATTCAGGCTTGCCTGACTAACCTCGCGTCGGTTTGCGTGTTCCTGCTAATTTCCAAGCAGAAACGTCACTAAACTTCATGATGGAGTGGAAAACTTGTCACCGTTAAAGCAAGAGCCGTCTCAACAGAAGAAGAAGGACTGGAATGAGGCGGTACGGCACTACAATCTGCCTATTAATGGTATCGAAGTCGTCATTCCGGGCGATTTCAAACCCCGAACCTCGCAAAGCGTCCACAAAACAACGACGCGTGCCGAACAAACAAAGCGAGTAACGCAGCCCAATAAGCACGACAAGCGCATGGCTCAAGCAGCCAAAGCACCGACAGAGCAGCCGTCCCGCGCTCCGGTGAAAGCTATGCCAACGCAATCTACACAAAAAGTGGTGATTGTTACTCCACCACCCAGCCCCACACCGTCAGAGCAACGCGCCGCGAAACATCCGGTGCAATACTTAGTGACACGCGGGTTGATGGTTATTGCCGCATTAGCAGCACTTGGTAATATTCCCGTGTATTCGATGATTCGCGCCCCGGACGGTGAAAAGCTTCTCAATTTAAACCCAACAGCAGAACCTCATTCCCCTGCATACCTTATAAAGGAATTGAATTTACCCGCTGTTGCCGTGGAATCTTACTCTGGTTACGCGCTGGATATTTTACCGGATGCACAACAAGGCAACTGGACAATGCGCACCGTTATGGAAGATGACACGCTGGATTCCTTGTTAGGTAGCGTTGACCTCACCCGTACTGCTAAAGAAATGCTCGATAACTCAGCCATTAAAGCGGAGTTAGCACATTTAGAACCCAACAGCCGTATGTTAATCCAAGTGGTCGATGGTCGTTTGCTGCAATTGATTTATGCCAAGAACAAACAATCCGCTTACATTATTTCAGCAACCGATCAGGGTTACACCGGCAAATGGGACAGCGAATTGTTCTCCATGCACGATGCGAAAGTTGCCTTCACCATTAAGCATTCTTTGCAACGTGATGGCAAAACGGCGGGCGTATCAAAATCAGTGATTCGCCAACTCTCACAAGTCTTTATAAAAGATACCGATTTCAAAAAGGTGCGCGTCGGCGACACCGTAAGCGTGATTTTTGAAGACTTCCAATACCAAGGCCAAAGCATTTACACCGACAAAATATTAGCAGCCGAATATTCAACCAAAGACACGACCTATCAACGGGTACGTTTCAGCTTAGCCGATGGTAAAACCGATTATTTCCGCCCTGATGGTGATGATACCGAATTAAAACGCATTGCTTTCGACCGCAAACCCATTGAAGGTGGTCGCATGAGTTCTGGTTTTGGAATGCGTAATCACCCGATTTTGGGAATTGTGAAGGCGCACGAAGGGATCGACTTTGCCGCCCCCTACGGCACACCGATTTTTGCGACGGCGGATGGCAGCGTGAAATTCGCAGGGCAACAAGGCGGTTACGGCAATATGATTGAACTGCGCCACCAAGATGGTATTTCCACTGTCTACGGTCACATGTCAGCTTTTGCTGATGAGATTCAACAAGATAAAGCCATTAAGCGTGGTGAAATCATTGGTTATGTCGGTTCGACGGGTTCTTCCACAGGCAATCATGTGCATTACGAGTACCGCGTGAATGGCGAAGCACAAGACCCCGCAACCGTAGAACTGCCCGAAGTCGGCATCATGAGCGAAACCGAAGCCGCACAGTTCGAACAATATGCTTCCGATATGCTGGAACAACTGACCGAGTTGCATAAACTTGCCGCGTTAGATAAACCCGCCCACAAAGCACAAGGCGGTTAATTTGCGGTAGAACGCCAAGCATGTCATATCGCTTCACCCCGTTAGTCGTTATCATCTAGTTAAAGACGAGGGTGAAGCCAATGGAACACAATACATTACCAATTCCCCTGCCCAGCATTTTAGCAGGCCCTATCCTCAGACACACCTCAAGCACCAGCGTGACCGTGTGGTTTGCCACCAGCATTCCTTTGGACATGGAATTGCACATTTACTCACCAGACAATACGTGCCTCAGCCAAGCGTTTAATGATCAAGCAAGGCAAACGATCATCCAGCTAGGCACACATTTATATGTCACCTTGCTTACTGCTACTCCAATAGCAGCATCATTCCCGCTGGATACCTTGCTCAGCTACGACATTCACTTGCGCGACACGCAAACCTTGTTGGCATTAGATGAGTATTGTTTAGCCGGAGCAACGCGCCCGAACTTTTACATTCCAAGCCACCTTACGTCATTGGCTTACGGCTCATGCCGCAAAGTACACGGCTTATCGTTTAGTGATGTGGGCGAAATTCAACACCGTGATGCACTCGGTTTATTAGCCGACCAATTGGAAGCCGATGCGACCAATCTCACCACACGCCCCGCGTTGTTGTTCTTGGTTGGCGACCAAATTTATGCCGATGACGTACTACCAGAATTAATCGCATTTGTACAAACCCTCGCCCCACAGTTAATGGGGCAAAGCATTCCCTTACCGGAAGCCGGATGCGTAAGTTACATCACGGATCAACGCCGCCAACAGATTAAGGAAGTCTGTCACTTAACCTCCACCTCAGAACATGGGCATGTTTTGAGCTTTGGCGAATACGCCGCACTGTATTTAGTCACTTTAGGTAATCAAGTTGGCTTTGATTACAGCTTTACCCCAGACCCACCATTGCCAGCACAATTCGAGTCGCGCCACGAAGCGGATTATGAATGCTTAAGTATGCATGACTTTGTGCGCAGTCAGGCGGCGGTACGCAAAGTGCTGGCGAATATTCCCACCTACCTGAGTTTTGATGATCACGACATTACCGACGATTGGAATTTGTGCCGCAGTTGGTACGACGACGTGCGTAGCAGTCAAGACGGCACGCGCGTGATTGCTAATGGTTTAGCGGCGTATTGGGCATTTCAAGCGTGGGGTAATAACCCAGAAGAATATGCATCACCCAATGCTCAACACTTAATCAACGTGATCCAAGCGCATTTATTAGACACCACGCACAATGCTACCAAAGCGGCTGCCTTTGATTTTCACCTGTGGAAATGGCGACGCTGGAGTTTTGTCTTACCCACGCAGCCACCGATTTTCGTGTTGGATTCGCGAACCCAACGCGATTTCGGCAAAAACAATGAACCACCGCAATTAATGGATCGCTACGCCTTGGATTGGCTGCGCGGGGAATGGCTGAAACTACGCGAAACCCAACAAGTAACAGACTCGCGAAGCATCACACCGTTATTTTTCACGGGTACGCCAGTGTTTGGTTTTTCCTCCATCGAATGGGCACAATACGCGCTGTACCGTTTAGGCATCTTGCTCGGCAATTTCTACCCACGCATCAGTGCCAGCCGTTTGGACATGGAAAGCTGGATTGCCAACCGCCGAGGCTTTTCCTTTCTACTTGACACCTTATTGCGCCAGATGGGGTTAAGCAGTGCGACGTTTTTATCCGGTGACGTGCATTATTCATTCGTGAATCGCGCCTTGTATGTGGATTACAGCCAAGCCGCAGACAAACAACTTTTACGCTGCTTACAACTGACCAGCAGTGCGGTACGCAATACGCCCCCAAGCTGGCGAATGCTGGAAACCTTTTTTGCTAACTGGGCAATTAAATCCAAATCCGGTTATTGTCGCCCCGAAACCTTGCCGTGGTGGGAACGGGTATTCTTGTGGCGATTGTTCCGCCTCGATGTCTGGCAAGTGGTCATGCGCGGCGTGTTTGGCTGTGAATTGGGCGAGAAAAAACACCATCCGTCACATTGGCAATACTGGCTATTCTGGCGCAAGCTCACTGTTACACGCGGACGCTTACACCTGAATACCGAGATGAACTGGATTACCAGCCGCCCTAACATTGCCATCGTTGCCTTAAAAAAGGGCAAAGTCGTTAGCCAAACCTTGTTATCCGGCGATAATCGCGACAATAACTTAGCGTTTTACATCCATCAACATCACGATCAACACCCCAACGAAACATGAAAACACTTTCGATAATTGGCTGCGGCAAAGTCGGCAAAACACTCGGCTATTTATGGCAACGCGCTGGCACATTCCGCATTGGTGGCGTACTGAATCGCAGTCTAAGCAGTGCGCAAAGGGCTGTGGATTTTATCCAAGAGGGGCAAGCGGTCACACAACTGCGTGATTTACCGCCTTCCGATGTGTTTTTGCTAGGCTGTGCGGATAATCAACTAGCGGATTGTTGTGCCGAACTCGCCAGCAGCGGCGTGTTACGCGCGGGGAATGTGGTATTGCATTGCAGTGGCGCGGTGAGTTCGGCGATTTTGCAACCCGCGCATGAAAGCGGCGCGTACATTGCCAGCATTCACCCGATTAAAAGCTTTGCCGATCCAGCACAAGCGATTCACGATTTCGCAGGAACATTTTGCGGCATGGAAGGTGATGATGCGGCATTAAGCCTGCTCGAACCGTGCTTCACGCAACTCGGTGCGCAAACCTTTCGCATTGATGCCACACAAAAAACCCTCTACCACGCCGCCAGCGTCATGGCTTGTAACTATTTGGTGGCATTGCAAGAAATCAGCATCCAAACCTTTGCTCAAGCGGGTGTGGAACGCGCACTGGCCATGCAAATTCTCCAGCCGATTGTACGCGGGACGGCGGATAATGTTTTCCGGCTAGGCACGGCATCCGCCCTCACAGGGCCAATTGCACGGGGCGATACGCAAGTGGTAACGCGGCAATTACAAGCTTTACAACAATGGCAGCCGGATTATGCCGCACTGTACCGCTTACTTGGCAAAACCGCCGTGGCATTATCCGCGCAACAAGGCAATGCGGCGGCTAGCGATTTAGCAACCTTACGCGACTTATTGGCTTAGGCATGAATCGGGATTTTGGCTTTTTCACCCGCGATTTCGCGCACCAATTTCGGCACGAGAAAACCGGGTAAACGTTCACGCACGGCAGCTAATAAAGCGACGGCTTCGGCATCCGGCACATCAAAATGCGCTGCCCCTGCGACTTTATCCAACACATGCAAGTAATACGGCAACACACGTGCAGCAAACAGACTTTCGCTCAATGCCACTTGCGCCGCCACGCTATCGTTCACCCCGCGCAGCAAAACCGCTTGATTAAGTAAGGTAACGCCCGCTTGCTGTAACGCGGCTAAAGCTTGTTGCACATCGTCCGCTGCGAGTTCTTGCGCATGATTGGCATGAATCACCATGATGATGCGTTGCGCTTGCCCCGCGAGTAATTGCAGGAAACTGGCATCAATGCGTGACGGCAACACAATCGGCAAACGCGAGTGAAACCGAACACGGGTAATTTGCGGCATCTCGCGCAATTGGCGGAATAAACTGCCCAAACGTTCATCAGAAAGTGTCAAAGGATCGCCGCCGCTGAGAATCACTTCCTGTACATCGGGGTTCGCGCGTAAATACTGCACGGTACTATCCCATTCGCCTTTGACCGGATTCGCCGCGCTATACGGAAAATGCCGCCGGAAACAATAACGGCAATGCACCGCACACGCCCCCGTTGTCACCAATAACACCCGTCCGTGATATTTATGCAGCACACCATCTGCCACCACCGCGTATTGATCACCCACTGGATCAGCATGAAAACCATCGACCACTTGCAATTCCGCATCCAACGGCAATACTTGGCGTAATAATGGATCAGACCAATCGCCGTGACGCATTCGTGCCACATAACTGTGCGGGGCAAGGAGGCGAAATTCACGCGCGGCGGCATAGCTCACGCCTTCACCTTGCAAGCCTAAAACCTGCATTAATGCGGCTGGATCACGAATTGCCCGCGCTAATTCACGCTGCCATTGGGAAACCGCCATTTGCTCTGTCATCAATACCTTATCTTCCATTCACAAAACTATAAACAATCTATCATCTGACCTTATTGAACACTATTTAAACTAATCAATCACATCGGGTATCTCCACGCAGATACCGTTGGATACGCTTGTTATGTTTAATCACTACTTGTCAAAGGAGAGTAGTCATGTTGAAACGCTTAAATTGGATGCGCCAAAAACCACTTGCGCTGGGCATTACGCTGGCAGTTGCCATTACCACGTTTACGGGTACAGTCAATGCTCACGAGTATCGTCCAAACCGCACACCTTATGCTATCGGTTTGTGGGGCGACCTGCCGTATTCATCCGAACAAGCAACCGGTGTTACCCGCTTGATCGACGACATGAATGCGCAAAACCTTACCTTCTCAGTACACGATGGTGACTTGAAAGCGGGCAGCAGCGTCTGTAGTGACGACGTGTACACGCAAGCACTCGCGTTTTTCGCCAGCCTGCAAGCACCAGCCATGTTCACCCCCGGCGACAATGACTGGACCGATTGCGACCGTACTTCCGCTGGTGGTTACAACTCACTGGAACGCCTCAATTACGAACGCACCCTGTTTTTCAGCAAACCTGTATCCTTAGGCGTGCATAAATTCCGTCAAGAAGTGCAAGCCGCACCCTATGTCGAAAATCGCCGCTGGGTAGTTGGTGGCGTAGTTTACGCGACATTAAACATTCAAGGCTCTTGCAATAATCTGTGCGATATTAATCCCGATGCAACCGAGTACGCGGCGCGTAATGCAGCGAATATCACATGGATGAAAGAAACTTTTGATGAAGCAAAAGCGGTCAACGCGGTAGCCGTCATGTTCATCTCGCAAGCTAATCCGGGTTGGGATACATCTGATGTAACCCGTGCTCCGCTACGTGACCCGAAAACTTTGGCTGAAACAGACGGTCAGCCAGACGGTTTCCAAACATTCTTATTGGCGTTGCGTGAACAAACCACGGCCTTCCGCAAGCCCGTTGCCTATGTCCACGGCGATTCACACTATTTCCGTGTCGACAAACCGTTGCTCGATACCACTGGCAAACGTCTCGAAAACTTCACACGCATTGAAACTTTCGGCGACAATGCAGCCAATGGCACGAATGACACTAACTGGTTGAAAGTCATGGTCTATCCCAGCAGCCGTGAAGTGTTTGCTTTCCAGCCGCAAATTGTACCGGGCAACCGTGTAGCAGTACCCGCACCGTAAAACATGCACAACGGGACACTGTATGCCGCAGTGTCTCGTTACGCATTATCGTGTTTTTTCCTTTATATTCCGGTTATCATAGCGGGCTATTTTGAGTTCAGATATTTTTGGAGATGAACAATGGCTACCTATGGTGCAAATGATTTACGTGTCGGTGTAAAAATTATTATCAACGGCGACCCTTACACCATCGTTGAAAGTGATTTCGTCAAACCGGGCAAAGGTCAAGCCTTCACGCGGGCGCGGGTACGCAACCTCAAAAGCGGGCGCACCATTGAGCAAACCTTCAAATCCACCGAAACCTGCGAAGGTGCTGACGTTGAAGACCGCGACATGGAATACCTCTACACCGACGGCTCGGCTTGGACATTCATGGACAGCACCTCGTTTGACCAGCTCGAAGCCAACGCAGCGGCGATGGGTGATGCGGTCAAATGGTTGAAAGGCAATGAAAAATGCATCGTCACCTTGTGGAATGGCGTGCCATTACAAGTGACCACACCGAACTTTGCAGAATTGAAAATCACCCAAACTGACCCCGGTGTACGTGGTGATACCGCGACTGGCGGCACTAAACCTGCGACATTGGAAACCGGTGCAGTGGTCAAAGTACCGTTGTACATGGAAGAAGGCGAAATCCTCAAAATCGATACTCGTACTGGCGAATACGTTTCCCGCGTCAAGGCGTGAAGCTAACCGCTCTCAAAGAACGCGCAATCCTGAACCAGCAGGTGCGCGTTTTTTTTGCCCAACGCCATGTGCTGGAAGTCGAAACCCCCGCGCTATCCCAAGCCGGAAATACCGACCCGTTCATTGACAGTTTCCCTGTTAATACCGCACAGGGCTTGCGCTGGTTACACACTTCGCCCGAATACCCCATGAAACGCTTACTCGCGGCTGGATCAGGCGATATTTACCAATTATGCAAAGTTTGGCGACGTGATGAACGCGGGCGACGGCATAATCCTGAATTCACGATGTTGGAATGGTATCGCGTCGGTTTTACCTACCAACAATTGATGCAGGAAGTAGCCACGCTATTGCACACTTTGATTCCGCACCTGCGAAAACCACCACGCTTTGTGACTTACCGCGCAGCATTCCTTGAAAGCGTGCAACTTGACCCCCATCTTGCTTCGGCGGATGAGTTGGCGGCTTGTGCACAACAACACGGTATTCATATCGACGCTGACATGAGTATCCAAGCATGGCGGGATTTATTACTCACCCATTGCGTGGAAACCTCATTTCCCACCGACCAACTCACATTTTTATATCACTACCCTGCGGCGCAATGTGCCTTAGCCAAAGTGATTAATGATAATGGTCATGATGTCGCTGAGCGTTTTGAGGTTTACTTAGGCGCGTTGGAATTGGGCAATGGCTACCAAGAACAAACCGATGCAGCATTGAATCGGCACATTTTGGAGCACGATGCGCAAACACGCGCTGATGGCGTGGCAGTCGACGCACACTTCTTAGCAGCACTCGAACAGGGTCTACCAGAATGCGCGGGAGTGGCTTTAGGTGTGGATCGTATTTTAATGTGCCGCCTGCAAAGTGACGACATTAAACAGGTTATCAGTTTTCCGTGGGAGGTGGCATAATAGCCGCCGCAACGTAATGCCAAACATTTTCAAGGAGAGTAAGACGTGAGCTTTTTCATTTCAAATGCTTATGCAGATGGCGCGGCAGCAGCACCAGCAGGTGGCGGTTTAGAAACCATTCTGATGATGGGCGTTTTTTTCGCCATTATGTATTTCATGATTATCCGCCCGCAACAAAAGCGCACCAAAGAACACAAGCAAATGCTGGAAGCACTCAGCAAAGGTGATGAAATCGTCACTGGCGGTGGTGTCCTCGGTAAAATCGCCAGCATCGGCGACAACTTTGTCGACCTAACGGTTGCAGACAATGTAACCATTAAAGTTCAAAAACAGGCGATTGCCGCTGTCATGCCCAAAGGCACGATGAAAGGCGCGTAAGTCGGCGTGTGAGGGACTGTTTTTAACAAACACCCTCGCACCCCAACCCTAACGGAATCCATAACTAATGAATCGTTACCCACTCTGGAAATATATCCTCATTACTATCATCTTGTTAGTTGGGGTCATTTACGCTGTTCCAAACTTCTTCCCCTCCCAACCGGCAGTGCAATTAAGCCCGAAACACGATCAAGCGATTGATCCTGCCGCCATGCAGCGTTTTGAACAGGCATTACAAGCGCAGGGCGTTAGCATTGATGCCAGTGAAAATAATGGACAACAGGCACTATTCCGCTTTAAAGATTCGGATACGCAATTAAAAGCCGCCGAAGCCTTAAAAACCGCAGTGGGTGATCAATACGTTGTCGCGTTGAACTTAGCACCTTCCACCCCCGGCTTTTTGCGTGCCATCCGCGCGAACCCCATGTATTTGGGTTTGGACTTGCGCGGCGGTGTACACTTCTTAATGGAAGTGGACATGCAAGCAGCATTGGATAAACAACTGGATCGTTATGAAGATGAGTTCCGTGACTTCCTGCGTGAAAAAGACCTCAAATACCAAGGCATTGCGCGTGAAGGCGAAGTATTAACCGCCACATTTGACGATGCTGCGACTTGCGATACGGCGGAAAATGCCATGCGCAAAGAATTCAGTGACAGCCTGCAATTTGACCGTCCGGCAGGTTCAAACGACATCAAAATCACGCTATTACCCACCAAGTTAAAAGACATCCAACACAATGCCTTGCAACAAAACATTACCACGTTACGCAAACGGGTAAATGAATTGGGCGTTGCTGAACCCGTTATTCAACAACAAGGTACTGACCGCATTGTGGTGCAATTACCCGGCGTGCAAGACACTGCGCGGGCGAAAGAAATCTTGGGTGCGACCGCAACTTTGGAATTCCGCTTGGTGGATGAAGACAATGATCCAACGCAAGCGCAACAAAGCGGACACGCGCCGATTGGTTCGCAATTGTACAAAGAACGTAATGGCACACCGATTTTGTTGAAACGCAAAGTCATGCTGACGGGTGACTACATTACCGATGCATCTTCTGGCTTCGACCAAAATAACCGCCCCGCCGTACACATTACGCTTGATGGCAAAGGCGCAAGCCGTTTCGCCAAAACCACGGGCGAAAACGTGCAAAAGTTGATGGGGGTGGTCTTTATTGAAACCAAAATCGAAACCAAAGAAGTCAACGGCAAGCCAGAAAAAACCAGCACCACGACGCAAGAAGTCATTAACGTGGCGCGGATTCAAGAACAATTAAGCAAACGTTTCCAGATTACTGGCTTGGATTCCCCCAAAGAATCACGTGATTTAGCACTGTTACTGCGGGCTGGTGCATTAGCCGCACCGTTGTACATTGTCGAAGAACGCACCGTCGGCCCTAGCATGGGTGCAGAAAACATTTCCAAAGGCTTCCATTCCAATATTTGGGGCTTTGTGGCAGTCGTGACCTTCATGGTTTTCTACTACCGTGCTTTCGGAGTTATCTCCAGTGCAGCATTGGCAGTGAATGGCTTCTTATTGTTTGCATTGTTATCCATGTTACAAGCAACGTTGACCTTACCTGGCTTGGCAGGTATCGCCTTAACCTTGGGCATGGCAATTGATGCCAACGTTTTGATTAATGAACGGATTCGTGAAGAACTTCGCGCTGGTTTACCGCCGCAACAAGCCATTTCCGCTGGTTACAAACACGCTTGGGGCACAATCCTCGATTCAAACTTAACCACGTTCATTGCGGGGATTGCCTTGTTCTCACTGGGTTCAGGACCAATCAAAGGCTTTGCGGTGGTACTGTGTTTGGGGATTTTGACCTCCATGTTCAGTGCGGTAACGGTTTCCCGTGCAATAGTCAATGTCGTGTACGGTTCTCAAGCACGCTTGCAAAAAGTATCCATTTAAACGGGGCAACATCATGTTAGAGTTTTTCCATTTACCCAAAGCCATCCCGTTTATGCGGTATGGCAAAGTAACCACCACGATTTCACTGGCAACCTTTCTCTTTTCAGTGTTCTCGTTATTCTTTTTCGGCTTGAATCTAGGGGTCGACTTCACTGGCGGTACGGTGATGGAAGTGCGTTACGCACAAGCCGCACCATTGGATAACATCCGCACCTCGTTGACGGAAATGGGTTATCACGAAGTCGCGGTACAAAACTTCGGTTCGACCCAAGACGTATTGATTCGTGTGCCGTTGAAAGAAGGCGCGTCCAGTGCGCAAATCAGTGAACAAGTCATGGGCGCACTGAAAAAAACCGCGCCGGATGTCACCCTCAGCCGTGTGGATTTTGTTGGTGGTCAAGTCGGCAAAGAACTGTATGAAAACGGTGGCTTAGCCTTATTGCTGGTCGCAGCGGGAATCATTGTCTACCTCGCATTCCGCTTTGAATGGCGGTTTGCGGTATCTGCCGCGATTGCGAACTTGCACGACGTGGTGATTATTCTCGGTCTGTTTGCCTTCTTCCAATGGCAATTCGACCTCACGGTATTGGCGGGCATACTGGCGATTTTGGGTTACTCGGTGAACGAATCCGTGGTGGTATTCGACCGGATTCGCGAAAATATCCGCACCATGCGCGAAGATAGCATTCCCGACATTATCGACAGTGCGATTACTACCACCATGTCTCGTACCATTATTACGCACTTTTGTACGCAATTAATGGTCTTGGCTATGTTCTTCTTCGGTGGCGAAGCCCTGCATAACTTCGCACTGGCGCTGACCATTGGTATCTTGTTCGGTATTTATTCATCAGTACTGGTCGCATCACCGCTGCTGCTGCTGTTTGGTTTACAACGTGAACACATGATCCAGAAAGAAGAAAAAATCGAAGGCATGAACGCCGACGGTTCAGTGGTTTAAATTCTTCGCATCATCATCGCACCCGAACGCTGGTTATCCCCGCGTTTGGGTGTTCCCCCCTCGCGCTTTCCCGTCTACACTCAAACAATCATTAGCTGTTCTGGATTGTTATGCACACCACGATTATTCAAGCCGACACCTTAAAACAAACCCTACCGAATGCAGACTGGTTGATTCTGGATTGCCGTTTCCTGCTCGCTGATACCAGTTACGGCGAAAAAGCCTACCATCAAGGGCACATTCCCAACGCGTTTTACCTGCATTTGGATCACGACTTATCCAGCCCCATTACCCCAACAACGGGGCGGCATCCACTGCCCGACGTGGCGCAATTAACCGCAAAACTGCAAGGTTTGGGCTTAAATCAGCACACGCAAGTCGTGGTGTACGACGACAGTAATGGCACAATGGCAGGACGTGCGTGGTGGTTGCTGCGTTGGATGGGGCATAATGCGGTGGCATTACTTGATGGCGGTTATCCAGCGTGGTTGCAGCAAAACGGCGACGTACAAACCGCCACACCTGCATTGCCACAAGCGGGGGATTTTCAAGCACGATTACAAACCGCTTTCACCGTGGAAGCCGATGATTTACTCAACAATCCGGCGTTACAAGTGATTGATGCGCGTGCTGCCGAACGTTATCGTGGCGAAATCGAACCAACCGACCCCATTGCAGGGCGCATTCCCAACGCCATCAACCGCCCACTCACCGACAACTTACACAACGGCTTGTTCAAATCGCCCGAACAATTGCGCCACGAATGGCAAGCGATTATCGGCGAACGCGACTTAACCACGCTGGTACACAGTTGCGGCTCTGGCGTAACCGCTTGCCACAACCAACTCGCAATGGAAATCGCCGGAATCACAGGCTCAAAACTCTACGCAGGCTCGTGGAGCGAATGGATTCGTGACCCTAATCGCCCCATCGCACGGGGGTAAATTTTATCGCTTCTTAAAATAACGAAGTGAAGTCAATTTAGGGTGCAGTTGGTTGGCATGGCAAAACCCTCACCCTTGACAAAACCGATGTTATCACTGGTATCCACAGCAACCATAAAGTCAGCCGAATTTGCAGTCGTGCCTGTCCATTTCAACTTTTTAGCAGAAATCAGGACATGTTTACCCGATGCCAGCACCTTTCCCTTGCCTTCCCAACAACCAGAATAAGCACAAATCGACAAAGCCCCATTAGTATTTACGCTTATATCAAATGGCGTGAAATTATCAGATGCCACACACTTATTAGAATCACAGTGAATTTCCAAGTCGTTATTTCTGCAACTCCAACTTGCCGAAAAAACCTGAGTGGATAACAACAAAAGAGTAACACCCAAAAATAACCGCATAATTAAACACCTCTTGGATTCATGAAAAGTGAATATCAGAATAACATTTAACGTGACAGGCGCAGCAGGGAGTAATCAAACCGGAGTTACGGACTGCTACCGTATCCATCTTCAACATAATTATTAAGATTTTTCAATATTGACCGACTAAAAATATCTATTCTCCGAATAATATATTCATGATTTATTCTTGTGGTTTTTTGAATTTTTTACGGCTTCAATGCCGTTAGATTTGCCGAGCAATAAACCTGCGAGCAATGAGAATGCCTTTATAACATGGTTTTTATATGTTCTATTTGTATTTATTGTTTTTGGGGTATAGCCGAGAACAGAGGATGCCCATTTTTTCAAGTCATCATGATAATCATCAAAAAATAATTCGTGAGCAATCTTATTTCTTATTTTGTTAATTTCTTTTAAGTGTGGATATTCATTAGCAATCACATTGGAGTCTATTGCCATAACTAACTCAAGAGTTTTATTGAACATTAAATTCATGGAGTTTATTCTTTTTAAATCTAGCTGATGAGCAGAAAGTAGTTGACACAACACTTGTTCTAGAACCAAATGTCCTTTGAGAAGTATTATTTCCATGTCTTTATACTCTTTTAAAGTTATCGTCACGGAGGCTTCCAATAATTCTTGAGGAATCATGAGATTATAAATCCTAATATCATCACATAGAAAGGCAAAAACAGAAATCACGTCAGATCATAACCTAACAAAAAATTTTATATAAGTTGAACAGCTATAATTTTCTTAGGAATTACAAACCTCTGATTGCTGTGCGCACTCATTACCATCAAATGCGATAAAGCCCATGTAATACAGCAGACTGACCGATCAAAACCTTTTTCAAAACCGAATTTGCGCCATTTCTTAGTGGAACGAATGTATCTTGAGACCCTACCATTTGTCAGGTAATGCCGCTGTGATTTGAGCGTGAAGCGTGCATTTTCAGCAAAGGTGCTATACTGGACTTAAATAAAATAACGCATCAGTATAAATATTATGCAAGAAGAACATCTACCCTCTCTAGCAAGGTATCAATCTTCTGATCACTTGCTGCACCGTCTGCACCAGTTGCAGAGCCATCACTACCACATCCCTCCCGAAACGATTGCCCCACTGACGGCTGAACTGGATTTACCCATCAGTCAGGTGGAAGCGGTGATTGATTTCTACAGCTTTTTTCACCGTACCCCGCGCGGACGTTTCGCTATTTTGTTCAGTAATTGCACGAGTTGCGGCGATTTATCGCTCATGCAGCAGTTATGCGCATTGCTGAAGGTAACGCCCGGTGTGACTCGCGCTGATGGTGTGGTCAGTATCGACGAAACTTCGTGCGTGGGCATGTGCGACCAAGGTGCTGCGGCTTTGGTGAATGGGCGCATGTTAACCAAACTGACCGCACAACATTTGCCGCAACTTGCCACGTTAATTAATACCGAAACACCGCTGGAAAACTGGCCTGTGGACTGGTTTGCGGTACAAGACAATATCCGCCATGCAGGACTATTACTCGACCATAAACTAGCAACGGGTGACGGTTTACGTACTGCCACTAGCTATGGCGCAGATCAGTTGCTAGCCGAAATCAAGCAATCCGGTTTGCGCGGACGCGGCGGAGCGGGTTTCAATACCGCGCTGAAATGGCAATTGTGCCGCGCTGCCGACGCGCCGGAACATTACGTGGTGTGCAATGCCGACGAAGGCGAACCCGGCACGTTCAAAGATCGCGTGTTACTCACTAGCTTTGCGCAACAAGTGTTTGAAGGCATGGCGTTATGCGCCTACGTCATCAATGCACGGCACGGTTTCCTGTATTTGCGCGGCGAATACCGTTACCTCGTACCGTCCTTGGAAGCCACTCTCACAGCAATGCGAACCGCTAATTTGCTGGGGGAAAACATCCTCCAGCAGCCTGATTTCACTTTCGACATTAGCATTGTGCTGGGTGCGGGCGCGTACATCTGCGGCGAAGAATCTTCCTTGCTCGAATCGCTGGAACAAAAACGCGGTGTGGCACGAGTGCGCCCCCCATTCCCCGTGACTCACGGCTATCGTGGGCAGCCTACCGTGGTGGATAACGTGGAAACTTTGCTGGCGGCGACACACATTGCCGTGCATGGCGGGCAATGGTTTCGTGATCACGGTACAGCAGCCTCCGCAGGTACAAAAGTGCTCAGCGTGAGTGGCGATTGCACTGCCCCCGGTATTTACGAATTCCCATTCGGCATTACTTTGCAAACCCTGCTGGAAACCTGTGGTGGGTTGGATGCACAAGCCGTACAAGTTGGGGGACCTTCTGGCACATTGGTGAGTCGCGAAGAGTTCGGGCGCAAGCTGGCGTTTGAAGACCTTGCGACAGGTGGCTCGATCATGGTGTATGGCGCACAGCGCGATTTGCTGGCAGTGGTGCGCAATTTCACGCATTTCTTTGCCCACGAAAGCTGTGGATTTTGCACGCCTTGCCGCGTCGGAACACCGTTATTGCGCAAGTACGTCGATAAAATTGCCGCCGGACATGGTACGGCTTATGACCGTGAAGAAATGGCGCGACTGGGTAAGCTGGTAAAACGCCGTTCGCATTGTGGGCTGGGGCAAACCGCCGCCAATCCGCTGCTGGATTTGCTGGAAAAATTCCCGCAAGTTTATGCCGAACGTTTGCTGCATCAAGATTACGAACCCTTCTTTAATCTGGATGCGGCACTTGCCACGACCCGCGATTTAACCCACCGCGACGATGCAGAGGCGCATTTATCATGAGTCATACCTTGTTTATTGACGGGCAAGCCATCAGCTTTATGCCCGGACAAACCATTATGGATGCGGCATTAGCAGCGGGCATTTACATCCCGCACCTGTGCCACAAACCGGGACTTTCCCCGCACGGCAGTTGCAAACTGTGTACCGTGGAAGTGGACGGACGCAGTGCTTCGGCGTGTACCTTGCCCGCTGCGGCTGGCATGAACGTCGATAACAATACCCCCGCTTTGCAAGAAGTGCGCAAAACGCTGGTGCAAATGCTGTTCGTGGAAGGCAACCATCTGTGCCCAACCTGTAGCAAAACGGGCGATTGTACCTTGCAAGCCCTCGGCTACCATTTCGGCATGTTGGATGGGCATTTCCCACCGTTTTACCCATTGCGTGAAATCGACGCTTCCCACCCCGACATTGTGTTGGATCGTGACCGCTGCGTATTGTGTGAATTGTGCGTGCGAGCCAGCCGCGAACAGGATGGCAAAAACGTGTTCGCGATTGGCGGACGCGGGGCAGCTTCACACCTGATCGTCAATTCCCCCAGCGGTAAACTCGGCGATAGCGATTTAACGCTGGAGGATACTGCCGCACACATTTGTCCGGTGGGCGCGATTCTGCCGAAAAATCATGGGCATGAAATCCCGATTGGGCGGCGTACTTTCGACCTGCATTCGGTTACTGAAGCCGATGTCGCGCACGTCGGCTTACAAAAAACGGAGCATCACGATGAGTAAGATTCGGATTGCCACCACTTCACTCGCAGGCTGTTTCGGTTGCCACATGTCGTTTCTGGACATGGATGAGCGACTGGTCGACTTGCTGGAACACGTCGAGTTTGACCGCTCCCCCCTCACTGACATTAAACATTGCCAGCCCTGCGACATTGGTTTGGTAGAAGGCGGACTGTGTAATGCCGAAAACGTGCACGTCCTGCGCGAATTCCGTCAGCAATGCAAAATCCTGATTGCGGTCGGGGCGTGCGCCATTAACGGCGGTGTGCCTGCGATGCGCAACCATTACACGGTGCAGGAATGTTTGGAAGAAGCCTATTTAAACGGCGTGGGCGTGGATAACCCTATGATTCCGTCTGACCCTGAATTGCCGTTGTTGTTATCCAAGGTTCACCCCTTGCACGAAGTGGTGCGCGTGGATTACTACCTACCGGGTTGCCCGCCTTCGGGTGATGCGTTTTTCTCCATTTTGAGCGACTTATTGGCGGGAAAAGAACCTTCCCTGCCGAAAGCCATGCTGCATTACGATTGAGGGTCTGGACATGGAATACCATCAAACCGACGGATCACGCCGCATTGCCATTGACCCCATTTCGCGGGTGGAAGGGCACGGCAAAATTACCCTGCTGCTGGATGCCGACAACCACGTACAGGAAGCACGCTTACACATTGTCGAATTTCGCGGCTTTGAAAAATTCATCCAAGGTCGCCCCTACACCGAAGTGCCTTACTTTGTGCAACGGTTGTGCGGTATCTGCCCCGTCTCCCACCATTTAGCGGCGGCGAAAGCGGTTGACCAAATTGTCGGTGTGGATGAATTAACCCCAACCGCCACCAAATTACGCCGCTTGCTGCATTTTGGGCAGGTATTGCAATCGCACGCACTGCATTTCTTCCACCTGTCTTCGCCCGACTTTTTGTTTGGTTTTGGCTCGGATATGGCACACCGTAATATCGTCGGCGTGCTGGAAGATTACCCCGACATTGGTTTGAAAGGCGTAAAACTGCGCAAGTACGGGCAACAAGTCATCGCTGCAATTGCGGGTAAGCGCATTCACGGCGCGGCAACCGTTCCCGGCGGCATGAACAAAACCTTGAGTAATGACGAGCGTAAAGCCTTACTGGTGGATGTTGCCGACATTATTGCGTGGTCACAGGACGCGGTAACGCTGAATGAAACCATCCACTTACAACACCCCGAAAACCACGCTTTCGCCACCATGCCCACTAATTACTTAGGCATGGTCGGTACACAAGGCGAAATGGAGCTGTATCACGGCGGCTTACGCGCCAGACGTGCCGATGGCAGTGACATTTTCGACCAGTTTGATTACACCCAATACAACGCGGCGATTCGTGAGGAAGTGCGCAACTGGTCGTACATGAAATTCCCTTACCTTACCGCGCTTGGCAAAGACAACGGCTGGTATCGCGTTGGACCGTTAGCGCGGGTGAACCTGTGCGACAGCATTCCGACCCCATTGGCAGAAGCGGCGCGGGTGCGTTTCCGTGCTTTTGGCGGTGGCGCGTATGTACACGACACGCTGGCGTTCCACTGGGCGCGAATGATCGAAATGTTGTACTGCGCTGAAGCGATTCAAACCTTGCTGCATGACCCCGACATTATGGGCACGGATTTGGTGGTAACGGGTGAAAAACGCCGCGAAGGTATCGGCGTGATTGAAGCACCGCGCGGTACACTGTTCCACCATTACCAAGTGGATGAACAAGGGCTGGTGGAAAAAGCCAACCTGATTGTTTCCACCACCAGTAATAACCATGCGATGAATGAATCGGTGCGTTCGGTTGCCAATCACTACATTGACGGGCAGGAAATCACCGAAGGCTTACTCAACCATCTGGAAGTAGCCGTGCGAGCGTATGACCCGTGCTTATCGTGCGCCACCCATGCTTTAGGCAAAATGCCATTACAAGTGGAATTAGTGAGTCATGACGGGCAATTGCTCAACCGTGTCAGTAAAAACATTGATGGCAGTATTGGGTGTGAACTTGACTAAGATTGCCCCCATTCTACTGTTCGGTTACGGCAATCCGGGGCGTGGTGATGATGCACTGGGCGTATTGTTGCAGGAAGCCATCGCTGCTCTGCAACTGCCCCATGTCGAATGCTTAACCGATATGCAATTACAGGTCGAACACATGACCGATCTGGTCGGGCGGGAACGCATTCTGTTCGTGGATGCCGACGTGAGTTGCGCCACGCCGTATCTATTGGAAAAACTGACCGCGCAACAGGATGACAGTTACACCAGTCACGCGCTAACGCCCGCCGCTTTGCTTCATGCTTTCCGTCAAGTGTATGGCATGGATGCGCCCCCCACGCAGGTATTGCACATTCGTGGCTATGCGTTTGAATTAGGAGCAGAATTAAGTGCATTAGCTGCCAATAACTTAGCAGCGGCATTACACACCACAGAATGCTTACTAAACGATCAAGAAACCCACGAAAACTTGACCTGCGCCTAGGTGACGCGGCGTTGCATTCTTTATGATGGATGTGCACTGCAACATGCTGCTGTGCACCCTCCTTCATCCTCTCAGGAGCACCGTTATGCACAAGATCATGACCGAACTGCATCAAGATCATGTCAATCTGGCACGCTTACTCACCCTTTTAGATCAACAAGTTGACATCCTCGCCGCTGGTGATGAAGCTGATTTGCTACTCATCACTGACATTGCCGATTACATCCGCCGTTATTCCGACCAAATTCATCACCCCAAAGAAGACGAGGTATACAAAGTCTTCTGCGACCATTCGGATGCCGCTGCCAATGTGGTTGCCGCTTTACTCACGGAACACCAACATTTGCCGAATGCCACGCTGGAATTTCAAAAGCTGATTGATGGCGTGATTAATGGCGATGCGATTATCAGTCGTCAAGATTTGCAAGACAAAATCGTGCAATTCATTGCCTTGGAAAAAGCGCACATTAATACCGAAGAGGCTAGCTTATTCCCATTGATTAACAATACCTTGCAAGCTGATCATTGGGCACGAGTGGAAAGTGACATGCTAGAACACACTGACCCCTTATTCGGCGCGAAAGTACTGGAGCGTTATCAAACCCTGTATCAATTGATTAGCTCCTGATTTGACATCTTCCCCCGTCTAATACATCAACAAACCCAGTCACTGAGTCGGGGGATTTATTCTACAAGACGGCAATGCCCTGAATGTGAGTGTTCGGAATGTAAGCTTGAAGTTACATCAGCGAGCAGTCTTCCGCATCTGCATCCGCTTGTAAAGCTGCTCGTACCACCGTTTCATTGAGGTTACTCGCGCATAACTCAATAAAACGGTAAGCATAACCCCGCAAATAATGCCCACGGCGCACGGCAATTAAGGTGGTATTCGTCGCAAACAAACGGGTGCAATCCAATAAACGCAACCCAATATCGCGCTGCGGATTAAACGCCACCGATGCGACAATGCCAATGCCTAAACCCAATTCAACATAGGTTTTAATCACGTCCGAATCCAATGCTGACATGACAATATCCGGCGTTACTCCGGCTTTACTAAAAGCTTCGTCAATGCGTGCTCGCCCAGTAATGCCTTTGTAATAGGTAATAATCGGGTAAGCGGCAATGTCTTCCAGCCGCAAAAAGGCTTTGTGTTCCAAGGGATGACCTTGCGGCACGATCACCGAGTGACTCCACGAGTGAAACGGGAAACGCGCCAGATTATTACTGCCACCCAAGGCTTCAGTTGCGATCCCAATATCCGCCCCACCTTCTTGCAGCATGGTAGAAATCTCGGTAGGTGCGGCTTGATGCAGCACCAAATGCACACGCGGATACAATTGTTTGAACTGCGTCACCACGGGCGGTAACACATACCGCGCTTGGGTGTGCGTCGTCGCAATCGTCAACGAACCTTCTTCGCTATTGCTGAATTGTTCGGCGAGTTGCTTGATGTTTTTCGCATCCAACAACATACGCTCCACGATACCTAACAGTTCCTGTCCCGGCTCGGTTAGCCCCAAAAAACGCTTGCCTTTGCGCACAAACAGCTCAATACCGAGTTCGTCTTCTAAATCCTTAATGTGTTTACTCACGCCTGATTGCGAAGTAAACAGCGCGTTAGCAACTTCCGTGAGGTTGTAATTGCGTTTAACGGTTTCGCGGATAATGCGTAATTGTTGGAAATTCATCCTAAAAACTCCTTTTCCCCACCTTATCCGGCAGGAAACACACGCAACTGCAATGGCAATAAGCGTACTGCTTGCCCTACAGACAATTGCAAACGGTTTAATTCCTGTGCGGTGACATCCACCTCATAGAACACACTGTGCGAATCTGCTGCATTCAATTCGACACGCGCTACCGGACCAAATGCCAAAATACGACTGACTTTAGCTTTAACGCCATCCGCTTGCTCAAGCTGCGGTGTAATTTGCAACTCATGCGGACGCGCAAACGCAATCACGTCTGTTCCTTCGCGAACACCAACCGGAGTGGTTGGCAATGGTAAACGTTCAGCATGGAATTGCACCGCACCGTTTACCCACTTGCCATCAAAACGATTGACCGTACCGAGGAAGTTACACGCAAACGGGGTAGCAGGTTGACTAAAGACTTGCAAAGGCGAGCCAACTTGCTCGACTTTACCACGATTCATTAACACGATTTCGTCGGCGACTTCCAAAGCTTCTTCTTGGTCGTGAGTAACGAAAATCGAGGTAATGTGCAATTCATCGTGCAATTGTCGCAACCAACGGCGTAGTTCTTTACGCACTTTGGCATCCAACGCACCGAATGGCTCATCCAATAACAACACGCGCGGATTCACCGCCAAAGCCCGTGCCAAAGCAATGCGCTGGCGTTGCCCACCGGATAATTGTGCGGGCAAACGGGTGGCTAACGCGCCCAATTGCACCAAATCCAGCAATTCAGTTACGCGCTTTTTAATCACACTTTCGGGCGGACGTTCGGCTTTGGGTTTCACACGCAAACCAAACGCCACATTGTCAAACACGCTCATGTGTTGAAACAGCGCGTAATGTTGGAACATAAAACCGATTTGCCGATCCCGCACATGCAGGTTGGAAGCATTCAAACCTTCCAACCAGATTTCGCCGCTATCGGCTTGTTCCAAACCGGCAATAATGCGCAAGAGTGTGGTTTTGCCACAGCCAGAAGGGCCTAATAGCGCGACCAATTTGCCAGTGGGAAATTCTAAGGTAATGTCATCCAACGCTTTGAACGTCGAAAAGTTTTTGTCAATGTGTTTAACCTGAATACTCATACCGCTTTACGCTCCACATACAGTTTGATTGCTAATGTCACCAGTGCTAACAAGGCCAACAACGAAGCCACTGCGAAAGCGGCGGCAAACTGGTATTCGTTATAAAGAATTTCAACGTGTAACGGTAACGTGGTGGTTTGTCCGCGCAAATGCCCCGATACCACCGACACCGCACCGAATTCGCCCATTGCCCGCGCATTACACAGAATCACGCCATACAACAGACCCCATTTAATGTTTGGCAAAGTAACGTGCCAGAAAGTTTGCCAACCGGACGCACCTAACGAAACAGCCGCTTCTTCAGCATCACTGCCTTGCGCTTCCATCAAGGGAATCAGTTCCCGCGCCACAAAAGGGAAAGTCACAAACACGGTTGCCAAGATAATGCCGGGGACAGCGAAAATGATTTTGATATTGTTTTCCGCCAGCCATTCGCCGAACCAACCGTGCGCACCAAATACCAATACGTACATTAAACCCGCTACCACTGGCGATACCGAAAACGGCAGGTCAATCAAGGTTGTGAGCAACTGTTTGCCACGAAACTCAAACTTACTAATGCACCACGCAGCAGTAACCCCAAACACCATGTTTAATGGCACGGCAATCAAAGCCGCCAACAGGGTCAAACGAATGGCTGACAATGTGTCCGGTTGCATAATGGCTTGCCAATACACATCCCAACCTTTGCGCAAACCTTCGACAAACACCGCCAATAATGGCAGTAATAGAAACAAAGCAAAGAACAGTAAACCAATCGTTAAAATGCTCCACTTCACCCAACGCGGTTCGCTGGTCGCCGGATTTTGTTCATAAATCGCCGCACCATGACGCGCTTGAATACCACCAACCATGCCACTCATGCCACGTCCTCCCCTGTCAAATAACGCTTACGATTTGCTGCCCAATGCTGTAAACCATTAATCACTAACAACAAAGTAAACGACACCACTAACATTACTACCGCAATGGCTGTTGCCCCCGCCGTATCAAATTGTTCCAAATGCATAATGATTAATAGCGGCGTAATTTCGGATACCATCGGCACATTGCCCGCAATAAAAATAACCGAACCGTACTCACCAACCGCACGCGCAAATGCCAGTGCAAACCCCGTCAACACCGAAGGGAATAAAGCGGGAAACACCACATGGCGAAAGGCTTGCCAACGGTTTGCACCTAATGTTGCCGCCGCTTCTTCAAACTCCACACTCAAGTCTTGCAACACGGGTTGAATCGTGCGCACCACAAATGGCAAACCGATAAAGGTTAAGGCGACCAAAATACCCAGTGGGGTAAATGCTATTTTAATCCCATAAGGTTCGAGCAAACTGCCAATCCAACCATTTTTGGCATACAGTGCGGACAAGGTAATACCGGCTACCGCTGTGGGTAAAGCGAAGGGTAAATCAATCAAAGCATCAACAAACGGCTTACCAAAAAAATTATAGCGGACTAAAGACCATGCCAATAATAAACCAAAAACCACATTAATACTGGCGGCTAATAACGAGGTTAAAAACGAAACCCGATAAGATGACACCACTTCTGGATCACTGATCGTATCCCAAAAGGTTGCCCAATCCGTGGAAGCTGCTTTAATGAAAACAGCAGCCAATGGTATTAAGACAATTAGCGACAAATAAACTAGCGTATAACCTAAAGATAAACCAAATCCCGGCAATACCCTAAACTTTGCAGATTGTGCCATAAGCATCGGCTCCGTGGGTAAGATCAAAAAAGTGAAAAGCCTTAACGAAAAGACATAATAAAAAGGCGAGAGTTACCTCTCACCTTTTATTGTTTGAACTAGTAACGACAAGTAGTTTAATCGCTACCCACTAATGAATAGAAATAATAAAAATGGGAATACTTATGCACTTTCATGATAAGTCATGCAGCAAGTTCTTGCCTCATACTCGCACTTAGTTGCCCTTAATTTGGTCGAATGAACCACCACGGCTAAAGTGTGTGGACTGCGCCTTGCCCCAATCACCAAACAGCTCATTGAGGGTGAACAATTTGACCGGTGCAAACTGACTTTTGTACTTTGCCAAGGCTGTTGCATCACGCGGACGGAAGTAATGCTTGCCAATAATATCCTGACCTTCAGGGCTGTAGAGGTATTCAAGGTAAGCTTTGGCTAATGCTTCCGTATTGTGTTGTTTCGCGTAACGGGTTACAACGGTGACTGGTGGTTCTGCCAAAATGGACACAGATGGTGTCACGATGTCGTATTTATCTTTGCCTAACTCATTCAACACCAGATAGGCTTCGTTTTCCCATGTGATCAACACGTCGCCAACATCGCGCTGAGTAAAGGTCGTGGTTGCGCCACGCGCACCAGTATCCAACACTTTCACATTGTCGAAGATTTTTTTGACGAAGGCTTTCGCGCTGTCATCCGTACCGCCGGGTTGCTTCAAAGCATAACCCCAAGCCGCGAGGTAATTCCAACGCGCACCACCGGATGTTTTCGGGTTCGGTGTGACCACTTCCACGCCTTCTTTCGCCAAATCAGACCAATCTTTAATACCCTTTGGATTGCCCTTACGCACTAAGAACACAATGGTCGACGTATAAGGTGTGGAGTTATTCGGTAATGCTTTTTGCCAATCTTGTGATAATAAATTACCGTCTTTATAGAGTGAGTCAATGTCATAGCCCAAAGCCAAAGTCGCAACATCACCATCCAAACCATCTAATAAAGCACGCGCTTGTTTGCCTGAACCACCATGAGATTGTTCAATAGTAACGGTATCGCCGGTTTTATCTTTCCAATATTTGGCAAATGCCGCATTGTAATCACTATACAATTCACGGGTTGGGTCATAAGAAACGTTTCTGAGTTTTACATCAGCCGCAGCGGTTAAACCACTAAAGCCACCTAAACCAATCGCCAAAGCAAGAGCCAATACCTGACGACGCACTGGTTTGAATGATGAGTTAAAATTCATGATACCGAACCTCTTTATTGATGTCTGTTAATGGCTTCGCATCTTAAAGCGTTAGCTTTTCAAACCAAACCAAGAAAAACCGCAATACTTATTCGGTTTTAAGATTTAGGTGTTCGGGCTTGACTGTGTGTTGTGGGTACTAAAATGCAAAATGCCAAAACCCTAAACGAGTTTTGGCACTTAAAAAATCATTCAATATTTTTAGGCTAGCAGCTAAAGTTAAGATAGCTACTAATTAAGATGCTGCTGGAGCTGTCACTGTTGCCGTGTCAGGTGTCGTTTCCTCAGTTTTTTCTAACTTCGTGCGCCCTAATGAAATACGATTCCATACCCGTTCGTGGGCATAATACAAAAACATTTTGGTGGCTACTTCCGTAAAACCAATGGATAGTGCTGTTCCGATACTACCCGTAAAAAACCACGACAATAAGATGGTGTCGGCTGTGCCTGTCGCACGCCAAGATGCGGCTTTTACAAAACTACGAATCGGGCGTTCACCACCCACGTAAACTACATCTGGTTCTTTGAGAAAACGATCTAAAAACATAACTAATCTCCTAAAAACGATTGAACTGACACTAACATTCCTGTGGTTCGCGTTGCGCGTTTCAGCTTAACGACAAACGGTGGTAAGTAGTTTAATCGTTATGTGCTAATTAATAGAAACAAGAAAAAGTGAAATGCTTATGCATTTTTATGATAAAGCAGCAAAACAGTCAAGTTATTGATTTATCTAAAATCAAGACGTAATCCAGTATGATTTTATAGCAAGTTAATAGCTGAAAGCATGGAGATAAGACGATAAGAACTGTGCGTAATGCAATATGGCGCAATGCATGACAGGACAAAGTATAGGGGATTTTGGTGCAGATTTTGCGGGAAACAAAGGTAACGAACGGCTGGTAGACTGCCCTAAACCATCGCAATGATCAGGGCAGTTTCTCGAAACAGAATGGCAGTGATTGCCTAGTTAATCATGCCCGCACCAACGGTATTGTTAGTGCTTTCATCAATCACAATGAATGCCCCTGTACCACGATTCGCGGTGTAAGCATCCGTCAGCAAAGGCTGTGCCAGTTTAAAGCTCACTTGCGCAATGTCATTCATGGCTAAACGGTCGACCACTTGCTTTTCCAAGGTATTCACGTCAACGCGGTAAGCAATGTCTGCCACTTTCGCTTTGGTTTCGCGCGTGGTGTGACGAATCAAATACGTCCGCGCTCGATCCATTGGTGTTTCTGACAACCAGCACACCGTCGCCGTAATTTGTTTGGTTTGCGTTGGCAATGCATTGGATTTCACAATCATGTCGCCGCGTGAAATGTCGATTTCATCCGCCAACAATAAGGTGATGGATTGCTCGGTAATCGCTTCACGCAGTGGATTGCCACCCAATTCAATGGCTTTCACGGTACTGGTTCGACCAGACGGCAATACGGTGATTTCGTCACCAACCGCAATGCTGCCGGATTCAACACGCCCCATGAAACCACGGTAATCGTGTAATTCAGGGTTGGTGGAATCTTGCGGACGGCACACAAACTGCACAGGGAAACGGAATGGCTCGTCGTTTTCGCTGTGTGCGGACGGCGCGTTTTCCAGAATCTCCATCAAGGTTTCGCCTTGATACCAATTCAGGTTGTCACCACGATCCACCACCATGTCGCCTTTTAATGCTGACAGTGGGATAAAGCGCACGTCTTTAACACCGAGTTGTTCCGCAAAGTCCAAATACGCGGCGCGAACTTCTTCAAAACGCGCTTGGCTGTAATCCACCAAATCCATTTTGTTAACCGCGACTAACAAATGCGGAATACCGACCAAATGCGCCAAGTATGAATGGCGACGAGTTTGCGGTTGCACGCCTTTACGTGCGTCGACCAGAATAATCGCCAAGTTCGCGGTGGAAGCCGCTGTCACCATGTTGCGTGTGTACTGTTCATGCCCCGGTGCGTCGGCAATAATGAATTTGCGCGTACCGGTCGAGAAGTAACGGTACGCCACGTCAATGGTAATGCCTTGCTCACGTTCGGCTTGCAAGCCGTCGGTCAGCAATGACAAATCGACATCTTGCATCCCGCGTTTTTGCGAGGTCTTTTCAATTGCGTGTAACGCATCCGCCAAAATGGACTTGGAATCGAACAATAAACGCCCGATCAGGGTACTTTTACCATCATCAACGCTGCCACACGTTAAAAAACGCAGTAAGCCGTGGTCTTCAATCAGGTGTGTCATTAGAAATACCCCTCTTTTTTACGTTGTTCCATTGAGGCTTCACTCGCCTGATCGTCTAAACGGGTCGCGCCACGTTCGGTAATGGTGGTGGTTGCCGTTTCAGCAATAATCTTTTCAATGCTATCCGCGTCGGATTCCACTGGCGCAGTACAAGTAATATCGCCGACGGTACGGAAACGTACTTGCAGATCAATGATTTCTTCGCCCGCACGCGCTGGCGTAACATCCGTTACTGGCACGATAGCACCTTGACGATAAACCACCGGACGCTGGTGGGCAAAGTAGATACTAGGCAGTTCCAAACCTTCGCGCTCGATGTACTGCCATACATCCAATTCTGTCCAGTTAGAAATCGGGAAGGCACGAATGTTTTCACCTTTGTGGCTGCGTGCATTGTACAAATCCCACAATTCTGGACGTTGATTTTTCGGATCCCACTGACCGAATTCGTCACGGAAGCTCATAATGCGTTCTTTGGCACGCGCTTTTTCTTCGTCACGACGCGCACCACCGATGCACGCATCAAAACCAAACTCTTCAATCGCTTCCAATAAAGTCACGGATTGGTGTTTGTTGCGCGACTCACCAGCGTGTTTCAACACCACAGTGCCACGTTTCATGGAATCTTCCACCGAACGCACGATTAAACGTTCACCTAATTCCGCCGCCCGTTTATCACGAAAATCGGTCACTTCTTTGTAATTGTGACCGGTATCAATGTGCATTAAGGGGAATGGGAAACGCCCCGGACGGAAGGCTTTTTCAGCAATGCGCAACATGCAGATTGAGTCCTTGCCGCCGGAAAACAGCAGTACTGGGTTGGCACATTGCCCTGCGACTTCACGCATGATGTGGATTGCCTCAGCTTCAAGCCAATCGAGATGCGATAGCGTTTTAAGTGTTGTTTGTTGTCGATTGAACAGCATGGTGCTAATCCTCAAATCTATTCCGTAAGATGCTGCGCAGTATCCCGCAAAACCTAAAGCGAAAAAAACGATATAATTCGATATATATATCTCTAAAAAAGATTAATTACACACCAGTCACTTGCAAGCGCGTATAAGCCATCAACCCCAATACCGTTAATGCCACACCCAACCAACCCATTGGATTCGGCAATAAACCGTTTAATAACAACACTTCACCCACCAAGGAAAATACCACCTCCATCGCTTGCGCAGCATCGACTGCCGCAATTTCGTGCGGATGGCGACATTGATGCCGCGCCGACAAAAACAACGTCGTGGCAATCACACCCGAAAACAACGCCACCAACGCGGTATTTAATAACTGCCCACTCGATGGCGTAGGTGGCAATGTTACCAGCAATAACACCACCCAAAACGGCATTGAACCCAAGGTCAAGAGCAACACTTTGGCAAAACTATCCTGCATAATCGGATGACGAATCGCCGGAATCCATCCGTGCCCGCCTTGCGTGGCTTCCCACACCAATTGCAATCCCAAAGGATACGCAAACGCTGACACCACAATCGGGATAACACCCCACCAACCACGCATGACCGCTGCACTTGCCGCTGCGCCTGCCTGATCCGCATTCACCAAGACAATGCCAACGAAAATAATGGCAGCGACCGCGATACCTTTTAACGGCACACGCTTCCCAAACCCCAGCAACACCAAGGGCGTACACAAAATGGTGATTTCCCACGTTGTCGCCACCACCCAACCTGCCGCATGATCAGCACTAAAACACAACAGCGCGTAAAACACCCCAAAGCCGACACTGCCCGCAATAGTCCAAAATACCCAATGCGTGCGATACACCTCCCACACCGCCGCCAGATACGCCTTGCCTTTCATCATCAACAACAGCGTACTGATAAACAACAACATATAAGCAAAGCGCAAACTCGCCGACCACGCCCAATGCCCACCTTCCAAACTCATGGCACGATTTAGAATAAAAGTACTGCTGAAAAACAACGCCGCCAAACAACCCAACGCGACTAAACGCACCATTTCCAACCTCAAATCGAGTAGCAAACGGTGTAGGATACCCGAAATCTTGTTATGCTCTTTACAGAAACATAAAAGTGCTTACCAAACCGATTCACGGCAAAAAGTGCTGCTAGGTATTAACTTTAGCAGCACCGAAAAAAGTGTAAGCGACTGGAAAGTGGAATAGCATTCGCTTGAACAGACGACCCGCCCGCATTGTCGGAATGGATGGAGAGGTTGCGATTTTCCATTCGAGCAGGCCAGACGGGATGGCGGTGAGCGGTGTAATCCGCAAATAATGCTCACTTGAATGATGTTTCCATAAAATGCCGCAGGAATAATAACCCCGCATCCAATAATGCAGGTGGTAGCGCTAAACGTTGTAGAGATAAGTGCTTAGAACCCAATAACGCACCAAGGGTTGCGGCAAGACCAACAGCTAATAACGGATGTTGTTTAACACCCTGCCAATAATCAATGGAAGATCCCGCCTCCCGCAGCGCAAACTTCGCTTAAACACACCAAACCGATAATTGACAACACTTGATAAGTTGCCCAATACACACTCAACCACTGATACAGTGCCATGAGAAATAAGCAACCGGCTACTACCAGCAACAACACAGCCATGATAACCAGCATTACTAAAAAACTGGTTTGCATGACTTTGCGTTGCAGCAAGCGTCCTTCTGCCTCTGCCAGCTCAAAAAAATTGATGACAGTTTCAGTCAGAGCGTGCACTGGTTATTTCCCTAGTTCTAACAATTTAGAAATCGCGAAACCAGCAGTGAAAGCGATGAGTAAACTGATCCATGATTTAACTCCTTTTTTGATTTCTTCCAATGAAAAATCATAATGCTCTCATACTTTACAGAACTTTTATTATTTTTTACTAAATGTAATTTATCCAATTAAAACAGGAGCGTCAATTACCCCTTTAAAATCATGGTAGGGTTATTACTTATTAGCCTGCAAGCCTTTTCAAAACCATTTTGAATTTACAACGAGACACTTTTAATAAAACAAGACATTTGATAGTGGATTTTATGATATTGAGCAGTATTTTTTAAAGTAGTTTAAAAAAACCAGCTTCACAAGCAAGTAAAACACTTAGAATAATTAAAATTAATAATTAATATTTTTGATGGGGAAAACGTAGATTCCGCTCATTATGCCCGTGGAAACCAAGAAATATGATCGACACATTACTACGCTGAATAGTATGGCACAGTGAAATGACCCGCCAGCGTTGCCGGAATGGATGGAGAGGTTGCGATTTTCCATTCCAACAAGCTGGGAGTCTAAAGGGAGCTTTAAGCTGATGGGGCGGCGGTGACGTAGCCTTGGCGGATGGTGAAATCGCCGAAGTGTTCGCCTTGACGACGATTCGCGGCAAAGTCAGCAAAGATGGCATCTAATGTCGTTAAGATTGCGGTTTCGTCAACGTTTTCGCGGTACAAAGTATTAAGGCGATTACCATTAAAGCTTGCACCTAAATACAAGTTGTAACGACCGGGGGATTTGCCGATTAAACCGATTTCGCCAAGTACGGAACGCCCGCAACCATTTGGACAACCCGTCATACGGATTTTAATCGCTTCGTCGTATAAACCGTGTTGTTGCAATAATGGTTCGAGCTTGGTAATTAAAGTCGGTAAATAACGTTCTGCTTCCGCCATACCCAATGGGCAAGTATTAGTGGAAACGCAGGCAATCGAATTACGCCGTAAACCAGATAAATGACTCGCATCAGCGGCATAACCGTGTTCGGCTAAAATCGCTTCGATAGTCGCTTTATCTTGTGCTTTTACATCCAACAGACGCAGGTTTTGATTTCCCGTCATGCGGAAGTTGCAAATATTCAATTGGGCAATTTCAACCAATGCGGATTTTAAACGATGCGTTTCATTATCCAGAATGCGCCCGTATTCCAAACGTAAACCTAAATGCCACGCGCCATCGGCGGTTTGTCCCCAACCGAATTGATCACCCGTGGTAATGAATTCAAATGGGCGAGTTGCGGCTAAAGCAAAACCTAAGCGCGTATTCAGTTCTTGTTTAAACCATTCCAAACCGTAGTCATCAATGGTGTATTTAAAACGTGACAGTTTACGATCCTGACGATTACCAAAATCGCGCTGAATCGTAATGATTTGGTAGCACACAGCCAATACTTGTTCCGGCGTGCAGAAACCAATAACCGTCGCTAAACGCGGGTAAGTATCATCGCGCCCGAAGGTCATGCCTAAACCGCCACCCACCGCGATGTTAAAGCCTGCGAGTTTACCATTTTCTTCAATCGCGATTAAGCCAATGTCATTGGCGTAAATGTCCATGTCATTGTACGGTGGAATCGCAATCGCAATTTTGAATTTACGCGGCAAATAATGTTTGCCATACAACGGTTCGGTTTCTTGCGCTTCGCCACCCGCTACCAGCTTTTGTCCGGCGGGTTCGTCCAGCCAGATTTCGTGGTAAGCACGCGATTGCGGCAGCAAATGATTGCTGATCTTTTGCGCCCACGGGAACACTTCAGCGTGCAATGACGACAGCGTAGGGTCTGGCGTACACATCACATTACGGTTCACGTCACCACAGCCGGAAATACTGTCGAGTGCCGCTGCGTCCATCGCTTGGATGGTTTTTTTCATGTCGAATTTGACAATGCCGTGGAACTGTAACGCTTGGCGCGTGGTAATGCGCATGGTGCGATTGCCGTAATTATTGCTAATCGCGTCCATTTTCAGCCACTGATCCGCGCTCAATTGCCCACCGGGGACACGCAAACGAATCATGAACGAATACGCAGGTTCGAGCTTTTTATCCAAGCGTTGCAGGCGCACATCGCGGTCATCCTGCATGTAAAAGCCGTGGAATTTGACCAACTGCACGTTATCTTCCGTTACCGCTGCGGTAATCGGGTATTGGAAATCTTCCGCCAAATTGCCGCGCAAATAATCGCTTTCGTTTTTGATGTGTTCCACGGCTGAACCGTTGGCAACCATCACATTCCACGTTTTGGCAACAGGGGTTTTTAAAGGTTTATTGCTTGGCATTTAAGCTGCACTCCCGATTTTGCGCGTGCCATCGTGTAAGCCGCATTCTTGATTATGACTTTCCCACCACCAACGTCCTGAACGCTCGTCTTCACCAACACTCACGGAGCGCGTGCACGGCGCACAGCCAATGCTAGGGAAATGCTGATCGTGCAGTTTATTATACGGCACGCCATTTTCGCGCACATACGCCCACAATTCTTTGGTTTTCCAATTCAGTAATGGGTTGAATTTCAACAATTGACGCTGTTCATCCCACTCAAAGAATTTCATGTTAGCGCGGAATTCGGATTGCGCGGCACGCACGCCGGTAATCCACACTTGCGCCCCCGCTAAGGCACGGTTTAATGGCTCGATTTTGCGAATAAAGCAGCATTCTTTGCGATTTTCGACCGACTCGTAAAACGCATTAATGCCTTTAAACGTCACGAATTGTTCCACTGCGGTGGTTTGTGGGTACATTGCACGGATATTTTTACCGTAATGCTGCACAGTATTCGCCAGCGTGTCGTAGGTTTCTTTGAAATTGCGTCCGGTATCCAACGTAAAAACATCGACATCGACGTTATTGCGGAAAATCGCATCGGTAATGACTTGATCTTCCAAACCCAAACTGGTGGAAAACGCAATGCGACCGCCAAATTGTTGGCGCAAAGTTTGCAGTGCATCAGCCAATGACAGGTTGGCGTAAGTTTCTTCCAGAGCTTGTAACTGTTCTGCGGTAATGGTCATGGTTATCTCCCCAGTCCTGTGCGATCTTAGTAAACGTCGCGTTGGTAACGTTTAGCAGCGATTAAATCTTCCAACCAGTCGTTGGCGGCATCGGCGGATTTGCCACCGTGTGTTACTGCAATGTCGAGTAACGCTTGGTGAACGTCTTTCGCCATGCCGTGCATATCGCCACACACATACAGATGCGCCCCGTCTTGCAACCATTGGTACACATCATTACCCGCTGCTAACAAACGGTTTTGCACGTACACTTTGCCCGCTTGATCGCGCGAAAAAGCCACGCTCATGCGTTCCAATGTGCCGGACTTGAGGAATTGTTGCCATTCGGTTTGGTACAAGAAATCGGTGCGGAAACGTTGTTCCCCAAAGAACAGCCAGCTATTGCCTTGAATGCCTTGCGCATCGCGTTCAAACAAGAAACCACGGAATGGCGCAACGCCCGTACCCGCACCAATCATGATCACTTTGGTTTGCGGATTGTCTGGCAGTTTGAAATTCGGATTGGCTTTAACATGCACACCAACGGTATCGCCGACCAATAACCGCGCTAAACCATTGGAAGCCGTGCCCAAATGCGTGCGATTGCTGAAGCTGTATTCCACGCGCTTGACTAACAAATGCACTTCGTCAGGATGCGCTGCGGGGCTAGAAGCAATGGAATATTGACGCGGTTGCAACGGACGCAGCAAATCGACCAAACCTTGTGCCGAAATACCACCCGCGTAATCACGCAATACATCTGCCCAATCTGCCGCCCACAGGAAATCCTTCAACGCTTCTTTATTATCCGCTTCCGCCGCTAACGCCGTGTTTTGCGTGGCTTCAGCGTAAGCTTTTAATTGACGGCGCGTCACGGTGGATAACTCACGTTTTTGCGTCAAAACGGTCAGTAAATCGAGCTCTTGTCCATCCACTTTCACGCTGGTGTCGGCAGCGAATTGCCCCAGTTCCAACACATCCGCAACTAAGCCCGCATCGTTTGGAATATTCACCGCGAGAATGTCGCCCGGTTGGTATTGAATGCCCGAACCTTCCAGCGAGAATTCAACGTGCAGCACATCTTTCGCCGAACCCGCATCGGTCAGCACAATGTTATTCAGTACTTCGGCTTGGAATGGATGCGCTGCGGTGTATTCAACCGCTGCACCGACGCTTGCCGCAAGCGGATTCAACGCGGGTGCTGCATTACCTGCCGCTGATTTGGCAACGATTTGCTCCTGCCATTGTGCTGCTGCGGTGGCGAAATCCACATCGCAATCCACACGATCCAATAAGCGCGTTGCACCGAGTGCGGCTAAACGCTGATCCAGCACCACACCGGTTTGGCAGAATTCGTCATAGCTGGAGTCGCCCAGTGCTAACACCGCGTATTCGAGCTTGTCGACTTTCGGCGCACGCGCACTTTGCAGGAAATTGAAAAATGCCCGTGCATCATCGGGTGGTTCACCATTGCCGTGCGTACTAACAACCGCGATTAAACGTTGTTCTTGTTTGAGTTGTTGCGGGCGATAATCTTTCATACTGCCCAGCGTGACGGCGACACCTTGCGCTTGCAAACGTGCAAATAATTGTTCGGCGATTTTCTTACCGTTACCCGTTTGGCTACCGTACAAAATCGTTGTTTTTATTGAATTCGCAATGGCAACAGCCGCAGGTTGGACAACCGCATCCCCTGCTAAACCGCTGGTTAAACCCGCCAAATAACCACTTGCCCACGCAAGCTGTGTCGGCGATAAACCCTTAACAGCGGCGGCAAGCTGCTGGAATTGCTCTGGACTCAGTAGCATGTAGCCACACTCCTTAGGACGATAGAAGAATGCCCGCGAGTATCCACGAAAATGCAAAGCGAAAAAAGTGATATAATTCGATATGAATATCTTGGAAAGAGATTTCGACAGACGGTTATTCAGTCGCGTGATTGCAAGGTCTGATTCAATGCCGCGACGGATGCTTCCCAATGACGTCCATCAAATTTCACGACCTCAAACGTCGCTGTTGTCAGGTCGAAGTCATCCAAACAACGTACATTAATGGTGTAATGATCCGGTGCGGCACGCGGATTACTAAACGGGTGAATCCCACATTCCTTGCAGAAATAATGCCGCGCTTCTTTGCTACCGAACTGATACAGCACGAGCGATTCCGCCCCCGACAACAACGTGAAACGTTCGGGCGCGACGCGATGATGCAGCACGCCTTTTTTCGTGCAAATGGAACAATTGCATTCCACCACCTTGTCGAGCACGGTTTCCACTTGGAAAGTCACGCGCCCGCAATGACAACTACCGTGGTAAAGCGTCATGGTTGCGTTTCGCCGCCAACAGGTTTCAAGCGTTCGACGATTTTGCTGGCATACGACAGGTAAAATTCACCTTGCGCATCGGTTTCGTGATCAAGGGTGATGGGCAATTTCTCCCCCAAACCTTCGGCGGCATTGAGCTGATTGTGGAACACGGATTTATTGCGTGCCAACCAGATAAATTCGCGGTGGGAAGGTTCGGTAAACACCATCACCAATAACGCAACATCATCGGCTTGCATCACCGCACACAAGGCATTTTCAAAGTCTTTCATGCGGGCGAGTTCCGCCGCGCTGGGTAAGCCTTGTTCATCGAGTTCGGCGTATTCCCACAAAATGCTGCAACGTTCGGCGTAATTGCGAAACGAGAACTTTTCGCCCACATCCATAATGCGCAACAGGTGCAAGCCGTCATCCGCTGCGGCTTGTTGCACCACTGTCCAAATGGGTTCGGCTGGTGTGGTTTGATCGTCTGACATGCGCTATTCCCTAAATTGGCTGCAAACCCACGATTTTAAGCTAAAATGCACCGCGTCACCGCTATTTTTACTGGCTCATTAACCAGCCAACCAATAGCACATTGACCACGACCGTTACCCAAAACACGCGTTGGAAACTCGCTTTGCTGGATTTGTGGCGCAAGAATTTTTGCGCGAGTAATGCCCCCGGCCAGCCGCCGATTAAGGCTAAACCGTGTAACGTGCTTTCTTTAGTGCGCCAGCGATTGTGCTGCGCGGCGGATTTATCTTGCGCATACGCTAAAAACGTAATGGCACTGACCAGCGAATAAATGATGAATAAAGTGGTTGCAGACATCGCTTTTGGCTCGAAAATCGTTATATTGACGGCAATACTACGCAATTACGCCCCCAACTCCAATGCAACAAACCAAACTCATCACGACCGAAACACCGCGTTTGCGCTTGCGCCAATGGTACGATACCGATTACGCACCGTTTGCACGCCTGAATGCCGACCCACAGGTCATGCAATTCATGCTGGGTTGTCTGGACGAAACGACCAGCAATGCCAACGCGAACACCTTCCGCCAACTTATTGCACAACATGGTTGGGGCATATGGGCGGTGGAATGCAAAGCCACGCAAACCTTCCTCGGCTTTGTCGGTTTGCATCAAACCACCGCCGCTATCCCGTGTTTGCCATGTGTGGAAATTGCATGGCGGTTAGCTGCCGAACATTGGGGAAAAGGTTATGCCACCGAAGCCGCCCGCGCAGCCTTGCGCTTTGGCTTTGAGGTCTTACAACTGCCGGAAATCGTCGCCTTTACCGCTGTGATAAATAAACGCTCGCAAGCCGTGATGGAACGACTCGGAATGCAGCGCGACTTACACACCTTTCAACACCCCAATGTTCCCATCGGCAATCCATTACGGGAACATTGTTTGTATCGGTTACAGAGTTTCTCTCACTCTGCGAACGGGTAGTCGGTGTAACCCACGGCGAAATCCGGCGCACCCATTGGGTAGAAGGTGTTGAAGTTCGGGGGATTTAACGGCAGGTTGTCTTGCAAGCGGCGCGGCAAATCAGGGTTAGCAATGAACGCTTTGCCAAATGCGACGGCATCGGCATTACCTGCATCCAAGGCTTGTTGCGCGGATTCAGCGGTGAAGTTTTCATTAGCGATAAAGAAACCACCGAACGCTTGTTTCATGGCAGGGCTAATGCTGTCGTCACCAATGGCTTCGCGGGTACAAATAAAGGCGATGTTACGCTTGCCGAGTGCTTGCGCCACATAGGTGAACGTTGCCAACGGATTGGAATCGCCCATTGTGTGCGCATCACAACGCGGGGCAAGGTGCATCCCGACGCGCTCCGCGCCCCATACGGCAATCACCGCGTCAGTGACTTCGAGCATTAAACGCGCGCGATTTTCCAACGAACCGCCATACGCATCGGTACGTTGATTGGTACTGTCTTGCAGGAATTGGTCGAGTAAATAACCGTTCGCCCCGTGAATTTCCACGCCATCAAAACCCGCACGCTTGGCATTTTCCGCGCCCAAACGGTACGCAGCGATAATCGCGGGAATTTCGTCGGTTGCTAAAGCACGCGGCACTTCGTACTGTTTCTCTGGGCGCACCAAACTAACGTGACCTTCGGCAGCAATCGCACTCGGCGCGACGGGCAATTCACCGTTCAAATAGCTGGAATCGGAAATACGTCCAACGTGCCACAATTGGCAGAAAATCACCCCACCCGCTTGATGTACCGCAGCGGTAATCAGCTTCCAGCCTTCGACCTGTTCATCCGACCAAATCCCCGGTGTGTCAGGATAGCCCACACCCATCGGCGTAACGGAAGTTGCTTCGGTCAGAATCAAACCCGCGCTGGCGCGTTGTTGGTAATATTCCGCCATCAGTGCATTCGGCACACGCCCAGCACTAGCGCGGCAACGGGTCAGCGGAGCCATAATCACACGGTTACGCAAAGTCAGGTCGCCCAATTGGGCTGGCGCAAATAAAGCAGTCATCTAGTTTTTCCCTGTTCAATCAACATCAAATGGGTTCTTTTTTCACAAAAACGGCATACAGCTTCATGCCCAAAATCACCGCTGCCAGCAACAATGTCACCACATTGGCAATAATGACAGGCACTTGATTCACCATAATGCCCCAGATCAGCCAGCATCCTACCCCCGTCACAAACAACGAGTACATAAACAACGAAATACTCGTGGTATCTCTGGAACGCACGGTTTTAATCACCTGCGGCAAAAACGATAAACTCGTCAAACTTGCAGCAACTAACCCTAAAACATCCACACTATTCATTTATTTATACCCAATAAATAAAACAACAAAGCCAAACTGGCTCTATATATTACAAGGAAAATTTTATCATTGTTTTCATGAAATTATGAAAAACTGGTTTACACTTTGTTGACCGTCAGTAATAACTACTGGTTTTTACAGTATTTTTACGCACGAGTTATTTATAAACCAAGCATTAAGCCAACTAGGCAATTAGGAGAAATAAAATGCAAAAAAGTCACTTTGCAGCAAGTTTAGTTACTATCGCATTTAGCACCATGATCATGACCGGATGCAGCAGCCTGCAACAAACCGAATCTACAGAAGCTGCTGCTACTACTACTCCAGCTCCAGCAGCAACGACAACTACGACAACTGCTCCGGCAGCTAAACCAGCGACTACTGCTGTGAAACCAGCAGCTCCAGCAGTTAAACCAGCGACCACAACTGCGAAACCAGCAGCTCCAGCAGTTAAACCAGCGACCACAACTGCTGTAAAACCAGCAGCTACTGTTCCGGCTGCAAAAACAACAACTGACGCAAAAGCAGCTAAATAATCTAGCCACAGCTCATGTTTTACAAAAAGATAGGTACAGCAATGCGCCTATCTTTTACTCCCTTAATACGGCAACCATTGCCACCGCCAATGACGAAATTGAGCTTTGTGCAAAATCCCCGTGGTTTGACGACACACATCCAAACTAATGATTTCAGCCTGTAAACGTGCCGCGACCTCTGTTCCCCATGATGCATCTTTCGCAGTCAATGTGAACAAGCTGGGGAAAGTTTTACCATCAATCAGCAATTGCGTTTGCTGCCGCCGATAATCCAACACAAATTTAACCCGATGCCAACGTGTATCCGGCTCTAATTCACCCACTACTTGCCAGCTTGAACCCGTCCAACACTGGATTTTCTTGAATAACGGACTCCACGGATTCAACACCCACTGAAACGCCACGCCATAATCCATGCGCGTATTGCGTCCATCCCAGACAAAAATACCGCCTTCAATGGTTTGCCCATTCAACAACGTATTGCTAGTTGTCGGCATGTATGGCAACCGAAACTGGTATTCACACACATGCACAAAATCCAGCGCGTTATCCGCAATCAAACGTTTAAAAGTAATGTTATGTGCCATTACCGCACGGCGTTTGAGATTCGCCCGCAACTCGGTAAACGCATTATTCACCTGCACCGTGGCAATATCACTGGCAAGTGGCATGTTACAAATGCCATCGCCTACTACCGTTTCCCAACCCAATAACTGCGTACCGGAATAAAGCTGTGATGCCGCGATTGCCTCGCGCCACGCTACACCACCCGTTGCTATTCCCAATACCCCTGCCATACCATGACGCAAAAACGCCCGACGATCATGCTTTATCCTGTACATAACACCCCCACTGACTCTAAAGCAGCATTTTCCAGCAAAGTTTCCGTCACAGTAAAGCACGACCTCACCAATAAAAAAGCCGCAACGAGTGCGGCTCTCTCTGGCAAAAACAGTTGAATAAACGAATTATTCCGGGCGCATGTGGGGGAACAGAATCACGTCGCGGATGGATGGCGCGTCGGTGAACAGCATCACCAAGCGGTCGATGCCAATGCCTTCGCCAGCAGTGGGCGGCATTCCGTATTCCAACGCACGGATGTAATCCGCGTCGTAGTGCATGGCTTCGTCGTCGCCTGCATCTTTGTCCGCCACTTGCTGCATGAAACGTTCGGCTTGGTCTTCTGCGTCATTTAACTCGGAGAAGCCGTTACCGATTTCACGCCCGCCGACGAAGAACTCGAAGCGGTCAGTAATGAATGGGTTTTGATCATTGCGCCGTGCCAATGGCGACACTTCCGCTGGGTATTCGGTAATGAAGGTCGGTTGCAGCAAGCGGTGTTCGACGGTTTTCTCGAAGATTTCGATTTGCACTTTGCCCAAGCCGTAGCTGTCTTTGAGCGGGATGTGCAAACTTTTCGCTACTGCTGTCGCGCCTTCCAGCGTGTCGATTTGTTCCGCCGTGACATTCGGGTTGAAGTGCAAAATCGAATCCCGCACGCTAATGCGCGTAAACGGCTGACTGAAATCGAAGGTTTCACCTTGATAAGTGATTTCGGTTGAACCAATCACGTCGGTGGCAATGCCGCGCAGTAAGGTTTCGGTCAAATCCATCAAATCGTGGTAGGTCGCATACGCCTGATAGAATTCGATCATGGTGAATTCAGGGTTATGGCGTGTGGAAACCCCTTCATTGCGGAAATTGCGATTGATTTCAAACACGCGCTCAAAACCGCCCACCACCAAACGTTTTAAATACAACTCTGGGGCGATGCGCAAATACATCGGCAAATCCAGCGCGTTATGGTGCGTAATGAACGGACGCGCCGTCGCCCCACCGGGGATGATTTGCAGCATCGGCGTTTCGACTTCCAAGAAATCGCGCTGCGTAAAGAAGTTGCGAATGTAACTGACAATTTTGGAACGCATCACGAAAGCATCACGGGTGTCCTGATTCATAATCAGGTCAATGTAACGCTGGCGATAACGTTGTTCGTGGTCGGTCAAGCCGTGGAATTTTTCCGGTAACGGACGCAGCGATTTGGTCAGCAAACGGATTTCTTTCACCTTCACCGACAATTCGCCAGTTTTGGTTTTGAACAATACGCCAGAAGCCCACACGATGTCGCCCAAATCCCAATGGCTGTATTCCGCGAATACCTCGTCGCCCAACACATTCTTTTGCGAGTAAAGCTGAATGCGCCCCGACATATCGGAAATCGTGGCGAAACTGGCTTTGCCCATCAGACGCTGAAGCATCATGCGCCCCGCCACCGTTACCGGAATGACGTTTGCCTCAAACCATTCCTTGTCGTGCTCACCGTATTGCGCGTGCAAATCGGCGGCTTTGTGTTCACGTACCACATCATTGGGGAACGGCACGCCCTGTTCACGCAAAACCGCCAGCTTTTCGCGGCGTTGCGTCATCAGTTTGTTTTCATCCGCTTTCGGGGTATCGTGGTGGAGTTCCTGTTCGCTCATGGTTTAGAGTCCGCTTTTTAAACTTGCTTCAATGAATTTATCTAAGTCGCCATCCAATACCG
The DNA here is from genome assembly GCA_039797295.1 of Pseudomonadota bacterium. Lineage (GTDB taxonomy): Bacteria > Pseudomonadota > Gammaproteobacteria > Thiotrichales > Thiotrichaceae > Thiothrix. Next base: position 20,865 of record JBDKID010000032.1, on the reverse strand, counting down.
CTTGGGTATTCGCCGTTTCCACACCGGTGCGCAAGTCTTTAATGCGCGACTGGTCGAGAACGTAAGAACGAATTTGGCTACCCCAGCCAATGTCGGATTTGCTGTCTTCTAAGGCTTGTTTTTCCGCATTGCGCTTCATCATTTCCAACTCATAGAGTTTGGCACGCAATTGCTTCATTGCCGTATCTTTATTCTGATGCTGGGAACGCCCGCTTTGGCATTGCACCACGGTATTGGTCGGCAAATGCGTAATCCGCACCGCTGATTCGGTTCGGTTGACGTGCTGACCACCCGCCCCCGACGCACGATACACATCAATGCGCAAATCGGCGGGGTTAATGTCGATTTCGATGTTATCGTCGATCTCTGGCGACACAAATACGCCCGTAAAGGAGGTATGGCGACGATTGCCGGAATCGAACGGCGATTTACGCACCAAACGATGCACGCCCGTTTCGGTACGCAACCACCCGAAAGCGTATTCACCTTGGAAACTGATGGTCGCACCTTTAATGCCCGCGACATCGCCTGCTGTGGCTTCGATCAATTCGACCTTAAAACCTTTGGCCTCACCCCAACGCAAATACATGCGCAGTAACATTTCTGCCCAGTCTTGCGCCTCTGTACCGCCCGAACCGGATTGGATGTCCAAGAACGCATTGTTTCTGTCCATTTCGCCGGAGAACATGCGCTGGAATTCGAGTTTGGCAACTTGCGCTTCAATGCCTTCAACATCGGCAATCACCGCATTCGCGCTGTCTTCGTCGTCTTCCATTTCCGCCAGTTCGAGTAATTCTTTAGCATCGGCTAAGCCGGAAGCAATGCGGTCAATACCGCCGACAATGTTTTCTAACGTAGAGCGTTCTTTACCTAAGTCTTGCGCACGTTGTGGATTATCCCAAATTTTTGGGTCTTCCAACTCGCGGCTGACTTCTTCTAAGCGTTCGTGTTTGGTTTCGTAGTCAAAGATACCCCCTCAGAGCGTCCACGCGCCCTTGAAGGTCTTTGATTTTGGTATAGGTGGGGTTGAGTTCCATGTGATTCCGCCAACGCAAAAGAAAAGCGGGGATGATACCAACCCCGCCTATAGATTCCTAGCACCTAGCAAACTACCGTTCTACCAAGCTGTATTATGAGCAGTTTGCATATTGACGAAATATATGGCATACAAGGGAACTTAAATTAATACACTAAAAACGTATACGATTATGAACAGGGGCAGCAAAAAACTTTCGCCGCACATTCCACAAAACGGGCAAAAACTGCGTGATTTACGCGAAAAAATTGATGCCACGCAAGCGGAAATGGCGGACAAACTCACGAATCCACTGAAGCCATACATGGGGACGGGCTTTGTTATTCAACAATCCGACATCTCGCGCCTAGAACGTGAGGAAACGGCGTTGGACATTCCGCGCTTATTGGCTTATGCACAAAGCTTTAACATTGATATTGGCGTATTGCTCAAACCGCACTTTCAAACCCTCTGCACCAGCGAAATTCGTTGGCAGCGGTTTGCGACTAATGAGAAAGCCGACGCTTACTTATGCCAGTTGGAAAGCCAAGGCCGCCTATTGGCTTACAGTCAGTTTCCCTCGTCGTTTTTTAGCACCGCTCGCGACACACCGCGCTTCCAACAAATCGCGCAAGCGGACTATGCCGATACGGAAATTTACACGATTGATGCGTTCCTGAACTTTCTGTTTTCGCCGATTAGCTACTACAGCAATGCCGAGAAAATCCAGATTTTGCACAAATACCTGAACTACTTTCGCAGCAGTTCGGTGAAACACATTCGCTTTTTCTCGCGCTCGGAATTCCCGAACATGAGTCGTTTTTCTAACCTTGAATTGCTCAAGGAAAAGTCCACGCTGATTATGCTCGCGCCGATTATGCAGCAGAATCAAGGTGATGTGTTTTTAGAAGTCAATAGCCCGACGATTTGCGAAGAGGTTTACGATTTCTATCAATTTCAAGTCAGAAAACTCGACGATCACATTGCTTTCATTAAGATTGGCATCGAAACGTTAGAACTCATGCAACAAGACACCCCACTGGAAACCGCTGTGCTGTTTTTCTACCGCGAAGTTTGCAAACGCAGCAACGATGAAAGCCTGATTATTAGGGAAAATTTCAGTCCCGATTGGCAGCAACGCCTAATGATGCAAACGTAAGTTCAGCTCATCGACCACTTCTGCCCAATCCGCATCGGCGAGAATTTCATCGCGCAAAAAGTGGGCTTGAGGTTTACTCCAGAAACAAGCTTCGTGCAGTTTCATGCCTTCGGGCATGGGGCGGTGCGTGTCGATAAACGCATCAATGTGGTGCGGCTCATTGGCTAAGCCAATTTGGGCAAACAAGTGGGCAAGGTTATGGATTGGGGCATTCATACAAACCTCCATCGGATGTAGTCAACCACACCATCACCTTGCCACAGGCTTGTCAGCATCACTAATGCGCTTACTATCTGCGTAGGAATAGCTTGCCAGCTACTTCGATTTGTTTTTCACACTCACAAACTGGCTTTTGGTGTGAGCTGTTTTGCCTTCGCCCGTAATCAAGTCAATCGCAATCACACCATCTTTCTCGTTGGCAATGAATGGAATCATTTTAATTTTAACCGTGGTATCACTCCACGCCACGGCTTGGGATTGGTTAAACGAATAACCGCCACTCGGTGCGCTCGCGCCTTTGAAATGGAAAACCAATTTTCCACCTTTTTTCGCCCCCATCAAACAAGCACCCGTTAATGCCACTTCCGTGCTTTCGCTAAAAGTCGGGCTAATGGTTTGAATTCTCGGCTCACCATTGAGACAGACACCTAACGGGAGCGTTTGAGGTTGCAGATTGTTGGTAAGTTCCTCCCCAACACGACCTTGCGTTGGTTTAATCTCCAACGGCGGTAAAGATGCTGTGTAAGCAGGCGCGGTTTTTTCCAGCAAAACATCAAAGTTTTTATTGTGAACTTCCTCACCACCCCAACCAATTAAACACTCGTGCGTATTCGCCAACAATTTACCCACATGCACCCCACCTTTATAAGCTGCGCGGCACACATACTGCTCCTGTTGCGTACTCAAGCTATTCGCCGTCGCGGTACTCGGTGCTTCAAAACCACCATTTTGTAACCACCCGTATTGGTGTTGGTAACGGGCATCATAAGCTCGCCATTCCAAACGCTCACTATTGCGCAGCACGGATTGCGCTGGTAGTGATTCCTCACCACCACCCCAGCCGACATTACAATATTTATTCGGCATCCATTTACCAATGTGAATCCCGCCATTGAGTTCCACACGACATACACCCAAGGCTTGACCTTTTTCCACACCACCCACCAATAAAGCGGCATAGCTGGCGGCATCAGGCGGACTCCACGCAATCGCTGCTTCACTGGGGACATTCGCTAACAAACCTGCAATTAGAATGAAGGTACGTGCTGTTATCAGTTGTTGTAATTGCATATTTCAACCATCACCAATCCATTAAGATACTGATACAATACCAAACAATACCGTAATAAGGCAAACGCACTTCCAGCCATAAGACCCCGTTTGAAGCCATCCCCCACCACAATGCTGTGCACAACACAATTTGCCGATGACGACTAAACTCATTTATGCTGGCAACTCCTGCCGACAAATTGGCAATACACTGGTAAAACCATGATGAAAAACGAAAGGAAATACACCTAATGAATGACAGCAAACTGCAACTTTCACGCCCGACCATTGCACTGCATTGGATTATTGCTTGGACAATGATCATTATGTTGGCAATGGGTATCTACATGGCAGAAACCGAAACTTTTGCCCTGTTTGACCTGCACAAATCCATTGGCGTACTGATTTTCTTCGTGATTATGGCGCGGGTTATCTGGCGCATCCGTAACGGTTGGCCTGAACCCGTTAGCCAATACACCGCGATTGAAATCTTACTCAGCAAAATCGTGCATTATGCCTTGCTGATTGGTTCGGTCATCATCCCGATTTCTGGTTTTGTCATGTCAGCGGCAAGCGGTCACGGTGTTGCGGTGTTTGGGTTGGAATTGGTTGCAGCCAACCCCGACCCACTTGACCCACAAAAAGTCATTGCTTTGAATGAAACCTTGGCGGGTATCGGTGCAGAAACGCATGAAATTGTCAGTTACTTACTGATTGCTGCCTTGGTCTTGCACATTGTGGGCGCGGTTAAACACCACATCGTCGACAAAGACCAAACCCTGCTGCGGATTCTCGGCAAATAACCCCTTCACTCCCCAAGCCGATGGGGAAGCCAATCGGGGTAGCTTTGACTCCCCGATAGCTCACAGTATCCAGCAAAGTCACACATTCGCTCCTGCTACTCGACAACTGACTGATGGTCATTTAAGATCACCCCCAACTAACTGACTGGCAGTCATGACCATGAAAAAACCCTTGGTGCTCGTATTCTGTTTGATTTCTAGCTTATTTTTAACCACCACTACCATCGCTGATGACGCAAAAGCTGATACAAAAGCCGACGCGAAAACGCCTGATAAAACCGCTGCTGCCCCCAAAGCCGCTTTAGCCGTAACAACCACAACACCAAAAATGGATGACTGGCACACCAGTATTACCGCCACAGGTTCACTCGCGGCTTGGCAAGAAGCGGTGATTGCTGCCGAGATTGGCGGCTTGCGCATTGTCGAACTTAAAGTCGATGTTGGCGATAAAATCAAACGCGGTCAGGAACTGGCAACCTTAGCCACCGAAGCGGTCGAAGCCGATCTCGCCAAAGCCAAAGCGGGTGTCGCGCAAGCGCAAGCCAGCTTGGAAGAAGCCAAACTCAATGCCAATCGGGCGCGTTCGTTGAAATCCACAGGCGCATTACCCGCGCAACAAATCGACCAATACCTCACCAGCGAAACCACCGCGCAAGCCAATCTGCAAGCACAACAAGCGGTACTCAAAGGCGAGGAAATCCGCCTCAAACAAACGCGCATTGTTGCGGTTGACGATGGCGTGATTGCTGCCCGCAGCGCGACTTTGGGTTCGGTGGTACAAACAGGCACGGAATTATTCCGCATGGTACGCAAAAACCGCATTGAATGGAAAGCCGAAATCCCCGGACACGATGCCGCTTTGGTACAAGCCGGACAAGCAGCGCAACTTAACTTACCCACGGGCGAAAAAGTCAAAGGCGAAGTACGCATGATTGCCCCGACGGTGGATGCGAATACGCGCAATATGACCGCTTACGTCACCCTGCCCAGCGATAGCCCAGCCAAAGCGGGCATGTTTGCGCAAGGTGAAATTTTCACGGGTGCGGCGAAAGCCTTAACCGTGCCACAAACAGCGGTGATTTTACGCGATGGCAACACCTATGTGTTTGAAGTGCTTACCGATAATCGCGTGGCACAACGCCCCGTGAAAACCGGACGGCGGATGCAAGACAGCGTGGAAATTACTGAAGGCATTTCGGATCAAGCGCGAGTTGTGGTAACGGGCGGCGCGTTCCTCAATGATGGCGATACCGTGCAAGTGGTCGAAGCTACACCAGTGACACCAGTAGCAGGAAAATCACCGTGAATGTATCCGCATGGTCGATTCGTAACCCTGTTCCGGCAATTTTGCTGTTTGCCCTGCTAACGTTTTTGGGGCTGAAAGGCTTTCGCGCGTTGGGGATTCAAAACTTCCCTGACATTGATTTGCCGACCATTACGGTGAATGCCAGCCTAGAAGGTGCAGACCCCGAACAGCTCGAAAGCGAAGTCGCGCGTAAAATCGAAAACCAATTAGCCACCATCAATGGTGTGAAACACATTCGCACCACCTTGACCGACAGTTCCGCCAGCATTGCCACCGAATTCGACATCGACAAAGACACCGAAGTCGCGCTGAACGAAGTGCGTAATGCCGTGGATACCATTCGTGCCAATTTACCCACACAAATGAATGACCCCGTGGTGTCGAAAGTGACCACAGCGGGCGGCGCGTTAGTCACGTTTACCGTGGCTTCCGACAGCATGGACGAAGAAGCCCTGTCATGGTTCGTGGATAACGACATTACCCGCGTGCTCATGGCGGTCAAAGGCGTGGGCAAAGTGTCGCGCGTCGGCGGGGTGGATCGCGAAATCCGCCTTGATCTCGACCACGTTCTCATGTCCGGTTTGGGTGTGACGGCGGCAGACGTTTCCAACCGTTTGGGGCAAATGCAGCAAGATGCACCGGGCGGACGCGGCGACATTAGTGGCGGGATTCAATCCGTGCGTACCTTGGGGCGCGTCCACACTGCCGAAGAACTCGGCGCGATTGAAATTCCACTGGCAAGCGGTGGGCATGTGCGTTTGGATCAAATCGCTAAAATCAACGATACGATTGCCGAACGTTCCACCCACGCGTTGTTAAATGGCAAATCGGTGGTCGGTTTCCAAATTACCCGTGTGCGCGGCGCAAGTGAAATCGATGTGGTGGAAGGCGTGCGCACCATGCTGGCGAAATTCGCGACGGCGCATCCGCAGGTTAAGATTGCCGAAGCCTACAACACCATTGAACGCATTCACGCCAACTACGAAGGCTCGATGCATTTGCTCTACGAAGGGGCGGCACTCGCCATTCTTGTGGTATTGATCTTCTTGCGCGATGTGCGGGCGACCTTGGTTTCCGCCGCTGCTTTGCCATTGGCAATCATTCCAACGTTCATGGCAATGCAATACTTCGGCTTCTCGCTGAACATTCTGACGCTTTTGGCACTCGCGCTGGTGGTCGGGGTGTTGGTCGACGATGCGATTGTGGAAGTAGAAAACATTGAACGCCACTTACGCATGGGCAAAACCCCGTACCAAGCGGCAATGGAAGCCGCCGACGAAATCGGTTTAGCCGTTATTGCCACCACGTTTACCTTGGTCGCGGTATTCTTACCCACTGCCTTCATGGGCGGCGTACCGGGAAAATTCTTCAAATCGTTCGGCATTACGGCGGCGGTATCGGTGGTATTTTCGCTGGCAGTCGCGCGGCTACTCACGCCGATGATGGCGGCGTATTTTTTGAAAGCACACCCTGAAAAGCCGCAAAAAGACGGTTTCTTCATGCGCTTGTACATGAAAAGCGCGGCGTGGTGTTTGCAATACCGCTTTATTACACTGTTTGGCGCGATTGCCATCTTTGTTGCCTCGTTGCAAATCGTGCCATTACTGCCGAAAGGTTTCGTACCACCTGCTGATACCGCTCTGACATCTGCCGCTTTGGAAATGCAACCGGGTACAACCTTGGCAGAAACTTACGCCATTGCCGAACAAGCGCGGAAGTTGGTGGCCACCTTACCCGACGTGAAAAAAGTCTTTACGGTTGTCGGCTCGGGCGGCGGCGTGAGCAGTGGTCCGGTGCAAGACAGCGGTGGTACGGATGTGCGCAAAGCCACCCTCACCTTGCAACTCACCACCCGCGATGAACGTTCGCGCAAGCAAACCGAAGTCGAAGCCGACATTCGTAAGACCCTCAGTGTGTTACCGGGGGTACGTTTCACCGTGGGTTCGGGCGGTTCGGGCGACAAAATGCAAGTGGTACTCGCCAGCGATGACGGCGGTTTATTACTCAGCGCGGCACAACGCGCGGAACGCGATTTACGCACCTTGCCGAACATTGGTAACGTGGTTTCCGGCGCGAGTTTGCAACGCCCCGAAATTCACATTACCCCAAATTACGCACGTGCTGCCGAATTGGGTGTGAGCACCGAAGCCTTGGGCAGTGTAGTGCGCGTCGCTACCAATGGCGATTTTTCCACGCGCTTAGCCAAGCTCAATCTGCCGCAACGCCAAATCCCGATTCGCGTGCAGTTTGAAGACAGCGTGCGGGCGAATTTGGACACGATTCGCCAATTACAAATTCCGGGGCGTAATGGCTCTGTGCCACTGGCAGCCGTCGCGGATATTGGTCTCGGCAGTGGTCCCGCACGCTTAGACCGTTACGACCGAATGCGCAATGTCAGCATTGATGTGGAACTGAATGGCTTACCCGTCGGACAAGTCACGGCATTAGTGGATAAATTACCATCGTTGCAAGCCTTACCACCGGGGGTCGAACGCCAAAGTTCGGGTGATGCCGAACGCATGGCGGAACTGTTCGGCGGTTTTGGCGGCGCAATGCTTATTGGTGTCATGCTGATTTACATTGTGTTAGTGCTGTTATTCCACGACTTTTTGCAACCGATTACGATACTGGCAGCCTTGCCCTTGTCGGTTGGTGGTGCGTTCGTGGCGTTATTGGTAACGGGCAGCAGCTTTTCCATGCCAGCTGTGATCGGCTTGCTGATGTTGATGGGGATTGTCACCAAAAACTCGATTTTATTGGTGGATTACGCGGTGATGGCGCGGGAACGTGACCAAAAAGGACGTGTCGAAGCCTTACTCGATGCTTGCCACAAACGCGCTCGCCCGATTGTCATGACCACGATTGCAATGGGTGCGGGCATGATGCCCACCGCACTCGGTTTAGCGGCTGACCCCAGTTTCCGCCAACCGATGGCAATCGTCGTGATCGGCGGCTTGATTGCCTCCACCTTCCTCAGCTTGTTAGTAATCCCCGCCGTGTTTACCGTTATCGACGATATTTTGCGTGGTTTCCGTAAACTGTTTGGCAAGAAAGCGGTTGTAGCACACTAACCCTAGTAACATACGCTCAATAGCCGTGTATTCTTGAAAGATACACGGCGATATGTGTAAGCTCAACATTACGCCGATTTGGGAGGATTTCCATGCCGCCATTAGCACAACGATTAGACTTTATTAGCGTCGCGGATTATCTGGCGGGTGAAAAAGTCAGTGCTGATAAGTACGAATACATCGCGGGGCGTGTGTATGCAATGGCGGGAGCAAGCATTAATCACAACCGCATTACGCGCAATTTTCTCGCCCTGTTGTGGAATGCTTTAAAGGGGCAACCGTGCGAACCGCTTTCCAGCGATATGTTGGTTAAAACCGCACATGATCGGTTTCGTTACCCCGATTTAACGGTGGTGTGCAATGATGACGCATCCCAAGACGCTTATGTGCGTGAAAATCCGGTACTGATTGTCGAAGTGCTATCCAGCCACACCCGCCGCAAAGACAAAACCGAAAAACGTTACGAATACCTCGCCTTACCCAGCTTGCAAGAATACATTTTGATCGAACAAGACATTGCCGAAGTCGAAGTGCAACGCCGCAGCACCAACTGGCAATCGGTGTATTACTACCTTGGACAAGACATTGAACTGGAATCCATCGGCGTTACGGTAAGCGTGGCGGATTTATACGAACGTGTTGACAACAACGACGTGAAACAGTGGCTGACTCAATGATCAAACACATCAAACCCCACCTTTGCCTTTGAAACTAGACAACTTCGTGCGGCTCATCTACTCTTTCGCAAAATAACTGACTGGCGGTCATTAGCTCGCCAAGTCTGCACCACTTTTTTGTGCGCGGGGTGTTATGAATATATCTGCTTGGTCGATCCGTAATCCTGTTCCGGCGATTTTGTTGTTCGCGCTGCTGACCTTTATTGGCATTGGCGGCTTTAGAGCATTGGGAATTCAGCAGTTTCCCGACATTGAATTGCCGATTATTTCCGTCACGGTAGGTTTGGAAGGTGCATCACCGACACAGCTTGAAACCGAGGTGGTGCGTAAAATTGAGGATTCTGTCGCTGCCTTGCCCGGACTCAAACACATTTACGCGAATCTAACCGATGGCGCGGCAACGGTGAGCGTGGAATTCAATATCGATAAGGATAATGAAGTCGCGCAAAGCGAAGTGCGCAATGCAGTGGACAGTATCCGTGCCGATTTGCCCGCCGACATGACCGACCCTGTGGTGTCGAAAATCAATACGGCGGGTAGCCCAATCATTACCTTTACCGTTACTTCCGACAGACTCGATGAAAAAGCATTATCGTGGTTTGTGGATAATGAAATTGCTAAAGCCTTACTCGCCACCAAAGGCGTGGGGCGCGTGGCGCGTTTGGGCGGCGTGAATCGTGAAGTGCATGTCGATCTGGATCCCGTCCTCATGGCAGGTTTGGGCGTAACCGCGAGCACCATTTCCAGCGCGTTGAAAAATGTCCAAAAAGATGCATCGGGCGGACGCGGTGACGTGGGTGGCGCGGTGCAATCCATCCGCACTTTGGGCGCGGTACAAACAACCGAAGAAATCGCCGCCTTACAGATTCCCTTACCGGATGGTCGACAAATCCGCTTGGATCAAGTCGCGCATGTTAACGATGGCATTGCCGAACGTTCCACTTACGCCTTATTGGATGGTAAAAAAGTTATCGGTTTTCAGGTAACGCGCACCAAAGGTTCAAGCGAAGTCGCGGTTGCCGCCACCACCCGCAATACCATTACCCAACTGCAAAAAGACTACCCCTTCGTTACCATTACCGAAGCCTACGATACCGTCACGCCGATTCAGGAAAACTACGACGGTTCAATGACGTTATTGTATGAAGGCGCATTCCTCGCCATTTTGGTGGTGTTGATCTTCTTGCGCGACTGGCGAGCGACCTTGGTATCAGCCACCGCTTTGCCACTGGCAATCATTCCCACTTTTGCCGTCATGTATTACTTCGGCTATTCGCTAAACCTGCTGACTTTGCTGTCAATGGCCTTGGTAGTCGGGGTATTAGTCGACGATGCGATTGTGGAAGTGGAAAACATTGAACGCCATTTACGCATGGGCAAAACCCCGTTTCAAGCCGCGATGGAAGCTGCCGATGAAATCGGTCTGGCAGTGATTGCGACCACCTTTACATTGATTGCGGTGTTTTTGCCTACGGCCTTCATGGGTGGTGTTGCGGGGAAATTCTTTGAACCATTCGGCATTACCGCTGCCGTAGCGATTTTCTTCTCGCTAGTCGTGGCACGCTTACTCACGCCCATGATGGCGGCCTATGTGCTGAAAGCGCACCCTAAAGTAACCGCTCAAGATGGCTGGTTCATGCGGCATTATTTAGACGTGGTGCGTTGGTGTTTGAAGCATCGTTTCATTACCGCGCTTGTCGCCATAGCGATTTTTATTGGCTCGTTAATGATCGTGCCATTATTACCCACAGGTTTTATTCCGCCGGATAACTCCATTCAAACCGCTGCGAAGTTAGAATTGCAACCGGGTACAACCCTAGAAGCAACCTACCAAACCGCAGAACAGGCGCGGGAAATCCTCAAACAGATTCCTGAAATCACCCAAGTCTTTACCACAGTAGGCTATTTCAGCGGGGATGGCGGACCATTCGCAATGGGGGCAAGTACTGAAACCCGTAAAGCCACGTTGAACATCATGCTCAAACACCGCGAAGAACGCACGCGCACACAAAGTGCTATCGAAGCGGACATTCGGCAACGCTTACAAAACGTAGCCGGAGCACGCGTAACGGTGGGTTTAGGCGGCGAAAAGATGCAGATTGTGCTCGCCAGCCAAGACGGCAATGCTTTACAAACCGCTACTAACGCTGTTACCCGTGATTTACGCACCTTGACGGGCATTGGCAATATTACTTCCAGCGCGAGTTTGCAACGCCCCGAAATCCAGATTAAACCCGATGTTGCCCGCGCGGCTGACAGGGGTGTCACAGCCGTCTCTCTAGCTAGCACTATTCAAATGGCAACCAGTGGGGACTTTGCCACGCAATTACCCAAGCTGAATTTACCGCAACGCCAAATCCCGATTCGGGTGCGTTTCGATAAAAGTTTCCGCGAAGATTTAGCGCAAATCCAACAACTGAAAATCCCCAGTAACAACGGCATGGTGAGCATTGCCAGCGTTGCCAATGTGCAAATGGGTAGTGGCCCCGCGCAAATCGACCGCTTTGACCGCAAGCGTAATGTGACGTTTGATGTGGAATTAAACGGGCAATCGTTGGGCGATGTATTGGCGAAAGTGGATCAATTACCCAGCATTCAAAACCTGCCTGCGGGCGTAGCACGGCAAAACATTGGCGATGCGGAAACAATGGCGGAATTATTCGGCAGTTTCGGCACAGCCATGCTCATCGGGATTTTGTGCATTTACATTGTGTTGGTACTGCTGCTGCACGATTTCTTGCAACCGCTGACGATTTTGGCGGCATTACCGTTAGCCATCGGTGGCGCATTACTCGCCTTGTTAGTCACGCACAATAGCCTTTCCATGCCATCAGTCATTGGCTTACTCATGTTGATGGGCATCGTGACGAAGAACTCGATCTTGCTGGTCGATTACGCCATGCTCGCCTTACACGAACACGGATTACCACGCTTTGAAGCCCTCGTTGATGCCTGCCACAAACGCGCCCGCCCGATTGTCATGACCACGATTGCAATGGGCGCGGGGATGTTACCCACCGCTTTGGGTTTAGGCGTTGACCCTAGTTTCCGTGCGCCAATGGCAATCGTGGTGATCGGTGGTTTGGTCGCTTCCACGCTCCTCAGTTTGCTAATCGTTCCGGTGGTGTTTACCTTTGTCGATGATGTTTTGCGCGGCTTCCGCAAGCTGTTTGGTAAGCGCGAGTCGGCACATTAATTGTGCGTTACTAGACAACTGACTGCTGGTCATTTAGAATAAACTTCCGTAACTGACCAGCAGTCATTTAACATGCAAACTCGTGCCATTAACCCAGAAGATAAAGAACTGCGTCGTGAAGCAATCTTAGATGCTGCTGAAAAATTGTGGTTATCACAGCCAGAACGCATGGCAAATGTCGCGGAAATCGCCGCTGCTGCTGGGCTTGCGAAAGGCACGGTGTATTTGTATTTCCGCAGCAAAGAAGAGCTGCTGTTAGCGATTCACGAACGTCATGTCGACGATTTTTTCCAACGCATGATGACGCACAGTCAGTGTGGCAAACCCATGCTTATTGAGGACATGTTCCTCGTTACCCGTGATTTCCTCGCCGAAACCCCCGCATTTCTGCCAATGGCAACGTTGTGTCACGGCATGATGGAACGGCAAATCCCGTTAGACGTGGGTTACGCTTTTGAAGAACGCACCATCAACCGCCTATCGGCTGTCGTGGCGCAATTGCAAGCACATTTCCCCAACCTCACCGTTAACCTCATGCTGCAAAGCTACGCGATGATTTTGGGGCTTTGGCAATTATTACGCCCCACCCCGTTGAAAGAACTGATGAAAGAGCGCGAATTATTGTGCGCTTGTACCGAAGATTTTCTCGTTATGTTGGAAACTGCCTTGAATGCCTTATGGCGCGGCGCATTAACCACGGAGATTCCCGATGCCTAAGTTCTTCGCTATCTGTTTGGTACTCTTGCTGTGCCAATCGCTCACGGCCTGTAAAGAAACCGCTGTTCCCGCTGCGGTGATTCGCCCTGCACAAGTTTGGCAAGTCACCGATCAAACTGCCACACTTGACCATGCCGTTAGTTATTCCGGCGAAATCAAAGCACGCTACGAAGCCGATTTAGCTTTTCGGGTTGCAGGTAAACTCATGCAACGCAGCGTGGATAGCGGTGATGCGGTAAAAGCCGGACAAACCCTCGCCACACTCGATACCGCTGATCTCAAACTCAATATCCAAGCCGCGCAAGCCAATGTGCGAGCGGCAATTTCCGAACAAGACACTGCTAAAGCCGAACTCGACCGCAATAATGCGTTATTTGAGAAAAACTTCCTTAGCAAAGCCGCCGTAGAAACGTATGTGAATCGCTATAACACCGCGCAAGCCAATGTCAAAGCCGCACAAGCGCAGTTGGATATTGCCCAAAACCAAGCCAGTTACACCGCATTACACAGCGACAAAGCCGGAATCATTACCGCCGTGAATGCCGAAGCGGGGCAAGTTGTCGCTGCCGGACAAGCAATTGCGCACATTGCTTATAACGGCGAACGCGAAGTGCAAATTCGGGTGGGGGAAAGCACCGCCAAAACCTTAGCCAACGATACCTTGGTTACGGTGAAATTGTGGTCGCAAGCGGATACGACGTTCCAAGGTCGGGTGCGCGAAGTCTCACCTTCCACCGATACCACGCGCAGCTTTTTGGTAAGGATTCGCTTGGTAAATCCGCCCGCTGACTTGCGTTTAGGCGTGACGGCGGATGTGAGTATTCCCAACACGCCAACCGCTACCGAACAGCCTAACCGCTGGATTCCCGCGACGGCCTTATTCCAACAAGGGCAAAATGCCGCCGTGTGGATCGTGCAAAATAATAAAGTGCAATTGCAACCCGTTACGGTGGTGGCTTACCAAACCGATGGCGTGAATGTCAGCGGTTTAGCAAGCGGTACAACCATTATCGCGGCGGGTATCCACAAAATCAGTGCAGGGCAAACCATTAATCCCGTTCCTTACGACGGCAAGGCGGGATCATGAACGGTTTTAACTTATCCGAATGGGCATTGCGCCACCGCAATTTTGTCCTGTATGTCATGGTCATGGTGTTGTGTTTAGGGGTCATGTCTTACGGCAAATTAGGGCAATCCGAAGACCCGCCATTTACCTTCAAAGTCATGCTGATTCAAGCCTATTGGCCGGGTGCAACTGCCGAACAAATCGAAACCCAAGTCGCGGATCGCATTGAAAAAACGGTGTTAGAAACCGATTACGTCGACACGGTAAAAAGCTTTTCCCGCCCCGGCGAAACCAATATTTTCGTCACGGCAAAAGACAATGCACCATCAAGTGCCATGCCGGATATGTTTTACGACATTCGCAAACGTACCGAAAATATCGCACGTACTTTGCCACAAGGCGTGCAAGGGCCGTATTACAATGATGAATTTGGCGATACTTACGGCAATATTTTCGCACTGACCGGCGATGGTTTCAGTTACACCCAATTACGCGACGCAGCGGATGACATTCGTAAAGAATTACTGCGTGTCAAAGACGTTACCAAAATCATCACCATTGGCGAACAAGACGAGCGCGTTTACATTGAGCTTTCCAATAGCAAGCTGGCGAATTTGGGCTTTAGCGTTCAACAGTTAATCAGCGTGTTGCAAGCGCAAAACACCATTACCGCCGTTGGTGCGTACAATACCAACGCTGACCGCATTTATGTGCGCCCCCAAGGTGTGTTCAGTAATCTCGATGACATTCGTAACCTGCCGATTAACATTGGCGACCGCACCATTCGCTTGCGCGAAGTTGCCGAAGTCAAACGCGGTTTCATTGACCCTGCGCATTCCACCTTCCGTTATCAAGGCGAAGATGCCTTGGGGATTGGTGTGGCAATGCGCAAAGGCGGCGACATTATTGCGTTGGGCAAAGCCTTGGATGCGTCGTTGGTAACGATTCAAAACCAGTTACCCGTCGGCATGGAATTACACCGCGTTAATGATCAGCCGTTAGCCGTGACCCGTTCCGTGAGTGAATTCATGCACACGGTATTGGAAGCAGTGGTGATTGTCCTAGCCGTGAGCTTTTTCAGCCTCGGTGTGCGGGCGGGAACGGTAGTGGCTTTGTCGATTCCATTGGTACTCGCCGCGACTTTCATGGTCATGCAGTGGTTTGGCATTGGTTTGCATAAAATTTCACTCGGCTCATTGGTGTTAGCTTTGGGCTTATTGGTCGATGATGCAATTATTGCCATTGAAATGATGGTGGTGAAAATGGAAGAAGGCTGGGATCGGGTGAAAGCCGCCAGTTTTGCCTACACCACCACCGCGTTCCCCATGCTCACGGGAACTTTAGTGACAGCCGCCGGATTTTTACCCATTGCCACCGCGCAATCTTCGGTGGGGGAATACACGCGCTCCATCTTCCAAGTGGTTAGCATCGCGCTGATGATTTCGTGGTGTGCGGCGGTAATTGTCATTCCGTATTTGGGTTTTAAAATCCTGCCCGAACATGTTGCACACGACCCGAACGAGAAAAAGACGGGTTTTGCACGGCTACTCAAACCATTTTTGGATGCGCAACACCACCTTGCCGAAGGTTTCTATCGTTGGTTTCGCGCCCTGATTAAAACCTGCGTGAATTACCCGCTCATTGTCATTGTGCTGACCATTGCCGCGTTTATTGGCTCGCTGAACTTGTTCCAATTCGTGCAGAAACAATTCTTCCCCGATTCCACGCGCTTGGAATTGATTGTGGATTTAAAGCTGCCGGAAGGCTCATCGCTGCAAGCCACGCAACAAGAAGTCGCACAATTAGAGACTTACCTCAAAACCCAGCAAAACCACATTGATAATTTCGCCGCGTACACGGGTAATGGTTCGCCGCGCTTTTATTTGCCATTGGATCAACAATTACCCGCTGCCAGTTTCGCGCAATTCGTGATTACCACCAAAAGCATTCAGGATCGGGAAGCCTTACGCACCAAATTAATTGATTTGGTCGACAATAACCCGCAATTTGCCTTAGCGCGTGGGCGGGTGATTCGCTTGGAAAATGGTCCACCCGTGGGTTATCCCGTGCAGTTCCGCGTGTCGGGTAATGATTTGTGGAAACTGCGCGACATCGGTGAACAAGTTGCTGCTGCCATGCGTGCTAACCCGTATTTGGTGAACGTGCATTTGGATTGGAACGAACGCAGCAAAGCCATTCAACTGAAAATCGACACGGCGAAAGCGATTAGTTTGGGTGTCACGCAAAGCACCCTGTCGCAATTACTGCAAAGCGCGTTGCAAGGCACAACCATTGGCGAATTCCGCGAAAAAGACCAAACCATTCCCATTTTGCTGCGCGGTACAGCAGACGAACGTGATCTCGTTTCACGACTGGCGGGCGTCAATGTGCCAACCTCCAGCGGCAAAACCGTACCGTTATCGCAATTCGCCACACTGGATTACACCCAAGAAGAAGGCATTATCTGGCATCGCAATCGGGTACGCACCATGACGGTACGCGGTGATATTTACGCCAATATCCAAGCCCCCACCGTTACCGCAGAAGTCGAAGCACGCTTGACGGACATTCGCGCCAAATTACCGCTGGGTTATCGTTTGGAAACAGGCGGCGCGGTGGAAGAAAGTGCCAAAGGGAATGAATCCATCGGGGCAGGATTCCCACTGTTCATTATCGCGGTACTGACGCTGCTCATGATGCAGTTACAAAGCTTCCAGCGCGTGATCATGGTGGTACTCACCGCACCGTTTGGCTTGATTGGCGTGGCGATTTTCCTGCTGCTGTTTGATCGTCCGTTCGGCTTCGTGGCTCTACTCGGCACGATTGCACTATCGGGCATGATTATGCGCAATTCAGTGATTTTGCTGGATCAAATCGAACGCAATATTGAAGATGGGCATGTCCCGCGTGAAGCCGTGATCGAAGCCGCCGTGCGGCGTTTTCGCCCGATTATGCTGACCGCGCTCGCTGCGATTTTAGCCATGATCCCACTCTCCGAAAGCGTCTTCTTTGGCCCAATGGCGGTGGCAATCATGGGCGGACTATTGGTCGCTACCCTGCTAACGCTGCTATTCCTGCCTGCCTTGTACGCAGTGTGGTACAAACTCACACGAGGCAAACAGGCGTTTAACACTTTGCCCAGCAATGAGGTGAGCTAGAAAGCGTGTTAAACTCAAATCTCGCAACTCGTAGGAAGCACGATAATGGGTTACGCAGCGTATAGCCAAAATGCTTTATCTTTCGATGATTTTTTAGTATTGGAAAGCAACAGCGAAATCAAACACGAATACATTGGTGGTGAAATTCACGCAATGGCGGGCGCAAGTCGGCGACATAATCTCATCGCTGGCAACCTATTCGCGGCATTACACGCCCACTTACGCGGTTCACCCTGTCGAGTCTTCATGTCCGACATGCTATTGCGTTTAAGTATTGCTCAAGATGACATTGGCTATTACCCAAAGAAAAGCCGGAACGTGTCCGGCTTCTCCCTTTCCATCAAACACTATTGGTTTGGATAATGCGGCTGTCAGCCGACCAATCTATTAAGCTGCTTTGGTCATCACAAAATCAACATGGACAGCATCGTAGGGAAATTCGATTTTACCATCAGCCGTTTTGTTCAAGATGCCACAGGCAAGTAAGGCGTGAGTATCGGCATGGACAGCACGAACATCACGCCCTAAACGTCGTGCTAATTCACGCAGAGCGATTGCCCCAGCACCAGACAAGGTACGGATCACATCCCAGCGTTTGGGGGTAAAGGTTTTCCAGAGGGTTTCAGGCGTAGGGAACGTGATGAAATTGCCCTGCGTCTGACCATCAAAAGCAGCCAACAAGCGTTCACGGGTTTTATCCAGTGATGCTACTTCAATCGTGACGGTGTTCATGCGTTTGCTCCCAGTATGCTACATCTGCCAGAAAATCATCGACTAACTGCCTGAGCGAGTGCTTCAGGGGGCATTTTGGTTGCTAATTCAGAAAACTTCTTAGCCATTGAGTAAACCTTCCTTCCGTAACTCATCGTTGATACCGCTGCTGTGAGAGAATATCAGCAAATACGAATTTCCAAACGCTTACCCAGTGAGTGTGCGAATTTTTCCAGCGTGGAAAGTTTCACGTCTTCTGCGTGGTTTTCCATTCTGGATATGGCTGATTTTTGGGTATTCAGGCGTTCCGCAATCGCTTCTTGGGTAATGCCCGCTGCTTCTCTCGCTTGCCGTAGCAAAACACCAATTTTGAAGGATTGGTAGCCCTTGTCGAAATTGTCTGAGAAGTTGACATCGCGTTGCTGACGTTTGCTGATGTATTTTTGTAAGTCGCTCATGCTTTTTTCTCCAAATAGTCTTTTTTACGCTCCTCTGCCAAGACAATCTCAGCTTTGGGTGTCTTCTGCGTTTTCTTTTGGAAACCGTTGGTCAGAACGATGAGTTTTCCACCGTCAAAGAACCCCAGCAGTCTGAAAATATTGTTGCCTTGCTGGGCGCGGATTTCCCAAATGTCATCGGTATTGACTAGTTTTTTCAGGTAGGTTACGGGAACTTGTTCAATTTCCTCAATCAGTTGCATGACCCATGTAACTTTTTGGGCTTGCTTGCTGGTAAGGCTGTCCAAGAATTCCTCTATCGGCGATTCACCGGATGGCGTTTTGTAAAAGTGGATTTCTCTCATGGATGCAATGTTAACCTACAAGTGAACTTTTGGTAAGCCCCACAACTGTTCCAGCCAAAGAAAAGCCGGAACGTGTCCGGCTTTGCCAAAAGCAAAATCACTGTCCGCTACGCACTAACCGCACCTGAAAGGCGTTATTCTTATAGTACCAGCTATCGTAGCCGTAGTCGAAGCCGACGAGCCATGCGCTGCCGCCATAGCCGACATAAGGAGACGCCGACCAAAAAATCGACGATGACGTGTTCGGAAAGCGGGTCAGGTTAATCGCAGGCGCATAACACTGATTTTCAGTAATGGAACTCAATTCCTTGATATTGGGTAGCCGCCAATCAGTAAACCCCGCAAAACCGCCACTGTTGTTGACAATTTGCGCTTGTTGCAATGCCCCTTGCCAAGAGAACGCTTGTGCCACACCCGCGACACAACCTGTGCCGCTTAAACCCTCACTGCACTGCTTCCACATTAGCCTCGTTTTGCTATCAGTCACTGTGCCATTGCCGTTATCGGTCAATTGGCTATTGGGTGTGGTGGCTGGAATACTGTCGGTCTTGCAGACTTGGGCATTACCCACTAACGGCAACAACGCCAGCAAACCCGTCAATAACGTTATTGGGATCAGCTTGGACATAATTCTACTCCGGGTTGAATGACTAATCGGTAAACAATGCGGCGTTTTAATCCGCCTTTGAGGTAGCGGAATACTGGTAATTCCCGCCCTAGTTGGAGCTGGATTTTCAGGTCATCCACCGCCAGCACCAAACGTGGCAAAGTTTCGGGCGCACGCGCCTTGTCCTGCCACGAACGGCTCACCAATTGGCAAATTTTCATTGCTTGCTGACGCATTTCCGTGCCCAACGTGTACTTGTGGTAACGTGGGAAATGCCGTACCGCCTGCTCAACTGCCAGCAGCAATTGGGTGGCATCTCGCCAGATAGGTATGTCTTTTCTTTGCATCATGAATAACCAAAAAGCAAAATCACTGTCCGCTACGCACTAACCGCACCTGAAAGGCGTTATTCTTACCGTTCCAGCCATCGCTGCCGTTGAAGAAGCTGACGCCCCATGCGTTGCTGCCATAGTCGACATTAGGAGACGCCGACCAAAAATACCACGATAGCGTATTGGGAAAATAAGCCGTATCAATCGCTGGGTACAAACGATCATAACTGACGATAGAACGTAGTTCCTCTTTACTCGGCATTCGCCAATCTTGCACACCGCACCAACCTGTTGCATTTACCGCTTGCACAAAGCCGTAGGTGTCGCACTGGCTCGTGCCGCCGCAAGAGCCAGTGTTCGGGTAGCCTGCAAAGCCACCGTTTTTCGTATTGTCCGGCTCGTACCATGAGTAACCCCAATCCTTGTCATGCAAGCCACCATCGTCGGTTTTCACCTCCCACATCAACCCCGTGACATTATCTTTCACACACGACCATTCGGTAGCGGAGGCGGGTAGTTCTGCCCCTGTGCTGCTAATTTTGGTGAAGCTGAAGCCTCTATGGCCATCAACATCGTTGTTGGTGGCTTGGTTGGCATCACGCCCAAACTCGGCATCTTGTCCCGCAAAACCTGCCTGTGGGCAAGGGAGGTTGTTTTGGGTTGCGTTTGCACATTTGGTGATACCAGTGTCATTGAGTTTGCCTGTTCCACCCACAGTTTGCGGTAAGACACTAACTGTTACCGCGTCTTTGCTGACTGCATTATTGTTGTCTTTAATGGTTAGCTCGAATGTCAAAGCAGTTTTGGTGGTGACATCTGGAGCAGTAAAGGTTGGTTTAGCCGTTTTTCCAGCAGCAAGTGATACCGTTTGCCCTGCTATAGGAATCCGATCCAATTCGTGTAAAGTGTGCGCCCCATTGGAAGATGATGGAAACAGCACATGGAATGCCAGAGCCTCGAAAGTTTTATCGAAACA